>NZ_JBITHZ010000020.1:0-204737 GCF_044458585.1 Nonomuraea sp. NPDC050451
GCCGGTGCCCATGGTGATGTTGTAGCGGGCGGTGAGGGGCCAGCGGGTGTGGTCCTGGGCGATGACGGCGGTGCGCAGGCGCAGGTGTTCGGGGTCGACCTGGCGCAGGTCGGTGTCGTCCCAGCGGACGGTGCCGGTGTCGGGTTCGTACAGGCCGGACAGGATTTTGGCGAGGGTGGTCTTGCCGGAGCCGTTCTCGCCGACGAAGGCGATGACCTCGCCGCGTTTGATCTCGATGGAGACCTCGCGCAGGGCGGGCTCCTCGGCGCCGGGGTAGGTGAAGGTGATGTCGGCGGCTGTGATGCGTTCGAAGCTCTCGGGCACCGACGCCTCGCGCGCGGCCGGGACGCGGCGTTCGGCGTCGGCGCAGAACTCCAGGAAGTCGGTGAAGTAGAGGCCCTCTTCGTAGAGGCGGTTGGTGGCGTACATCAGGTTGGCCAGCGAGGACTGGGCGGACCTGATCGCCAGGACCGCGGTGCCCGCCACCGCCAGCGGGATCGCGGCCAGGGCCAGGAGCACGCCGAGGGCGACGTAGACGAGGGCGGAGCCGAGGCCGCCGAGGGCCTCGCCGACCAGGCGGGCGAAGGTCTGGCGCCGGGCGAGCCTGAGCAGGACCTCCTGCTCGGCCTTGGCCACGGCGTCGTACATGCGCAGCAGGAAGCCGCGCATGGTGAACGAGCGCACCTCGGCCGCCGGCTCGCGGTTGGCCAGCAGCTCCGCGATGATCCACTTGCGGCGGTTGGCGGGGATGAGGGCGTAGAGGGTGGTGTAGCGCATCTTGGCGCTGCGGACCGCCGCCCAGGCGTCGGGCAGCACCGCCAGCAGGAGGAGCGGGAGCAGCACCGGATGGAGCAGGCCCAGGACGCCGGCCACGGCCGCGATGCCGACCGCGGCCGTGACCACGTCGATGGCCGAGGTCACCACCGAGTCGGCCATGGCCACGCCGCGCAGTCTGGCCCGCTGCAACGCGTCGTGGAACTCCGGGTCGTCGTAGGCCACGAGCTCCACCCGGCTGGTCAGCCCGTACAGGCGCTCCTCGGTGAGCCGGCTCACCTGGGGGTCGAGGCGGGACTGCGCCCAGCCCGCGCCGGCCTGCACGCCGGTGCGGAGCGTCGCGGCCACCCCGACCAGGGCGAGGCTGGGCAGCGCGGCCAGCACGCGGTCGGGGGTGGGGCCCTCGCTGAACAGGGCCGTCAGCACGCCGGTGGTCGCCAGCAGGCCGAAGGCCGTGAAGACGCCGCCGAGCAGGTTGAGCGTGATCGTGGCGAGGGTGTCGCGCGAGCTGGCCCGCCAGGCCATGCGCATCGCCTGCGCCACGAGCGACGGCAGCCGCCTGGCGATGGTCAGGAATCCGACCTCCGCCAGCTTGTCCTGATGGGCGTGCCAGTCGGAGAAGGAGATCTCACCGAGTTCGAGCGGCTCATCGGCCATGACTTGAGTGTGCCCACGGGCACTGACAGATCTCCATCGATTATGTCTGGGCGCGCGGCGTAGTTGGTGACACACTCACAGTGATGCTGTGATTCGCCGACTTCAGCGACCTGCCGGCCGAGCCGAACGCGTTCGTGGGCCGGGAGTCCGATCTCGATGAGCTCGTCCATCTGATGCGCGTCTCCCGGGCCGTGACCCTCTGCGGCGCGGGCGGCATCGGGAAGACCCGGCTGGCGCTGCGGCTCGCGGCCAGGGTGGGCCCCGACCACCCGGGGGGCGTGTGGCTGATCGAGCTGGCCGACCTGGAGAAGGGCGAGCTGAGAGGGTACGTCGCCGCCGCGCTCGGCATAGCGGGCGACCTCGCCGAGTCGATCGCGGGCCGGCGCGCGCTCCTGGTGCTCGACAACTGCGAGCCCGTGATCGGGGAGTGCGCGGAGCTGTGCCGTGACCTGCTCGGCGCCTGTTCCGGGCTCACCGTGCTGGCCACCAGCAGGGAGCCGCTGCGCGTGCCCGGCGAGACCGTGTGGCGGGTGCCGCCCCTGTCGGTGGACGCGCCGGTGGATGGGCCGGTGGACGGGCCGGTGGGCGGGGAGGAGAGCGAGGCCGTGCGGCTGTTCGTGGCCAGGGCCACCGCCGCCCGGCCCGACTTCGAGCTGACCGACGAGAATCGGCCGCTGGTCACGGAGCTCTGCCAGGCGCTCGACGGCCTGCCGCTGGCGATCGAGCTGGCCGCCGCCATGGTGCGGGTCCTGTCCGTGCGCCAGCTCGTCGAGCGGCTGGACGACCGGTTCAGGCTGCTGGCGGGCGGGGCGCGTACGGCTCCGGCCCGGCACCGCACGCTCAGGGCCGCCGTGGACTGGAGCTACCGGCTGCTCTCCCCGCAGGAGCGGCTGCTGCTGCGCCGCACGGCCGCCTTCCGCTCCTCCTGGACGCTCGATCTGGCCGAGGCGGTCTGCTCGGGGCCGGGCCTGCCCGAGGAGGACGTACTGCTCAGGCTGTGCGACCTGGTGGACAAGTCGCTGGTCGCACTCGACGGGGAGATCGCCGGTCAGGCGCGCTACCGGCTGCTGGAGACCGTACGGGACTACGCGCTGGAGCAGCTCGCCGAGTCCGGCGAGGAGACGGAGCTGCGGCGCAGGCACCTGACGGCGCTGGCCGCGATGGCGAGCGGGTTCAAGGAGGCGATCGCGCCGGGAGCACGCACGTCGTGGCCGGTGATCGAGCGGTACGTGAACCTGTTCGACGCACTCAAGGTCGAGGTCGGCTCGGCCTGCGACTGGTCGATCGCCATCGGCCTGCCGGAGACCGCGCTGGGCCTGCTGACCGACCTGCGCTACCTGCTGGTCGGCAGCGGCAGGAAGCTCGACATGGCCGAGCGGCTCGACCGGCTGCTGGCCCTCGACGTCCCGCAGGTGCGGCCGGCGCTGCGCGGCCAGGCCACGATCCTGCGCGGCGAGCTGGCGCTGGCGGCGGGCGACCTCGAACTTGCCACGTGGTGCACCCGCGCCGGGCTCGACCTGTGCAGGGCCGCCGACGACGCGTACGGCGAGGCCGTCGGCACGATCGTGCTCGCCCAGCTCACCGGCAAGCCCGACACCCTGGCCCGCGCGCTGGAGCTGGCCAGGCGCTCCGGCGATCTCATCCTGGAGTCGCTGGCCCAGGGCACCCGGGCGCAGTTCGGCCTGCACCACGGCCGTCTGCGGGAGGCGCAGCGCGGGTTCGAGGAGGTGCTGGCGATCAACGAGGGGCTCGACAACCACGTCGGCCGGTCCTTCGCCCACATCGGGCTCGCCCAGGTCGCCAGGCGTTCGGGCGACCTCGCGACGGCCAAGCGGCACTACGAGTCGGGGCTGAGCCTGCTGCGGCACGTGGACGCCAGGCAGCAGATCGTGAGCTGCCTGGCCGGGCTCGGCAAGGTGGCGCTCGACCAGGGTGACCTGTTGGAGGCCAGGACCAGGTTCACCGAGGCGCTGGTGCTCAGCCGCGACGCGGGGCTGCGGGCGGGCATCGCCAGGCGGCTGGAGGAGTGGGCGGTCCTGGTCTCCGCCGAGGGCGACCACCGGCGCGCGGTCGTGCTGGCCGCCGCCTCGGTGGCGCTGCGCAGCCGCCAGCCGGACGCGCGTACGGAGGACGTCCTGCGACCGGCGCGGGCCGGGCTGGGCGAGGCCGTGGTCGGCATGTTGTGGGCCGAGGGCGCGGGGATGACCGCCGAGCAGGCCGTGGCGTGCGCCCTGGACGGCGCGCTGCCCGAACGCCCCGTCGAGCCGGTCCTGCCGGTCAACCAGGACAGCAGGCTCACGGCGAGGGAAAGCGAGATCGCCGAGCTGATCGCCAGAGGGCTCAGCAACCGGGCCATCGCCGACGAACTGGTCATCAGCCCGGCGACCGCCGCCCGCCACGTGGCCAACATTCTGTCCAAGCTGGGCTTCTCCACACGTACACAGATCGCCGCATGGGTGATCGAGAGCCGCTGATCCGCGTACCTCTCTACACATCACAGAGCCTGCCGGTTTACATCGTCGAATGGCCATGTCAGCGCATGTGCGGCACCCGTCTGCACACCTACCGTTGCTACGTGTGATCGGCCGCACCGCCTTTCCACCTTTGGCGGTGCGGCCGGTCCATCGGGGACGTCACGCGTCCGCACGGAGCTGGGCCTCCTCGGAGGGGTGGAGGTCCGGTTCCGGGCGCGTGGCAGCGGGCTCGAGTCGCGCAGGGCTCGGGCCCGCCCGCGGGAATGCACATCGGCCTACATACATCGGTGGATGCTGTGCATGCCCGGCGGCCGTACGTTGGCGGTCATGAAGCCTGCCGCCTCGACCACCGGGACCGTGATCCACGAGGTGTTCCGCCGGGCGTACGAGCGCGGGGAGCGGCCGGCGCTCGTCGATCTGCGCGGCGGCCACGTCTACGGCTACCGCAGGCTGGTGACCGAGGTGACCAGGGCGGCCTCGGGGCTCGTACGCAGGGGTGCGCGGCGCGACCAGGTGGTGGGCGTGCACGTCTCGACGGCCGGCGCGCAGACGCTGGCCGTGCACACCGTGCTCGCGGCGGGCGGCGTGGCTGCGCCGATCGACCCCGCGCTCGGCGCCGGGGAGATGGCCGCGTGGCTGCGGGCGTGCGACGCGCGCACCTTGATCACCACCCCCGACCTGGCGGAGACGGCGGTACGGGCCGCCGACGAGTCCCGGGTGCGCCAGGTCGTCTCGCTGGGTGCGGCGCTCGACACGATCGACTTCCGCGGCCTGTTCACGCTGGAGCCCACCCCGCTGCCCGCGCTCGACGCCAAGCGCCAGGACGCGCTGCTGACGGCGGACGGTCGCCGGATGTCCCACGCCGACCTGCTGTCCAGGATGGCGGAGCTCGACCTGCCCGTGGGCCTGGCCGAGTCCGACGTCGTGCTGACCACGTGGCCGCCCGACGGCCGGTGCGACCTGGTCGCCCTGGTCGGCCTGGGCGTGTCCAAGGGCGCGCTGGTGGTCGCCGCGGGCGGCGGAGATCCGCCCGGCACGAGCTACGACTTCAGCGTCACGGTGGTGACCAACCCCGAGGGCGGGCTCGAGCGCGTCCGCTGAGTATGCGGAGCTGTTATCCGCCCATCCCTTGACGCCGCGCGGCGGGAAGTGGGTAGATGGCCGTTGGTTGACAACGTTGTCAAATCACCAACTTCGGGGGCTTCGAAGGGATGGTGTGCGATGCGACGGTGGTTAGCGACCGTCTCGATCTCGATCGTGAGCGCGTTGAGCCTGGTGGCCTGCGGTGGCGGCGGAGGGGGACAGGCGTCCCAGTCTCCGGCTGCGAGCGGTGGCGGCGGGGAGAAGAAACAGGTTGAGGTCTTCTCCTGGTGGACGGGCCCCGGTGAGGCCGACGGCCTCCAGGCGATGAAGAAGATCTTCGAGCAGCAGAATCCGAACTACACATTCTTCGACGCCGCCGTGGCGGGCGGCTCCGGTGACAAGGCCAAGGCGTTGCTCCAGTCGAAGCTCCAGGCCAACACCCCGCCCGACACCTTCCAGGGACACGCGGGCGCCGAACTCCAGGGCTACATCAAGGCCGGCAACCTGGAGGACCTGACCTTCCTCTATGACGAGCTGAAGCTGAAGGACGTCTTCCCCACGCAGCTCGTCGAGCAGATCAGCGTCGACGGCAAGATCTACTCGGTGCCGGTGAACATCCACCGCTCCAACGTGCTGTGGTTCAACCCGGCGGTGCTCAAGGACGCCGGCGTGGCCGCCGCGCCCAAGACGATCGACGAGTTCATCGCGGACCTGGAGAAGGTCAAGGCCAAGGGCAAGATCCCGCTGTCGATCGGCTCCGAGTGGACCGTAACCCACCTGCTGGAGAACGTGCTGCTCGGCTCGATGGGCACCGACGCCTACAACGCGCTGTTCAAGCCGGGCGCCGACTGGAGCAGCCCGCAGGTGACCAAGGCGCTCGAGAGCTTCGCCAAGATCATGTCGTACGCGGGCGACCCGCAGGACGACTGGCAGCCGGCCGCCAAGCAGGTCGCCGACGGCGAGGCCGCGTTCAACATCATGGGCGACTGGGCGTACGGCTACTTCCACAACCCGCCGGAGGGCGGCCTGGGCAAGACGTCGAAGACGGACTTCGACTGGGCGCCGGCTCCCGGGACCGGGGGCACGTACATGTGGCTGTCCGACAGCTTCACCCTCCCCAAGGGCGCGAAGAACCGTGACGGCGCCACCGCCTGGCTGAAGGTCGCGGCCAGTAAGGAGGGCCAGGACGCCTTCAACCCCAAGAAGGGCTCCATCCCCGCCCGCAAGGACGCCGACCAGGCCCTCTACACCGACTACCTGGCCGACGCGCTGAAGGACTGGTCGAGCAACAAGCTCGCCGGGTCGATCCAGCACGGCGTCTCGGTCAACCAGCCGTGGCTGGCGGCGATCACCGAGTCGGTCGGCCTGTTCATCGGCAGCAAGGACGTCAAGGCCCTGCAGCAGGGGCTCGCCGACGCGGCCAAGTCCAACGCTCAGTAGCGATGTGCGGCGGGCGTCACCCGGCGCCCGCCGCGCCCGTGGGAGGGAATGCTTGTGAGGCGGGCACGCACGTGGCTGCCCGGACTCCTCCTCGTCACGCCGTCGATCATCCTGATCGGCGTCTTCGTGTACGGCATGCTCGGCTGGAACTTCCGGCTGGCCATGACGGACAAGCACGATGAGGTGTCCGAGGGGAAGTTCGTGGGGCTGCAGAACTTCATCGACATCTGGGACCAGCCGCGGTGGCACCTCTCGGTGAACCACGCGATCGTCTTCACGATCGTGTTCGTGCTGGGCGCGCTCCTGCTCGGGTGGCTGCTGGCGTTCCTCATGGAGAAGGGGATCAGGGGCGAGGGGACGTTCCGGGCGATCTACCTGTTCCCGATGGCCATCTCGTTCGTCGCGACCGGCATCGTGTGGCGGTGGCTGATGAACTCGGGGACGGGGGAGCGGGCGGTCGGCCTGAACCGGCTGTTCGACTGGATCGGGCTGCCGCAGTGGCAGTGGTTCAGGGATCCGGACTGGGGGATGGCCGCGATGGCGATCCCTGCAATCTGGCAGATGTCCGGATATGTCATGGCGTTGTTTCTGGCGGGCTTCCGCGGGGTGCCCGAGGAGCTGCGGGAGGCCGCGCGGGTGGACGGCTGCACCGAGTGGGGCGTCTACCGGCACGTGGTGCTGCCCCTGCTGCGGCCGGTCACCCTGTCCGCGCTGATCATCCTGGGGCACATCTCGCTCAAGGTGTTCGACCTGATCGTGGCGGTGTCGGGCAAGCAGATCATCACGGACGTGCCCGCGGTGTTCATGTGGGTGGCGGTGTTCGACTCGCACGACCCGGCCAAGGGCGCCACGATCGCCTCGTACATCGTGCTGAGCGTGGCGGTCTTCGTGATCCCGTACCTGATCTGGTCCGTGCGTGCGGAGCGGCGAACGGTCAGGCCCGAGAGCGGTAGCTCGCGTGGCCAGCGAGGGCCAAGTGAGCGCGACCATGAACAGGAGAGGCGCTCATGACGGCGGTGGCCACGCGCCGGACGGTCTTCCCGTGGGTGCGGTTCGGACTGCTGATCCTCTTCGTGGTGATCTTCCTGATCCCCATCTACGTGCTGCTGGTCACCAGCTTCAAGCCGCTCACCGAGGCCGACCCCGGCCAGGCGTGGAACCTGCCGCGGACGTGGACGACCGAGGCGTGGCGGGTGGCCTGGGAGAAGCTGGCCCCGGGCCTGTGGAACAGCGTGCTGCTGGCCGTGCCGGGCTCGCTGCTGTCGTGCGCGCTCGGCTCCATGAACGGCTACGTGCTGTCCAAGTGGCGCTTCCCTGGGGCGGACGTGCTGTTCACGCTGTTCCTGTTCGGCATGTTCATCCCGTACCAGGGGGTCATGATCCCGCTGGTGCAGCTGCTCGTGGGGCTGAACGAGCTGACCGGGCTGCAGGGCGTCTTCTACGGTGGCATCCCCGGGCTGGTGCTGGCCCACGTCGTGTACGGGATCCCGATCTGCACGCTGATCTTCCGCAACTACTACGTCACGATCCCCGACGAGCTGATCGAGGCCTCCCGGGTGGACGGGGCGGGCATGCTGCGGGCGTACTGGTCGGTGGTGCTGCCGGTGTCGGCGCCCGCGATCGCGGTGGTCGTCATCTGGCAGTTCACCTCGCTCTGGAACGACTTCCTGTTCGCCGTCTTCCTGACCGGGCCGACGAGCTGGCCCACGACCGTGATGCTGAACAACATCGCCGGTGCGCAGGCCACCCCGTACAGCCAGCAGATGGCGGCGGCCATCCTGTCGTCGATCCCGACGATGCTGATCTACGTGCTGCTGGGCAGGTTCTTCATGCGGGGGCTGATGGCGGGAGCGCTCAAGGGGTAGCCCCCGTCACCGCCGCTTCCCGCCGTACTTCGGCGGGGTCCTTTCGGGAGGGGAGCGGCGGTGACGGCCCTACTCGGCGGGCGCGGTGGGTGTCAGGCGGTGGCCACGTGGGACAGGGGCTCGCCGCGTACGTAGCGGGCCACGTCGGCGGCCACGATCGAGGCCGCCTTCATGGCCGTCTGCTTGCTGGCCCCGGCCAGGTGCGGGGTCATGATCAGGTTCGGGGTCGTGAGCAGGCGCGAGCCGGCCGGGATGGGCTCCTCCGGGAAGACGTCCATGGCGGCCCCGAACAGGTGGCCCGACTCCAGGGCGTCGCACACGGCGTCGTAGTCGACCAGCGCGCCCCTGGCGCAGTTGACCAGGACCGAGCCGCGCGGCATGGAGGCGATCTCGGCCGCGCCGATCATGCCGTTGGTCTCGGGGGTGGCGCGGGCGTGCAGGGAGACGAAGTGGGAGCGCCGGAGCAGCTCGTCCAGCTCCACCCGGCCGGGCACGTCCACGTACGGGTCATAGACCAGGACCGCCGCGCCGAAGCCTTCGAGCATGCGGGCCACGCGGCGGCCGATGGCGCCGTAGCCGACCAGGCCGACCGTGTTGCCGTCCAGCTCGGGGCCGACGTTCTCGTACATGTAGTAGTCGCCCCGCCACACGCCCCCCGCCAGGTCGTTGTGCGTCTGGGGGATCCTGCGGGTGGCGGCCAGCAGCATGGCCAGGGTGTGCTCGGCGGTGGCCACCGCGTTGCGGCCGGGCGCGAACGTCACCGCCACGCCCGCCGCCGTGGCCGCCTCCAGGTTGGCGTTGACGGGACCGCCCCGGCTCACGCAGAACAGCCGCAGGTCGGGGGAGGCGTCCAGGACCCGCTTGGTCAAAGGGGCCATCTGGGTCACGCAGACCTCGACGCCGCGTAGCGCCTCGATCAGCTCGTCCTCCACGTCCGAGGCCTCGTCCACCTCGCCCACCCGGCCGAACGGCTCGACCGGCCACGGCAGCGTGAGCTCGCTGATGTCCAACTCGCCGGGGACCTCACGCCTGAGCGCGTCGATGAGCAGGCGGTTCTGGACGAAGTGGTCGCCCGCGGCAAGCACTCGGATGGTCAACGAACGGCTCCAATCGGGGAGTTGTACTGCAGCATCGCGGCCCGCCGCCCGGCACGCAGGCGCAGCTCGGTCAGGGCACAGTTGTCCAGGCGCGGGAACAGCCGCCGGTACTCGCCGAGCGGCACCCCGATCAGGCGGCACAGGGCGAGCCTGATGGCGGTCGTGTGCGCGACCACGAGCACGCGCCCGTCGGGGTGGGCGGTGGCGATGTCGTCGAGGGCGGCCACGAACCGGTCGGCGGCCAGGTGCGGGTCCTCGCCGCCGGGCAGCGGGTGACCGGCGGGGTCGGACTCGAACGCGGCCCGTGCCTCGGGGAAGCGGGCCGCCATCTCGGCCGAGGTCAGGCCCTCGCCCTCGCCGAAGTCGAGCTCGCGCAGCCTCGGGTCGGTCCGGAGCTCCACCCCCGCCTTGTCGGCGCCGGCCGCGGCGGTGATCCGGGCCCGGCTGAGCGTGGAGGCCCACACGGCCGCCAGGCCCGCCTGACCGGCCCACTCGGCCAGCTGGGCGGCCTGGGCGTGCCCGCGCGGGGTCAGCTCGATGTCGCTGATCCCCGCGTAGCGGTTCTCGGCGTGCCAGACGGTCTCGCCGTGGCGGACCAGGACGAGGTCGGTCATCGGGCGGTCCTCTCGCGTGCGTGCCGGGCGGCGGCCGGGTCGAGCCAGCCGCGCCCTTCCAGCTCGGTGACGAAGCGCAGGTAGGGCTCCGTGAGGTCGGCTCCCGACGGGTCGACGACCGCGCGGGTCCTGATCATCCGGTCGGGGTCGCCGCCCGCCAGGACGGCCATGCCCAGGGCGGGCTCGGCGTTCTCCCGCAGCGTCACGGGACGTCCCAGGACGTCCGCCCTGAGCCGGGTCCAGTACGCGCTGCGGGTGGCGCCGCCGGTCAGGATGATCTCGCCGTCCACGGGGGCGCCGAGGAGGTCGAGGTAGTCGAAGCAGAGGCGCTCGACGAAGGCCGCGCCGAGCAGGATCGCCGCGTAGCGCTCGACGTCGTCGGCCGGGCTGCCGAGCGTGAACCCCTCGGCGCCGGGGGCGTCGAACGGGAAGCGCTCGCCCCGCGAGACCAGCGGGTAGGTGACGCTCGCGGGCGGTCCCGGGCGGTCGGCGGCCTGGGCGCTCAGCGCGTCGAGGTCGCGGCCGGGCAGGTCGCGGGAGAGCACGCCGGCGCCGGTGCTCGACGCGCCGCCCGGCAGCCACGAGCCGTCCGGCGCGCGGTGCGAGTAGACGACGCCGAGCGGGTCGTGGATCAGCTCCTTCGTCACGCCCTTGAGCACCAGTGTCGTGCCCAGCACCGAGTTCCAGCTCCCGACCCGGGTGGCGCCCGCGCCGAGCTGGGCCGCGCACCCGTCGGTGGTCCCGGCGATCATGGGAGTGCCCGCGGGGATGCCGGTCTCCTCGGCGGCGGCCGCGCAGACCACGCCCAGCCGGGTGCCGGGCCGTACGACCTCGGGGAGCATTTCCGCGGGCACGTCCAGGGCGTCCAGCACCTCGGACGGCCAGCGCTCCTCGATGAGGTCCACGCCGGTCTTGAGCGCGTTGCTGAGGTCGGTGGCCACCTCGTGGCCGACGAGGCGCCGGTTGACGAAGTCGTTCTGGTGCGCGAGCCGCGCCCCGGCGGGGGCGTCCTGGAGCAGCCACAGGAGCTTGGGCAGCGCCCAGTTGGGCTGCATGCGCCGGTAGCCGAGCCGCTCCCACACGCGGGCGCCGACCTCGTTGGCGCGCGTGGCGTCGGCGCGCCGGTCGTCGTACATGAGCGCGGGCGTCAGCGCCCGGCCGTCAGGGCCGGTGAGCAGGATCGTTCCAGACGTGGCGGCCACGGCCACGCCCGCGACCCGCTCGGGCGGCACGTCGCGCAGCGCCTCGCGGGTGGCGGCGGCCAGCTCGCGCCACCACTGCTCGGGGTCCTGCTCGTGCCGGGGGCCGTCGCGGTGGCTGGTCAGCGGCCGGCTCGCCGTGCCGAGCACCTGCCCGTCCCCGGCGACGGCCATCGCCCGCACGCTCTGGGTCCCGAGATCGATGCCGATCCAAACACTCATGTACGGCCTCTCGAACGGTCGCGCATCTCGCCCAGCAGCGGCCACGAAGCCGCGTTCGCCGCGCGCAGGGTCAGGAAGTCGTCGAACAGCCCGTCGTAGAACGCCCGGCGGGCGGGGTCGGGCTCGACCGCGTCGCGCAGCCGTACATGGTCCGAGGCCGCGGCGGCGATCGACGGTGCGGCGCCCGTGGCGGCCAGCCCCACCAGGTACGCGCCCCGGGCCCCCACCTCGGCGTCGGCCGGGCGGCGTACGGGCAGCCCGGTGACGTCGGCGATCAGCCCGAGCCAGGCGGCGCTGGCCGCGCCGCCCCCGCACACGCGCAGCTCCGTGGGCGCGGCGCCCGTGGCGGCCAGGCAGTCGCGGATGACCATCGTGAGACCTTCGAGCGCCGCCCTGGCGACGTCCTCGCGGCCGTGCTCGAACGACATGCCCAGCAGCGAGCCCCTGGCCAGCGGGTCGGAGAACGGCGCCCGCTCACCGGCGGGCGACAGGTACGGCAGGAGCGTCAGCCCCCGCGCGCCCGGCCCGCTCAGCAGGGCCAGCTCGCCCAGCTCGGCCGGGTCGCTCAACCCCAGCATGCGGCACGTCCACTGCACCACCTCGGTGCCCGCGAACGTGGGGAAGGCCCGCAGGTAGCCGCCGGCCAGCGCGATCGTGATCCCGATCGGCTCGCCCTCCAGGTCGGCCGAGTCGACGATGACCTCGGTGCAGAGCGTGGTGCCGAGGATGCCGCACGCCTGACCGGCCCGCACCGCGCCCGCGCCCAGCGCCGTGGCGGCGATGTCGTACGGGGCCATCACGACCGGCGTCCCGGCGGGCAGCCCCACCGCGGCGGCCGCGGCCCGGGACAGCTCGGCGACGTGGCCGGAGCGGATCGGGGGCAGCAGCCGCTCGGCCCACTCCGTCCCGAACAGGCTCAGCAGCGAGGGGGAGTACGCCCGCGCCCGCAGGTCCATGAACGGCGCGGAGGCGTCGGACTCGTCGGCCACCAGCTCCCCGGTCATCCGCGCGAAGATCCAGCCGCCGCAGGTGAGCATGGCGCTCGACCGCTCCAGCCGCCCGGGGTCGTGCGCGCGCAGCCAGGTCAGGATCGCGTGCGGCAGCCCGGAGGCGGCCGACGAGCCGTTGAGCCGGAACGCCTCGGCCGCCGTCCCGGAACGGGTCCAGGCGTCCACGGCCGAGGCCGCCCTGGCGTCGTTCCAGAGGATCGCGGGCCCGGTCGGCTCGCCGTCCGGGCCGACCAGCCAGCAGCCGTCGCCCTGGGCGGTCACGGCCACGAAATCCACCCTGTCGTCAGTCGGGCCCACCTGGGCGGCGACCTCGCGCACCGTGGCGGCGACCGCGTCCCAGACGGCGTTCATGTCCTGCTCGGCGTGGCCGGGCAGGGGCCTGGAGACCACGGTCTCCCGCCGGGCGACGAACGCCTCCGCGCCCTCGGCGTCGTATCCGACCGCCTTGATGACCGTGGTGCCCGCGTCCACGCAGATGATCGCCATCAGGCCCTGCCGTGGGAGGTCCTCGACCGGCGCGACACGGAGTCGACGATCACGGCGAGCAGCAGGACCGCGCCGGTGACCACGAACCTGATCGACGAGTCGAGGTTGAGCAGGGTCAGGCCGCTGGAGATGGACTGGATGACGATGATCCCGAGCAGCGCGCCGAACGCGGTGCCGCGCCCGCCGAACAGGCTCGTCCCGCCGATCACGGCCGCCGCGATGGCGTTGAGGTTGACGTCGCCGCCGCCGCTGGACTGGTTGGCCGCCGCGAGCCTGGCCGCGGCCAGGATGCCGCCGACCGCGGCGAACGTCGAGCAGAGCACGAACACCGAGGTGTAGACGGCCCTGACGTTGATGCCGGCCCGGCGGGCGGCCTCCACGTTGCCGCCGACGGCGTAGACGGCCCGGCCCCACTTCGTCCGCGACAGCAGGTAGTGCATGATCAGCACGAGTCCCACGAAGAAGACGAACATCCAGCCCACGCCGCGCGTCTGGCCCAGGTACCAGACCACGAAGGCCAGCACGACCAGCAGCGCCACGCTCCTGACGGCCAGCGTGGACACGCTCCTGGCCGACAGCCCGGCCTTGCGCCGCTCCTGGGCATGCAGGTATCCGGTGACGAACAGCCAGACGGCCGCGACGACCGCGAACGTGTACGACAGCCAGGCCGGCACGAAGTCGAGCTGCGCGAAGTTCACCAGGCCCGAGTCGAAGGGCAGGTTGATCGACCCCTTGGTGCCCAGCACGTACAGCTGGAGCCCGAGGAAGGCGAGCAGGCCGGCCAGCGTGATCACGAAGCTCGGCACCCCGAACCGGTTGAACAGCTGCCCGTACACCCAGCCGATGACCGCGCCCATGATCACGGCCGCGGCGATGGCCAGCCAGACCGGCAGCCCCTGGCCCACGAACAGCACCGCGAGCACCGCTCCCGACAGCCCGCTGACCGAGCCGACGGACAGGTCGATCTGGCCCACCAGCAGCACGCAGACGATGCCGAGCGAGATGATGCCGACGGCGGCGGACTCCAGGGTGAGGTTCACCAGGTTCGCGCTGGACAGGAAGATCGGGTTCAGGACCTGGAGGACCGTCCAGATGACCACGAGCCCCACCACGACGGGGATGACGCCCAGGTCGCCGCCGCGGGCCCGCTCGACCACGTCGGCGAGCGCGCCGCGCAGTCCGTCGCGGTCCTGCAGCCGCTCGTCCTGGCGGTCCGTCGTCACTGTGCTCATGAGCCGTTCCCCCTCTGCGCACGCCGGGACACCACGTTGTCGGTGGCGCCGGTGATGGCGGCGATGATGTCCTCGGTGGAGACCTGGTCCACGTCGAACACGCCGTTGTTGCGGCCGAGCCGCAGCACGGCGACGGTGTCGGCGACGGCCTTCACGTCCGCCATGTTGTGGCTGATCATGATGACGCCCAGGCCGTTCTCCCGCAGCCGCTCGACCAGGTTGAGCACCTCGGCCGTCTGCGCCACGCCCAGCGCGGCGGTGGGCTCGTCGAGGATGATGACCTTCGGGTCGCCGAGCAGCGACCGGGCGATGGCCACCGTCTGCCGCTGGCCGCCCGACAGCGCCGCGACCGGCACCCGTACGCTCGGGATCTTCGCGGAGAGCTGGCGGAGCAGCTCCCACGAGCGGGTCTCCATGGCCACGTCGTTGAGACGCAGCGGGCGGATCTCCTGGCCGAGGAACAGGTTCTGGATCACGTTGAGGTTCTCGCAGAGCGCGAGGTCCTGGAAGACCGTGGCGATGCCGAGCTTGTGCGCGGCGGCCGGGGTGGGGATGTTGACCTCGTTCCCCTCGAACGTGATCGTGCCGCCGTCCGGCGGGTGCACGCCCGAGAGGATCTTGACCAGCGTCGACTTGCCCGCGCCGTTGTCCCCCACGACGGCGACGACCTGGCCGGCGGCGACGTCGAGGTCGATGCCGGTCAGCGCCGCCACCGCGCCGAAGGTCTTGCTGATCCCGCGCAGAGACAGGACGTTCATCACTTGATTCCGAGCTCGGCGCAGCCCTTGGCGTACTCACCGGTGCAGGCGTCGGCGGCCTTCATGATGCCGCTGTCGAACAGCACTTCCTTGATGTTCTCCTTGGTCACCACCGTGGGCACGAACAGCTCCGACGGGGTGTTGTAGAGCGTGGACTTGCCCGCGGGCTTCTTGCCCTGCATGAACTCCCACGCCACGTTCGCGGAGGCCTCGGCCACGATCTTGATCGGCTTGGAGATCGTGTTGTACTGGTCGCCCGCGATGATGCGCTGGGCGGCGGCCAGCTCGGCGTCGTTGCCGGTGACCGGCGGCACCTTCACGCCCGCGGCCTTGAACGCGGCGATCGAGCCGCCGCCGGTGCCGTCGTTGGCCGCGACCACGCCGACGATCTGGTCCTTGAACTGCGTGATCTGGCCGCTGACCCAGGTCTGGGCCTTCTCCGGCTGCCAGTCGGGGGTGTCGTACTCGGCCAGCAGCTTGAACCCGCTCGGGTCGATCGCGCTGTGGATGCCCTTCTTGATCAGGCCGGCCGCCGCGTCCGTGGGCGAGCCGTTGACCTGGAGGATCCCGCCCTTGGCGTTCTCCTTCTTCAGGTGGTCGACCAGGGACTGGGCGATCATGGCGCCGATCTTCTCGTTGTCGAACGAGATGTAGTAGTCGGCGGGCGTGGCCGGGATCGGCCGGTCGTAGGCGATGACCGGCACCTGCTGCGACTGGGCCGACTTGACGATGGTGGCCGCGGCGGCGGAGTCGACCGGGTCGATCACGATGGCCTTGACGCCCTGGGCGAGCGCGGAGTTGGCCTGTTGCTGCTGCTTGGCGGCGTCGGAGTCGGCGTTCTGGTAGATGACCTCGCAGGTCGGGCAGAGCTGCTTCATCTTGGCCTCGAACAGCGGCTTGTCCGCCAGCTCGTACCTGGTGGAGGCGAGGTCGGGCATGAGGAAGGCGACCTTGGCGTTCTGGACGGCGCCGCTGCCGCCGCCACCACTGGTGTTCCCGCCGGTCGAGCCGGAGCCGGAGCCGCACGCGGCCAGCACCGAGCCTGCGAGCACTGCCACTGCGGCGAACGCGGAGGTCCGCATCTTAGCTCTGTTCACGGGTTTCTTTCCTCACTTGCTACCGGGATTCATGACGCACTGCCCCCGAAACAGGACAATGCCCTCACAACCAGGCACATCCTGTGGTGCGGCTCACGGTAGCGCGGGTGCTGAAACTTTGTCCAGCAAAAATGTTCAGAGCTGGCGAGCGGCGGCCACCAGGCCCTCTGCCGTGGGGACATCCGTGACGAGCTGGTTGAAGTAGCCGCCCTTGGCGCCCGCGACGATGGACAGCACCTTCTCGGCGCCCACCGCGACCGCGATCGTGGCGGGGATGCGGCGCAGCTCCTCCAGCTTCGTGGCGACCAGGCGCTCGCTGCCCGGGTACGTGACGGGCTCGCCGTCGCGGTCGTAGACGCGCATGCACACGTCGCCCACGGCCTGGCGCAGGCTGTCGGCGTCGCGCGGCATGAGGGCGGGCGTCATCTGCCGCATCAGCGGGGCCGAGCCGACGCCGACGACGGCGCACTTGGCGTGCGCCCACAGGTCCATGACCCGGCGCACGGACGGCTCGTGCTGCAGCGAGTAGAACAGCTCGGGGCCGGGCAGGGCGGGCGCGTAGAGGTAGGCGGGCACGCCGCCGGCGCGTTCGGCCAGGATGCGGGTGGTCTCGTTGGTCTGGAACCAGGGCTGCGGCTCCTCCTGGCCGCCCACCGCGGGCGCGATCGTGACGCCCGGATACTGGCCGAGCCCCTCGCGGGCGCACTCGTAGACCGTGGTGCCGGACGAGACGAGCACGACGTCGCCGGACTCCAGCCCGACCGCCGCCAGCGCGCGGGTCACGGCGGGGGCCAGCCACGGGCCCAGCGTGGGGCCGCTGACCTTGGGGACGAGGAAGACGCGCTCCAGGTCGAGCGCCTGTGCCACCTCGGCGGCCAGCGGGCCGTCCTCGAGCGCGGCCGGCCGGTGCACCTTGATCTCGACGATGCCCTGCTTGCGGGCCTCGGTGAGCAGCCGGCTCACGGTCGCCCTGGAGACGCCGAGCCGCTGGGCGATGTCGCCCTGCGTGGCCTCCTCGATGTAGTACTGCTGGGCCGCCGCGTACATCAGCTCAAGCGGGAACCTGGCCTGCGTCTCTGGTGCGACGTCGGCGGCATTCATGCGCGCGCTCCTGTGAACATTTTTGCTGAACCGATGCGCAAACGACTATAGGCGGTGATGTCCCCGGGGGCCACTGCCGCGTTCTCCGCTGGAAAGGCTAGTCGCCATGACGACCTCTAGGCAGAGCCACTACTCTGTGCTTACGATCGACTGCGCAAAGTATTGCGCTGATGGGGGAGGGGCAATGTCCAAGGGGATGTTCGTCGCGGTGGCCGTCGGTCTGATCGCCGGGAACATGGCGCCACCCGCCGCGGCTGCGGCCACGGTCCTGCGCTGCGACACCTACGTGCACGCGCAGGACAACGACCTCGGCATCGCGTCCTGCACCAACCCCACGGGCCAGACCTGGAAGTTCCGGGCCGTGGTGGTCTGCGGCCGGGCGCCCGACGTCGTCGGCGAGTGGGTGACGCTCCCGCCGGGCGCGTCGGGGGAGTCGCGGGGATACTGCGGAGGCATCTTCACCAGCGGCGTGGGCGCCGTGGGCGTGGACGAGCGGGTCGTCTGACCGGTCAGCCCGGCGGGGGGAGTTCGCCGGAGCCGCGGGCGATGAGCCGTACGGGCAGCTCGATGTGCTCCGGCGGGCCCGAGTCGCCGCGCAGGCGGCGGAAGAGCAGCTCGGCCGCCACCCGCCCCATCCACGCCGGGTCCTGCGCCACCACGCTCACCCCCGGGGTCAGCAGGTCGGCCAGCTCGAAGTCGTCGAACCCCACCAGCGCCACCCGGCGCCCCGCCAGCGCGCGCAGCGCCGTCACGGTGTAGCGGCCGTTGCCGGTGAACAGGGCGGAGGGCGGATCGTCCAGGGCGAACATGCGGGCCAGGTCCGCGCGTACGCCCTCCAACGAGGGCGGTCGCATCGACACCAGCCGCTCGTCGAACAGTCCCCCGAGCGCCTGCCGGTAGCCGTTGAGCCGCTCGGCCGCGGTGAAGATCCCCGGGGCGTCGCCGAGGAAGGCGATCCTGCGGTGGCCGTGGCCCATGAGGTGGCGGATCGCCTCCTCGGCCCCGCCCAGGTTGTCGGCGAGCACCGTGTCCACGTCGATCCCCGTCCCCGGCGGCCGGTCGGCGAACACCACCGGCGTGCCGGCTTCCAGCTCGGGCCGCAGGTACGTGTGATCCTCGCCGGCGGGCACCATGATCAGCCCGTCCACCCGGCGCGCGCAGAACGTCTCGACCAGCTCGCGCTCCCTGAGCGGCTCCTCGCTCGACGAGCCGCTCAGCAGCAGGCAGCCGTGCTCGATGACGACGTCCTCGACGGCCCGGCTCAGACCCGAGTAGAACGGGTCCGCCACGTCCTCGATGACCAGCCCGACCGTGGCGGTCCTGCCCCTGCGCAGCACCGCCGCGCTCTCGTTGCGGCTGTAGCCCAGCCGCTCGATGGCCGCGCGCACCCGCTCGGCGGTGGCCGGGTGGACGCCGGGCTCGCCGTTCACGACGCGCGAGACGGTCTTGAGCGCCACGCCCGCCGCCGAGGCGACGTCCTTCATCGTCGGTCTCACGCCAGGATCATTCCTCACCTGGACCAGGCAGACAACGTTGTCAGGGGTTATGCGAGAGTGGTTCCCTATGTCGTTGAGATCTGCCGTGCTGGTGACCGGGTTCGTACTGGCCGCGCTCAACCTGCGCCCCGCCATCGCGGGTGTCTCCCCGCTCCTCGACGAGATCATGAAGGACGTGGGCCTGTCGCCCGCCGGCGGCGGCGCCGTCACCACGGTCATGGTGGTCTGCCTCGGGGTGTTCGGGCCGGTCACGCCGCTGCTCGCGCGGCGCCTCGGGCTCGACCGCACGCTGCTGGCCGGACTGCTGGTCATCGCGGCGGGCGTGGCGCTGCGCGGCCTCGACGGCGCGCCGGTGCTCTACCTCGGCTCCGCCCTGGCCGCCACGGCGATCGCCGTCATGAACGTCTCCATGCCCGCCGTCGTCAAGGAGCACTTCCCCACCCGGGTCAACCTGCTGACCGGCGTCTACGTCGCAGCGGTGGTCGCCGGCGCCACCCTCGCCTCCGGGCTGGTCATCCCCATCGAGCACGCCACCGGGTACGGCTGGCGCGGCGTCTCCGCGCTGCTCGCCGTGCCCGCCCTGCTGGCCGCGCTGCTCTGGCTGCCCCAGGCGCTGCGCAAGCAGAGCGGGGCGCAGAACGGGCCCAGGCCGTTCGGAGTGGTGATCAGGAGCCCCGTGACCTGGTCCGTGACCGCCCTCATGGGCCTGCAGTCGCTCACCTTCTACGTCATGCTGGCCTGGCTGCCGACGATCTTCCTGGAGGCCGGACTCCCCGCCGACCAGGCCGGCTACCTGCTCAGCCTGACGAACCTGGTCCAGGTCGTCACCTCGCTGGCGATCCCCGTGCTGGCGGGCCGGCGGGCCTCGCAGGTGCCGTACGTGGTCGGCGCCGGGGTGCTGACCGTGCTCGGCTACCTCGGCATGCTGCTGGCCCCCACGGCCGCGCCCTGGCTGTGGATGATCGTGCTGGGGATCGGCCAGGGCGCCTCGTTCGCGCTGGCACTGCTGATCATCGCGCTGCGGCCCGCCGATCCGGCCACCGTGACCGCGCTGTCGGCCGTGGCGCAGTCGGTGGGGTACGTGATCGCGGCGCTGGGGCCGTTCCTGTTCGGGTTCCTCAGGGAGGTCTCCGGCGGCTGGACGGTGCCGCTGCTGGCCGGGCTGGGGGTGCTGGTGGTGCAGATCACGGCTGGGTGGTTCGCGGGGCGGCCTGCTACCTTAGGTAAGGCTAACCTTTAGGGGGATTCAGGGTGCTGACCGAGACGCTCCAGCGGGTCGCCGACGCGCGTGGCGGGGTGCTGGGCGTCGAGCCTCGCCTGGTCATCGAGCCCGACAGCAGCTGGACGCCGGTCACCGAGCTGCTGCGGGAGCCGTACGCGGCGCTGCTCGGGCTGATCGACGAGACGGCCGCGCGCTGGAACGCGCCACGTCACGTCGGCGCGGCGCTGTTCTGGAAGACGTACGGCTACTGGCACACGATGCCCATGGCGCTCGGCTGGGCGCTGGACGGGCGGGTGCCGATCATGCGGCCGGCGGACACGTACTTCAAGGTGTCGGACGCCGGGGTGACGATCGCGGCCACGCGGGTGAGCTGGTCCGAAGGGGCCGCCGCGATCCGCGAGGCGCTCGCCGAGTCGCAGGCGCCGCTGGTGCGGGCCATCGGGGCGGTGGCGAAGGTGGGCGAGCGGACGCTGTGGGGATCCACGGCGGAGGCGCTCGCCCATCCGCTGACGTCGATCGTGCCGGGCGACTACATGCGGCTGCTGAAGGAGATCGGCCCGCCGGTCGACGGGCTGATCGAGCCCGCCGGCGACGGCTACTTCCGCAGGACCTGCTGCCTGTGGATCACACTGCCCGATGTAGAGCCCTGCGGAAGCTGCTGCGTGCTCAGGCCACCACCGCGTCGTCCAGCGGCCTGAGCTCGTCGGCGTAGCTCACCGAGACGCGGCGCATGACGCCGGTGCCGTCGATGGAGTACTGGCCGAGCCGCCACAGCGGCGGCGAGTAGGCGTGGATGGAGACGCTCTCGTCCACCGCGCCGTTGAGCCGGTGGATGTGGTCGGGCCCGAACGAGAACGACTGCCCCTCCGAGACCACGGTCTCCAGGTGCTCGCCGCCGATGCGCGGGTTGCACTCCAGGAGCGCGCCCTGCACCACGTGGACGGCGCCGGAGGAGATGTCGTGGTCGTGCCAGCCGGTGTCGTCCTCGGGGCGCCAGCAGAGCAGCCAGACGTCCACGTACGCGTCGCGGTAGAGCGAGGCGTAGTGCCTGCCGCCGTCCTCGGGGAACTCCACCTGGTCCCGCCACTCCTCTGGGTGGGCGGCCAGCTCGTTCACCAGGTCGCGTAGTTCGCGCCGGTCGAGCGCGCGCTCGGGCAACTGGGCACAGGTGCCCCCGTCCTGGATCTGCTTCGTGCTCACGTACGAGTCTCCCTTCTGGCTAGTAGACGACGGGGGTTTGCGACCCGGATGGCGTGGCCGGCGGCCGCGCCGAGTCCGGGCTCGGGTGCGGTGGCGTAGGGGGCGTCGGAGCCGTTGACGACGACGTCGATGCCCAGCTCGCGGACGATCGCGTCGATCGCCCGCGGGCCGTAGGAGGAGGTCTCCACGAAGAAGTTCGGATCGACCAGACCGCGGCTGCCACCGCCCCTGGCGATCAGGCGCTCGGAGTGCAGCGGGCCGAGCCCCGCGAGGAGGGCGAAGCAGACGCGCAGCTCCGGGTGCCTGGGGCGGACGACGGCGTGGAAGTAGTGCCAGGCGCTGTGCATCTGCTGGACGTACGGCACCACGGCGGGCCACCAGGGCGGCGTGCCCGGGGTCTTCGCGGCCGGGCCGGGGTGGACGAACAGCGGAAGGTCCAGGTCCGTCAGCACCTCGAGCAGGCCGTCGTCGGGCACGGCCGTCGCGGGGATCTGCAGCCCCGCGAAGCCGCGGCCGAGGTCCCGGGCCAGGCGCTCGGGGTCGGGCCGGCTGAGGCACGTGGACGCCCAGGCCCCGAACGGCTCGCCCAGCGCGAGCGCGCCGTCGTGGTAGGCGTCGATGACCTGCCAGGACTCCTCCGGCGGCAGGAACTCGACGCCCAGCGGGCTGGACGGCGACACCAGCGCCAGCTCCAGGCCGGTGGTGTCGCGGTGCTCGAGGTCCTGGGGGTCGATCTCGTACGGGGGCTCGTCGTCGAGGATCAACGTCCAGCCGTCGACGCGGGGAGGGGAGGAACGGGCGCGCAGGGCGTCGACGAGCGGGCGCGTCCAGACATGCTGATGGACGTCGATGCTCACGGCCTCCTCCTTCCCCTATTCCCTACTAACATTACAGGTAACCCGCCCCACCTTGCGACACTGAGCTGTGAAGCGTTTCAGTGATACGGTTCAGTGAACCGCTTCACAAGCCCGTTGTCAACGGGCTCGGGCGCCGCGGCCGCGGCCCGGAAACGCCGACCAGCCCGGTCTTCCCGGGTGGCTGCTGCTCGGCGCTTTGGGTGGCAAAGCCGACAATCGGCTGGCAGGAATCGGTTCTGTCGGCGCGAGCGAATAGGCTGGCTTAATGCCTCGCAAGAGAGCCACGATCCGGGAGGTGGCTCAGGCCACGGGCCTGTCACCGGCAGCCGTCTCATATGCGCTGCGCGGCCTGCAGGTCTCCGAGGAGACCATGGAGCGCGTACGCGCGGCGGCGGCCGAGCTCGGCTACGAGGCCGACCCCATCGCCAGGGCCCTGGCCAGCGGGCGCACCGGCATGATCGGCCTGCTGTGCGGCTCGCTGGAGGACCTGTGGCAGCAGTCCCTCGCGGTCGGCATCAGCAGGGGATTGCGGGAGAAAGACCGCTATGCCCTGATTCTCGACGCGGTGGGGGATCCCGCCCGCGAGCGGGCCTTCGCCCAGCGGCTGCGCGACCAGCGCGTTGACGGCCTGATCGTCCAGCCGATCGATCCGGTGGCGGCGTTCTGGCCCGAGCTGTGCGAGTCGCTGCCGGTGGTCGCGATCGGCGACTCGATCGCGGGCACGGCCGGGGAGGTCGTCTTCGACAACCGGCGCGGCGTGACGCTGGCGCTGGAGCACCTGCGCGCGCTGGGCCACCACCGCATCGCCGTCCTCACCCCGACCCGGGCCAGCACTCCCGACCGGCCCGCCGACGTGCACGTCACCGCCGAGGCCGACCGGCTGGGGCTGGACATCGTGGTCGCCACCGCCCCGCACGGGCTGGCGGGGGCCACCGCCGCGGCGCGCGAGCTGCTGGCGGGGCAGGGGCCGAGCGCGGTGTTCTGCTTCGCGGACTCGATCGCTTACGGGGTTTACGCCGCCGCTCAGGAGCTGGGGCTGGCCGTGCCCGAGGACGTGTCGGTCATGGGGTATGACGATCACCCGATGTCGGGGCTGCTCACGCCCGGTCTCACGACCGTCGATTGGGACATCGACGGGATCGTCAAGGCGGCGGTCCGCCTCATCTCGGCCGCGGCCGACGGGGGGACCCGGCGCCGGCGCGTCGTCCAGGCACCCACCCTCCGCGAACGGGGATCGGTCGCCCGCGTGCCATAACGCCTCCCCGCCCTCCGCCACACACCACCCCGCCCCGCCGCACCGGCGCCGAACACCCCGAGGCCGGGCACCCCGGCACCGGACGCCCCTGGGGCCGGGCGCCTCCGAGACTGGGCGCCCCCGAGACGGCGCAGTCGTGGGTCGCTTGCACCCCCCGCACGCACGCCCGCCCGCACCCCCCGCGTCTGCCGGGCCGCCGGTGGGCGTGGACGTCGGGTGGGGTGGGTCAGGGTGGGGGGTGGGGGGTCAGGGCGTGGCGGGAGGTGGTGAGGTCGTCGGTGAGGGGGCGGTCCGGGGTGGGGGTGTTGAGGGCGCGGAGGGCGGCGGTGCGTTCGCAGGCCAGGACGATCTCCAGGGGCTCCAGGCAGCGCAGGGCGTTGCGGGCCGCCTGGGTGGCGAAGCCCGCGTGGTCCTCCGTGCCCAGGGAGATCACCGCCGTGCCCGTCGTCACCGGCGTCGCGAGGAGGCGGAGCTCGGCCAGGGCGTCCTGGGCCACGTACTCCAGGATCAGCGCCCCCGACGACCCCGGGCGGTCGGCGAGAAAGGGATGGTTGCCGGTGTAGGCGGGGTCCATGAGGGTGGCCAGGCGGGCGGTGCTGAGCTGGGCCGTCTGTACGAGCGCGGCGCGCAACGCGTCGAGCGCCAGCGCCAGCGGGGCCGAGTGGAAGTTGCCGTTGTGCCAGGCCAGGGAGCCGGAGATGAGGGGGTTCTCGGCGGCGGCGTTGAGGTCGATCTCGACGGCGGCCGTGGCCCGGTCGAGGGCGTCCACGGCGGCCCCGTGCACCTGGGCGAAGGCCCGGTAGCCGTACGGGTCCTGCACGCGGGTCGCCAGCTCCTGGGTGAGCAGGCCGCGCAGGCGGGCGGCCACGGCGGCCTGGCCGGGGTGGGGGCGGGCCTCCTGTACGGCGGCCGCCAGCGGCTCGGCCGACGCGCCCACGGCGGTGAACGACATCGCCGCCACGTCGATGACGGCCTCCAGGAGGAGACGGAGGCGGTGGCAGGCGATGGCGGCGTCGGCGAGCGTGGCGGCTCCCGAGCTGATGAACGGGAGGGCGTCTTCCGGGGCGAAGGGGAAGCGCGGTTCGGCCGCGTCGATCGGCGGTGTTCCAGGAGGAAGCGGGGGCGTGGCGTCGGGGGAGAGGGGTGGGGGTTCGTGGTGCCAGGGGAGCTCGCCGAGCAGGCACAGGGCCGTGGTGGCGAGGGCGCCGAGGTCGCCGGTGCCGATGGCGCCGTACGTCTGGATCGGCGGGGTGAAACCGCCGTTGATCGCCTCGGCCAGCACCGGCAGGACGGCCGGGTCGATGCCGGAGCCGCCGGCGAGGAGCTGGTTGAGCCGGACCACGAGCATGGCCCGGGCGCGGGCCGCCGGGATGGGCGGGCCGGCGCCGCACACGTGGCTGCGGAGCAGGTCAAGGCCGGGTTTGTCGAGGATGACGCCCCTGTTGGCGCCCACGCCGGTGCTCCGTCCGTACACGGGGCCCGTGAGCTCCCGAGCGGTGGCCCACGCGGCCCGGGCCCGATCGAGGGAGGCGATCGTGACCCGGGCACCGCCGTACGCGGCGTCGTGGACCTGCGCGCAGGTCAGGCCGGCACCGTCGAGCTCCACCGGCGGTTCAGTCGCCGTCGGGAATGAACAGGCCCAGCAGCCAGCTCACCACGCTGATGATGATCGCGCCCCAGAAGGCGGCCGGGTAGAAGTTGTCGACGTGGAAGGGGATGTCGAGCTGACTTGAGATCCAGCTCGTCAGCAGCAGCATGGCCGCGTTGATCACGAGGAGGAACAGGCCCAGCGTCAGGACGATGATCGCGCATCCGAGGGCCTTGACGATGGGCTTGACGATCGCGTTCACGATGCCGAAGATCAAGGCCACGATCAGCAGCACGCCCCAGTATTTGGCGGAGTTGGTGGAGGTGCTGACCTCGATGCCGGGGACCAGTTGGATGGCCACCCAGAGGGCCGCCGCCGCGGCGATGGTTCTGATGATGAATCTCACGCTGCTTGATCCTCCCACTTGAGATCGGCACTTCGATAGTGGCGCGGCCACTACGATTCCCAGCGGTTACTGTCCGTAGTCGCCGGTTATGGTTGGCCCAACTCGGGAAGGGGCGTCCAGGGGGAGGGAGCGAGATGGACGCGAACGGGCTCGAGTCTTTGCCGGCAGACGAGTTGCACGACCGTGCGGTGCGGTATGCCGTACGCCATGGGGACCTGGGGTTTCTTTGGGACCTGTTGAAGGTGATCCCGGCCGCCGAGGCCGCCAGTGGTCACGGCACGGAGGCCGCCAACGACCTCAGCAGGGTCTCCGCGCTGCTCAGCGATGCCATCGCCTCCGGCGAAGGGCAGTTGGGCGAGGCGCTACGCCCGATCTACATAGAGTATTTGCGTAGACATCCCGACGCCTGACCGTGCTGCCGGCGCGTCGGGGGTGACCTCGCAGGGCCGATGCGGGCCACCCTCCGTCACCACGCGGGCGCGGCCCGTTCAGCCCGCCAGGCGGGCCTCGATGCCGCTGTACTCCGCGAAGCCGGGCGTGCTGACCTCCTGCCCGTCACGGGTGATGATCATCGTCTGGTACGGCCCCGCCGCCAGGTCGGCCGCGAAGCGCCTGGCCAGCATGGGGCCCATGGCGTAGATGGCGGTGGCGTACGCGTCGGCCAGTCCCAGGTCGGGACCGATCACGGTGACCGAGCCGAGCCCTTCCTCGACGGCCCCCGTGTGCGGGTTGACGATGGGCGCGCCGCCGGAGGTGGCGATGCCGAGGTCGTGGGCGAAGACGACCTTGCGGATCACGTCTTTGCGCGGATCGCGGATGCCGACGCGCCAGCGCTTGCCCGGGGCGGCCGAGCCGCGCACCCTGATGTCCTCGCCCGCGCTGATGCGGTGGTCGCCCGCGCCGGCATTGACCAGGGCGCGGGAAAGGCGTTCGAGCGCCCAGCCCTTGATGTAGCCCGACGGGTCGGTGACGCCGTTGATGCGGGCCTCGAAGTAGCCGTCGGTGGCCTGGCTGATCTCGTCGCAGCGGTGGAGGACCTCGATGAGCTCGGGGATCTGCCTGATCGTCTGGCCGCGGTTGAGGCGGCCGATCTGGCTGTCCTCCCTTACCGGGCTGAAGGTGTCGTCCACCCACCTCAGCCAGGAGAACGCGTCATCCAGCAGGGGCGTCATCTCGCGCGCCGGGAGAGCGGTGCGGATGTCCACACTGACCGGCATGCCCATGACCATCTCGACACGGGCGCTTCCGGGGAAAGTCGTCACCTTGCCTCCTTGTCCGCAGCCCACCGTTGCAGATGGCGCGTAATGTGAAGCTAAACCTTTTGCCCTGATTTGAAATGAATCTGTGATCTCGGGACAGCAAGGCGTGACAACGCACCCCGTACGTACCTCTTGAACTGCCGCGGACCGGCCACCACCACGTCGCGCTCGGCGATGTCGGGAATCTGGCGGCTCAGGCCGGAGGCGCTCAGGCGCTCCTTGGCCCGCGGGTCGTGTTCGGCGCCCTCGATGAGGATGAGCCCGTATCGGGCCTCCAGGTCGCGCAGCTCGTCGGTGGCGCGCTCGGTGCGGTAGACGGCCACGGTGTCGGGCGTGCCGGCCAGCCGTTCGCGCAGGGCGGCCGCGTCGAGGCCGGTGGCGATCAGCAGGGTCGGCCTGGTCGTGTGGGAGACCTGGTGGCTCCAGACCGCCATGACGGCCGCCATCGCGTACAGGATGAGCGAGCCGGCGCGGCTGAGGTCGGTCACGTACGCCGTGGAGCTGAACTGGTGGGCCACCAGCAGCGCGCCGGCGAGATAGCTGCCGAGCCGCAGGCGCTGCCTGGCCTCCTCGGTGCGGAGGTAGTCGGCGGCCTTGACGGTGATCAGGCCGAACGCGACGAGCAGCGCCGCGGCGGCGTAGGCACTGGGTCGCCACGGGTAGCCGAATCCCGGCTGGATCGCACCGAACTCGGCCACCGCGACCCCGCACCAGAAGAGAACGGGACCTTGGTTCGCATTCGCCTCGCTAGCCATGCCACTCACGATGCTGAATGAACATTAAAGGTTTCTGAGTAGGGTCTGAAACATGGCTAACGTGCGTGTCGAGCGAACTGAGGACGGCGGATTCCGGGCTACGAACGCCCGCGGCGCCGAGGTACGGATGGGCGGCGGCGACGAGGACGGGGTGTTCACCCCGGTGGAGTTGCTGCTGGCAGCGGTGGGCGGATGCAACATCGTGACGGTCGAGCCGCTGACCGCCAAGCGGGGTCACCGGCTGGTCCGCCTGGCGATGACGGTGCAGGCGGAGAAGGTCGAGCCCAGCAAGCTGGGCCCGGTCACCGTCACGTACGACGTCGAGCTGCCCTCGGAGGAGGCCGACGAGGTGTTCAGGGCGGTCGCGGAGCGGGTGCACGAGAAGTACTGCACGGTGAGCAGGTCGCTTCAGGAAGGTACGGAGGTTCGGTTGGAGCTTCCGTAGTCGGATTAAACAGATATTCGACCCCGTTATGACGCGACCGTTGCATTCGTCTCGGTAGCGTTGTAGCAGGTCAAGAGGCCAATAGACCTTCACCGAAGCGGACGCGGAGGGGGACCGCGGTTCGCTAGTGCGGGACCGCCGGCGTTTTGGGGGAAGCGCCGGCCTGGACCGCCGCCGATCGGGCCGGGCAGCTTTGGGGGAACTGCCCGGCCCGATCTATGCGTATCCTCCCCTTCCGTGAAGAAAGTGCTGATTGACTGCGACCCCGGCATCGACGACGCGCTCGCTCTGGCCCTGGCCGCCGGCTCCCCCTCCCTGGACGTGGTGGGCGTGACCACCGTGGGCGGCAACGTTGACCTCTCCTTGACCACCGCGAACGCGCTCGCGCTGCGGGAGTTCCTGGAAATGGGGAATGTCCCCGTGACGCCGGGCAGCGCCGGCGCCCTGCTGCGCGAGACCGTACGCGCCACCCGCGTGCACGGCGCCACGGGCCTCGGCGGCGTGGTGCTCCCCGCCCCGCAACTCGGGCCCTCGGACGGCCACGCGGTCGACTTCATCGTGGACACCCTGAAGGCCGCCCCGGGCGAGATCACGCTGGTGGCCGTGGGCCCGCTGACGAACATCGCCCTCGCCGTACGCCGCGAGCCGCGCGTCGTGGAGTGGGCCCGCGAGCTGGTGATCATGGGCGGCTCGTTCACGCGAGGCAACCACAATCCGGCGGCCGAGTTCAACATGCTGGCCGACCCGGAGGCGGCCGCCATCGTCTTCGGCGCCGGGTGGACGGTGCGGATGCTGGGGCTGGACGTGACCTTGTCCGCCATGGTGACCTCGGAGGTCCTGGACCGGATGTGGCCTCTCGGCAAGCTGGCCGAGCTGCTGGTGCCCGCCGCGCAGTTCTACGGAGTGGTGACGGCCGACAGCGGGCCGGCCATCCATGACGCGTGCGCGGTGGCGTACGTGCTCGACCCCTCCCTCTTCACCTGCGTCCCCGCAATGGTGAACGTCGAGACCGCCGGCCTGTACACGCGGGGGATGACCGTGACGGACTTCAAGGTGAGCGAGCAGGACGCGAACGCGCTCGTGGCCACGTCGATCGACGTCAAGGGATTCTGGGAGCTGGTGCTGGGAGCGTACGAGAGGTTGGCGGGGCGGCTCGGATGATGTGCGGGCAGGGCTCAGCGGCTGATACAGTTACACCTGTTGCGCCGCTAGCTCAGTTGGTCAGAGCAGCTGACTCTTAATCAGCGGGTCCGGGGTTCGAGTCCCTGGCGGCGCACAGCGAAAAGCCCAGGTCACTCAGGTGGCCTGGGCTTTTTTGATTCAGGCGAGCGCCGGGCAGCGCCGCGTCAGGATCGGGAAGGTCTCGGCGCACACCCGGCCGAGACGCCCGCGGTGGAAGACGAGCGGGTCGTCGTCGGAGTCGTTCACGGTGAGCGACACCACCTTGGCGAGGATCAGCTCGTGGTCGCCCACCACGTGGCTCAGGTCCAGGACGCAGTCGATCCACGCGACCGCGCCCTTGATCGCCGGGTGGCCGCTCTCCCGTACCGACCAGTCGACGCCCGAGAACTTGTCGCTCCCCTTGGCCGCGAACGACCGGCACACCTGCTCCTGCGCGGCGCCCAGCACGCTGATCGTGAAGGCCCCCGCGGCCTTGATGCGGGGCCAGGTGGCCGAGGTGTGGGCGGCGCAGAAGCTCACGATGGGCGGGTCCAGAGAGACGGAGGTGAAGGAGTTGACCGTGAAACCGTGCGGTTCGCCGTCCTCCAGCGCCGCGATGACGACGACCCCCGTCGGATAGTGGCCGAGCACGCGCCTCAGCCTCAGGCTGTCGATCATCGTGTGCTCCAGCGTCGCTTGAGCTCGTCGAGGTGGCGCAGCCCGTCGAGGACGGTGTCCGTGTCGGGGACGAAGTCGATGAGACAGGCGACCTCGTCGACGCCGATCTCCTGGAGCGAGTTCAGCACGGCCATGCCGTCGTCGACCGTGCCGAACAGGCCGCCCGTGTCGAAATAGCGGTCGAACGAGACCTCCAGGAGGAACTCGATGTCCTCGGGGTCCATCGAGTCCGGGTCGATGCCGGGCATCAGGTCCTCGGCCGCCTTCAGCACCAGGCCGAGAGAGCTGCGCAGGTAGTCGGTGAAGGGCTGGTGGACCACCTCGCGCACGCGGGCGCGGTCCTCGCCGATGAAGGTGTGCAGCATCAGCGCGACGTGGCCGGTGCCGCTGTGCGCCCTGGCGTAGTGCTCGCGGTAGTCGGCGACCTTGCGTACGAGGTCGTCCAGGCTCTGGCCGAGCAGGTGCGTCAGGATGCCGTAACCGAGCTCGCCCGCCTGGCGGAACGTCTCCGGATTGCCCGAGCTGGTGAGCCACGTGGGCAGCTCCGGCTGGACCGGCGCCGGGTACGCGCGCAGCTTGACCGACTCGCCCGCCCCGTCGACCAGCTCCACCTCTTCCTGCCGCCACAGCCGTCGCACCGTGTCGATGGTGTCCATCGTCACCTGCCGGCGGCCGGCGTAGTTCTCGGGCCGCAACGCGAAGTCGACCACATGCCAGCCGGGGGCGAAGGACACGCCGACCCGGCCGCCGGACAGGTTGTCCACCATGGCCCATTCCTCGGCGATGCGCACCGGGTGGTGCAGCGGCGCCACGACGCTTCCCGCGCGGATGGCGACCCGCTCGGTCACGGCGGCGACGGCCGCGGCGCTCACGGCGGGATTGGGATATCGGCCGCCGAATTCATGAAAATGCCGCTCGGGTGTCCACACCGCGGAGAATCCGTGGGTGTCGGCGAACCTGGCCCCTTCCAGCAACAGCCGGTACTGGTCGGTTCCCGCCCTGACATCGTCGGCGAAATAGAATAGACCAAAGTCCATCGTTTCTCCTTGCGTGCCGCTCTGATGCGCCCGGTCCGGGTGTCACAAGTATTTGTGAGCAGAGAAAGCGGGGTAACCCCTAGCGCCCACTAGCCGGACGTCCCCGCTGCTGGGCACGGCTTGACGCGCTCGGGCAACCCTTATCGCCCCTTGTTTCGGCGCGGCTTCACCGCGCGCCGGACCGTCGACGGATTCGTTAGGGGAATGGTCCCGGACATTAGGGGGCGAATCCCGTGGCTACGCCTCGGCCGCATGGGCTGGAATACACAGAAAGCGGCGTGGCGCCGAATTCCTGGTCGGCAGGGTCGAAGGAAGGAATGTCCAGTGATCACCGAAACCGGAGCGTGGGTACGGCGGTTCTTCGCCGCGCCGGCATCCGCCACCCGTCTGATCTGTTTCCCGCACGCGGGCGGCTCCGCTTCCTATTTCCACCCGGTCGCCAAACAGCTCTCACCGCGGCTCGACGTCCTGGCGATCCAGTATCCGGGCCGGCAGGAACGCCGCCTGGAGCCGTGCATCGACGACATCGCCACCCTCGCCGATCGCCTCACCGGGGAGATCCTGCCCCTGGCGGACCGGCCGATGGCCTTCTTCGGGCACAGCATGGGCGCGGTGGTCGCGTTCGAGGTGGCCAGGAGGCTGATGGGCGACGGCGTCTCGCCGCAGGTGCTCTTCGCGTCCGGCCGGCGCGCGCCGTCGAGCGTACGCGTCGAGACCGTGCACAAGGAGGGCGACCGGGCGCTCATCGCCGAGGTGCGGCGGCTCGGCGGCACCGACACGCGGATGCTGGACGACCCCGAGCTCGTGAACATGATCCTTCCGTCGCTGCGCGGCGACTACACGGCGATCATGACCTACCGCTGCCCGCCCGGCGTCAAGATCGACGCGCCGATCATCACCCTGGTCGGCGACTCCGACCCGCACGTGTCGCTGGACGAGGCGAAGCGCTGGAAAGAGCACACCAGCGGCCCGTTCGACATGCACGTCTTCCGCGGCGGCCACTTCTACCTGAACTCCCACGCGGCAGCGGTCATGCGGAAGATCACCGAGAACATCCCCGCCGTACAGGCGTAGGTCCCCCTTTCGGTTGCAGGAAGAGTACGAGGCGAGAATGGCTGCGAACGACACCAAGCTCATCGAGGCCCTGCGTTCCTCATTGAAAGAGACGGAACGGCTGCGTGCGCAGAACCGTTCTCTCGCCGAGGCGGCGCGCGAGCCGATCGCGATCGTGGGAATGGCCTGCCGCTACCCGGGCGAGGTCCTGTCACCGGAGGACCTGTGGGACCTGGTGGCCTCGGGCGGTGACGCGATCGGGGAGTTCCCCACCGACCGCGGCTGGGACCTCGAGAAGCTGTACGACCCGGACCCCGACAGCCGTGGGACGTCCTACTCCCGGCATGGCGGTTTCCTGTACGACGCGGGGGATTTCGACCCCGGGTTTTTCGGGATTTCGCCGCGTGAGGCGTTGGCGATGGATCCGCAGCAGCGGTTGCTGCTGGAGGCGTCGTGGGAGGCGATCGAGCGGGCGGGTGTCGACCCGGCGGGGCTGCGCGGCAGCCGTACCGGTGTGTTCGCCGGGGTGATGTACCACGACTACGCCCCTCAGGTGGCCTCCGTGCCCCAGGAGCTGGAGGGCCTGGTCGGGACCGGGAACTCGGGCAGCATCGCCTCGGGCCGGGTGTCGTACACGTTCGGGTTCGAGGGCCCGGCGGTGACCGTGGACACCGCTTGTTCGTCGTCGCTGGTGGCGCTGCACCTGGCGGTGCAGGCGTTGCGGTCGGGCGAGTGCGACCTGGCGCTGGCCGGTGGTGTCACGGTGATGGCCACGCCTGGGACGTTCGTGGAGTTCTCCCGGCAGCGCGGGCTGTCGCCGGACGGGCGGTGCAAGGCGTTCTCCGCCTCGGCTGACGGCACGGGGTGGGCCGAGGGTGTCGGCATGCTGCTGGTGGAGCGGCTGTCGGATGCGCGGCGCAATGGTCATCGGGTGCTGGCGGTCGTCAAGGGGTCGGCGATCAACCAGGACGGTGCGAGCAACGGTCTGACGGCGCCGAACGGTCCTTCGCAGCAGCGGGTGATCCGGCAGGCGCTGGCCAACGCCGGTCTGTCGGCCGGAGATGTCGATGTGGTCGAGGCGCACGGGACCGGTACGACGCTGGGTGACCCGATCGAGGCGCAGGCGTTGATCGCGACGTATGGCCAGGAGCGGGATCGGCCGTTGTGGCTGGGGTCGCTGAAGTCGAACATCGGCCACTCCCAGGCTGCGGCCGGTGTGGGTGGCGTGATCAAGATGGTCATGGCGATGCGGAACGGGGTTCTGCCGCAGACGTTGCATGTGGATGAGCCGTCGCCGCACGTGGACTGGTCGGCCGGTGCCGTTGAGCTGCTGACCGAGGCTCGGTCGTGGGACGTTCAGGATCATCCGCGTCGCGCCGCCGTCTCGTCGTTCGGAGTGAGCGGCACGAACGCCCACGTGATCATCGAGCAGGTTGACGCCGAGGCCGCGAGTGATGATGCGGTTCTGCCCATGGTGCCGTGGCTGATCTCGGCGAAGACGCCCGAGGCGCTGCAGGCCCAGGCCCGGCGTCTGGAGTCGTGGGTCTCGGAGGAGACCTCGGTCGCCGGCATCGGCGCGGCGCTGGCGATGAACCGGGCGGTGCTGGAGCAGCGTGCGGTCGTGGTGGGCGCTGATCGTGATGAGCTGCTGGCCGGGTTGCGGGAGGTGACGGCCGGGAGTGGCTCTGGCGGCCGGTTGGCGTTGCTGTTCGCCGGTCAGGGCAGCCAGCGGGTCGGCATGGGCCGACAGCTCGCTGATGCGTTCCCGGTGTTCGCCGCAGCGTTGGAGGAGATCGACCAGCTCCTACCGGTGCGTGAGGTGATGTTCAACGGCCCCGATGAGGTGTTGAACGAGACCGGCATGACCCAGCCGGCGCTGTTCGCCTTCGAGGTCGCCCTGTATCGGCTGCTGGAATCCTTCGGCGTCCGCGCGAATGTCCTGATCGGTCACTCGATCGGGGAGATCGCCGCCGCGCACGTGGCTGGAGTGTTCTCGCTGGCGGATGCGTGTGCGCTGGTGGCGGCCCGGGCCCGGTTGATGCAGGCGCTTCCCACGGCTGGGGCGATGCTGGCGATCGCCGCACCTGAGGCAGAGGTTCTTCCGCTGCTGGAGGGCCGGGTCGGGATCGCGGCGGTCAACGGCCCTGCTGCGGTGGTGGTCTCCGGCGACGAAGAGGCGATCGCGCAGATCGAAGGACGGGTGAGCGTTAGGACGCGCAGGTTGCGGGTCTCGCATGCTTTCCACTCGCCGTTGATGGAGCCGATGCTGACTTCCTTTGAGGAGGCCATCTCCGGTCTGACCTACCACGAGCCCGCTCTTGCGATCGTTTCCAACCTCACCGGCCGGCTGGCTGAGCCGGGGCAGCTCACCAACCCCGGTTACTGGGTGAAGCACGTGCGCGAAGCCGTGCGGTTCGCCGACGGGGTGACGGCTGCAGGGGCGAGCCACTTCCTGGAGGTCGGCCCGGATGGGGTGCTGACGGGGCTGGCTCAGCAGAGCATCGCCGACGGTGTGTTCATCCCCGCCACCCGCAAGGACCGCGACGAGGTCCGTACTCTGGTCGAAGCTCTGGGACGGATGCACGCGTGTGGTCTCGCCGTCGACTGGGAGGCGTTCTTCGCCCCCGTGGGGGCGCAGCGAGCGGACCTGCCCACTTATGCCTTCCAGCACCAGCGGTACTGGATGTCGGCACGGGCCGATGCCGGGGACATGGCCGGGGCCGGGCTCGCGGCAGTCGATCATCCGCTGCTGAGCGCGGTGACCGAGATCGCCGGTGGCGAGTCCGTGATCTTCAGCGGCCGGCTCACCGTGGCCGCGCAGCCGTGGCTGGCCGACCACGCCGTCAACGGCACGATTCTCCTGCCCGGCACGGCGTTCCTCGAGCTGGCGCTGCGGGCCGGGGACGAGGTCGGCTGCCCGGTCGTACAGGAGCTCACCCTGCAGGCGCCGCTGCTGCTGCCCGCCGACGGCGGGCGCCAGCTGCAGGTGCTGGTCGGCAGCGGTGACGAAGCCGGAGTGAGGCCGGTCTCGATCCACTCGCGCGCCGACGGCGACGCCCCCTGGGTGCTGCACGCCGACGGCGCGCTGGCCGATGCCGCGCCCGCGCAGGTGGAAGGGCTGGAGCAGTGGCCGCCGGCCGGCGCCGACGTGATCGACGTGTCCGACGCCTACGACCTCCTCCTGGACATGGGGTACGAGTACGGGCCCGTCTTCCAGGGCCTGCAGGCGGCCTGGCGCCAGGACCGCGACGTGTTCGCCGAGGTCGCGCTGCCCGAGCAGGCGCACGCCGACGCGGCCAGGTCGGGACTGCACCCCGCCCTGCTGGACGCCGCCATGCACGCGCAGCTGATCGCCGGGGACGGGCAGACCGTCCTGCCGTTCTCGTGGGGCGGAGCGCGCCTGCACGCGGCGGGCGCGAGCAGCGTCCGGGTACGGATCTCCCGCATTCGGGACAACTCCATCGCCCTGACCATCGCCGACGCCGAGGGTGCGCCGGTGCTGTCGGTCGATTCGCTGGCCGTGCGCCCCGTCTCGGCCGACCAGCTCACCGGCGGTCGCGCCGACTCGATGTTCCGCGTGGACTGGACGCCGCTCTCGCTCGCCCCCGCCGAGGCCGGGGACCTGCCCGAGCTGACGGCCATCGCCGAGGGTGCCGACGTGCCCGAGGCTGTGACGTACGTGGTGTCCGCGCCGGAGGCCGAGGTCCTCGACGCCGTCCACGAGATCACCGCCGAGGCCCTGGGCGTGATCCAGGATTGGCTGGCCGACGAGCGGTTCACGTCGTCGCGGCTGGTCGTGGTGACGCGTGGTGCGGTGGCCGTGCAGGCCGCCGAGGGCCTGGACGTCGGTACGGCCCCGGTGTGGGGCCTGGTGCGGGCGGCCGAGGCGGAGAATCCGGGCCGGTTCGTGCTGGTGGACGTGGACGGCAGCGCGGAGTCGTGGCGTGCCCTGGGTGCGGTGGTCGCTTCGGGGGAACCGGAGGCAGCCGTTCGCGACGGGCAGGTGCGGGTTCCCCGGCTGGCGAAGGCAGAGGCGTCGGCGGGTGAGCCGGTGTTCGGCCCGGACGGCACGGTGCTGGTGACCGGTGGCACGGGCGGGCTGGGTGCTCTGGTGGCCCGGCACCTGGTGACGGCGCATGGAGTGCGCCGGCTGGTGCTGGTGAGCCGGCGCGGACTGGAGGCGCCTGGCGCCGCCGACCTCGTGGCGGAGCTGGCCGAGCTGGGGGCCGAGGTCGCGGTCGAGGCCTGCGACGTGGCCGACCGGGAGGCGCTGGCCCGGGTTGTCGCTTCGGTGGCGGACTCGTTGACCGGGGTGGTGCACGCGGCCGGTGTGAGTGACAACGGCCTGGTGGGGTCGCTGTCGGTGGAGCGGCTCGCGCGGGTGCTGGGGGCCAAGGCCGTGGCGGCGTGGCATCTGCATGACCTGACGGCGGGGTTGGACCTGTCGGCGTTCGTGCTGTTCTCGTCGGCCGGTGGTCTGGTGTTGGCGGCGGGGCAGGCCAACTACGCGGCGGCGAACGTGTTCCTGGATGCCCTCGCGTCGTACCGGCGGTCGATGGGGTTGGTGGCGACGTCGCTGGCGTTCGGCCTGTGGGACACCGACGCGGGTATGGGCGGCGCGCTGAGCGAAGCGGACTTCGAGCGCATGCGGCGCCAGGGCCTGCCGGCGCTGTCGGTGGAGGAGGGCCTGGCGCTGTTCGATGCCGGGTCGGCCGGTGACGCGGCGGTGCTGGTGCCGTTGCGGGTGGACGCGGCGGCACTGCGGAGCCGTGGCGAAGGGCTTCCGGCGCTGTTGCGCGGGCTCGTACGCGGCCCCGCGCGGCCGGTGGCGCGTGCGGCGGGAACGGGGCTGGCACGGCGGCTGGCGGGGCTGGAGCCTGACCAGAGGGACCGGGTGCTGCTGGAGCTGGTCCGCCAGGAGGTCGCCAAGGTACTCGGACACGCTTCGATGGACGCGGTCCAGCCGGATCGCGCCTTCCAGGAGCTGGGCTTCGACTCGCTGACCGCGGTGGAGTTCCGCAACCAGCTGATCGCCGCCACCGGGCTGCGGTTGCCGGCGACGTTGGTGTTCGATTTTCCGACGGCTGAGGCGGTGGCCGGGTATCTGGCGGGTGAGCTGGATGGCGGGCGGTCGTCGGGGGCTGTGGTGGCGGCTGCTGCGGTGGTCGATGAGCCGATCGCGATCGTGGGGATGGCGTGCCGGTATCCGGGTGGGGTGACCTCGCCGGAGGGTTTGTGGGAGCTGGTGTTCTCGGGCCGGGATGCGGTTGGGGAGTTCCCGGTTGATCGGGGTTGGGATCTGGAGAGGTTGTATGACCCGGATCCGGATAGTCGGGGGACGTCGTATGCGCGGCATGGCGGGTTCTTGTATGACGCGGCGGAGTTCGATTCGGGATTTTTCGGGATTTCGCCGCGTGAGGCGTTGGCGATGGATCCGCAGCAGCGGTTGTTGCTGGAGGCGTCGTGGGAGGCGGTCGAGCGGGCGGGGATCGATCCGACGGGGTTGCGTGGGAGCCGGACGGGTGTGTTCGCCGGTGTGATGTATCACGACTACGGGCTGGGCACTCCGGCGAACACCAGCGGCGGAAGCCTGGTGTCGGGGCGGGTGTCGTACACCCTGGGCCTGGAAGGTCCTGCGGTCACGGTTGACACGGCGTGTTCGTCGTCTTTGGTGGCGTTGCACTGGGCTGCTCAGGCGTTGCGATCCGGTGAGTGTGATCTGGCGCTGGCCGGTGGTGTGACGGTGATGTCGACGCCGGGGATGTTCATCGAGTTTTCGCGTCAGCGGGGGTTGGCGGCGGATGGGCGGTGTAAGGCGTTCTCGGCGGCGGCTGATGGCACCGGCTGGGGTGAGGGCGTCGGTGTGCTGCTGGTGGAGCGGCTGTCGGACGCGCGGCGCAACGGGCACCAGGTGCTGGCGGTTCTCAAGGGCTCGGCGATCAATCAGGACGGTGCGAGTAACGGGATCACGGCGCCGAACGGTCCTTCGCAGCAGCGGGTGATCCGGCAGGCGCTGGCCAACGCCGGTCTGTCGGCCGCCGATGTGGATGTGGTCGAGGCGCACGGGACGGGCACGACGCTGGGTGACCCGATCGAGGCGCAGGCGTTGATCGCGACGTATGGCCAGGAGCGGGATCGGCCGTTGTGGCTGGGGTCGCTGAAGTCGAACATCGGTCACACGCAGGCCGCCTCGGGTGTGGGTGGCGTGATCAAGATGGTCATGGCGATGCGGAACGGGGTCCTGCCGCAGACCCTGCATGTGGATGAGCCGTCCCCGCACGTGGACTGGTCGTCCGGTGCCGTTGAGCTGCTCACCGAGGCGCAGCCGTGGCAGCAGAACGGGCACGCCCGTCGTGCGGCGGTCTCCTCGTTCGGGATCAGTGGCACCAATGCGCATGTGATCATCGAGCAGGGCCCGGGTGTGGAGGAGGAGCCTGAGCCCGTTGAGGAGCCGCGGGTGGTGCCGTGGCTGGTGTCGGCCAAGGATGCGCCGGCGTTTCAGGCTCAGGCGTCTCGACTGGCGTCGTGGCTGGAGGAGCGGCCGTCGCTTTCCCTGGCGGATGCCGCTTGGTCGTTGGCCACCGGGCGGGCGGCGCTGGAGCAGCGTGCGGTCGTGGTGGGCGCTGATCGTGATGAGCTGCTGGCCGGGTTGCGGGATGTGACGGCCGGGAGTGGCTCTGGTGGCCGGTTGGCGTTGTTGTTCGCCGGTCAGGGCAGTCAGCGGGTCGGTATGGGCCGGCAGCTGGCTGAGGCGTTCCCGGTGTTCGCCGAGACGCTGGAGGAGATCGACCAGTTCCTGCCGGTGCGTGAGGTGATGTTCGACGGCCCCGATGGGGTGTTGAACGAGACCGGGATGACCCAGCCGGCGTTGTTCGCCTTCGAGGTCGCGTTGTATCGGCTGCTGGAATCCTTCGGCGTCCGGGCGAATGTCCTGATCGGGCACTCGATCGGGGAGATCGCCGCCGCGCATGTGGCGGGAGTGTTTTCGCTGGCGGATGCGTGTGCGCTGGTGGCGGCTCGGGCCCGGTTGATGCAGGCCCTACCGGCCGGTGGGGCGATGCTGGCGATCGCCGCGCCCGAGGCGGAGGTTGTGCCGCTGCTGGAGGGCCGGGTCGGGATCGCGGCGGTCAACGGTCCGGCTGCGGTAGTGATCTCCGGCGACGAAGAGGCGATCGCGCAGATCGAGGAGCGGGTCAGCGCTCGCACGCGCAGGCTGCGGGTCTCGCATGCTTTCCACTCACCGTTGATGGAGCCGATGCTGGCCGACTTCGAGCAGGCCATCACCGGACTGACCTACCACGAGCCCACTCTCGCGATCGTTTCCAACATCACCGGCCAGATCGCTGAGCCAGGCCAGCTGACCAACCCGAGCTACTGGGTAGAGCACGTGCGGCAGGCCGTGCGATTCGCCGACGGCGTGATGGCCGCGGAGGCGAGCCACTTCCTGGAGATCGGCCCAGATGGAGTGCTGACCGGGCTGGCCCAGCAGAGCATCGCCGATGGTGTGTTCGTCCCCGCCAGCCGCAAGGACCGAGACGAGGCGCGCGCCCTGATCGAGGCACTCGGCCGGTTGCACACCCACGGCATCGCTGTGGACTGGACGGCGGTGCTGGCACCGGGCAGGCACGTCGACCTGCCCACCTACGCCTTCCAGCGGGAGCGGTACTGGGTCAACGCGCAGGTCGAGGCCCGTGAGATGAGCTCCGTCGGGCTGGCGGACGTGGACCATCCGCTGCTGGGCGCCATGACCGAAGTGGCCGGCGGGGAGTCGGTGGTCTTCAGCGGCCGGCTGTCAGTGGACACGCAGCCCTGGCTGGCCGATCACATGGTCAACGACACGATCCTGCTCCCCGGCACCGCGTTCCTGGAGCTGGCACTGCACGCCGGCAACGAAGTGGGCTGCTCGCGCCTGCAGGAGCTCACTCTCCAGGCGCCGCTGCTGCTGCCTGCGGACGCCAGTTGTCAGCTGCAGGTCGTGGTGGGCGCGAGCGACGAGTCCGGGACGAGGCCGGTTTCGATCCACTCCCGGGTCGAGGACGACGCAGCGGGCGCGTGGACGGGGCACGCCGAGGGCGCGCTGACCACGGCTCCGCCGGTATCGGTGTCGGCGTCCAGGCTGGAACAGTGGCCGCCGTCCGATGCCGTCGGGATCGACGTGGCAGACGCCTACGACGTGCTGCTGGACAGGGGTTACGAGTACGGGCCGGTCTTCCAGGGACTGCAGGCGGCCTGGCGGCGCGACGAAGTGATATTCGCCGAGGTCGCGCTGCCGGAGCAGGCCTTCGCCGACGCGGGACGCTTCGGGGTGCACCCGGCTCTGCTGGACGCCGCGCTGCACGCGCAACTGGTCGCCGCGGACGGGCAGACGGTCCTGCCGTTCTCCTGGGCCGGAGTGGACCTGCACGCGGCCGGCGCGACCAGCGTCCGGGTGCGGATCTCCCCCCTGCGTGACAACGCCATCGCTCTGACCATCGCCGATCCCACCGGGGCTCCGGTCCTGTCGGTGGAGTCGCTCGCGGTTCGGCCGATCTCGGCTGACCAGCTCGCCGCGGCCAGGAGCCTCGAGTCGCTGCACCACCTCGAGTGGAGCACGGCCGATCCCGCGGCCCAGGCGCCCACGTGGGTGTTGCTCGAGGCCGGTCTGGTGGGACTCGCCGAAACCGGGACGGTTCCGGAGCGTGTCCTGGTGGCGGCTCCGGCCGGTCGGGGCGCGGTGCACGAGGTGCTGGGCCTGCTGCAGGAGTGGCTGGCCGATGAGCGGTTCACGTCGTCGCGGCTGGTCGTCGTCACGCGTGGCGCGGTGGCGGCCGGTCCGGAGGATGTGCCGGATCCGGCGCAGGCGGCGGTGTGGGGTCTGGTACGGGCCGCGCAAGGCGAGCAGCCGGGCCGGTTCGTCCTGCTCGACCTGGACGACGACACGTCCGAGGACGTGATCGGCCGGGCGCTGGCCTGCGATGAGGCCCAAGTGGCGGTGCGGGCCGGTGAGGTGCTGGCACCACGTCTGACGCGGGCGGCGGTGCCGGAGGGCCGAGGCCCGGTGTTCGGGCCGGAGTCGACGGTGCTGGTCACCGGCGGTACGAGTGGTCTGGGCTCGCTGGTGGCCCGGCACCTGGTCACGGCGTACCAGGTGGGGCATCTGGTGCTGGTCAGCAGGCGCGGGCCGGATGCTCCGGGGGCGGCGGATCTGGTGGCCGAGCTGTCCGCGCTGGGCGCCGAGGTGAGCGTGGCCGCCTGCGACGTGGGCGACCGCGATGCCGTCGCTGAGCTGATCGCCTCCATGCAACGTCCGCTGGCCGGTGTCGTACACGCGGCCGGCGTCCTCGACGACGGCGTGATCACCTCCCTGACCTCTGAGCGTCTCGACACGGTCCTGCGGCCCAAGGCCGACGCCGCCTGGCACCTGCACGAGCTGACCCGGGATCTGGATCTGTCGGCGTTCGTCCTGTTCTCCTCGATCGCGGGCGTGCTGGGTGGTCCCGGCCAGGGCAACTACGCGGCGGCGAACGCGTACCTGGACGCCCTGGCGGAGCACCGCAGGTCACAGGGGTTGCCCGGGATCTCGCTGGCCTGGGGCCTGTGGGACATGGGCGGCATGACCGAAGAGCTGACCGAGGCCGACCTGCGCCGCATGGAGCGCGTAGGGCTGAAGCCGCTGTCGGAGGCAGAGGGGTTGACGCTCTTCGACGCCGCGCTGTGCTCCGATCGGCCGGTGCTGGTCGCGGCGCGGTTCGCGCAGGCCAGGAGCGCTCGCACCCAGCCGCGGCGGGCCGCCGCGGTCAACGGGCTCGCCGACCGGCTGGCCGCGATGGAGCCGGCCGAACGCCGGTCGGCAGTGTCGAACCTGGTGCGCCAGGAGGTGGCGACCGTCCTGGGGCACGCCTCGGCGGACGCGGTACAGCTCGATCGGACGTTCCAGGATCTCGGCTTCGACTCCCTCACCGCGGTCGAGTTCCGCAACCGGCTCACCGCGGTCACCGGGCTGCGCCTGCCGGCCACGCTGATCTTCGACTACCCGACCGCCGCCGCGGTCGCCGACTACGTGGACTCGGAGCTGACGGGGGCCGCGTCCACGGCATCCGTCGCCGTGGCCCGGACGATGATCGACGACGAGCCGATCGCGATCGTGGGGATGGCCTGCCGCTATCCGGGTGGCGTGGTGTCCCCGGAAGGTCTGTGGGAGCTCGTCTCCTCCGGCAGGGATGCCATCGGGGAGTTCCCCACCGACCGCGGCTGGGACCTCGCCAGGGTGTACGACCCCGATCCGGAGAGCAAGGGCACCTCCTACGTACGACACGGCGGGTTCTTGTACGAGGCCGCCGAGTTCGACCCCGGCTTCTTCGGGATCTCGCCGCGCGAGGCGTTGACCATGGATCCGCAGCAGCGGCTGCTGCTGGAGACCTCGTGGGAGGCGCTTGAGCGCGCCGGTGTCAGTCCCGTCGGGCTGCGCGGCAGCCGGACCGGTGTGTTCGCCGGTGTGATGTACCACGACTACGGGCTGGGCACTCCGGCGTCGACCAGCGGTGGCAGCCTGGTGTCCGGGCGGGTGTCCTACACGTTCGGGTTCGAGGGCCCTGCGGTCACGGTGGACACGGCGTGCTCGTCGTCCTTGGTGGCGCTGCACCTGGCGGCACAGGCGCTGCGCTCCGGCGAGTGCGACCTCGCGCTGGCCGGTGGTGTGACGGTGATGTCGACGCCGGGCACGTTCATCGAGTTCTCCCGTCAGCGCGGCCTGGCCACGGACGGCCGGTGCAAGTCCTTCGCCGCCGCCGCGGACGGTACCGGCTGGGGCGAGGGCGCCGGGGTGCTGCTGGTGGAGCGGCTGTCGGACGCGCGGCGCAACGGTCACCAGGTGCTGGCGGTCCTCAAGGGCTCGGCGATCAACCAGGACGGTGCGAGCAACGGGATCACCGCGCCGAACGGCCCTTCGCAGCAGCGGGTGATCCGGCAGGCGCTGGCGAACGCCGGTCTGTCGGCCGCCGATGTGGATGTGGTCGAAGCACATGGCACGGGCACCAAGCTCGGCGACCCGATCGAGGCCCAGGCGCTCCTCGCGACCTATGGCCAGGAGCGGGATCGGCCGTTGTGGCTGGGGTCGCTGAAGTCGAACTTCGGTCACACGCAGGCCGCCGCCGGTGTGGCCGGGGTCATCAAGATGGTGATGGCCATGCGGCACGGCCTCATGCCCCGGACCCTGCATGTGGACGAGCCGTCGCCGCACGTGGACTGGTCGGCCGGTGCCGTCGAACTGCTGACCGAGGCCCGCCCGTGGGAGCGGCAGGACCGGCCACGGCGGGCGGCGGTCTCCTCGTTCGGGATCAGCGGCACGAACGCTCACGTGATCATCGAGCAGGTGGACGCCGAGGCCGCGAGTGATGATGCGGTTCTGCCCATGGTGCCGTGGCTGATCTCGGCGAAGACGCCCGAGGCGCTGCAGGCCCAGGCCCGGCGTCTGGAGTCGTGGGTCTCGGAGGAGACCTCGATCGCCGGCATCGGCGCGGCGTTGGCGATGAACCGGGCGGTGCTGGAGCAGCGTGCGGTCGTGGTGGGCGCTGATCGTGATGAGCTGCTGGCCGGGTTGCGGGATGTGACGGCCGGGAGTGGCTCTGGTGGCCGGCTGGCAATGCTGTTCGCCGGTCAGGGCAGTCAGCGGGTCGGTATGGGTCGGGAGCTCGCCGAGGCGTTCCCGGTGTTCGCCGAGACGCTGGAGGAGATCGACCGGCTGATGCCGGTTCGTGAGGTGATGTTCAACGACCCGGATGGGGTGTTGAACGAGACCGGGATGACCCAGCCGGCGCTGTTCGCCTTCGAGGTCGCCCTGTATCGGCTGCTGGAATCCTTCGGCGTCCGCGCGGATGTCCTGATCGGTCACTCGATCGGAGAGATCGCCGCCGCGCACGTGGCCGGAGTGTTTTCGCTGGCGGATGCGTGCGCGCTGGTGGCGGCCCGGGCCCGGTTGATGCAGGGGCTTCCGGCAGGGGGCGCGATGCTGGCGATCGCCGCACCTGAGGCGGAGGTTCTTCCGCTGCTGGAGGGCCGGGTCGGGATCGCGGCGGTCAACGGCCCAGCGGCCGTGGTGATCTCCGGCGACGCCCAGAAGATCGCGGAGATCGAGGAGCGGGTCAGCGTTCGGACGCGCAGGCTGCGGGTCTCGCATGCTTTCCACTCGCCGTTGATGGAGCCGATGCTGGCCGACTTCGAGGAGGCCATTGCCGGGCTGACCTACCACGAGCCGACGGTTGCGATCGTTTCCAACCTGACGGGCCGGTTGGCCGAGCCGGGGCAGCTGACCACCCCGAGCTATTGGGTGGAGCACGTGCGCCAGGCCGTGCGGTTCGCTGACGGAGTGACGGCTGCCGGGGCGAGCCACTTCCTGGAGATCGGCCCGGATGGGGTGCTGACCGGGCTGGCTCAGCAGAGCATCGCCGACGGGGTGTTCATCCCCGCCAGCCGCAAGGACCGCGACGAGGTCCGTACCCTGGTCGAAGCTCTGGGACGGATGCACGCGTGTGGTCTGGCCGTCGACTGGGAGGCGTTCTTCGCCCCTGTGGGGGCGCAGCGAGCGGACCTGCCCACCTATGCCTTCCAGCGGGAGCGGTACTGGGTCGCGGCGCGGGCCGAGACCGGCGACGTGGACGCGGCCGGGCTGGGCGCCGTCGATCATCCGTTGCTGAGCGCGGTGACCGAAGTCGCAGGCGGGGAGTCGGTGGTGTTCAGCGGCCGGTTGTCGCTCGCCACGCAGCCCTGGCTGGCAGATCACCTGGTCAACGGCATGGTCCTGCTTCCCGGCGCGGGCCTGGTGGAGCTGGCGGTTCGGGTCGGTGACGAGGTGGGCTGCCCGTGCCTGCAGGAGCTGACCCTGCAGGCCCCGCTGGTGGTGTCCGCCGAGGGCGGCGTGCAGCTGCAGGTGGTGGTCGGCGCGGCGGAGGATTCCGGCCAGCGGTCGGTGAGCATTCATTCCCGGTCCGGTGACGGGGACGAGTGGGTCCGGCACGCCGAGGGCGTGCTGGCGCCCACGGTCGCGGAGCCGGGCTTCGACGTGGCGCAGTGGCCGCCGGCGGACGCGGTGCCGGTCGAGGTCGAGGACCTGTACGAGAACCTGGCGGGGATCGGCCTTGAGTACGGCCCGCTCTTCCAGGGATTGACGAGAGCGTGGGCGCGGCCGGGCGAGGTGTTCGCCGAGATCACGCTGCCGGACCAGGCGCATGCCGAGGCGGCGCGGTTCGGGATGCATCCGGCCCTGCTGGACGCCGCGCTGCACGCCAGCGCACTGGGCGATCTGCTGCCGACGCCCGAGCCGGGACAGCCGTTCCTGCCCTTCGCCTGGTCGGGAGTGTCGCTGCACGCGACCGGAGCGACCGGCCTGCGCGTCAGAGCCACCAAGAACACCGGCGCCGGCAGCACCTCCGTCTCGCTGACCATCGCCGACGGCACCGGCGCGCCGGTGGCCGACATCGACGCGCTCACCGTCCGGCCGCTGTCCACCGGCCAGCTGCAAACGGGTCACAACCCCCTCTACCAGGTGACCTGGACGAAGCCGGCCGAGATTCCGGCGGAGCCGGCCGAAGCGGGCGAGTACGCGGACCTGGCGGCCCTCGGCGACGCGGACCCGGTCCCGGAGTGGGCGTTCCTGGAATGCCCGGCCACCGACCCCGAGACGGACGTCCCCACCGCCATACGGCAGGCCACTCGCCTCGTCCTGGAATCGGTGCGGGAGTGGCTGGCCGACGCGCGGTTCGCGTCGGCGCGGCTGGTCGTCGTCACGCGTGGCGCGGCGGCGGTGAAGCCCGACGAGTCCGTGGACGTCGGCGTGGCCCCGGTATGGGGGCTGGTGCGGGCGGCCGAGGCCGAGAACCCGGGCCGGTTCGTACTGGTGGACCTGGACGGCAGCGAGGAGTCCTGGCGCGCTCTGGGCGCGGTGGTCGCTTCCGGGGAGCCCGAGGCCGCGGTCCGCGAGGGCGAGGTGTGGGTGCCGCGGCTCGCGCGGGCCGCGAGCGCGGAAGGCGGGTCACCGGCGTTCGGGCCGGACGGCACGGTGCTGGTGACCGGTGGCACCGGCGGGCTGGGCGCGCTGGTCGCCCGGCACCTGGTGGTCACTCACGGCGTGCGGCACCTGGTTCTGGCCAGCCGCAGCGGGCCGGCGGCCGCGGGCGCGGCCGATCTGGTGGCCGAGCTGGGCGAGCTCGGGGCCGAGGTGTCGGTGGCGGCCTGTGATGTCTCCGATCGCGACGCGCTGGCCGAGGCGATCGCCTCTGTCCCGCGGCAGCATCCGCTGGTCGGCGTGGTGCACGCGGCGGGCGTGGCGGACAACGGGCTGGTGGGTTCGTTGTCGGTCGAGCGGATCGACGGGGTGTTGGGGGCGAAGGCGGACGGAGCCTGGCACCTGCACGAACTGACCCGCGATCTGGACCTGTCGGCGTTCGTGCTGTTCTCGTCGGCCGGCGGGTTGGTGCTGGCGGCGGGGCAGGCGGCGTATGCGTCGGCCAACGTGTTCCTGGACGCGCTGGCAGTGCACCGTCGCTCACTGGGGCTGCCGGCGACGTCCTTGGCGTACGGGCTCTGGGACGCGGAGACGGGGCTCAGCGCCTGGCTGAGCGAGGCCGACCTGGAGCGGATGCGGCGTCAGGGGCTGCCGGCGCTGTCGGTGGACGAGGGCTTGGCGTCGTTCGACGCGGGCGTGGCGGCGGAGGCGGCGGTGCTGGTGCCGTTGCGGGTCGACGCGCAGGCGCTGCGTTCGAGGGGTGACGGCCTTCCGGCGCTGCTGCGCGGGCTGGTGCGCGGCTCGGCACGGCGGGTGGCCCGCTCGGACGCCTCGGCGCTGGGGCGGCGGCTGGCCGGTCTGGAGCCGGCGGAGCGGCGGCAGGCGCTGCTGGAGCTGGTACGGCAGGAAGTGGCGACCGTGCTGGGGCACGCCTCAGGGGACGCGGTACAGCCCGATCGCGCCTTCCAGGAGCTGGGCTTCGACTCGCTGACCGCAGTGGAACTGCGTAACCGGTTGAACGCCGTTTCCGGGCTGCGCCTGCCGGCCACACTCGTCTTCGACTACCCGACCGCCGCCGCGGTCGCCGACTACGTGGACTCGGAGCTGACGGGGGCCGCGTCCGCGGCATCCGTCGCCGTGGCCCGGACGGTGATCGACGACGAGCCGATCGCGATCGTGGGGATGGCCTGCCGCTATCCGGGTGGCGTGGTGTCCCCGGAGGGCCTGTGGGAGCTCGTCTCCTCCGGCACGGACGCGATCGGGGAGTTCCCCACCGATCGCGGCTGGGACCTGGACAAACTGTACGATCCCGACCCCGACAGCAGGGGCACCTCCTACGTACGACACGGCGGCTTCCTGTATGACGCGGGGGAGTTCGACCCCGGCTTCTTCGGGATCTCGCCGCGCGAGGCGCTGGCCATGGATCCGCAGCAGCGGCTGCTCCTCGAAACCTCGTGGGAGGCCCTGGAGCGCGCCGGAATGGACCCGCACGGGCTGCGCGGCAGCAGAACCGGCGTGTTCTCCGGCGTCATGTACCACGACTACGCCTCTCAGCTCACGTCGGTGCCGGAAGAGCTGGAAGGGCTGATCGGCACCGGCAACTCGGGCAGCGTCGCCTCCGGCCGGGTGTCGTACACCTTCGGCTTCGAGGGACCCGCGGTGACCGTGGACACGGCCTGCTCGTCGTCGCTGGTGGCGCTGCACCTGGCGGTGCAGGCGCTGCGGTCCGGTGAGTGCGACCTGGCCCTCGCCGGCGGCGTGACCGTGATGGCGACGCCGGGCACGTTCATCGAGTTCTGCCGGCAGCGCGGCCTGTCCACCGACGGCCGCTGCAAGGCGTTCTCGGCCGACGCGGACGGCGCCGGCTGGAGCGAAGGCATCGGCGTACTCCTGGTGGAGCGCCTGTCGGACGCGCAGCGCAACGGCCACCAGGTGCTGGCGGTCATCCGCGGTACGGCGGTCAACCAGGACGGTGCCAGCAACGGCCTGACCGCTCCGAACGGCCCCTCGCAGCAGCGGGTGATCCGCCAGGCCCTGGCCAACGCCGGGCTGTCGGCCGGAGACGTGGACGCGGTCGAGGCACACGGCACGGGGACCCCGCTGGGTGATCCGATCGAGGCGCAGGCGCTGCTGGCCACCTACGGTCAGGACCGGCCGGAGGACAGGCCGGTGTGGCTGGGATCGATCAAGTCGAACATCGGCCACACCCAGGCGGCCGCCGGCGCGGCGGGCGTCATCAAGATGGTCATGGCGATGCGCAACGGCGTACTTCCCAGGACCTTGCACGCGGACGAGCGCAGCCCGCACGTGGACTGGTCGGCGGGCGCGATGGAACTGCTGACCGAGGCCCGGCCGTGGGACGTCGAGGATCGTCCGCGCCGCGCCGCCGTCTCCTCCTTCGGCGTCAGTGGCACGAACGCACATGTGGTCCTGGAGGAGCCGCCGATCGAGGCCCCGGTGGAGGCCGAGCCCGTTGACGAGCCGCCGGTGGTGCCGTGGGTGCTGTCGGGTCGTAGCGCGGAGGCGTTGCGGGCTCAGGCGGGCCGGTTGGCTGACGCGGTGGCCGGGGTTCGGCCGGTGGAGGTCGGCTGGTCGCTGCTCGGCCGCTCGGCGTTCGATCACCGTGCGGTGGTGATCGGTGCCGACGGGGAAGAGCTGCTGGCCCGGCTGGAGAGGCTGGACGAAGGCGCGGTGCGCGGTGTGGCCGGGCCGGGAGGTAAGACGGTGTTCGTCTTCCCCGGTCAGGGGTCGCAGTGGCTCGGTATGGGTGTCGAGTTGCTGAACGACTCGCCGGTGTTCGCCGCGCGGATGGCGGAGTGCGAGGCGGCGCTGTCGGAGTTCGTGGACTGGTCCCTCACAGACGTGCTGCGTGGCGGGGAGACCCTGGACCGGGTCGATGTGGTGCAGCCGGTGCTGTGGGCGGTGATGGTGTCCCTGGCCGAGGTGTGGCGCTCGCTCGGCGTGACGCCCGCCGCGGTCGTCGGACATTCCCAAGGTGAGATCGCCGCCGCCGTGGTGGTCGGCGCGCTGTCGCTTCAGGACGGCGCCCGGGTGGTCGCGCTCCGGAGCCAGGCCATCGTGGCGCTGGCCGGACAGGGCGGCATGGCCTCGATCCCGCTACCGGCCTCGGAGGTGACGGCAGACGACCGGATCTCCATCGCGGCCGTGAACGGGCCTTCCTCGACGGTGGTGTCAGGCGATCGGGACGCCATCGACGAATTGCTGGCTCGGTATGACGCGGAGGGCGTGCGGGCGCGGCGGATCGAGGTGGACTACGCCTCGCATTCGGCGCATGTCGAGGCGATCGAGGACGAACTGGCGAGGCTGCTGGCTCCGGTGACGCCGCAAACAAGTGAAGTGGCGTGGTACTCGACAGTCCGGCAGTGCTGGCTGACCGGGGCCGAGGTGGACGCCGCCTACTGGTACGAGAACCTGCGGCGAACGGTGTGGTTCGCCCCCGCGGTGAGCGAGCTGGCGGGTTCGGGCTTCCGGTTCTTCGTGGAGGTCAGCGCCCATCCGGTGGTGCAGATCGGGATGCGCGAGGCGGTCGAGGAGGCCGGTGCCGAGGCGGTCGTGGTGGGTACGCTGCGCCGCGACGACGGTGGCCTGCGCAGGTTGTGGACCAGCGCCGCCGAGCTGTGGGTGCGCGGCGCCGAGATCGACTGGGGCCGTGCGTACGAGCCCGCCCGGCCGAACCGGGTCGAACTGCCCACCTACGCCTTCCAGCACCAGCGCTTCTGGCTGCTGGAATCGGCCGGTGCCGGCGACGCGGAGAGCCTTGGCCTGTGGGCCACGGGACACCCGCTGCTCGGCGCGGTCACGGGCCTCGCCGACGGCGGAGCGGTGGTCCTCACCGGCCGCGTGTCGATCGCCACCCACCCGTGGCTGGCCGACCACGCCGTCAACGGGCAGGTGTTCCTCCCCGGAACGGGCTTCGTGGAGCTGGCCATCAGGGCCGGTGACGAGGCCGGCTGCGACCTGCTCGAAGAGCTGACCCTGCAGGCCCCGCTCATCGTGCCCGAGCGCGGCGCGGTCCAGCTCCAGGTGGCCGTCAGCGCCCCGGACGAGGACGGCCGCCGGCGGCTGGGGATCTACTCCCGCCTCCATGGCGCGCAGGACGAGCCCTGGACCCAGCACGCCGCCGGAACGCTGACACGAGCCGGCGTGACGGCGCCGGAGCCCGACAGCGTCTGGCCGCCGGAACAGGCAGAGGCGGTGGCGCTGGACGGCCTGTACGACCAGTTCGCCGCCATGGGCCTCGGGTACGGCCCCGCCTTCCGCGGGCTCCGGGCCGCGTGGCGCAAGGGTGACGAGGTCCTCGCCGAGCTGGCGTTGCCGGAGGAGATGGCACGCGACGCGGCCCGGTTCGGGCTGCACCCGGCGCTGTTCGACGTGGCCCTGCACGCCACCGCACTCGGCGGGTTCGCGCCGGACGCGGAGCCCGGCCGCCCGTCCCTGCCGTTCGCCTGGAGCGGCGTGGCGTTGCACGCCTCCGGCGCCACGAAGCTCCGCGTACGGATCTCCTTGCGAGCGCAGGGCGCGGTTTCCGTGACGTTGACGGACACGGGCGGCCTGCCCGTGGCCACGGTCGCCTCGCTGGCGGTACGTCCGGTGTCCGCCGGTCAGCTGGAGACCACCCCGGCGGCCAGGAACAGGAACAAGCTGTTCCAGGTCGACTGGGTGCCGGTGACATTGAGCGCGACAGGCGACGCGCGAGAGATCCTGCCCGGCCTGGCAGGGCTCGCCGAGGCCGGGACGGTTCCGGAGTGCGTGCCGGTGGCGGCCCCTGCCAGTGTGCACGAGACGCTGGACCTGCTGCGGGAGTGGCTGGCGGACGAGCGGTTCACGTCGTCGCGGCTGGTCGTCGTCACGCGTGGCGCGGTGGCGGCCGGTCCGGAGGACGTGCCGGACCCGGCGCAGGCGGCGACCTGGGGCCTGGTACGGGCCGCGCAGGCCGAGCAGCCGGGCCGGTTCGTCCTGCTCGACCTGGACGACGACACGCCCGAGGACATGATCGGCCGAGCGCTGGCCGGCGACGAGGCCCAGGTGGCCCTGCGGGGCGGTGAGGCCCGGGTGCCGCGCCTGGCCCGGGCGGCGGCGCCGGAAGGCCGGGGCCCGGTGTTCGAGCCGGAGTCGACGGTGCTGGTCACCGGCGGTACGAGCGGTCTGGGCGCGCTGGTGGCCCGGCACCTGGTCAGCACCTATCAGGTGAGGCATCTGCTGCTGGTCAGCAGGCGCGGGCCGGATGCTCCAGGGGCGGCGGACCTGGTGGCCGAGTTGTCCGCGCTGGGCGCCGAGGTGAGCGTGGCCGCCTGCGACGTGGGCGACCGTGACGCCGTCGCTGAGCTGATCGCCTCTATGCAACGTCCGCTGGCCGGTGTCGTGCACGCGGCCGGCGTCCTGGACGACGGCGTGATCACCTCCCTGACGTCCGAACGGCTCGACACGGTCCTGCGGCCCAAGGCCGACGCCGCCTGGCACCTGCACGAGCTCACCCGGGATCTGGATCTGTCCGCGTTCGTCCTGTTCTCCTCGCTGGCAGGCGTGATGGGAGGCGCGGGCCAGGGCAACTACGCGGCGGCGAACGCGTACCTGGATGCCCTGGCGGAGCACCGCAGGGCACAGGGGCTGCCCGCGATCTCGCTGGCCTGGGGCCTGTGGAGGGAAGGCGGCCTCGCGGAGCTCGACGACGCCGCCCTGCGGCGGCTCGCGCGCTCCGGCGTCGACCCGTTGTCGGCCGAGGACGGGCTGGCCCTGCTCGACGCCGCGCTCGGCACCGACCGGGCCACGCTGGTCCCCGCTCAGCTGAACCTCAAGGTGCTCGGCGCCCACGCGGACATGCTGCCCCCGCTGCTGCGCGGTCTCGTGTCCGGTCCCGCCAGGCGCGTGGTGACAGCCGCGTCGGAGGCCGCGGCCACGCTGAAGCAGCAGCTGGCGAGCCTGCCGCCGGCCGGACAGCAGTCCGTGCTGGAGGACCTGGTACGCGATCAGCTGGCCGTGGTGCTCGGCTTCGCCGACCGGTCAGGCCTCGACGAGGGCATGTCGTTCCAGGAGCTGGGCTTCGACTCGCTGATGGCGGTGGAGTTCCGCAACCGGCTCAGCGAGGTCACGGGCATACGGCTGCCGGCAACGCTGGTCTTCGACTATCCCACCCAGGCGGCGCTCGTCAGGTTCCTGTCCGGCGAGCTGCTGGGCACGCGCGAGGTCGCGGTCACGGCACGGACGTCGGCGGCGGACGACGAGCCCATCGCGATCGTCGGAATGGCCTGCCGCTTCCCCGGCGGGGTCGCCTCGCCCGAGGACCTGTGGCGGCTGGTGGCGCAGGCCGGGGACGCCGTGGGCGAGTTCCCGGCGGACCGCGGCTGGGATCTGGACAGGCTCTACGACCCGGACCCCGGCAACCGGGGCACCTCGTACGCCCGGCACGGCGGCTTCCTGTACGACGCCGCCCAGTTCGACCCCGGCTTCTTCGGGATCTCGCCGCGTGAGGCGCTGGCCATGGACCCGCAGCAGCGGCTGCTGCTCGAAACCTCGTGGGAAGCGCTCGAACGCGCCGGAATAGATCCCCACGGGCTGCGGGGCAGCCGGACGGGTGTGTTCGCCGGTGTGATGTACCACGACTACGCGTCCCAGCTGTCCTCGGTGCCGGCGGAACTCGAGGGCCTGATCGGCACCGGCAACTCGGGCAGCGTCGCCTCCGGCCGGGTGTCGTACACCTTCGGCTTCGAGGGACCCGCGATGACCGTGGACACGGCGTGCTCGTCGTCCCTGGTGGCGCTGCACCTGGCGGTGCAGGCGCTGCGGTCGGGCGACTGCGACCTGGCGCTGGCCGGCGGCGTGACCGTGATGGCCACCCCGTGGACGTTCATCGAGTTCGCGCGGCAGCGCAACCTCTCCGTGGACGGCCGGTGCCGGGCGTTCGCCGAGGCAGAGGGCGGCGTCGGGCTGTCGGAGGGCGCGGGCATGCTGCTGGTGGAGCGGCTGTCGGACGCGCGGCGCAACGGCCACCGGGTGCTGGCGGTCGTCCGCGGGTCCGCGGTCAACCAGGACGGCGCCAGCAACGGCCTGACCGCCCCGAACGGCCCCTCCCAGCAGCGGGTGATCCGCCAGGCGCTGGCCAACGCCGGGCTGGAGGCGGCGGACGTGGACGCGGTCGAGGCGCACGGCACGGGCACCGTGCTCGGCGACCCGATCGAGGCCCAGGCGCTGATCGCGACCTACGGCCAGGAGCGGGACCAGCCGCTGTGGCTCGGCTCGATCAAGTCGAACATCGGCCACGCGCAGGCCGCCGCAGGCGTCGCCGGCGTGATCAAGATGGTGATGGCCCTGCGGAACGAGACGCTGCCGCAGACCCTGCACGCGGACGAGCCGTCCACGCACGTGGACTGGACGGCGGGCGCGGTGCGGCTGCTCACTGACGCGCAGCCGTGGCAGCGCAACGGGCACGCGCGCCGCGCCGGCATCTCCTCCTTCGGGATCAGCGGCACGAACGCCCACGTCGTACTGGAGGAGTCCCCGGTCGCGCCCGAGCCGGAGCCCGCCGGCGAGCTGCCCATGGTTCCGTGGGTGCTGTCAGGACGCAGCGAGCAGGCGCTCTCGGCGCAGGCCGGACGGCTCCGCTCCTGGATCGAGTCGCGGCCGGAACTGGACGTGGCCGACGTCGGATGGTCGCTGGCGGCGGGCCGGTCGGTGCTGGAGCACCGCACGGTGATCACAGGCGCGGACCGCGCCGAACTGCTCGAAGCGCTGGCGGCGCTGGCCGACGGCAGACCGGACGAGCCGAGGACCCAGACGGGCCTGGTGCGCTCACGGGCCAAGCTGGCGCTGCTGTTCGCCGGTCAGGGCAGCCAGCGGGTCGGTATGGGGCGGGACTTCGCTGAGGCGTTCCCGGTGTTCGCTGAGGCGCTGGAGGAGATCGACCAGTTCCTGCCGGTGCGTGAGGTGATGTTCGACGATCCCGATGGGGTGTTGAACGAGACCGGGATGACCCAGCCGGCGCTGTTCGCCTTCGAGGTGGCGCTGTATCGGCTGCTGGAATCCTTCGGCGTCCGCGCGGATGTGTTGATCGGCCATTCGGTCGGGGAGATCGCCGCCGCGCATGTGGCGGGAGTGTTCTCGCTGGCGGATGCGTGCGCGCTGGTGGCGGCCCGGGCCCGGTTGATGCAGGCCCTACCCACGGGTGGCGCGATGCTCGCGATCGCCGCACCCGAGGCCGAGGTTCTGCCCCTGCTGGAGGGCCAGGTCGGGATCGCGGCGGTCAACGGTCCCGCAGCGGTCGTGATCTCCGGCGACGCCCAGAAGATCGCGCAGATCGAGGAACAGGTCAGCGCTCGCACACGCAGACTACGGGTCTCCCACGCCTTCCACTCCCCGCTGATGGAGCCGATGCTGGCCGACTTCGAGGAGGCCATCTCCGGTCTGACCTACCACGAGCCGACGGTCGCGATCGTCTCCAACCTCACCGGCCGGCTGGCCGAGCCGGGGCAGCTGACCACCCCGAGCTACTGGGTGGAGCACGTGCGGCAGGCCGTGCGGTTCGCCGACGGGGTCGCCGCCGCTCGCTCCGCCGGGGCGAAGGTGTGGGTGGAGGTCGGTCCGGACACCACGTTGACCGCGCTGGCCCAGCAGAGCCTGGAGGACGGTGCCTTCGTACCGGTCGTGCGCAAGGACCGCGACGAGGCCCGTACGTTCGTCGAGGCCCTGGGCCGGATGCACGCGAACGGCGTCACCGTCGACTGGAAAGCGTTCTTCGCGCCGGCCCGCCCGTCCCGGGTGGACCTGCCCACGTACGCCTTCCAGCACGAGCGCTACTGGCTCCAGCCCGGCCCCGACACCGGCGACGTCACCACCGCGGGCTTGGGCGCCGTCGAGCACCCGCTGCTCAGCGCGGCGACCGAGGTCGCCGGCGGCGAGACGGTGATCTTCAGCGGGCGGCTGTCGGTCGCCACGCACCCCTGGCTGGCCGACCACGTCGTGGGCGGCAGCGTGATCGTGCCGGGCACCGCGCTCGTCGAGCTGGCCGTCCGGGCCGGGGACGAGAGCGGCTGCCCGCACCTGCAGGAGCTCACCCTGCAGGCCCCGCTGGTCCTGCCCGAGGGCGGCGGCGTCCAGCTCCAGCTGGTGTCCACCGCCACCGAGGAGCCGGGCCGCAGGTCGCTGGCGATCCACTCCCGTACGCAGGACGCGACCGAGTGGACCCAGCACGCCCAGGCCACGCTCACCGCGACCGCGCCCGAGCCGGACATCGACCTCCGGCAGTGGCCGCCCGCGGGCGCGCAGCCGGTCCCGGTCCAGGACCTCTACGACGACATGCTCGCGATCGGACTGGACTACGGGCCGACGTTCCAGGGGCTGACCGGCGCCTGGGAGCGGGGCGGCGAGGTGTTCGCCGAGATCGCCCTGCCGGAGGAGGCGCACGCGGACGCCGGCCGGTTCGTGCTGCACCCCGCCCTGCTGGACGCCGCGCTGCACGCCACCGCACTGGGTGGGCTGCTGCCGCGGCCCGAGCCGGGGCGGCCGTACCTGCCGTTCGCGTGGTCGGGCGTGTCCCTGCTCGCGGCGGGAGCGACCAGCCTGCGCGTCAAGATCGCCAACGTCGGCGGCGCGGCCATCACGCTGAGCATCGCCGACGATCTGGGCGCGCCGGTCGCCGCCGTCGAGACCCTCACCCTGCGCCCGATGGCCGGCGGCCCGCAAGGCGGCGGGAACCAGGGCACGCTGCACCAGATCGAGTGGACCCGGCTCCCCGACGCGCCCGCGTCCGAGACGCCGCGCTGGGCGCTGCTCGGCGCCGACGACCTCGGCACCGGCTGCGTCACCTATCCGGACCTCGCCACTCTGGTCTCGCTGCACGACCCGGCCGATCTCCCGGAGGCGGTCCTGGCCGGCCCCTCCATCGGGCAGGACCATCACGCCGCGACGCACGACGTCCTCGAACTGCTGCAGAGCTGGCTGGCGGAGGAGCACTTCGCGTCGTCCCGGCTCGTCGTCCTCACGCGCGGCGCCCTCGCCACCACCGCCGTCGAGAGCCCGGACCTCGCCCAGGCGGCGGTGGGCGGCCTCGTCCGGGCCGCACAGGCCGAGCAGCCCGGCAGGTTCGTGCTGCTGGATCTGGATGCCGAGGCGCCCTCCGGCGACGTGCTCGCCAGGGCGCTGGCGTCGGGTGAGCCGCAGCTCGCGGTGCGGGCGGGCGAGATCTGGGCGCCGAGGCTGGGCCGGGTCACGGATCTGGAGGATCAGGGTCCGGTGTTCGGCCCGGACGGCACGGTGCTGGTCACCGGTGGCACGGGCGGGTTGGGTGCGCTGGTGGCCCGCCACCTGGTCATCGAGCACGAGGTCAGGCGGCTGCTGCTGGTGAGCCGCCGCGGCCTGGACGCGCCGGGTGCGGCCGAGCTGGTGGCCGAGCTGGAAGGGCTGGGCGCCGAGGTGGAGGTGGCGGCCTGTGACGTGGCCGATCGTGAGGCGCTGTTCGGGGTGGTCGCCTCGGTGGCGGACTCGCTGACCGGTGTGGTGCACACGGCCGGTGTGCTGGACGACGGGGTGATCACCTCCCTGTCGGGCGAGCGGCTGGACGTGGTGCTGCGGCCCAAGGCCGATGCCGCCTGGTACCTGCACGAGCTGACGCGAGGGCTCGACCTGACCGCGTTCGTGCTGTTCTCCTCGATGTCGGGGGTGCTGGGAGGAGCGGGCCAGGGCAACTACGCCGCGGCGAACGCGTTCCTCGACGCGCTGGCCCAGCTACGGGCAGCCGAAGGGCTGGCGGGCACGTCCCTGGCCTGGGGGCTGTGGGAGCAGGGCGGCATGTCCGGCGAGCTGACCGAGGCCGACCTGCGCCGCCTGGCGCGCATGGGCGTGGCGCCGCTGTCCGCGGCCGACGGGCTCGCGCTGTTCGACACCGCCGTCGCGTCCGGCCGGTCACTGCTCATCCCGGCCCGATTCGTCCAGGCCCGCGCCGGCGCGCGGACCTCCATGCGGCGGGCGGGCACCACCGACGGGCTGGCCGAGCGGCTGTCCGCGATGGAACCGGCCGAGCGCCGGTCGGCGCTGTCGGACACCGTACGCGGCCAGGTGGCGGCCGTCCTCGGATTCTCCGACGGATCCGCCATCGACCCGCAGCGCCCGTTCCAGGACCTCGGGTTCGACTCCCTTACCGCGGTCGAGTTCCGCAACCAGCTCGGCAGGGCCACGGGCCTGCGGCTGCCCGCCACCCTCGTCTTCGACTACCCCACCCCGGTGGCCCTGACCGACCACCTCATGGGCTACTTCGGCGAAGCCGGGGCGAAGGACGAGGAGGCCGGCATCCTGCGGCTCTTCGCGGAGCTGGACCAGCTCCAGGATTCACTGACCACACTCGCCGAGGACAGCACGGTGCGCACCAGGCTCACCGCGCGCCTCAAGGAGCTCCTGTCGGGCCTGAACGGCACAGGCGAGTCGGACGTCGCGGACCAGCTCGAGTCCGCCAGCGACGACGAGATGTTCGCCTTCATCGACAACGAGCTCGAGATCTCTTGACAGTTGCAGCGGCTCAGAAGGGCTACGTTCGATGGCAAACGAAGACAAGCTCCGGGGCTACCTGAAGCGGGTCACGGCCGACCTGCACCAGACCAGGCAGCAACTGCGGGAGATCCAGGGCCGGGAGCACGAGCCGATCGCGATCGTCGGCATGGCCTGCCGCTACCCGGGCGGGGTCGCCTCGCCCGAGGAGCTGTGGCGGCTCGTCGCCGACGGCGTCGACGCGATCTCCGAGTTCCCCACCGACCGCGGCTGGGACGAGAACCTCTACCACCCCGACCCGGACAATCCGGGTACGACCACGGCCCGGACGGGCGGCTTCGTCTACGACGCGGCCGACTTCGACGCCGGCTTCTTCGCGATCTCGCCGCGTGAGGCGTTCGGGACCGACCCGCAGCAGCGGATGTTCCTGGAGTCGTGCTGGGAGGTGTTCGAGCGCGCCGGCATCGACGCGAACTCCGTGCGCGGCAGCCGGACCGGCGTCTACGCCGGCGTCATGTACCACGACTACTTCCGCGCCGAGGCGCTCGGCAGCGTGGTCTCCGGCCGCGTGGCGTACGCGCTCGGCCTGGAAGGTCCGGCGATCTCGGTCGACACGGCGTGCTCGTCGTCGCTCGTGGCGCTGCACCTGGCGGCGCAGGCGTTGCGGCGGGGCGAGTGCTCGCTGGCGCTGGCCGGCGGCGTGACGGTGATGGCGACCCCGAACACCTTCATCGAGTTCTCGCAGCAACGGGGCCTGTCGGCCGACGGCCGCTGCAAGTCCTTCGCCGACGCGGCGAACGGCACCGGCTGGAGCGAGGGCGTGGGGGTGCTGCTGCTCGAACGCCTGTCGGACGCGCGGGAGAACGGGCACCACGTCCTCGCGGTCATCCGCGGCAGCGCGGTCAACCAGGACGGCGCCAGCAACGGGCTGTCCGCGCCGAACGGCCCCTCCCAGATCCGGGTGATCCGGGAGGCGCTGGCCGACGCGGGCCTGTCGCCCTCGCAGGTCGACGCGGTGGAGGGGCACGGCACAGGCACCACCCTGGGCGACCCGATCGAGGCGCAGGCGCTCATCGCCGCGTACGGGCAGGACCGCGAGGGCGGACGGCCGCTCTGGCTGGGCTCGCTGAAGTCGAACATCGGCCACGCCCAGGCCGCCGCCGGCGTCGGCGGCGTGATCAAGATGGTGATGGCGCTGCGCAACGGCCTGCTGCCGCGCACCCTGCACGTGGACGAGCCGTCCACGCACGTGGACTGGTCGGCCGGCGCCGTCGAGCTGCTCACCGAGCCCCGGCCGTGGGAGCCCGGCGAGGCGCCCCGCCGCGCCGCGGTCTCGGCCTTCGGCTTCAGCGGCACCAACGCCCACATGATCCTCGAAGAGGCGCCCGCCGAGCAGGACGACGCCGCCGAGCAGGCCGGGCTCAACCTGCCGCTGGTGCCCTGGGCGATCTCCGCCAGGGACGCGCAGGCGCTGGCCGCCCAGGCCGACCGGCTCAACACGTGGGCGGCCGAGCGGCCGGACCTGCGTGCCGAGGACGTCGGCTGGTCGCTCGCGACCGGCCGCGCGGCGCTGGACCAGCGCGCCGTGATCGTGGGGGAGACCCGGGACGAGCTCCTGGCCGGTCTCCGGTCGCTCGCCGACGGCGCCACCGCCGTCACGGGTTCCGGGGCGGGAGGCAGGATCGCCTTCCTGTTCGCCGGCCAGGGCAGCCAGCGGGTGGGCATGGGCGCCGCGCTCGCCCAGGCGTTCCCGGTGTTCGCCGCCGCGCTCGAAGACGTCTGCAAGGTCCTGGACCCGCTGCTGCCGCACCCCATCAGGGACGTCATGTTCACCGACCCCGACGGGGCGCTGGACGAGACGGGCATGACCCAGCCCGCCCTGTTCGCCTTCGAGGTCGCCCTGTACCGGCTGCTGACCTCGCTGGGCATCGAGGCCGACGTGCTCGCCGGGCACTCGGTCGGCGAGCTCGCCGCCGCCCACGTGGCCGGCGTCTTCTCGCTGGCGGATGCGTGCGCGCTGGTGGCGGCCCGGGCCCGGCTGATGCAGGCGCTGCCCGCGGGCGGCGCCATGCTCGCCGTCGCCGCCCCGGAGGAGCAGGTCCTCCCGCTGCTGGAAGGCCGTGCGGACCGGGCCGGGATCGCCGCGGTCAACGCGCCGGGCGCGGTCGTCGTCTCCGGCGACGCCGGCGACATCGACGAGATCGCGCGGGCACTTGAGGCGCGGCAGGTACGCACCCGCCGGTTACGCGTCTCCCACGCGTTCCACTCGCCGCTCGTCGAGCCGATGCTCGAGGAGTTCCGGCAGGTCGCGGAGTCGCTCACGTACGACGAGCCCGCCATTCCGATCATCTCTGACGTGACCGGCCATAAGGCGCAGTCCGGGCAGCTCACCGACCCCGGCTACTGGGTGGACCACGTCCGCCGGGCGGTGCGCTTCGCCGACGCCGTCACCACCGCCAGGGCCGGCGGCGCCACCGTGTTCGTGGAGATCGGCCCGGACGGGGTGCTGACCAGCCTGGCCAGGCAGACGCTCGACGGCGACGACGCCGCGTTCTTCGTCAGCGCCACGCGCAAGGACCGCGACGAGGCCCGTGCCTTCGTGGAGGCCGTCGGCCGGCTGCACTGCCGGGGCGTCGCCGTCGACTGGGACGCGTACTTCGCCGACGCCGTCCCCCAGCGCGTCGACCTGCCCACGTACGCCTTCCAGCGCAAGCGCTTCTGGTTCATGCCCGGCGCCGCCCCGGCCGAGCAGGCGCCCGACGGCTCCGTCGACCCCGAGTTCTGGGCCGCGGTGGAACGCGAGGACGTGGCCGCGCTCGCTGCCACCCTCGGCATCGAGGACGGCTCCCCGCTGGCCGCCATCCTGCCCGCGCTGTCGTCCTGGCGGCGCCGGCGGCGCGACCAGGACGTGCTCGACTCCTGGCGGTACCGCGTCACCTGGACGCCCGTCGGCGCGCCCGGCGGGAAGCCGCCCGCGCTGTCGGGCACCTGGCGCGTCGTCGTCCCGGCGGACCGGGCCGGCGGCGACGCGGCGGCCTCCGTCGCCGGGGCGCTCGAACGGCACGGAGCCCGCTGCGAGCTCCTGACGATCACCTGCGACTCCGGCAGGGACGACCTCGCCGCCCAGCTGGGCGGGGACGAGGCGCCGGCCGGCGTGCTCGCCCTCCACTGCGACCTCGCCCGGACGGTCACGCTGATCCAGGCCATGGACGACGCCGGCGTGGCGGCGCCGCTCTGGATCGCCACCGACGGCGCCGAGAGCGTCAGCCGGGCCGACCCGGTCCGCGACCCGGAGCAGGCCGCGGTCTCCGGGCTCGGCCGGGTCTTCGGCCTGGAGCACCCCGCCCGCTGGGGCGGCCTCGTCGATCTGCCGGAGACGCTCGACCAGCGCGTCCTGACCCGCCTGGTCACCGTGCTGGCCGGGATCGGGGAGGAGGACCAGCTCGCCGTCCGCGCCTCGGGGATCTTCGCCCGCCGCCTGTCCAGGGCGCCCAGGGCGCGGAACGACTCGGCCGAGCGCTGGCGGGCCCGCGGCACCGTACTGATCACCGGCGGCACCGGCGGCCTGGGCGCGAACGTCGCGCGGTGGCTGGCCCGCGACGGCGCCGAGCACCTCGTGCTCACCAGCCGGCGCGGCGCCGACGCCCCCGGAGCCGCCGCGCTGGTGGCCGAACTCCAGGAGCTCGGCGCGCGGGTGACGGTGTCCAAGTGCGACGTGGGCGACCGCGACGCGCTCGCGGCCCTGGTCCGCGAGATCGAGGCCGATGCCCCCGTCCGATCGGTCTTCCACACCGCGGGCGTGCCCCACATGCAGCCCCTCACCCGGCTCGGACGGGACGAGCTGGCCGAGGCCACCCAAGCCAAGATCGTCGGAGCCGCCAACCTGGACGCGGCCTTCGACGGACCGCTCGACGCGTTCGTGCTGTTCTCGTCCGGCGCCGGTGTCTGGGGCGGCGCCCTGAACGGCGCGTACGCCGCCGGCAACGCCTACCTCGACGCGCTGGCCGCGCACCGCCGCGCCCGCGGACTGGCCGGCACGGCCGTCGCCTGGGGTTTCTGGGACGCCGCGGGCGGCGGCATGACCACGCTCCTCGACGAGGAGGACGCCCGCCGGACCGGCGTCCGCTACATGGACGCCGGTATGGCCATCGACGGCCTGCGTCAGGCCCTGGACGACGGCGAGACCAACCTGGTCGTCGCCGACGTCGACTGGGAACGGTTCTTCCCCATCTTCACCGCCGCCCGGCGGCGCCCGCTCCTCGACGGCGTCCCCGAGGCCGTGGCGGTGCTCCAGAAGGAGACGGAATCCGACTCCGAGTCCTCGGAGCTGCGCGCCAAGCTGCTCCCGCTGAACGAGGAGGAGCAGGACCGGTTGCTGGTCGCGCAGGTGCGCGAGCAGGTGGCCGCCGTGCTCGGGTACGCCCCCGGCGAGGTGGAGGTGGACCGGGCCTTCAGAGACCTCGGCTTCGACTCGGTCACCGCGGTCGAACTGCGCGGCAGGCTCAACGCCGCGTTGGGCGTTCGGCTCCCGGCGACGGTGGTCTTCGACTACCCGAACGTCAAGGCGCTCGCGAGCCTGGTCCGCGGCGAGATCCTGGGCACCCGGACGGAGGCCGGTCCCACCGGCGAGAGCCGCGGACCGGTCTCCGACGACCCGATCGTGATCGTCGGGATGAGCTGCCGGATGCCCGGCGGCGTGACCAACGCCGACGACCTGTGGCGGCTGGTCGCCGAGGGCGGGGACGCGATCTCGGCCCTCCCGGACGACCGCGGCTGGGACGTCGAAGGGATCTACGACCCGGACCCCGAGGCCCAGCTCGCCTCGTACGTACGGGACGGCGGCTTCCTGCGCGACGCGGCCGACTTCGACCCCGAGTTCTTCGGCATCAGCCCGCGCGAGGCCCTGGCCATGGACCCGCAGCAGCGAGTCCTGCTCGAAGCCTCGTGGGAGGCGATCGAGCACGGCCGGATCGAGCCGGGCTCGCTGCGCGGCACCCGTACCGGCGTCTTCGTCGGCGCGGCCTACGAGGAGTACGGCCGCCACTCCGACCAGGTCCCGCTCGAATCCGTGGGACACCTGGTCACCGGCACGCTGAGCAGCATCGCGTCCGGCCGGGTCGCGTACGCGCTGGGGCTCGAAGGACCCGCGGTGACGGTGGACACGGCGTGCTCGTCGTCGCTGGTGGCGCTGCACCTGGCCGCGCAGTCGCTGCGGAACGGCGACTGCGATCTGGCGCTGGCCGGCGGCGTCACGGTGATGTGCACCCCGCTCGGGTTCATCGGCTTCAGCCTGCAGGGCGCGCTCGCCCGAGACGGCAGGTGCAAGCCCTTCGCCGGCGCGGCGGACGGGTTCGCCCTGTCGGAGGGCGTCGGCATGCTGCTGGTGGAGCGGCTGTCGGACGCCCGCCGCAACGGTCACCGGGTGCTGGCGGTCGTCAAGGGCTCGGCGATCAACCAGGACGGTGCCAGCAACGGCCTGACTGCCCCGAACGGTCCTTCCCAGCAGCGGGTGATCCGGCAAGCCCTGGCCAACGCCGGGCTGTCGGGCGCCGAAGTGGACGTGGTCGAGGCGCACGGCACCGGGACCACCCTGGGTGACCCGATCGAGGCCCAGGCGCTGATCGCCACCTACGGCCAGGACCGGGAACGGCCGCTGTGGCTCGGCTCGGTCAAGTCGAACATCGGCCACACCCAGGCCGCCGCCGGTGTCGCCGGGGTCATCAAGATGGTGATGGCCATGCGGCACGGCGTGCTCCCGCAGACCCTGCACGTCGACGAGCCGTCGCCGCACGTGGACTGGTCGGCCGGTGCCGTCGAGCTGCTGACCGAGGCCCAGCCGTGGGACGTCGAGGATCGTCCGCGCCGCGCCGCCGTCTCCTCCTTCGGCATCAGCGGCACCAACGCCCACGTGATCATCGAGCAGGTGCCGGGCACGGACGCCGAGCCCGAGCCCGTTGACGAGCCGCCGATGGTGCCGTGGGTGCTGTCGGGTCGTAGCGCGGAGGCGTTGCGGGCTCAGGCGGGCCGGCTGGCTGACGCGGTGGCCGGCGCCCGGCCGGTGGATGTGGCGCATTCGCTGGTGGCTTCGCGGTCGGCGTTCGATCACCGTGCGGTGGTGATCGGTGCCGATCGGGAGGAGCTGCTGGCCGGTCTGGACGATGGCGCGGTGCGGGGCGTGGCCGGGCCGCGTGGCAAGACGGTGTTCGTCTTCCCTGGTCAGGGGTCGCAGTGGCTCGGTATGGGGGTGGAGCTGCTGGATGATTCGCCGGTGTTCGCGGTGCGGATGGCGGAGTGTGAGGCGGCGCTGTCGGAGTTCGTGGACTGGTCCCTCACGGACGTGCTGCGTGGTGGGGAGGGTCTGGACCGGGTCGATGTGGTGCAGCCGGTGTTGTGGGCGGTGATGGTGTCGCTGGCCGAGGTGTGGCGCTCGCTCGGGGTGACGCCCGCCGCGGTGGTGGGTCATTCCCAGGGTGAGATCGCCGCCGCCGTGGTGGCGGGCGCGCTGTCGCTTCAGGACGGCGCCCGGGTGGTCGCGCTCCGGAGCCAGGCCATCGTGGCGCTGGCCGGACAGGGCGGCATGGCGTCGATCCCGCTGCCCGCCTCGGAGGTGGCGGTAGACGACCGGATCTCCATCGCGGCGGTGAACGGGCCTTCCTCGACGGTGGTGTCAGGCGATGCGGATGCCATTGAAGAATTCCTGGCTCGGTATGACGCGGCTCGGGCGCGGCGGATCGAGGTGGACTACGCCTCGCATTCGGCGCATGTCGAGGCGATCGAGGAGGAGCTGGCGAGACTGCTGGCTCCGGTGGCGCCACGCGCAGGCGAGGTGCCGTGGTACTCGACAGTCCGGCAGTGCTGGTTGACCGGGGCCGAGGTTGATGCCGCGTACTGGTACGAGAACCTGCGGCGGACGGTGTGGTTGGAGCCGTCGGTGCGGGCGCTGGCCGAGCAGGGGCATGGGGTGTTCGTTGAGGTCAGTGCCCATCCGGTGTTGACGATGGCGGTGCAGGAGACCGTCGAGGACGTGGTGGCGTGTGGCACGCTGCGTCGTGACGACGGCGGCCTGCGCAGGTTGTGGACCAGCGCCGCCGAGCTGTGGGTGCGCGGCGTGAACGTCGACTGGGCGCAGGCGCTGGAGCCCGCCGCCCCCCGGATGGTCGACCTGCCCACCTACGCCTTCCAGCACCAGCACTTCTGGCTGGAGGAGCGCACCGCGAGCGCGGGTGACGTCGGAGCCGCCGGGCTCGGGGCGGCCGGGCATCCCCTCCTCGCCGCGGCGGTCTCGCTGGCCGACGCCGACAGCGTGCTGCTGACCGGCAGGCTCTCGCTGAAGACCCACCCGTGGCTGGCCGACCACCGGGTCAACGGCCAGGTGCTGCTGCCCGGCACGGCGTTCGTGGAGCTGGCCGTCAGGGCCGGTGACGAGGCCGGCTGCGACCTGCTCGAAGAGCTGACCCTGCAAGCGCCCCTCATCGTGCCGGAGCGCGGCGCGGTCCAGCTGCAACTGGCCGTCGGCGCCCCCTACGAGGACGGGCGGCGGCAGCTCACCGTCCACACCCGGCCCGACGGCGGAGCCGCAGACGACCCGTGGACCTGCCACGCCACCGGCGTGCTCGCGCCGGAGGCCGCCGCGCCGCCCGCCCAGGACACGGCCGCCTGGCCGCCCGAGGGCGCGCAGCCGCTCCCGCTGAACGGCCTGTACGACTGGCTCGGCGCGGTCGGCCTGGGTTACGGACCCACGTTCCAGGGCCTGAAGGCGGCCTGGCGGCGCGACCAGGAGCTGTTCGCCGAGGTGGCGCTGCCGGAAGGGACCGAGACCGGCGGATTCGGGCTGCACCCGGCGCTGCTCGACGCCGCGCTGCACAGCGTCGCGCTCAACGCGGCCACCGCCGAGGACGGGCCGCGGATGCCGTTCGCCTGGACCGGCGTGCGGCTGCACGCGACCGGCGCGACCTCGATCCGCGTCCGGCTCACCCCCCGCGGCACCGACGACGTGACGCTCGCCGTCACCGACACCACCGGCGTGCCCGTCGCGCACGTGGAGTCGCTGATCCTGCGCCCGCTGCCCGCCGACCTCGGCGCCGAGCAGCACGCCACCGGAGAGGACTCGCTCTACACGCTCGAATGGGCGCCGGTGCCCGTCGGCGAACCCGCGGGCGAGCAGCGGTGGGCGGTCATCGGCGACCCGTCAGAACTGGCGGCCGCCGGGATCGACGCGTCGGCGCACGCCGGCCTGGCCGAACTCCTGGCCACCGGATCGGTGCCCGAATGGGTGATCGTCCCGCTGGACGGCGTACCGGAGCCCGACCTGGCCGCGGCGGTCCGCGACCGGACCTGCCAGGTGCTGGAGCTGCTGCAGACCTGGCTGGCCGAGGAGGGCTTCCCCGCCTCCAGGCTCGTCCTCCTCACCCGCGGCGCGGTCGCGGCGACGGCGGAGGAGGAGGTGCCGGACCTGGTCAACGCCGGGGTCTGGGGTCTCGTCAGGTCCGCGCAGTCGGAGAGTCCAGAACGGGTCGTCGTCCTCGACCTCGATCGCGACCCGGACTCCTGCCGGGCGCTGCCCGCCGCGCTCGCGACAGGCGAGGCGCAGCTCGCGATCAGGAAGGGGACGTCGTACGCACCCCGCCTGGCCCGGCCCGGGGCCGACGGCGCGCTGACCCCGCCGGCCGGGGCCGCGAACTGGCGGCTGGACGTCACCACCCGCGGCACGCTCGACGACCTCGCGCTGCTGCCCACCCCGTCGGCGCCGCTCGCGCCCGGCCAGGTACGCATCGGCACCAAGGCCATGGGGCTGAACTTCCGCGACGTGCTGATCGCCCTGGACATGTACCCGGGCGACGCGCCGATGGGCGGCGAGGGCGCCGGAGTCGTCATCGAGGTGGCCGACGACGTCACCACGCTCGCGCCCGGCGACCGGGTGATGGGCATCGTCGACGGCTTCGCCCGGGAGGCGGTCACCGACCACCGGCTGCTCGCCCGCATCCCGGACGACTGGACGTTCGCCCAGGCGGCGTCCGTGCCGATCGCCTTCGTCACCGCCTACCACGCCCTGGTGGACCTGGCCGGGCTCCAGGCAGGCGAGGCGCTGCTGGTGCACGCGGCCGCGGGCGGCGTGGGCACGGCCGCCGTGCAGCTCGCCCACCACCTGGGCGCCGAGGTCTACGGCACCGCCAGCGAGAGCAAATGGGACGCGGTACGTGAGCTGGGCGTCCCCGCCGAGCGCATCGCCTCGTCCCGGACGCTGGAGTTCGCGCGGACCTTCGCCCCGGGCGTGGACGTCGTGCTCAACTCCCTCGCGGGCGAGTTCGTGGACGCCTCGCTGGGCCTGCTGCGGCCGGGCGGGCGCTTCATCGAGATGGGCAAGACGGACGTACGGGACCCGGCCGAGCTGCCCTCGGTCCGCTACCAGAACTTCGACCTCACCCTGCTCGGCCCGGCCCGCACCGGCGAGATCCTGGCCGAGATCGCCGCCCTGTTCGCGCGCGGCGCGCTCCGGCTCCCGCCGATCAGCACGTGGGACGTCCGCCGCGCCCCCGACGCGTTCCGGTACGTCGCCCAGGCCCGCCACATCGGAAAGGTCGTACTGACCGCGCCGCCCGCCCTCGACCCCGAGGGCACCGTGCTCGTCGCCGGCGGCACCGGCGCGCTCGGCGCCCTCGCCGCCAGGCGCCTGGTCACCGAGCACGGCGTGCGGCACCTGGTCCTGGCGAGCCGCCGCGGCCCCGCCGCCGACGGCGCGGCGGCGCTGGAGGCGGAGCTGGCCGGGCTCGGCGCCACCGTGACGGTCGCCGCCTGCGACGCCGCCGACCGCGACGCCCTCGCCGCGCTGCTCGCGAGCATCCCCGCCGAGCACCCGCTGACCGGGGTCGTCAGCACGGCGGGCGTGCTCGACGACGGGATGATCTCCTCGCTCACCCCGGAGCGCGTCGAGGCCGTCATGCGCCCGAAGGTGACCGCCGCGGCCAACCTGCACGAGCTGACCGCCGAGCTCGACCTGGCGCAGTTCGTCCTGTATTCGGGCGCCGCGGGCATCCTCGGCAGCCCCGGCCAGGGCAACTACGCCGCGGCGAACACGTTCCTGGACGCCCTCGCCCAGCACCGCCGGGCCCGCGGGCTGGCGGCGACCTCCCTGGCCTGGGGCCTGTGGTCGCCGCAGAGCGGCAGCGGCATGACCGGCCACCTGGACGAGGCCGACCTGAGCAGGCTGAGCCGGTCCGGCATGGGCGCGCTCGACCTGGAGGAGGGCCTCGGCCTGTTCGACCGGGCGCTGAGCGTGGACGAGGCGGCGCTCGTGCCGATCCACCTGGATCTCGCCACGCTGCGCGCCGGCGCGGCCAAGGGATTCGGCCACCCGCTCTTCCGCGGCCTGGTACGCATCTCCGCCCGCCGCGTGCTGGCGGCGGAGACGCCCCTGGGCGATTCGCTCACCGACCGGCTGGCCGCCCTGCCGGAGGCGGAGCGGGCTCCGATGCTCCTCGACCTGGTACGCGGCCACGTGGCCGCCGTGCTCGGCTTCGCCGGGCCGGAGTCCGTCGAACCGGGACGGGCGTTCAAGGAGCTCGGCTTCGACTCGCTGACCGCCGTGGAGCTGCGCAACCGGCTCAAGGCGGTCTCGGGACTGCGGCTGCCCGTCTCCCTGATCTTCGACTACCCCAACGCCGCCGCGCTGGCCGGGCACCTGCTGGAGGAGCTGGCGCCACCCGCGCACAGCGCCGAACAGCAGGTCCTGGCCGAGCTCGACCGGATCGAGGCCAGGCTGGCCGTCATGGCGGCCGAATGCGCCACCGCCGGGGAGATCACCGCCCGGCTCGAACAGCTGGTCTTCTCCTGGAAGGAACGGCACCAGGAGGCCGCCACCGTGGACGACGTGGCCGGCCAGCTCAGCGCGGCCACGGCCGACGAGATCATCAGTTTCATCGACAGCGAGTTCGGACTCTCCTGAGCAGGCGTCACCGAAGCTAGGAAGGCAGCACACATGGCGACAGAAGAGCAGCTCGTCGAATACCTCAAGCGCGTGACGACCGAGCTCCACGACAGCAAGAAGCGGCTGCAGGCGGCCGAGGACAAGGACCACGAGCCCATCGCCATCATCGGCATCGGCTGCCGCTACCCCGGCGACATCGCGAGCCCCGAGGACCTGTGGCGGGTCGTGTCCGGCCGTACCGACGCCATCTCCGGGATGCCGGACGACCGCGGCTGGGACCTGGAGTCGATGTACAACCCCGATCCCGACGCGGTCGGCACCTCGTACGTCCGGGACGGCGGCTTCATGCGGGACGCCACCGCCTTCGACGCCGCGTTCTTCGGCGTCTCCCCGCGCGAGGCCGTGGCCATGGACCCGCAGCAGCGGCTGCTGCTCGAAACCTCGTGGGAGGCGATCGAGCGGGCCGGCATCGACCCGGCCGCGCTGCGCGGCAGCCGGACCGGCGTGTTCGTGGGCGCCAACAGCCCCGAATTCCTCACGATGATGATGCAGGCGCCGCCGGAGCTGCAGGGCTACCTGATGACCGGCGTCGCCACGAGCGTGGTGTCGGGCCGCGTCTCGTACACGCTGGGCCTGGAAGGACCGGCCGTCACGATCGACACGGCCTGCTCCTCGTCCCTGGTGGCGCTGCACCTGGCGGTGCGGGCGCTGCGCAACGGGGACTGCTCGCTGGCGCTGGCGGGGGCCGTGACCGTCCTGTCCACGCCCGGCACCTTCATCGGCTTCAGCCGGGTACGCGGGCTGGCCAGGGACGGCCGCTCCAAGGCGTTCTCCGCCGAGGCGGACGGTATGGGGCTCGCCGAGGGAGTTGGCATCCTGCTGGTCGAGCGGCTGTCGGACGCCCGCCGCAACGGCCACCCGGTGCTGGCGGTCGTCCGCGGCTCGGCGGTCAACCAGGACGGCGCCAGCAACGGCCTGACGGCGCCGAACGGCCCCTCCCAGCAGCGGGTGATCCGCCAGGCGCTCGCCGACGCCAGACTCGCGCCGGTCCAGATCGACGCGGTCGAGGCGCACGGCACGGGGACCCCGCTGGGTGATCCGATCGAGGCCCAGGCGCTGATCGCGACCTATGGCCAGGAGCGGGACCAGCCGCTGTGGCTGGGGTCGATCAAGTCGAACATCGGTCACGCGCAGGCGGCCGCCGGCGCGGCGGGCGTCATCAAGATGGTGATGGCCATGCGCAACGGCGTCCTGCCCGCGACGCTGCACGCCGAGGAGCGCTCGCCGCACATCGACTGGTCGGCGGGCGCGGTGGAGCTGCTGACCGAAGCCCGCCCCTGGCCCGCCGGCGGCGAGCCGCGCCGGGCCGGCGTGTCGTCGTTCGGCATGAGCGGCACGAACGCGCACGTCGTGCTGGAGGAGGCTCCAGCCGAGACCCCGGCGGAGTCCAGCGAGGAGCTGCCCGTCGTGCCGTGGACGCTCTCGGCCAGGACGGGCGAGGCGCTGCAGCGGCAGGCCGGACGGCTGGCCTCGTGGGCCCGGTCGCATCCCGAGCAGGGCGCGGTGGACGTCGGCTGGTCGCTGCTCGGCCGCTCGGCGTTCGACCACCGCGCGGTGGTGATCGGCTCCGACCGGGAGGAGCTGCTGGCCGGTCTGGACGAAGGCGCGGTGCGGGGCGTGGCCGGGCCGCGTGGCAAGACGGTGTTCGTTTTCCCTGGTCAGGGGTCGCAGTGGCTCGGTATGGGGGTGGAGCTGCTGGATGATTCGCCGGTGTTCGCGGCGCGGATGGCGGAGTGTGAGGCGGCGCTGTCGGAGTTCGTGGACTGGTCCCTCACGGATGTGTTGCGCGGTGGGGAGGGTCTGGACCGGGTCGATGTGGTGCAGCCGGTGTTGTGGGCGGTGATGGTGTCGCTGGCCGAGGTGTGGCGCTCGCTCGGGGTGACGCCCGCCGCGGTGGTGGGTCATTCCCAGGGTGAGATCGCCGCCGCGGTGGTGGCGGGCGCGCTGTCGCTTCAGGACGGCGCGCGGGTGGTCGCGTTGAGGAGCCAAGCGATCGTTGCGCTGGCGGGCCGGGGCGGTATGGCGTCGATCCCGCTGCCGGCTTCGGAGGTTGTGGCGGGCGACCGGATCTCTATCGCGGCGGTGAACGGGCCGTCTTCGACGGTGGTGTCGGGTGATGCGGATGCCATTGAGGAATTGATTGCCGACTATGAGGCCCGTGGAGTGCGGGCGCGGCGGATCGAGGTGGATTACGCCTCGCATTCGGCGCATGTCGAGGCGATCGAGGAGGAGCTGGCGAGGTTGCTGGCTCCGGTGGCGCCACGCGCAGGCGAGGTGCCGTGGTATTCGACGGTTCGGCAGTGCTGGTTGACCGGGGCCGAGGTGGATGCCGCGTACTGGTACGAGAATCTGCGGCGGACGGTGTGGCTGGAGCCGTCGGTGCGGGTGCTGGCCGAGCAGGGGCATGGGGTGTTCGTTGAGGTCAGTGCCCATCCGGTGTTGACGATGGCGGTGCAGGAGACGGTCGAGGACGTGGTGGCGTGTGGCACGCTGCGTCGTGACGACGGCGGCCTGCGCAGGTTGTGGAGCGGCGCCGCCGAGCTGTGGGTGCGCGGAGTGGAGATCGACTGGGCCGGTGTGTACGAGCCCGCCCGGCCGCACCGGGTCGAACTGCCCACCTACGCCTTCGAGCGCGAGCCGTACTGGCCGAAGACCGTCCAGTCCAACGGCGACCTCACCCAGGTGGGCCTGGGCCCCGCCGGGCACCCGCTGCTGGCGGCGGCGGTGTCGCTCGCGGACGGCGAGGGCGTGCTGCTGACCGGCAGGCTCTCCTTGAAGACCCACCCGTGGCTGGCCGATCACCAGGTCAACGGCCAGGTGCTGCTGCCCGGCACCGCGTTCGTGGAGCTGGCCGTCAGGGCCGGTGACGAGGCCGGCTGCGACCTGCTCGAAGAGCTGACCCTGCAGGCCCCGCTGATCCTGCCCGAGCGCGGCGGAGTCCAGGTGCAGGTGGCCGTGGGGGCGCCCGACGAGGACGGCCGGCGCGCGCTGACCATCCACGCCCGGCTCGACGACGAGCCCTGGACCAGGCACGCCACCGGCTTCCTCGCCAAGGACACCGGCGCCGCGGCGTTCGGCGAGCCGTCGTGGCCGCCCGCGGGCGCGACCGCCGTCGGCGCCGACGACGTCTACGAGCTGCTCGCGGGCATCGGCGTCGGCTACGGCGCGGCCTTCCGCGGCCTGCGGGCCGTCTGGCGGCGCGACCGGGAGCTGTTCGCCGAGGTGGCGCTGCCGGAAGGGACCGAGACCGGCGGATTCGGGCTGCACCCGGCGCTGCTCGACGCGGCCATCCAGCCACTCGCGGTGGGCGACTTCTTCCCCGCCCAGGACGGCGCCGGGCCCGTCCTGCCCTTCGCCTGGACCGGCGTGCGGCTGGCCGCCACCGGCGCGGCCACCTTACGGGTCCGGCTGGCGCCCGCGGGAGCGAACGCGGTCCGCATCGAGGTGGCCGACGCCACCGGCGCGCCCGTCGCCTCCGTGGACTCGCTGGTCGTGCGCGCGATGGCCGCAGCCGACCTCAAGGCCGCCGCGGACCCGCTGCGGGACGCGCTGTTCGCCCTCGACTGGGTGCCCGCGCAGCCCGCCCCCGCACGGGACGGCATCCGTTACGCGATCGCCGGCGGCGACGCCACCCGGCTCGGCATGCCGGTGGACCTCCTCGACCCGGACGGCCCCGTGCCGGACCTGGCGATCCTGGTCTGCACCCCGTACGCGGGCGACGACCCGGCCGCCGGGGCCCGCGCCGCGACCGGCGAGGTGCTGGCCGCCGCCCAGTCCTGGCTGGAGCAGGAACGGTACGCAGACGTGCCCCTGGTCGTCCTCACCCAGGGAGCAACCGGCGACGACCTGCCGAGCGCCGCCGTATGGGGGCTGATCCGCTCGGCCCAGTCGGAGAACCCCGGCCGGTTCGTCCTCCTCGACGTCGACGGCACCGACGAGTCCTGGCAGGCGGTCCCCGCCGCCCTCGCCTCGGGCGAACCCCAGATCGCGCTGGTCGAAGGCGAGGCCCTGGTCCCGCGGCTGGCCCGGCACCGCGCCGCGGAGCCCGTGGATGCCACCTGGGCACCCGACGGGACCGTGCTGATCACCGGCGGCACCGGGACCCTGGGCGGGATCGTCGCCCGTCACCTGGTGACCGAGCACGGGGTCCGGCGGCTGGTACTGATCAGCCGGCGCGGCCCCAACGCCGACGGCGCGGCCGACCTGATGTCCGAGCTGACCGGGCTGGGCGCGGACGTGACCGTCACCGCCTGCGACGCCGCCGACCGGCAGGCGCTGGCGGACGTGCTGGCCGCCATCCCGGACGAGCACCCGCTCACCGGCGTCGTCCACACGGCCGGCGCGCTGGATGACGGCGTCCTGGCCGCGCTGACGCCCGAGCGGATCGACAACGTGCTGCGGGCCAAGGCCGACGCCGTGCTGAACCTGCACGAGCTGACCAAGGACCTGCCGCTGACCGCGTTCGTGCTGTTCTCGTCGGCGGCCGGCGTCTTCGGCGGCCCCGGCCAGGGCAACTACGCCGCCGCCAACGCGTTCGTGGACGCCCTCGCGCAGTGGCGCGGGCGGCTCGGCCTGCCCGCCCTGTCCCTGGCCTGGGGCCTGTGGGAGCAGGACAGCGGCCTGACCGGCACCCTCAGCGAGGCGGACCGGGCGCGGCTGGCCCGCACCGGGGTCGCGCCGCTGTCCACCGCCGACGGGCTCGCGCTGCTGGACGCGGCCTGCGCCGGGGACCGGGCGGCGCTGGTGCCGATCCGGCTGGAGTTCGCCGCGCTGCGGATGGCGGCCCAGTTCGGGGCGCTGCCCACGATCCTGCAGGAGCTCGTCCCCACCTCCAAGCGGCGGGTGGTGGGCAACGACCCGGCCGCCGCGTCGGAGCTTCGCGAGCGCCTGGCCCGCATGCCCGCGGCCGAGCACGCCAGGGTGCTGCTCGACCTGGTGCTCGGCCAGGTGGCGACCGTGCTCGGCTATCGCGACGCCGGCGCCGTGGAGCAGGACCGCCCGTTCAACGAGGCCGGGTTCGACTCGCTGACCGCCGTCGAGTTCCGCAACAGGATGAACGCGGCCACCGGGCTGCGGCTGCCCGCCACGCTGATCTTCGACTACCCGACGCCCGTCCAGCTGGTCCAGTACCTGCGGGACCGCCTGCTCGACGGGCCCCAGACGGCCGCGTCCACCACGACCCGGGCCGGTGAGGAGGAGCCGATCGTCATCGTCGGCATGAGCTGCCGGCTCCCCGGGGGCGTCACCAACCCCGACGAGCTGTGGAACCTGGTGGCCGAGGGCGGCGACGCGATGTCGATGTTCCCTTCCGACCGCAACTGGAACCTGGACGAGCTCTACCACCCCGACCCCGAGCACCCCGGCACCACGTACGCCCGCGAGGGCGGCTTCGTCTACGACGCCACCGCGTTCGACCCGGCGTTCTTCAGCATCTCGCCCAGGGAGGCCGTGGCCATGGACCCCCAGCAGCGCCTGCTGCTGGAGAGCTCGTGGGAGGCGCTGGAGCACGCCGGCATCGATCCGGCGGCGCTGCGCGGCAGCAAGACCGGCGTGTACGTCGGCCTGATGTACCACGACTACGGGATGCACCTGCAGCAACCGGCGAGCGACCTCGAGGGCCTGGTCGGCACCGGCATCTCGGCCGGCGTCGCCTCCGGGCGGGTGTCGTACACCTTCGGCTTCGAGGGCCCGTCGGTCACCCTCGACACGGCCTGCTCCTCCTCGCTGGTGGCGCTGCACATGGCGATCCAGGCGCTGCGGCGCGGCGAGTGCTCGCTCGCCCTGGCCGGCGGCGTCACCGTGCTGTCCACCCCCTCGGTGTTCGTCGACTTCAGCCGCCAGCGCGGACTGGCCTCCAACGGCCGCTGCAAGTCGTTCGCCGCGGCCGCCGACGGCACCGGCTGGGCGGAAGGCGTGGGCATGCTGCTCGTCGAGCGGCTCTCCGACGCGCGCCGCAACGGCCACCCCATCCTGGCCGTCGTGCGCGGCAGCGCGATCAACCAGGACGGCGCCAGCTACGGGCTCACCGCGCCCAACGGCCCCTCCCAGCAGCGGCTCATCGAGCAGACGCTGGCCGACGCGGGGCTGCGCGCCGCGGACGTCGACGCCGTCGAGGGCCACGGCACCGGCACCACCCTCGGCGACCCGATCGAGGCGCAGGCCATCGTCGCCACCTACGGCCAGGACCGGCCGCAGGACCGGCCGCTCTACCTGGGCTCGGTGAAGTCGAACCTCGGCCACACCCAGGCCGCGGCAGGAGTGGCGGGCGTCATCAAGATGGTGATGGCCATGCGGCACGGCGTGCTGCCGAAGACCCTGCACGTGGACGAGCCGACGACGCACGTGGCGTGGGACGCGGGCGCCGTCAGGCTGCTCACCGAGGCCACCCCGTGGCCGGAGACCGGCAGGCCGCGCCGCGCGGGCGTCTCGTCCTTCGGCATCAGCGGCACCAACGCGCACGTCATCGTGGAGCAGGTCCAGGAGAAGCCCGCCGCGCCGCCGGCGGAGACCGGGCGGCCGGTGATCCCCTGGGTGCTGTCGGCCAAGACGCCGGACGCCCTGAAGGCCCAGGCCCGCCGGCTGCGCGAGCACCTGGCGGCCCGGCCCGGCCGGCCGGTCGCGGACCTCGCCTGGTCGCTGGCCACCACGCGGTCCTCGTTCAAGCGGCGGCTGGTCGTCCTGGGCGCCACCCATGGCGACCTCGCCGCCGGGCTGGAGTCCGCGATCGAGGGGACCGCGGCGGACAACGTGATCCTCGGATCGGCGGCCCGCGGCCGGACGGCGTACCTCTTCACCGGCCAGGGCAGCCAGCGCCCGGCCATGGGGGAGGAGCTGTACGCGGCCTACCCCGAGTACGCCGAGGCCTTCGACGCGGTCTGCGCCAGGTTCGACCGGCACCTCGACCGGCCGCTGCGCGAGGTCATCGCCGGCGACCCCGACCTGCTCAAGCAGACGCGGTACACGCAGGCGGCGCTGTTCGCCGTCGAGGTCGCCCTGTTCCGGGTCCTGGAGGCGTGGGGCGTGCGGCCCGACTACCTGGCCGGCCACTCGATCGGCGAGATCGCCGCCGCGCACGTCGCCGGCGTGCTGTCGCTGGACGACGCGGTCACGCTCGTCGCCGCCAGGGGCAGGCTGATGCAGGAGCTGCCGCCCGGTGGCGCGATGGTCTCGGTGCGCGGCGCCACGGAGGAGGAGGTGCTGCTGCTGCTCGCCGCGTACGAGGGGCGCGTCGGCATCGCCTCGCTCAACGGACCGGCGTCCCTGGTCCTGTCCGGCGACGAGGCGAGCGTGCTGGAGCTGGCCGAACGGCTGGCCCGGCGCGGCTGCAAGACCAAGCGGCTGACCGTCAGCCACGCGTTCCACTCGCCGCTGATGGAGCCCGCGCTGGAGGAGTTCGTGAGCGTGGCGCGGGGGCTGGCCTTCCAGCCGCCGACCATCCCCGTCGTCTCCAACGTCACCGGCGAGCTCGCCACCGCCGACGAGCTGACCTCTCCCGAGTACTGGGCCCGCCACCTGCGCCAGGCCGTGCGCTTCTGCGACGGCGTGCGGACACTGCGGGACCAGGGCGTGTCCACGTTCCTGGAGCTCGGCCCGGACGCCGTGCTGTCGGCCATGGTCGAGGACTGCCTGGACGGCTGGAGCGGCGTCGCCGCGCCGGTGCTGCGCCGGGACCGGGCCGAGGCCACCACGCTGGTCGAGGCCCTGGCCCGGGCGCACGCGAACGGGGTCGGCGTCGACTGGAGCACGGTGATCGGTACGGGCTCCCCCGTACCGCTGCCGACCTACCCCTTCCAGCGGCAGCGCTACTGGCCGGACGCGCCCCGGCACGAGGAGGCCGCGGGGCCCGACCAGGGGCTGTGGGACGCCGTCGCCCGAGGCGACCGCGACGGCCTGCTCGCGGTGCTCGGACTGCAGGGCGGGGCGACGCTCGACGAGCTGCTGCCCGCGCTGGCCAGACTGCGCGGCCAGGACGGCGCCGATTACGCGGACGTGCGCTACCAGCTCGGCTGGCGCCCTCTGACGGACCTGCCCGCACCCGCGCTCCGCGGCACCTGGCTGGTGGTCGCCCCGGACGAGACGCCGGCCCAGGCGCTGGCGGCCGGGCTCGCGGCGCACGGCGCGGACACCGTACGGCTCTCCGCGATGCCGGACTCCGACGGCGGCGTGGCCGGCGTCGTGTGCCTGCTGCCGGAAGGCGCGACCGCTCCGGCGCTCCCTGCGGGACCGGCGCCGGTCTGGTTCCTCACGCAGGGGGCGATCCAGGTGGCGCCGTCCGACCCGCTGGCCGGGCCGCAGGCCGCCCGTGACTGGGGCGACCTGCGGGCCGCGGCCGGCCAGGGGCGCGGCGGACTGATCGACCTGCCGTCCCGGCTGGACGAGCAGGTCATGCGCCGGCTGTGCGGGGTGCTGTCCGGGCTGACCGGCGAGAACGAGGTGGCGGTGCGCTCCGGCGGGGCCTTCGCCCGCAGGCTGCGCCCGGCACCGCCGCGCGGCGCCCCGACCGGCCGCGAATGGCGTCCCGGCGGCACGGTCCTGGTGGCCGGTCCGCTCGACGATACCGCCGCCGAGCTGGCCAGATGGGTCGCGCGCAACGGCGCGGACGAGGTCGTCCTGACCCAGCCGCACGCCGAGCTCGAAAGCGAGCCGGGCGTGGTCGTCCGGGCCGTCGGCGGGCGGCTGCCCGCCGGTCAGGTGACCGCCGTCGTCTGCACGACCGCCGAGGCGGCGTACGCGCTCGACAAGCCCGCCCGCGCCGCGGACGTGCCCGTCTTCCTCATGTTGGCCCCGGCGCACGCGGCCTGGGGCGAGGACGGCGCCGGCACGTACGAGTACTTCACCGCGCTCGCCGACGAGCGGCTCGCGTCCGGGCAGCCCGCGCTGGCCGTCGCGGCGGGGCTCAAGGAGCCCGCGGACGCCGTCTCCGCCGTCCGCCAGGCCCTGCGCCAGGGGGACAGGGCGCTCGTCGTCGCCGACCCGGACTGGGCCGCGCTCGCCGCGGCCGGGCACGCCCGGCTGCTGGGGGAGATCCCGCAGGCGGACCGGCAGGACGGGCCGGACGACGTCGTGGACGGCATCGCCGCCTTCCGCCGCCTGCTGTCCGACAGCCCGGCCGACGAGCACCACGGCATCATGCTCGACGTGGTACGCGGCCAGGCCGCCGCGATCCTGCAGCTGCCGCTGCCCGACGCGGTGGAGCGGGACGCGGAGTTCTTCGAGCTGGGCTTCTCCTCGATGGCCGCGGTGGAGCTGCGCAACCGGCTCGTCGAGCTGACCGGCATCGAGGTCGCGGCCGACGCGATCTACGACTACCCGACCCCCGCCGAGCTGGCCGAGCACCTGCTCGCGGAGGCCGTGAGCTGAGCTCGCGGACATCCCTCGTGACGGTCCACCTGAGGAAAGGACGCACCCGTGCTGGATGGATGCACCCCCTGGCCCGAGGAGTTCGCCGAGCGCTACCGCTCGGCCGGCCACTGGCGCGACGAGACGTTGGGCGAGATCCTGAGCGCGCGGGCGCGCTCCCACCCGGACAGGACCGCCCTCGTGGCGGGCGCCCACCGGTGGAGCTACGCCGAGCTGGACAGCCGGGCCGACCGCATGGCGGCGCGGCTGCGCGAGATCGGCATCGGCCCGGGCGACCGGGTCGTCGTGCAGCTCCCCAACGTCCCGGAGCTCGTCGCGCTGCTGTTCGCCCTGTTCAGGATCGGTGCCCTGCCGGTCATGGCGCTGCCGGCCCACCGCGGCAGCGAGATCACGTACTTCTGCGAGTTCACGGAGGCGGCCGCGTACGTCATACCGGACGTGCACGTCGGGTTCGACTACCGGGACCTGGCCGCCGACGTGGCCGCGCGGGTGCCCACGCTCAAGCACGTGCTCGTCGCGGGCGACCCGGGCGGCTTCACCAGGCTGGACTACGCGGACGCCGGGGCGGCCGGCCTGCCCCGGCCCGACCCCGCCGGCGTGGCGCTCTTCCTGCTGTCGGGCGGTACGACCGGCGTGCCCAAGCTCGTGCCCCGCGCGCACCAGGAATGGGCCTACAGCGGGCGCGCGGTCGCCGAGGCGTGCGACTACGGCGAGGGGACCGTCCACCTGGTGAGCCTGCCGCTGTGCCACAACTGGCCGCTGACCCACGGGCTGCTGGCCACCTTCCACGCGGCCGGCACGCTCGTGCTGGCGCCCGGCCCCAGCCCGGACGAGACCTTCCCGCTCATCGAGCGGGAAGGGGTGACCGAGACCGGCCTGATCCCCGGCGCGGCCCTGCTGTGGATGGAGGCCGCAGAGTGGGACGAGTACGACCTGTCCAGCCTGCGCCGCGTCACGATCGGCGGGTCGAAGCTGCAGAACGAGCTGGCCCGCCGGGTCGAACCCGCGCTCGGCTGCCGGCTCCAGCAGGCGTTCGGCATGGCCGAGGGACTGTGCGGGTTCCACCGATGGGACGACCCGGAGGACGTGGTGCTCGTGAGCCAGGGGCTGCCCGTCTCGCCGGACGACGAGGTCCGGGTCGTCGACGAGGACGACCGCGACGTCACGCCGGGCGAGGTGGGGCAGCTCCTGGCGCGCGGCCCGTACACGGTGCGCGGCTACTACCGGGCGCCCGAACACAACGCCAGGACGTTCACCGCCGACGGCTACTACCGGACCGGCGACCTCGTACGGCTGCTGCCGACCGGGCACGTCGTCTTCGAGGGCAGGGTCAAGGACCAGATCAACCGGGGCGCCGAGAAGATCGCGGCCGAGGAGGTGGAGAACCACCTGCTCGCGCACCCCGGCGTCAGGGAGGTCGCCCTGGTGGGCCTGCCCGACGAGGTGCTCGGCGAGCGGGCGTGCGCCTGCGTCGTGCCCCGCGGCACGCCGCCGACGCTCGGCGACCTGACCGCGTTCCTGCGCGAACGCGGGGTGGCGGCCTTCAAGTTCCCCGACCGCCTGGAGATCGTCCAGGAGCTCCCGGTCACCCCGCTCGGCAAGGTCAGCAAGAAGGCGCTCGCCGGGATGTTCAGCTAACCCACGCTCGCAGAGGACGTACCCGATGCACGTCGCAGACATCGACTTGCCCGGCTTCCTGGAAGTGCACGCCAAGGCCACCATCGAGGCGCGCAACAACGCCTGTCCGGCGCTGGCGACCTGGCGTCAGGAGATCCCGCCCGTGGACCCGGTCGGGCTGCTGAGGCCGCTGTTCGAGCGGTCCACCCGGACCTTCGTCTGGATGTCGCCGCACTCCAGCGTCATCGCGATGGGCAGCGCGACGGACTTCACGCACACCGGCCACGACAGGTTCGCCGGCATCCGGCGGGGCTGGGAGAGGGCGGCCAGGACCGCGGTCTCCGGCGGGCCGGGCCCGCGCGCCATGCCGTCGCTGGTGGGCGGGTTCGCCTTCGCGCCGCGCCCCGGGCCGCTGCCCGAGGCGCTGATGTGGGTGCCCAGGGTGCTGATCTCGCGAGATCCCGACGGCACGACCTCGCTCGCGCTCAGCGTCAGCGTCGATCCCCGGCCCACCACGACGGACGGGCCCGCGCGCACGGTCGCGGACGCCTTCGCCCTGATCTCCTCCGCCGGCATCCGCCCCTGCCCCAGCCCGCTGCTCCCGGGCACGACCACGATCGAGGTCCCCTCCGCGTCGGAGTGGAAGGCGCTGGTCGCGCACACCACCGAGCAGATCGCCCGCGGCAGGTTCGACAAGGCCGTGCTGGCCCGCCAGCTGCGGATCACCTCCCCGTGGGGGTACGACCTGGCCTCCGTGCTGGGGTCCCTGCGGGACACGCAGCCGGGGAGCACCGTCTTCGCCGTGGCCGCGTACGGGCACGCCTTCGTCGGCGCCACCCCGGAGCGGCTGGTCGGCCTGCGCGGCGGGCGGGCCGAGTCGATGAGCCTGGCGGCGTCCATGCCGCGCGGCGCGACGCCCGCCGAGGACGCGTGCCTGCGCGCCGCCCTGCTGCAGGACGACAAGAGCCGGCGCGAGCAGCGGATCGTCACCGCGACGTTGAGGCAGGCGTTCGACCAGGTGTGCCGGACGGTCACGGTGCCGGACGAGCCGCACGTGCTCGACCTGCCGAACCTGCGGCACCTGCACACCCGCATCGTCGGCGAGATCGCCGACCCGGAGACCGCCAGCGTCCTCGATCTGGTGGAGCGGCTGCACCCGACCCCCGCCGTCGGCGGTCATCCGCGCCGCGCCGCGCTCGAGTGGGTGCGCGACGCCGAGCCCTTCGACCGCGGCTGGTACGCGGGCCCCGTCGGGTGGATGAACGACGACCAGGAGGGCGAGTTCGCGGTGGCGATCCGCTCGGCACATGTCCAGGACGAGACCGCGACCCTGTACGCCGGATGCGGCATCGTCGCGGGCTCCGACCCGGAGGCCGAGCTGGAGGAGACCCGGCTCAAGTTCCGCCCCATGCTTAATGCGCTGGCGATTCCTTTGTCGGAAAGGGCACCATATAGACAGTCCCGATGAGAAGATCTTGGAAACGACCGGTCTCCGGAGGGGCTGGAAAATGATCGAAATAACCGGCTTGACAAAACGCTACGGCAATAAAACCGCGGTCGACGGATTGACGTTCAGTGTCCACCCCGGGCGGGTCACCGGATTTCTCGGCCCCAACGGAGCGGGCAAATCCACCACGATGAGAGCCATTCTCGGCCTCGACCGCCTCGACGCGGGAAGCGTGACGGTCAACGGCCGCGCCTACGCGGGCCTGCCCCGGCCGATGCGCGAGGTGGGCGCCCTGCTGGACGCCCGCGCCGTGCACCCCAGGCGCACGGCCCGCAACCACCTGCTCTGCATCGCCCAGACCAACGCCATCCCCGCGCGGCGGGTGGACGAGGTCCTGCGCCTGGTCGGGCTGGAGTCGGTGGCGGGCAAGCGCGCCGGCGGCTTCTCGCTGGGCATGGGGCAGCGGCTCGGCATCGCGGTGGCGCTGCTCGGTGACCCGAAGGTGCTGTTGTTCGACGAGCCCGTCAACGGCCTCGACCCCGAGGGCATCAAGTGGATCCGCGAGCTGATGCGGGGGCTGGCCGCGGAAGGCCGCACCGTGCTGGTCTCCAGCCACCTGATGAGCGAGATGGCGCAGACCGCCGACCATCTCGTCGTCATCGGCAAGGGGAAGCTGATCGCCGACATCGGCATCGCCGAGTTCGTCCGGCAGGGCTCCAACGTGCTGGTGCGGGCCGAGGAGCACGAGCTGCTCGTCCCGCTCCTGACCGAGGCCGGCGCCACCGTCCACCCGGGCACGGACGGCGCCCTCATCGTCACCGGGCTGGAGCCCAGGGAGATCGGCAAGGCGGCGCTGGCCGCCGGGGTGGTGCTGACGGAGCTGACGCCGCAGCGCTCCCTGGAGCAGGCCTACATGGATCTGACCCGTGACAGCATCGAGTTCCAGGCGAGTGTGGCATGAGCGTGGCCATCGCGGACACGATCCGCTCCGAGTGGACCAAGTTCCGCACGATACCGTCCAACATCCCCACGATCCTCACCGCCGTGGCGCTCATGGTCGGCCTGGGCGCGGCCACCGCCAACGGCGCGGCCGAGGGCTACCTGGCTGCCTCCGAGACCGGCAGGGCGGTGTTCGACCCCACCTACATCAGCATGTACGGCGGATTCCTGTTCGCCCAGATCACCGTGGGCGCGCTGGGCGTGCTGGTGGTGACCCACGAGTACGCCACCGGCCTGATCCGCACCAGCGTGACCGTGGTCCCGCGGCGCGGCCGGCTGCTGGCCGCCAAGGTGGCCACGTTCGGGCTGATCGCCCTGCTGATGGGCCTGGTGGCGGGCTTCGGCGCGTACTTCCTCGGGCAGCGGGTGATCGGGGCGGCCGGCGCGCCCACCGCCTCGCTCGACCAGCCGGGCGTGCTGCGCGCCGTCGTCGGCATGGGCCTGATCTGGGCGCTGGTCGGCCTGGTCGGCGTGGCGGTCGGCGGCCTGCTGCGGGCCACGATGAGCGCCACGACCGTGGTGGTGGCGATCAACTTCATCATCCCCGTCATCACGCCCAGGCTGCTGCCCGACGCGGTCGGCGCCTGGGTGACGACGTACTGGCCGATCTCGGCCGGCCTCCAGGTCACCACCACCGTGCAGCTGCCCGACCGCATGCTCCCGTGGGCGGGGTTCGGTGTGATGGCCGCCTTCACCGCGGTCCTGCTGCTCGCGGCGTTCGCGCTGTTCCGCTCGCGCGACACCTGAGACCTCCCACCGGCACCCGGCGCGCGTCATCGCGCGCCGGGAATTCGGCATGCCGTCAGGCCTACGAAGTGGGGCCTGACCGGCCTCTTTAATGGGCGCTAGGGGTTACCCGCCTAATCCCGGCTCGCGAATACTGATGACGCTTGACCGGGAAATCCTGGCGGGGAGGAGCGTTCAACAATGGCGTCGAGTTTCGCGAACGGCCAGTGCCGTTCCTTCCGCGGCGACGGGCGGCCGGACCTGTTGGTGCGCAACACGGAAACCGGCGAATTGTTCGTCCATCCGCACAGCGGCGAGTTCAACGGGACCGAGACCTACGGCGACCCGGTGAAGATCGGTGACGGCTTCGGCTGGTGGCGGTTCTTCTTCGTCCGCGCCGTCGACGCGACCGGCGACGGGCGCGCCGACATCTGCGCGTTCAGCGCCAGCGAATACGGCATCAACCCCGGCGAGAACGGCGAGCACGGCTTCTTCCTGCTGCGCAACCTGGGCGGCCCGGGCGAGATCGGCCCGTTCGCCGAGCCGGTCCGCGTGTCCAGCAAGCGCGACGACGGCCGGGAATGGGAGACGATCGGGTTCGCCGACGTGACCGGCACCGGCACCGACGACACGTTCGGCAAAGGCAAGGACGCCGGCAACGTGGACGTCTTCCCCCACCGCGACCAGGGGGTCGTGCGGAACGACACCTACGACAAGGACCCGGTGCGGCTCACCGAGGTCGGCGTCGACGACTTCCCCGTCGCCATGGCCGACTTCACCGGCAACGGCAACCTGGACCTGCTGGTCCGCCGCGCGAACGGCGACCTCGACCTGTACGAGTTCGCGGCCCCGCCCGGCTCCCCGGCCGCCGCGACCACCGAGGGCACCTGGTACACCGTCGCCCACGGCTGGCAGGACATGCGCCTGATGACGCTCACCGACATCGACCTGGACAGCCGGCCCGACCTGCTGGGCCTGCGCCCCGACGGAACGCTCGAGGCGTATCGGCACTCCGGGAAGTTCAGGCCCGAGGACCCGCTCGACCTCTTCCGCGAGCCGGTCACCGTCGGCACCGGATTCGGCAAGTACGACGTCATCAGCTGATGGCCCAAGAGCGTTTCCCTGCCCTCTGCTCGCTCCGTCGGAATCTGGATTGGTTCAATGTCCTACGAACGCTCCTCTCGTAGTTTTTCCGACGACGCGGTGGCGATCGTCGGCATATCCTGCCGCCTCCCTCAGGCCCCGGACCCCGACTCCTTCTGGCGGCTGCTGCGCGACGGGGTCGACGCCGTCACCGACGTTCCCGGCGGCCGGTGGAACTCCCCTGAGACCGAGTCGCTGCGCGGCGGCTTCATCACCGGCATAGCCGAGTTCGACGCCGAGTTCTTCGGGATCTCCCCGAACGAGGCCGCGATGATGGACCCCCAGCAGCGGCTGCTCATGGAGCTGAGCTGGGAGGCGCTCGAAGACGCCGGCATCGTCCCGGACAGCCTGCGGGGCACCGGCACGAGCGTCTTCATCGGCGCCATGGCCGGCGACTACGCCCAGCTGCTCCAGGGCGCCGGCCGCGCGGCGCTGACCCGCCACAGCCTCACGGGCATCAGCCGGGCCCTGCTCGCCAACCGGATCTCGTACACGCTCGGGCTGAACGGCCCCAGCATGACCGTGGACTCCGCGCAGTCGGCCTCCCTCACCGCCGTGCACCTGGCCTGCGAGAGCCTGCGCAACGGCGAGTCGGGCCTGGCCATCGTCGGCGGCGTCAACCTCAACCTGACCCCCGACAGCACGCTCGCCGCGCTCAGGTTCGGCGCCCTGTCGCCCGACGGCAAGTGCTTCACGTTCGACGCCCGCGCCAACGGCTACGTCCGCGGCGAGGGCGGCGGCATCGTCGTGCTCAAGCCGCTGGCCCGCGCGCTCGCCGACGGCGACCGCGTCCACTGCGTGATCGCGGGCAGCGCCGTCAACAACGACGGCGGCGGCGACGGGCTCACCGTCCCCGACCAGTACGCCCAGGAAGAGGTCATCCGGCGGGCCTGCGAGCGGGCCGGCGTGCCGGCGGCCGACGTCCAGTACGTCGAGCTGCACGGCACCGGGACCCGGGTCGGCGACCCCATCGAGGCACGCGCCCTCGGCGGCGCCGTCGGCACCGCCAAGGACCCGGGCACGCCGCTGCTCGTCGGCTCGGCCAAGACCAACGTCGGCCACCTGGAAGGCGCCGCGGGGATCGTCGGCCTGCTCAAGACCGTGCTGGCCATCAGGCACCGCGAGCTGCCGGCGTCGCTCAACTTCGAGACGCCCAGCCCGCTGATCCCGTTCGACGAGCTGAACCTGCGCGTCAACACCGCGCTGTCCGCCTGGCCGCGCGCCGGCGAACCGCTGCTCGCCGGGGTCAGCTCCTTCGGCATGGGAGGCGCCAACTGCCATGTGGTGCTCGCCGAGCACCCGCAGGAGACCCCGCGACCGGCGCCCGGCCCCGCCGGGCCGGTGATCCTGCCGCTGGCCGGGCAGAGCGAGGCCGCGCTGCGCGCCCAGGCGGGACGGCTGCGCGACCACCTGCTCGCCGAGCCCGCCGCCGACGCCGCGGACACGGCCTACTCCCTGGCCACGACGCGTACGGCCTTCGACCACCGCGCCGCCATCGTCGTCGACGAGCCGTCCCGGCTGGCCGAGGTGCTCGACCGGCTCGCCAGGGGAGAGGCCGCCGCCGAGATCGTGACCGGACGGCCGGGCGACGGCGACGTAGCCTTCCTCTACTCGGGCCAGGGCAGCCAGCGCCCGGGCATGGGCCGCGAGCTCTACGACGCGTACCCCGCCTTCGCGCGGGCCCTCGACGAGATCGCCGCCTGCTTCGACGGCGAGCTCGCCAGGCCGCTGCTCGAGGTGATGTTCGACGATCCCGATGGGGTGTTGAACGAGACCGGGATGACCCAGCCCGCGCTCTTCGCCTTCGAGGTCGCGCTCACCCGCCTGTACGAGCACTGGGGCATCCGCCCCGACCGGCTCATCGGCCACTCCATCGGCGAGATCACGGCCGCGCACGTCGCCGGGGTGCTGTCCCTGGCCGACGCCTGCACCCTGGTCGCGGCGCGCGGCAGGCTGATGCAGGCCCTGCCCGCCGGTGGCGCGATGATCGCCGTCCAGGCCACCGAGGCGGAGATCCGCCCCCATCTCGACGACTCCGTCAGCATCGCCGCGATCAACGGCCCCGACTCCGTCGTCGTCTCGGGCGCGGAGGACCGCGTCACGGAGATCGCCGAGGAGTTCCGCGCCCGCGACCGCAAGACCCGCCGGCTGCGCGTGAGCCACGCCTTCCACTCGCCGCTGATGGACCCGATGCTGGCGGAGTTCCGGCAGGTGGCCGAGTCGCTCACCTACCGCGAGCCGGCCATCCCGATCGTCTCCAACCTCACCGGGGCCGTCGCGTCCGGCGAGGACCTGTGCTCACCCGGCCACTGGGTGTGGCACGTCCGCGAGGCCGTGCGCTTCAGCGACGGCATCCGCGCGCTGGCCGACACGGGCGTGACCACGTTCGTGGAGGTCGGGCCCGGCTCGGTGCTGGCCGCCATGGGGCAGCACTGCCTGCCCGCCGACCCCGGTATCCGGTTCGTCGCCACGCTGCGGGACAACCGGGCCGAATGCCACAGCGCCGCCCTGGCCCTGGCCGAGCTGCAGGTACGCGGCACCGCGCCGGCCTGGGACGCCCTGTACCCGGGCGCGCGGCGCGTCCCGCTGCCCACCTACGCCTTCCAGCGCACGTACCACTGGCTTCCCGAGTCGGACGGCGCGGCGCCGCCCCCACCCGCGCCCCCGGAGCCTGCGGCCACCGGCGGGCGGACGCAGCCACTCGCCGACCGGCTGCACGGCCTGCCGGGGCCGGAGCAGGAGCAGCTGCTCCTGGAGCTCGTACGGACCTGCATCGCGCTCGTCCTCGGCCACGCCAACGCCGCGACCGTGGACACCGCCACCGCCTTCAAGGCGCTCGGCTTCGACTCCTTCAGCGCCGTCGAGCTCAGGAACCGACTCAACGCCGCCACCGGGCTCCGGCTGCCCAGCTCGCTGCTGTTCGACCACCCCTCGCCGCAGGCGCTGGCCGCGTTCCTGCGCGCGGAGCTGACGGGCGGGCAGGCCGCGCAGGCCGTGGTGACCGCCGCCTCGGTGGCGGACGAGCCGATCGCGATCGTGGGCATGGCCTGCCGCTTCCCCGGCGGGGTGCAGTCCCCGCAGGACCTGTGGGAGCTGGTGATCTCCGGTACGGACGCCATCGGGGAGTTCCCCGTCGATCGCGGCTGGGATCTGGCGGCCCTGTACGACCCGGATCCGGACAGCCGCGGGACGTCTTACGCCAGGCACGGCGGTTTCTTGTACGACGCGGGGGAGTTCGACCCCGGCTTCTTCGGGATCTCGCCGCGTGAGGCGTTGGCGATGGATCCGCAGCAGCGGTTGCTGCTGGAGGCTTCGTGGGAGGCGATCGAGCGGGCGGGCGTCGACCCGGCCGGGTTGCGCGGCAGCCGTACCGGCGTCTTCGCGGGCGCGATGGCCCAGGACTACGGCCCGCGCCTGCACGAGGCCACCGGGGCCGCGGAAGGCTACGTGCTGACCGGCACCTCCGCCAGCGTGATCTCCGGCCGCGTCGCGTTCTCGTTCGGGTTCGAGGGCCCTGCAGTGACCGTGGACACGGCGTGCTCGTCGTCGCTGGTGGCGCTGCACCTGGCCGCGCAGTCGCTGCGGTCGGGCGAGTGCGACCTGGCGCTGGCCGGCGGCGCGACCGTGATGGCGTCCCCCGGCATGTTCGTGGAGTTCTCCCGGCAGCGCGGGCTCTCGCCGGACGGGCGGTGCAAGGCGTTCTCCGCCTCGGCCGATGGCACGGGCTGGGCCGAGGGTGTCGGCATGCTGCTGGTCGAGCGGCTGTCGGACGCGCGGCGCAACGGTCACAAGGTGCTGGCCGTCATCAAGGGGTCGGCGATCAACCAGGACGGCGCCAGCAACGGCCTGACCGCCCCGAACGGCCCCTCCCAGCAGCGGGTGATCCGCCAGGCGCTGGCCAACGCCGGTCTGTCGGCTGGAGAGGTCGACGTGGTCGAGGCGCACGGGACCGGGACGACGCTCGGCGACCCGATCGAGGCCCAGGCGCTGATCGCGACCTACGGACAGGAGCGGGACCGGCCGCTGTGGCTGGGCTCGCTGAAGTCCAACATCGGCCACTCCCAGGCCGCCGCCGGCGTGGGTGGCGTGATCAAGATGGTCATGGCCATGCGGAACGGCGTGCTGCCGCAGACCCTGCACGCGGACGAGCCGTCCCCGCACGTGGACTGGTCGACCGGCGCCGTCGAACTGCTGACCCAGGCCCAGCCGTGGGAGCTCCGGGACCGCCCGCGCCGCGCCGCCGTCTCCTCCTTCGGCATCAGCGGCACCAACGCCCACGTCATCATCGAGCAGGGCGACCCGGCCGCCCCGGCCCCCCGCGACGACGCGAACCTCCCCGCCGTCCCCTGGCTCGTCTCGGCGAAGACGCCAGAGGCGCTGGCCGGGCAGGCCGAGCGGCTCGCGTCCTGGGCGACGCCCGACATCCCCGTCGCCGCCGCCGGCGCCGCGCTGGCCGCCGAGCGGTCCGTGCTCGAACACCGCGCGGTGATCGTCGGCCGCGAGCGCGACGACCTGCTCGCCGGCCTGCGGGCACTGGCGGGCGGCCCCGCCGCGCCCGGCGTGCTGACCGGCAGCGGCCCGGCGGGCCGGCTCGCCCTGCTGTTCACCGGGCAGGGCAGCCAGCGGCTCGGCATGGGCCGCGAGCTGGCCGCGGCCTTCCCCGCCTTCGACGAGGCGCTGGAGCAGATCTGCGCGCTGCTGGACCCGCACCTGCCGCACCCGCTGCGCGAGGTGATGTTCGCCGACCCCGACGGGGTGCTCAACGAGACCGGAATGACCCAGCCGGCCCTGTTCGCCTTCGAGGTCGCGCTGTACCGGCTGCTCGAATCCCTCGGCGTACGGGCGGACGTGGTGGTCGGGCACTCCGTCGGAGAGATCGCCGCCGCCCACGTGGCCGGGGTGTTCTCCCTCGCCGACGCCTGCACCCTGATCGCCGTACGGGCCCGGCTCATGCAGATGCTGCCCCCGGGCGGCGCGATGCTCGCCATCGCCGCGTCCGAGGCCGACGTCCTGCCGCTCCTCGACGGGTACGAGGACCGGGTCGCCATCGCGGCCGTCAACACCCCGACCTCGGTGGTCATCTCCGGCGCCGAGGCCGCCATCGAGGAGATCGCGCAGAACGTCACGGCACGCAAGCGCCGGCTGCGGATCTCCCAGGCCGCCCACTCACCGCTGATGGAGCCGATGCTGGCCCCCTTCGAGGAGGCCATCACGGGGCTGACCTACCACGAGCCCGCCATCCCGGTGATCTCCAACGTCACCGGCAGGCTCGCCGAGCCCGGCCTGCTCACCAGCCCCCGGTACTGGGTCGACCACGTACGCCGGCCCGTCCGTTTCGCGGACGGCATCGCCGCCGCGGACGCCGCGCTCTTCCTGGAGGTGGGGCCCGACGGCGTCCTCACCGGGCTGGCCCAGCAGATGCTCTCGGACGGCGTCTTCGTCCCCGCCGTACGCAAGGACCGCGACGAGATCGACACCTTCGTCCAGGCACTCGGACAGCTCCACGCCTGCGGCGTCACCGTCGGCTGGAACGCCTACTTCGGCGCCGCCCCCGCACTCCACGTCGACCTGCCCACCTACGCCTTCCAGCGCCAGAGGTACTGGCTGGAGGCACGCGGTCCCGTGGACCTCCCCGCCGAGCACGTCGGGCTGTTCGAGGTGGACTGGATGCCCGTACCCGCCGTGGGCGGCGCCACCATGCCGCCCGGCGACGTGCTCCTGCCCTGGCACGACGAGGACGAAAGGGAGGGGACGGACCGGGCGCGTGCCGCCGTGCTCCGCGTGCTCTCCGCCGTCCAGGACTGGCTCGGCGGCGACCGGCCCCCCTCGGCCCGGCTGGTGATCGTCACCAGGGGAGCGACCGATGAGGTGCCCGACCTGGCCGGTGCCGCCGTGTGGGGCCTGGTGCGGTCGGCGCAGACGGAGTACCCGGACCGGTTCGTGCTGCTCGACGACGACGGCAGCGCCGAGGACGCCGTCGCCGCCGCCCTCGCCTACGACGAGCCCCAGCTGGCGATCAGGTCCGGCAAGATCTACGTCCCGAGGCTGGCGCGGCGCGGCCGGCCGCCGGCGGACCGGCCCTGGGAGCCCGGCGGGACCGTGCTGGTCACCGGCGGCACCGGCGCGCTGGGCCGCACGGTCACCCGGCACCTCGCCGCCCGGCACGGCGTACGGAACCTCGTCCTCGTCACCCGCGACCCGAGCTCGGCCGGAGCCGCCGCGCTCGCGGCCGAGCTGGCCGACCTCGGCGCGCACGCCGAACTGGTCGCGTGCGACGTCACCGACCGCGAAGCGCTGGCCGGGCTCATCGACTCCTGCCGCGACCTGACCGGCGTCGTGCACATCGCCGGCGTGCTCGACGACGGCGTCGTGTCGGCGCTGACCCCGTCGCGGCTCGACACCGTGTGGCGGACCAAGGCCGAGACCGCCTGGCTCCTGCACGAGCTGACCCGCGAGCGCGAACTGTCGGCGTTCGTGCTGTTCTCGTCGTGCGCGGCCACGCTCGGCAGCGCCGGCCAGGCCAACTACGCCGCCGCCAACGCCTTCCTCGACGCCCTCGCCCGCCATCGCCACTCGCTCGGCCTGCCCGCCACAGCCCTGGACTGGGGCCTGTGGGACAACTCCGCCGAATTCGGCGGCATGGCCGGTACGCTCGCCACGGCCGACCTGGCGCGCTGGGCCCGGCTCGGCGTCGCCCCGTTGCCGCGGGACGAGGCGCTTGAGCTCTTCGACTCAGCGCTCGCCGGCGGCGCCGTGACGATGCTGCCCGCCCGGCTGAGCCTGGCCAAGGTCGCGGACCCCGTACCGGCGATGCTGCGCGGGATGCTGCGCAAACCCGTCGAGCGCCGCACGGTCGGGGGCTCCGGCTCCGGAGACGTGCCGCTGGCGCAGTCCCTGCGCGGGCTGAGCCCGGACGAGCAGGAACGCACCCTGCTCGACCTGGTACGCGGCCAGGCCGCCCTCGTGCTCGGCCACGTGACGCCGAACGTCATCAGCGCCACCGGAGCGTTCAAGGACGCCGGCTTCGACTCGCTCACCGCGGTCGAGCTCAGGAACCGGCTCAACGCCGCGACCGGGCTGCAACTGCCCAGCTCGCTGCTGTTCGACTACCCGTCGCCCAAGGCGCTGACCGAGCACCTGCGTACCGAACTGCTCGGCGGCTCCGCCACGCCCGCCACCGCGGTGCGGTCGGCCGGGCACGACGAGCCGATCGCGATCGTGGGCATGGCCTGCCGCCTCCCCGGCGGCGTGCTGTCGCCGGACGACCTGTGGGAGCTGGTCGCGCAGGGCCGGGACGCGGTGGGCGAGTTCCCCGTCGACCGCGGCTGGGACCTGGACCGGCTGTTCGACCCCGACCCCGGCAACCGGGGCACCTCCTACACCCGGCAGGGCGGCTTCCTGTATGACGCCGCCGACTTCGACGCGGCCTTCTTCGGCATCTCGCCGCGCGAGGCGCTGGCCATGGACCCGCAGCAGCGGCTGCTCCTGGAGGCCTCGTGGGAGGTCTTCGAGCACGCCAACATCGACCCGGCCACGCTGCACGGCAGCGAGACCGGGGTCTTCACCGGCATCGCGCCGATGGAGTACGGGCCACGGCGCTCCGAGGGCTCCGACGCGGTCGAGGGGTATCTGCTCACCGGCCAGCTGGCCAGCGTGGCGTCCGGGCGGGTGTCGTACACGTTCGGGTTCGAGGGCCCGGCCGTGACCGTGGACACGGCGTGCTCGTCGTCGCTGGTGGCGCTGCACCTGGCCGCGCAGGCCCTGCGGACGGGCGAGTGCGACATGGCCCTGGCGGGCGGCGCGATGGTGATGGCGTCGCCGGGCACGTTCGTGGAGTTCTCGCGGCAGCGGGGCCTGTCGGCGGACGGGCGATGCAAGGCGTTCTCGGCCTCGGCTGATGGCACGGGCTGGGCCGAAGGTGTCGGCGTGCTGCTGGTGGAGCGGCTGTCGGACGCGCGGCGCAACGGGCACCAGGTTCTGGCGGTCATCAAGGGGTCGGCGATCAACCAGGACGGCGCCAGCAACGGCCTGGCGGCGCCGAACGGGCCGTCCCAGCAGCGGGTGATCCGGCAGGCGCTGGCCAATGCCGGGTTGTCGGCCGCTGAAGTGGACGTGGTCGAGGCGCACGGGACCGGGACCACTTTGGGTGACCCGATCGAGGCCCAGGCGCTGATCGCGACCTATGGCCAGGAGCGGGACCGGCCGTTGTGGCTGGGGTCGCTGAAGTCGAACATCGGTCACGCGCAGGCGGCCGCCGGTGTGGCCGGGGTCATCAAGATGGTGATGGCCATGCGGCACGGCCTCATGCCCCGGACCCTGCATGTGGACGAGCCGTCGCCGCACGTGGACTGGTCGGCGGGTGCTGTTGAGCTGTTGACCGAGGCTCGGTCGTGGGACGTTCAGGATCATCCGCGTCGTGCCGCCGTCTCGTCGTTCGGGGTGAGCGGCACGAACGCCCACGTGATCCTTGAGCAGGGGGACCTGCCCGAACCGGCTCCTGACGAGGTCGCGGACTCGCCGGTGGTGCCATGGGTGCTCTCGGCGAAGACGCCCGAGGCGCTGGCGGAGCAGGCTGGGCGGTTGGCGTTGTGGGTGTCGGCGCGGCCGTCGCTTTCGGTGTCGGACGCTGCTTGGTCGTTGGCGACGGGGCGTTCTGCGCTGGAGCAGCGTGCGGTCGTGGTGGGCGCTGATCGTGACGAGCTGCTGGCCGGGTTGCGGGATGTGACGGCCGGGAGTGGCTCTGGTGGCCGGTTGGCGTTGTTGTTCGCCGGTCAGGGCAGTCAGCGGGTCGGTATGGGTCGGCAGCTGGCTGAGGCGTTCCCGGTGTTCGCCGAGGCGTTGGAGGAGATCGACCGGTTGTTGCCGGTGCGTGGGGTGATGTTCGACGACCCGAATGGGGTGTTGAACGAGACCGGGATGACCCAGCCGGCGTTGTTCGCCTTCGAGGTGGCCTTGTATCGGCTGCTGGAGTCCTTCGGGGTGCGAGCGGATGTGCTGGTCGGTCACTCGATCGGGGAGATTGCCGCCGCGCATGTGGCGGGAGTGTTTTCGCTGGCGGATGCGTGTGCGCTGGTGGCGGCTCGGGCCCGGTTGATGCAGGCGCTTCCGGCCGGTGGGGCGATGCTGGCGATCGCCGCGCCTGAGGCGGAGGTTGTGCCGCTGCTGGAGGGCCGGGTTGGGATCGCGGCGGTCAACGGCCCAGCGGCCGTGGTGATCTCCGGCGACGCCCAGAAGATCGCGGATATCGAGGAGCGGGTCAGCGTTCGGACGCGCAGGCTGCGGGTCTCGCATGCTTTCCACTCGCCGTTGATGGAGCCGATGCTGGCTTCCTTTGAGGAGGCCATCTCCGGTCTGACCTACCACGAGCCGACCCTCCCGGTCGTCTCCAACCTCACTGGCCGGCTGGCCGAGCCGGGGCAGCTCACCAACCCCGGTTACTGGGTGGAGCACGTGCGTCAGGCCGTGCGGTTCGCCGACGGGGTCGCGGCTGCGGAGGCTGATTGTTTCCTGGAGGTCGGCCCGGACGGGGTGCTCACGGGGCTGGCTCAGCAGAGCATCGCCGATGGGGTGTTCGTCCCCGCCAGCCGCAAGGACCGCGACGAGGCCCGCGCGCTGATCGAGGCGCTCGGTCGGTTGCACACCCACGGCATCGCTGTGGACTGGACGGCGGTGCTGGCACCGGCCAGGCACGTCGACCTGCCCACCTACGCCTTCCAGCACCAGCGGTACTGGCTGGAGTCGGGCGGAGCCGTCAGCGACGTGACCGCCGCCGGGCTGAGCGCCGTGGAACACCCGATACTCAGCGCGGCCGTGCCCGCCGCCGACTCCGACACCCTCACGCTCACCGGGCGGCTGTCCCTGGCCACGCTGCCCTGGCTCGCCGACCACGCGGTCAACGGCACCGTGATCCTCCCCGGCACGGGCTTCCTCGAGATCGCGCTGCGGGCCGCGGCGGAGACCGAGGACTGCGAGGCGGTCTCCGAGCTGGCCATCCAAGCTCCGCTCGTGATCACGCACGAGCACCCCGTACAGCTCCAGGTGGTCATCGACGGACCGGACGACGGCGGCCGGCGTGGCATCGCCGTGTACTCCCGCGCCGAAGGCAGCGACTCCTGGCAGCGGCACGCCCAGGGCACGCTCGGCCCCGCCGTCGCCGAACCCGGCTTCGACCTCGCGCAATGGCCCCCGTCCGGAGCGCGGCCCATCGACATCGAGAACCTGTACGACGACCTGGCCGTCTCGGGCCTGGAGTACGGCGACGCCTTCCAGGGCCTGGTGAGCGCCTGGCAGCGCGACGGTGCGGTCTACGCCGAGATCGTGCTGCCCGACCAGGCGCTGGCGGGCGCGGAGCGGTTCGGGTTCCACCCCGCTCTCCTCGACGCGGTGCTGCACTCCATCACGCTCGGCGACCTCCTGCCGCGTACCGAGCCGGGGCAGCCGTTCCTGCCCTTCGCCTGGTCCGGCATCTCGCCGCACGCGGTGGGCGGGACCGCGGCGCGGGTCCGTACGACGGCGAAGGGCCAGGGCGAGCTGGCGCTGAGCGTCGCTGACCACACCGGCGCGCCGATCCTCACCGTGGACTCCCTGGTGGTCAGGCCCGTGACGGCCGAGCTGTCGGCGGGGAGCACGCCGTACGCGCTGGACTGGGTGAGCGCGCCCGCCGCCGCCGGGCCGGAGCCCGAGCGCGTGGTGGAGCTCGACGGCCTGTCCTCGCCGACCGACGTGGAGGCGGTCCCCGACCTGGTGCTTGCCCGCGTCCCGGCGGGTGAGGGGCGTACCAGGACGTACGAGGTGCTCGCGCTCGTTCAGCAGTGGCTCGCGGACGAGCGGTTCGCGCAGTCCCGGCTGGCCTTGGTGACCAGTGGGGCGGTCAGCGCGGCCGAGGGCGAGGTGCCGGATCTGTCCACCGCGCCCGTCTGGGGCCTGATGCGGTCCGCCCAGTCCGAGCACGCCGGCCGGTTCGTCATCGTCGACACCGACGACCATCCCGACTCCGCGGCCATGCTGCTGCGCGCCTGCGCGTCCGGCGAGCCGCAGGTCGCCCTGCGGCGGGGCGAGATCCGCGTGCCGCGCATCGTTCCCGTGACCCAGCCCGTGACCGTGACCGCGTCCGGGACGGTGGACGGGACCGTGCTGCTGACCGGTGGCACGGGCGAGCTGGGGGCCCTGGCCGCGCGGCGGCTCGTCACCGGGCACGGCGTCCGGCACCTGCTGCTGGCCGGCCGTCGCGGTGCCGCGGCGCCCGGCGCCCAGGCGCTGGTGGACGAGCTGACCTCGCTGGGCGCCCAGGTCACCGTGGCGGCCTGCGACGTCGCGGACCGCGCGGAACTGGCCGCCCTGCTGGCCGGCATCCCCGAAGACCGGCCGCTGCAGGGTGTCGTACACCTGGCCGGGATCGTGGACGACGGAGCCGTGACCTCGCTGACCCCCGAGCGGATCGACCGCGTCTTCGGCCCGAAGGCGGACGCCGCCTGGCATCTGCACGAGCTCACCGAGGACCTGTCGTTCTTCGTGATGTACTCGTCCGTCGCGGCCACGGTCGGCAGCGCCGGCCAGGCGAACTACGCCGCCGCGAACACGTACCTGGACGCCCTGGCCCTGCACCGGCGGGCGCGAGGTCTGCCCGCCGCCTCCTTCCAGTGGGGGCTGTGGGAGTCGGACAGCGGCATGGCCGGCGCGCTGAGCCAGGTCGACGTCGCCCGCCTCAACAGGGTCGGGCTCGCGCCGCTGCCCGTGGCCGAGGGCATGTCCCTGTTCGACGCGGGGCTCGCGCTCGACAGGGGAGTGCAGATACTCGCCCGCCTCGACACGGCCGCCCTGCGCCGCCAGGACGAGATCCCCGCCGTCTTCCGCGCCCTGGTCAAGCCCCCTGCGCGCAAGTCGGCGGCACCCAGGCAGGCGAGGGCGCGGGCCGACAAGGGCGCGCTGCTGTCGCTCATCCGTACGAGCGTCGCGCAGGTGCTCGGCCACGCCGACGCCGGCGCCGTGGACATCGGGACGGCGTTCAAGGACCTCGGGTTCGACTCGCTGAGCTCCATCGAGCTGCGCAACCGGCTCAACGCCGCCACCGGCCTGCGGCTGCCGGCCACGCTCCTGTTCAACTTCCCCACCCCCGACGAACTCGCGGAGCACCTGCGCGCCGAGCTCACCGGGGCCTCGCGGGCCGACCAGGTGGCCGCCCAGACCGGGACCGCCGACGAGCCCATCGCGATCGTCGGCATGGCCTGCCGCTACCCCGGCGACGTGGTCTCGCCCGAGGACCTCTGGCGGCTCCTCACCCAGGGCGCCGACGCGATCACCACCTTCCCCGGCAACCGGGGCTGGGACCTGGAACGGCTGTACGACCCCGACCCCGCCCACGCGGGCACCAGCTACGCCCGAGAGGGCGGGTTCTTGCACGACGCGGACCTCTTCGACCCCGCGCTCTTCGGGATCTCGCCACGCGAGGCCACCGCGATGGACCCGCAGCAGCGGCTGCTGCTCGAAACCTCGTGGGAGGCGATCGAGCGGGCCGGGATCAGCCCCAAGGCGATGCGCGGGAGCCGTACCGGCGTGTTCGCGGGCGTGATGTACCACGACTACGGCACGCGCCTGCCGCAGGCGCCCGAAGGGTTCGAGGGGTTCGTGCTCAACGGCAGCGCGGGCAGCATCGCCTCCGGCCGGGTCGCCTACACGTTCGGGCTGGAAGGCCCGGCCGTGACGGTGGACACGGCGTGCTCGTCGTCGCTGGTGGCGCTGCACCTGGCGGCGCAGTCCCTGCGGTCCGGCGAGTGCGATCTCGCCCTCGCCGGCGGTGTGACGGTGATGGCCACGCCCAACGTCTTCATCGAGTTCTCCCGGCAGCGCGGGCTCGCCGCGGACGGCCGGTGCAAGGCGTTCTCGGCCTCGGCCGACGGCACCGGCTGGGCCGAGGGCGCGGGCATGCTGCTGGTGGAGCGGCTGTCGGACGCCCAGCGCAACGGCCACCAGATCCTCGCCCTCATCCGGGGCACCGCGATCAATCAGGACGGCGCCAGCAACGGCCTGACCGCCCCGAACGGTCCCTCCCAGGAGCGCGTGATCCGCCAGGCCCTCGCCAACGCCGGTCTGACGACCGCGGACGTGGACGTGGTCGAGGCCCACGGCACCGGTACGACACTGGGCGACCCGATCGAGGCGCAGGCCATCATCGCGACCTATGGCCAGGAGCGGGACCGGCCGCTGTGGCTGGGCTCGCTCAAGTCGAACATCGGCCACACGCAGGCCGCCGCCGGGGTGGGCGGCATCATCAAGATGGTCATGGCCATGCGCCATGGCCTCATGCCCCGGACCCTGCACGTGGACGAGCCGTCGCCGCACGTGGACTGGTCGGCTGGGGCGGTCGAACTGCTGACCTCGGCCCGCCCCTGGGACCTCCAGGATCGCCCGCGCCGGGCCGGAGTCTCCTCCTTCGGCGTCAGCGGCACCAACGCCCACGTGATCGTCGAGCAGGGCCCGGCCGCGGTCGAGTCCGCCGACGAGGGCGATCCGTCGCTGCCCGCCGTGCCCTGGATCATCTCGGCCAACGACACCGCAGCGCTACGGGAGCAGGCAGGCAGGCTCGCGGCTTTGGCGTCGAGGGATGACATATCGCTTGCCGGGGTCGGTAAGGCGCTCGTGTCCGCGAGAGCGGTGCTGGAGCGGCGTGCGGTGGTGGTGGGCGCTGATCGTGATGAGCTGCTGGCCGGGTTGCGGGATGTGACGGCCGGGAGTGGCTCTGGTGGCCGGTTGGCGTTGTTGTTCGCCGGTCAGGGCAGTCAGCGGGTCGGTATGGGTCGGCAGCTGGCTGAGGCGTTCCCGGTGTTCGCTGGGGCGTTGGAGGAGATCGACCGGTTGTTGCCGGTGCGTGGGGTGATGTTCGACGGCCCGGATGGGGTGTTGAACGAGACCGGGATGACCCAGCCGGCGTTGTTCGCCTTCGAGGTGGCGTTGTATCGGCTGCTGGAGTCCTTCGGCGTCCGCGCGGATGTGCTGGTTGGGCATTCGGTCGGGGAGATTGCCGCCGCTCACGTGGCGGGAGTGTTCTCGTTGGCGGATGCGTGCGCGCTGGTGGCGGCTCGGGCCCGGTTGATGCAGGCGCTTCCGGCCGGTGGGGCGATGTTGGCGATCGCCGCGCCTGAGGCGGAGGTTGTGCCGCTGCTGGAGGGGCGGGTGGGGATCGCGGCGGTCAACGGTCCGGCTGCGGTGGTGGTCTCCGGTGACGAAGAGGCGATCGCGCAGATCGAGGAGCGGGTCAGCGCTCGCACGCGCAGGCTGCGGGTCTCGCATGCTTTCCACTCGCCGTTGATGGAGCCGATGCTGGCTTCCTTTGAGGAAGCCATTGCCGGGCTGACTTACCACGAGCCGACGGTTGCGATCGTTTCCAACCTGACGGGCCGGCTGGCCGAGCCGGGGCAGCTCACCCGTCCCGGTTACTGGGTGGAGCACGTCCGGCAGGCGGTGCGGTTCGCCGACGGGGTCGCGGCTGCGGAGGCTGATTGCTTCCTGGAGGTCGGCCCGGACGGGGTGCTCACGGGGCTGGCTCAGCAGAGCATCGCCGACGGTGTATTTATCCCTGCTGTACGCAAGGACCGCGACGAGGCCCGCGCCCTGGTCGAAGCGCTCGGCCGGTTGCACACCCACGGCATCGTCGTGGACTGGGACACCTACTTCGCCTCCGTCCCCACCCGGCACGTCGACCTGCCCACCTACCCCTTCCAGCGCCAGCGGTACTGGCTCGACGCCGGATACTCCACCGGTGACGTCGCCTCGGGCGGCGGGCTGGCGGCCGTCGAGCACCCGCTCCTGACCGCGACCGTCCCCTCTCCGGGGACCGACACCCTCACACTCATCGGCCGCCTGTCGCCGGCCGCGCAGCCGTGGCTGGCCGACCATGTGGTGGGCGGCCGGGTGGTCGTGCCGGGCTCGGCGCAGGTGGAGCTGGCGGTACGGGCCGGCGATGAGGCGGGCTGCCCCGTGCTCGACGAACTCACCCACCAGACCCCGATGGTCCTGCCCGAGCGGGGCACCCTGCATCTCCAGGTGGTGGTCGGAGCGGCCGACGAGTCGGGACGCCGGCAGGTGACGATCTACTCGAGGGCCGAGGACGCCACGGACTGGAGCCAGAACGCCCAGGGCGTGCTCTCCCCGGCCGCCGCCGTACCCGGCTTCGATCTCACGCAGTGGCCACCGCCCGGCGCGCAGTCCCTCGACGTGGGCGGCGTCTATGAAGATCTCGCCGAGACCGGCATGGAGTACGGCGACGCCTTCCAATGCCTCAGGGCCGTCTGGAGGACCGACGACGCCGTCTATGCCGAGATCGCCCTGCCGGAGCACACCAATCCCGAGACCCGGCGGTTCGGCCTGCACCCGGCGCTGCTCGATGCCTCCCTGCACGCCATCCCCATGTCCGGCCTGCTGCCGCAGGCCGAGCCGGGACGGCCGTACATCCCCTTCGCCTGGAGCCGGGTGGCGCTGCACGCCGACGGCGCGACGGTGCTACGGGTCAGGATCGCGCCCACGGCCGGTGCCGGGGTGGTCGCCCTGACCATGGCGGACGCCGCCGGCGTGCCCGTCATGGAGGTCGGCTCGCTCACGCTGCGCCCGAGCTCCGCCGACCAGCGGACGACCGGTCCCAACACCCTGTTCCAGATCGACTGGGTGCCGGCCGGTGGCCGTACCGCGCAGAACGACCTCCAGTACGAGATCTTCGACGTGCCCGTGACCGAGGCGGCGACCCCGGAGGCGATCAGGCACGCCACCTGTGCCGCGCTGGCGGCGGTGCAGGAGACGCTCGCCGCCGACCGGCCACCTGCGCGCCTGGTGGTCGTCACGCACGGCGCGGTCGCGGCGACCCCGGACGACGTGCCGGACCCGGCGCAGGCGGCGGTGTGGGGCCTGGTACGCGCCGCGCAAGCCGAACAGCCGGACCGGTTCCTGCTCCTGGACGTGGACGACGACTCGACGGAGCCGGTCTCCCAGGCGCTCACCACCGGTGAACCCCAAGTGGCGGTACGGGCCGGCCAGTTGCTGGTGCCGCGCCTCAGCCGCGCCGAACGGCCGGAGGAGCAGGGGGCGGCGTTCGGAGCGGACGGCACGGTGCTGGTCACCGGTGGCACCGGTGGGCTCGGCGCGTTGGTCGCCCGCCACCTCGTCACCGCGTACGAGGTCAGGCGCCTGCTGCTGGTCAGCCGTCGCGGTGCGGAGGCGCCGGGCGCGGCCGAGCTGGTGGCCGAGCTTTCTGACCTGGGTGCCGAGGTGGACGTGGCCGCCTGCGACGTGGCGGACCGCGACGCCCTCGCCCGCCTGATCGCTTCCATCCCCGCCGACCGCCCGCTGACGGGCGTCGTTCACACAGCAGGCGTACTGGACGACGGTGTCGTCGGCTCCCTCACTCCGGAGCGCATCGACGCCGTCCTGCGGCCCAAGGCCGACGCGGCCTGGCACCTGCACGAGCTCACGCGGGACCTTGATCTGACCGCGTTCATGCTGTTCTCTTCCCTGTCCGGGGTGCTGGGCAGCGCGGGTCAGGGCAACTACGCCGCCGCTAACATGTACCTGGACGCCCTGGCCCAGCGGCGCAGAGCGCAGGGCCTTCCGGCGACCTCGCTGGCGTGGGGCCTGTGGGCCACCGGCGGCATGGCGGGGGAGCTGGACGAGTCCGACCTGCGCCGCCTCGAACGCGGCGGCATCACACCCCTGCCCATCGCCGATGGGCTGGCCCTGTTCGACGTCGCGGTCAACGGCGACCGCGCCGTCCTGGTCCCGGCCGCGCTGAGCATGCCGGCGCTGCAGGCCCAGGCGCAGGCGGGCACGCTGCCCACGCTCCTTCACGGGCTGGTCCGCGTGCCCACCCGCCGTACCAGCACGACCAGCACCAGCGCGAACCCGACCGATCTCCTGCAGCTGGTGCGTAGCCAGGTGGCTACGGCGCTCGGGTTCCAGAGCGCCGATGCGGTGGAGCCGAGCAAACGGTTCCAGGAGCTGGGCTTCGACTCGCTGACCGCGGTGGAGTTCCGCAACCAGCTCAACGCTGCGACGGGGCTGCGGTTGCCCGCGACGTTGGTGTTCGATTTTCCGACGGCTGAGGCGGTGGCCGGGTATCTGGCGGGTGAGCTGGATGGTGGGCGGTCGTCGCAGGCTGTGGCACCCACCGCGATGGCGGCGGATGAGCCGATCGCGATCGTGGGGATGGCGTGCCGGTATCCGGGTGGTGTGGTTTCGCCGGAGGGTTTGTGGGAGTTGGTGTTCTCGGGCCGGGATGCGGTTGGGGAGTTCCCGGTTGATCGGGGTTGGGATCTGGAGAGGTTGTATGACCCGGATCCGGATAGTCGGGGGACGTCGTATGCGCGGCATGGCGGGTTCTTGTATGACGCGGCGGAGTTCGATTCGGGATTTTTCGGGATTTCGCCGCGTGAGGCGTTGGCGATGGATCCGCAGCAGCGGTTGTTGCTGGAGGCGTCGTGGGAGGCGGTCGAGCGGGCGGGGATCGATCCGACGGGGTTGCGTGGGAGCCGGACGGGTGTGTTCGCCGGGGTCATGTACCACGACTACGCGCCCCAGCTCTCGGCCGTGCCCGGCGAGCTGGAAGGGCTCATCGGCACAGGAAGCTCTGGCAGCATCGCCTCCGGCCGGGTGAGCTACACCCTGGGCCTGGAAGGTCCGGCCGTCACCGTGGACACGGCATGCTCGTCCTCCCTGGTGGCGCTCCACCTGGCGGTTCAGGCACTGCGGTCGGGCGAGTGCGACCTGGCGCTGGCCGGCGGTGTCACCGTGATGGCCACACCGAGCACCTTCATCGAGTTCTCCCGGCAACGGGGACTGTCCCCGGACGGGCGCTGCAAGGCGTTCTCGGCCGCGGCCGATGGCACCGGCTGGGGTGAAGGTGTCGGCATGCTGCTGGTGGAACGCCTGTCGGACGCCCAGCGCAATGGTCACCAGGTGCTGGCGGTGGTGCGGGGCTCGGCGATCAACCAGGACGGTGCGAGCAACGGCCTGACCGCCCCGAACGGCCCCTCGCAGCAGCGGGTGATCCGCCAGGCCCTGGCCAACTCCGGGTTGTCGGTCGGAGACGTGGACGTGGTCGAGGCACACGGCACCGGGACCGCTCTGGGCGACCCGATCGAGGCACAGGCGCTGATCGCGACCTATGGACAAGAGCGGGACCAGCCGCTGTGGCTGGGGTCGATCAAGTCGAACATCGGCCATGCGCAGGCCGCGGCGGGCGTCGCAGGTGTGATCAAGATGGTCATGGCGATGCGGAACGGGGTTCTGCCGCAGACGTTGCATGTGGATGAGCCGTCGCCGCACGTGGACTGGTCGGCTGGGGCGGTGCAGTTGCTGACCGAGGCGCAGCCGTGGGAGCAGAACGGGCATGCCCGTCGTGCGGCGGTCTCCTCGTTCGGGATCAGTGGCACCAACGCCCACGTCGTGTTGGAGGAGCCTGCCGCTTCGGAGATCGAGGCCGAGATCGGTGGCACGGAGTTGCCGGCGGTGCCGTGGCTGGTGTCGGCCAAGGATGCGCAGGCGCTTCAGGCTCAGGCGTCTCGACTGGCGTCGTGGCTGGAGGAGCGGCCGTCGCTTTCCCTGGCGGATGCCGCTTGGTCGTTGGCCACCGGGCGGGCGGTGCTGGAGCGGCGTGCGGTCGTGGTGGGCGCTGATCGTGACGAGTTGTTGGCCGGGTTGCGGGATGTGACGGCCGGGAGTGGCTCTGGTGGCCGGTTGGCGTTGTTGTTCGCCGGTCAGGGCAGTCAGCGGGTCGGTATGGGCCGACAGCTCGCTGAGGCGTTCCCGGTGTTCGCTGGGGCGTTGGAGGAGATCGACCGGCTGATGCCGGTGCGTGAGGTGATGTTCGACGACCCGGATGGGGTGTTGAACGAGACCGGGATGACCCAGCCGGCGTTGTTCGCCTTCGAGGTGGCGTTGTATCGGCTGCTGGAATCCTTCGGCGTCCGCGCGGATGTGCTGGTCGGGCACTCGATTGGAGAGATTGCCGCTGCTCATGTGGCCGGGGTGTTCTCGTTGGCGGATGCGTGTGCTCTGGTGGCGGCTCGGGCCCGGTTGATGCAGGCGCTCCCCGCTGGTGGCGCGATGCTGGCGATCGCCGCGCCCGAGGCGGAGGTTCTGCCGCTGCTGGAGGGCCGGGTCGGGATCGCGGCGGTCAATGGCCCGGCTGCGGTGGTGATCTCCGGCGACGAAGAGGCGATCGCGGAGATCGAGGGCCGGGTCAGTGCTCGCACGCGCAGACTACGGGTCTCCCACGCCTTCCACTCGCCGTTGATGGAGCCGATGCTGGCCGACTTCGAGGAGGCCATCTCCGGTCTGACCTACCACGAGCCCGCTCTTGCGATCGTTTCCAACCTGACCGGCCGGCTGGCCGAGCCGGGACAGCTGACCACCCCGACCTACTGGGTGGAGCACGTGCGTCAGGCGGTGCGGTTCGCTGACGGGGTCGCGGCTGCGGAGGCTGATTGCTTCCTGGAGGTCGGCCCGGACGGGGTGCTGACGGGGCTGGCTCAGCAGAGCATCGCCGATGGGGTGTTCATTCCCGCCACCCGCAAGGACCGGGATGAAGCTCGCGCCCTGGTTGAGGCGCTTGGTCGGTTGCACACCCACGGCATTGCTGTGGACTGGACGGCGGTGCTGGCCCCGGGCAGGCACGTCGACCTGCCCACCTACGCCTTCCAGCGGGAGCGGTACTGGGTGCCGGCTGCTCAGGACACCGGCGATGTGGACGCCGCCGGGCTGGGTGCCATTGACCACCCCATGCTCCGTGCCGCCATCTCGGCGCCGGACTCCGACACTCACACCTTCACGGGTCGGTTGTCCCTCACGTCACAGCCCTGGCTGGCCGATCACCAGGTCAACGGCCGGGTGGTGGTGCCGGGTGCGGCGCTGGTGGAGCTGGCGGTGCGGGCCGGGCATGAGCTGGACTGCCCGCAGCTGCGGGAGCTGACCATCCAGGCACCGTTGCTGGTGCCGGCCGAGGGTGGCGTGCACATCCAGTTGGTCGCCGGGCCATGCGACGAGTCAGGCAGCCGCCCCGTAAGCATCCATTCCCGCAGCAACCAGGCTGCGGAGTGGGTGCAGCACGCACAGGGCTTGCTCGCCGACCAGGCCGAGGAGCCGGTGTTCGACCTGGCTCAATGGCCTCCGGCCGGGGCCACGCCGGTCGATGTCGAGCAGCTGTATGACGACCTGGCTGCGGATGGATTGGAGTACGGGCCGCTGTTCCAGGGGCTGACTGCGGCCTGGCGGCAGGGAAGCACGGTGTTCGCCGAGATCACGCTGCCGGAGCAGGCGCACGCCGAGGCGGGCCGCTTCGGTTTGCACCCCGCCTTGCTGGATGCCTCCCTGCACGCTGCCGCGTTGGGTGAGGTGGTGCCGAGGCCGGAGGCCGGGCGGCCGTATCTGCCGTTCGCCTGGAGCGGGGTGTCGTTGCACGCGGCCGGTGCGAGCGGCCTGCGCGTCAAGGTAGCCGCAGGTGAGAGTGCGGCGAGCATCACGTTGAGCATCGCCGACGAGACCGGCGCGCCGGTGGCCGAGGTCGATGCGCTCACCTTGCGCGCTCTGTCCGCAACCGAACTCAGCGCGTCCGAGACCCAGGGCTTGCTGCACCAGCTCGACTGGGTGGTGGTCCCGGATGCTCCCGCGCAAGAGGCGCACCGGTGGGTCGTGCTGGGGTCCGATGACCTGGGCACGGGGACCGAGACCCGGTCGGATCCGGCCTCCATCCAGCCGCCCGAGGCGGTTCTGGTCGCGTGCCCGGCCGCCGGCCAGGACGTGCACGCTACGACCCATGCGACGCTGGAGCTGGTCCAGGAGTGGCTTGCCGACGACCGCTTGGCGTCGTCGCGGCTGGTCGTCGTCACGCGCGGCGCGGTGGCGGCCGGCCCGGAGGATGTGCCGGACCCGGCGCAGGCGGCGGTGTGGGGGCTGGTACGGGCCGCGCAGGCCGAGCAGCCCGGCCGGTTCACGCTGCTGGACCTGGACGCGGAGCCGCTGCGCACGGAGACGGTCGACCAGATCTTGGCCACAGGCGAGGCCCAACTGGCCGTCCGAGCCGGTCAACTGCTGGCCCCGCGCCTCAACCGAGCCGCAGGATCGGAGGAGCCAGACCAGCTCAGCGAACCCTGGGTTGGTGGGCACGAGGGGACCGTGCTGGTCACCGGTGGCACCGGCGGGTTGGGCGCGTTGGTGGCCCGGCACCTGGTGGTCGCACACGAGGTCAGGCACCTGCTGCTGGTCAGCCGCCGGGGCCTGGAGGCGCCCGGGGCCGCCGCGCTCGCGGTCGAGCTGGCCGAGCACGGCGCGAACGTGTCGGTGGCCGCCTGCGACGTCGGCGACCGTGACGCCCTCGCCCGCCTGATCACCTCGATTCCCGCCGAGCACCCGCTGACGGGCGTCGTCCACACGGCAGGTGTTCTGGACGACGGTGTCGTCGGCTCCCTCACTCCGGAGCGCATCGATGCCGTCCTGCGGCCCAAGGCCGACGCGGCGTGGCACCTGCACGAGCTCACGCGGGACCTTGATCTGAACGCGTTCGTGCTGTTCTCCTCGGTGGCCGGGGTGCTGGGCAGCGCGGGCCAGGGCAACTACGGCGCGGCCAACGCATACCTGGACGCGCTGGCACACCACCGCAGAGCGCAGGGTCTCCCCGCCACCTCGTTGGCCTGGGGCGTCTGGGCCACCGACGGTATGGCGGGCGAGCTCAAGGAATCCGACCTGCGCCGCATGGAACGCGCAGGCGTGAAGCCGCTGTCCATCAATGACGGGCTCGCTCTCTTCGACACCGCTGTGTCGTCCGGCCAGGCGCTGCTGATTCCCGCACGGTTCGTACAAACCCGGACCAACGGGCGCACCCCGGTCCGTCGTGCCGGCAGCGCCAACGGGCTCGCCCAGCGTCTGGCCGCGCTGGACCCGGCCGAACGCCGGGCGATGCTGACAGACCTGGTCCGCGGCAGCGCGGCCACAGTGCTCGGGTTCGCAGACGGGTCGGCCATCGACCGGCAACGCCAGTTCCAGGACCTCGGCTTCGACTCGCTGACCGCAGTCGAGTTCCGCAACCAGCTCAACGCGGCCACCGGCCTGCGGCTCCCGGCCACCCTCATCTTCGACTATCCGACCGCTGAGGCGGTGGCGGAGTTCCTGGCGGGTGAGCTGGTCGGCGGGCAGTCCTCGCAGGCTGTGGCACTCACCGCGACGGCGACGGACGAGCCGATCGCGATCGTGGGCATGGCGTGCCGGTATCCGGGTGGCGTGGCCTCGCCGGAGGACCTTTGGGAGCTGGTGTCGCAGGCCCGGGACGCGATCGGAGACTTCCCGACCGATCGCGGCTGGGATGTGGAAGGGGTGTACGGACCGGAGCCCGGCACGCCGGGCAAGACTTACACGCGCCTGGGCGGGTTCCTGTACGACGCCGCCGAGTTCGACCCTGTGTTCTTCGGGATTTCGCCGCGTGAGGCGTTGGCGATGGATCCGCAGCAGCGGTTGTTGCTGGAGGCGTCGTGGGAGGCGGTCGAGCGGGCGGGGATCGATCCCCATGGGTTGCGTGGGAGCCGGACGGGTGTGTTCGCCGGTGTGATGTATCACGACTACGGGCTGGGCACTCCGGCGTCGACCAGCGGTGGCAGCCTGGTGTCGGGGCGGGTGTCGTACACCCTGGGCCTGGAAGGTCCTGCGGTCACGGTTGACACGGCGTGTTCGTCGTCTTTGGTGGCGTTGCACTGGGCTGCTCAGGCGTTGCGATCCGGTGAGTGTGATCTGGCGCTGGCTGGTGGTGTGACGGTGATGTCGACGCCGGGGATGTTCATCGAGTTTTCGCGGCAGCGGGGGTTGGCGGCGGATGGGCGGTGTAAGGCGTTCTCGGCGGCGGCTGATGGCACCGGCTGGGGTGAAGGTGTCGGTGTGCTGCTGGTGGAGCGGCTGTCGGACGCGCGGCGCAACGGGCACCAGGTGCTGGCGGTCGTCAAGGGCTCGGCGATCAACCAGGACGGTGCGAGCAACGGTCTGACGGCGCCGAACGGTCCTTCGCAGCAGCGGGTGATCCGGCAGGCGCTGGCCAACGCCGGTCTGTCGCCCGGAGATGTGGACGTGGTCGAGGCGCACGGCACGGGTACCAAGCTCGGCGACCCGATCGAGGCCCAGGCGCTCCTCGCGACCTATGGCCAGGAGCGGGATCGGCCGTTGTGGCTGGGGTCGCTGAAGTCGAACATCGGTCACACACAGGCCGCCGCCGGTGTGGGTGGCGTGATCAAGATGGTCATGGCGATGCGGAACGGGGTCCTGCCGCAGACGTTGCATGTGGATGAGCCGTCGCCGCACGTGGACTGGTCGGCGGGTGCCGTTGAGCTGCTCACCGAGACGCAGCCGTGGGAGCAGAACGGGCACGCCCGTCGTGCGGCGGTCTCCTCGTTCGGGATCAGTGGCACTAATGCCCACGTCGTGTTGGAGGAGCCTGCCGCTTCGGAGATCGAGGCCGAGATCGGTGGCACGGAGTTGCCGGCGGTGCCGTGGCTGGTGTCGGCCAAGGATGCGCAGGCGCTTCAGGCTCAGGCGTCTCGACTGGCGTCGTGGCTGGAGGAGCGGCCGTCGCTTTCCCTGGCGGATGCCGCTTGGTCGTTGGCCACCGGGCGGGCGGTGCTGGAGCAGCGTGCGGTCGTGGTGGGCGCTGATCGTGATGAGCTGCTGGCCGGGTTGCGGGATGTGACGGCCGGGAGTGGCTCTGGTGGCCGGTTGGCGTTGTTGTTCGCCGGTCAGGGCAGTCAGCGGGTCGGTATGGGCCGGCAGCTGGCTGAGGCGTTCCCGGTGTTCGCTGGGGCGTTGGAGGAGATCGACCGGTTGTTGCCGGTGCGTGGGGTGATGTTCGACGGCCCGGATGGGGTGTTGAACGAGACCGGGATGACCCAGCCGGCGTTGTTCGCCTTCGAGGTGGCGTTGTATCGGCTGCTGGAGTCCTTCGGGGTGCGGGCGGATGTGCTGGTTGGGCATTCGGTCGGGGAGATTGCCGCCGCGCACGTGGCGGGAGTGTTTTCGCTGGCGGATGCGTGCGCTCTGGTGGCGGCTCGGGCCCGGTTGATGCAGGCGCTTCCGGCCGGTGGGGCGATGTTGGCGATCGCCGCGCCTGAGGCGGAGGTTGTGCCGCTGCTGGAGGGCCGGGTCGGGATCGCGGCGGTCAACGGCCCGGCTGCGGTGGTGATCTCCGGCGACGAAGAGGCGATCGCGCAGATCGAGGAGCGGGTCAGCGCTCGCACGCGCAGGCTGCGGGTCTCGCATGCTTTCCACTCGCCGTTGATGGAGCCGATGCTGGCCGACTTCGAGGAGGCCATCTCCGGTCTGACCTACCACGAGCCGACCCTCCCGATCGTTTCCAACCTGACGGGCCGGTTGGCCGAGCCGGGGCAGCTGACCACCCCGAGCTATTGGGTGGAGCACGTGCGGCAGGCCGTGCGGTTCGCTGACGGAGTCACGGCTGCCGGGGCGACCCACTTCCTGGAGATCGGCCCGGATGGAGTGCTGACAGGGCTGGCCCAGCAGAGCATCGCCGATGGCGTCTTCATCCCCGCCACCCGTAAGGACCGCGACGAGGCCCGCGTCCTGATCGAGGCACTTGGCCGGTTGCACACCAACGGCATCGCTGTGGACTGGACGGCGGTGCTGGCACCGGGCAGGCACGTCGACCTGCCCACCTACGCCTTCCAGCACCAGCGGTACTGGGTGCCGGCCAGTCTGGAGTCCGGTGATGTGGACGCCGCCGGGCTGGGCGCCATCGAGCATCCGATGTGGAGCGCGGTGACCGAGGTGGCCGGCGGCGAGTCGGTCATCTTCACCGGCCGCCTGTCCCTCACGTCACAGCCCTGGCTGGCCGATCACCAGGTCAACGGCCGGGTGGTGGTGCCGGGTGCGGCGCTGGTGGAGCTGGCGGTGCGGGCCGGGCATGAGCTGGACTGCCCGCAGCTACGGGAGCTGACCATCCAGGCACCGTTGCTGGTGCCGGCCGAGGGTGGCGTGCACATCCAGCTGGTCGCCGGACCATGCGACGAGTCAGGCAACCGCCCCGTAAGCATCCATTCCCGCAGCAACCAGGCTGCGGAGTGGGTGCAGCACGCACAGGGCTTGCTCGCCGACCAGGCCGAGGAGCCGGTGTTCGACCTGGCTCAATGGCCTCCGGCCGGGGCCACGCCGGTCGATGTCGAGCAGCTGTATGACGACCTGGCTGCGGATGGATTGGAGTACGGGCCGCTGTTCCAGGGGCTGACTGCGGCCTGGCGGCAAGGAAGCGCGGTGTTCGCCGAGATCACGCTGCCGGAGCAGACGCACGCCGAGGCGGGCCGGTTCGGTTTGCACCCCGCCTTGCTGGACGCCTCCCTGCACGCCGCCGCGCTGGGTGACGTCGTGCCGAGGCCGGAGGCCGGGCAGCCGTATCTGCCGTTCGCCTGGAGCGGGGTCTCATTGCATGCGGCCGGTGCGAGCGGCCTGCGCGTCAAGGTGACCGCAGGTGAGGGTGCGGCGAGCATCACGCTGAGCATCGCCGACGAGACCGGCGCGCCAGTGGCCGAGGTCGACGCCCTGACCCTGCGTGCCCTGTCCACCACCGGGACCCCGGGCTCGCTGCACCAGCTCGACTGGATCGCGGTCCCGGACACATCCAGCTCGCCAGCACCTCAGTGGGTCGTGCTGGGTCCCGACGACTTGGGCACCGATGCCCAGACGTACCCCGACCTGGCCTCAGTTCAGCCGGCGGAGGCGGTCCTGGTCGCGTGCCCGGCCACCGGCCAGGACGTGCACGCCACGACCCACGCGACGCTGGAGCTGGTCCAGGAGTGGCTTGCCGACGATCGCCTGGCGGCGTCGCGGCTGGTCATCGTCACTTACGGCGCGGTGGTCGCGGCCGCGGACGACGTATCGGATGTGGCGCAGGCGGCGGTGTGGGGTCTGGTACGGGCCGCGCAGGCCGAGCAGCCCGGCAGGTTCGTGCTGCTGGATCTGGATGCCGAGGCGCCCTCCGGCGACGTGCTCGCCAGGGTGCTGGCGTCGGGTGAGCCGCAGCTCGCGGTGCGGGCGGGCGAGATCTGGGCGCCGAGGCTGGGCCGGGTCACGGATCTGGAGGATCAGGGTCCGGTGTTCGGCCCGGACGGCACGGTGCTGGTCACCGGTGGCACGGGCGGGCTGGGCGCGCTGGTGGCCCGCCACCTGGTCACCGAGCACGAGGTCAGGCGGCTGCTGCTGGTCAGCCGCCGCGGCCCGGACGCGCCGGGCGCGGCCGAGCTGGTGGCCGAGCTGGAAGGGCTGGGCGCCGAGGTGGAGGTGGCCGCGTGCGACGTGGCCGATCGTGAGGCGCTGTTCGGGGTGGTCGCCTCGGTGGCGGACTCGCTCACCGGCATCGTTCACACGGCCGGTGTGCTGGACGACGGCGTGATCACCTCCCTGTCGGGCGAGCGGCTGGACGCGGTCCTGCGGCCCAAGGCCGATGCCGCCTGGCATCTGCACGAGCTCACGCGGAACCTCGACCTGACCGCGTTCGTGCTGTTCTCCTCGCTGGCCGGCGTCCTGGGCAGCGCGGGCCAGGGCAACTACGCCGCCGCCAACGCGTACCTGGACGCCCTGGCACACCACCGCAGAGCCCAGGGTCTCCCCGCGACATCCCTCGCCTGGGGCCTCTGGACGACCAGCGGCATGGCGGGCGAGCTGACGGAGTCCGACCTGCGCCGCATGGAACGCGCGGGCGTGCAGCCCCTGACCGCCGAGGAGGGACTGGAACTCTTCGACATCGGCACCCGATCCGGCCGGGCCGCGCTGGTCCCCGCGAAGTTCACCAAGGCCGGGACCCGTACCCGGCCACGCCGTGCCCGCCCGGCCCAGGGACTGGCGGAACGGCTGGCCACGATGGAGCCGGACCAGATTCAGGACACCCTGTCGGAGCTCGTCAGGGGCCAGGTCGCGGCGGTGCTCGGGTTCGCCGACGGGTCGGCGATCGAGCCGGGACGCCAGTTCCAGGATCTCGGCTTCGACTCCCTGACCGCGGTCGAACTCCGCAACCAGCTCAACGCGGCCACCGGACTGCAGCTCCCGGCCACGCTCATCTTCGACTACCCGACTCCCCACGACCTGACGCGATTCGTACTGGAGCAGCTCTTCCCGGCCGCCGCGGCCAGGACGGCCGGGCCCGCCGCGGTCCGGAGCGACGCCGAGGTACGGCAGCTCCTGACGACCATCCCGATCTCACGGCTACGTGAGGCCGGGCTGCTGGACAGCCTGTTCCGCCTAGCCGGCCCGGAGGAGGACGGAGAGACGAACGGCAGGACCGAGGAGATCGACAGCATGGACGCCGACCTCCTGATTCAGCTCGCCCTTGAAGGCGGGAGTTCCTAGGCAGAACTCCGATCAAAGGAATGATCATGACCCTGGTAACCACTTGGACGACGCTCAAAGAATCCAACTCGGCGGACCTCGTCCTCTGCGTCGACTTCACGGAGACCGGCCGTGCGGAGGCGGGCTTCCCCGAGCTGGTGGCGAACATTGACTACGACGCGACCTTCTGGCACGTGCGCCCGCCCGCCGTGGCGCCCGGTTGCGGGATCGACGGTGCCGCCTATGTCCGTTCCTGGGTGGAGCCCATCAAGGAGAGCGGCAGGAAGGTCCACGCGGTCATGGGCTACTGCGTGGGCGCCGTCTACGCGGCCGAGCTCGTCGACAGGCTGGCCGAACTGCAGGGCTCGACGCCCAAGCTGATCCTCTTCGACCCGGAGCCCACGAGCCTGGAGAACGTCTACTTCCAGTTCGGCAAGGTCTTCGGCATCCTCTCCTCGATCCTGAACGAGGAGGACGTCACCCAGATCCGGGAGACCATGGACACGATGCTCCAGGTCGAGGGGATCACGGTCGAGGGCTACGCCGCCCAGCTGTATGCCACCTTCCGCGAGGTCGGGCACCGCGCGTTCGAAAGGGCCGGGTTCGACCCGGAGTACTCCGAGGAGATGTGGGAGACGTTCAGCGCCTTCCTGGCCTTCCTCACCTACGCCGACCACCTGGACCCCTGGGAGGGGTGGCTGCGTGCCACCGCGGTGAGCTCGTCCAACCCGAGGAACGGCCTGAACCGGCTGCGTGACTCCGGCCGCACCGTCGTGGCCGAGGAGCTCAGGTTCGCGGAGGGCCACGACGTGCTGCTCACCTCGGACGAGGTCGCCAGGGCCGTCACCAAGCTGCTGGAGAGATGATCATGGAGCAGATGCTGGGTCAGCGCGCCTCGCGCAAGGAGCAGGCGCTGTGGATGCTGGAAGAGCTGGTCCCCGGTACCGGGGTGAACAACCTGGGCGTGGCGTTCAGCGTGGCGAGCCTGCCGAGCCGCACGCTCATGCTGGACGCGATCAACCACGTCCTGCGCCGGCACGAGATCCTGCGCACGGTCTTCGGGATCGAGGCGGAGGGCATGACGCGGGAGGTCGTGCCGCCCGAGTACGCCGAGCTGCGCTTCGAGGAGGCCGGCCGGGGTGCCACGCGCGAGTGGCTGACGGAGTTCGTGGCCCGGCCGTTCCAGCCGGACGGCGAGCTCCTGGTGCGCGCCGCCGTCCTGGAGGAGGAGGCGGGCGAGGTCTACTGCCTGGCGATCCACCACTCGATCTTCGACGGGCTGTCGTCCGCGCTGCTGATGAACGAGCTCGCCGCGACCTACAACGCCCTCGCGGCGGGCGAGTCGCCGCCGTGCGACACCGTGCCGGCCTGGGAGGAGCCGGCCGCCCACCCGCGCAGCCGGGAGTTCTGGCACGACAAGCTGGACGGGTTCCGCGCCGACGAGCTGGACCTGTGGTGCGAGCAGCCGGAGGCCTCGCAGGTCACCCTCTTGGGCGACGTGGTCAACTGGGAGCTGTCCCCCGCCGCGCGCGACGCGGCGCGGCAGATGCAGCGCGAGCTGCGGTCGCCTGAGTCGGTCGTCCTCATGGCCGCGTACGGCGTGCTGCTCGCCGCCCACGGGGCCGGCCCCGACCTCACCATCGGCTCGCCCGTCAGCGTGCGGACGCCCGAGGCCGGCACGCGGATCGGCTACCACATCAACGTGCTCACCCTGCGCACCCGCGTGCAGTCGGCGAACACCTTCCGCACGTACACGCGGCTCACCCGTCGCACGTTCATGGAGGCCATGTCGCACGCCGACCACCCGGTGGACGACCTGCTGGAGTTCGTTCCCCGCGACGGCTGGCGCAACAACCTCTTCCGGCACACCTTCAACTACGTGCCCGCCGACCTGTCCGCCGAGTTCATGCTGGGCGGGTTGCGGGCCGCGCAGGTGGTGATCGAGAACGGCTTCAGCAAGTTCGACCTGGAGTTCTTCGTCACCTCCACCCCCGAGGCGATCAGGATCAGGACCGCGTTCTGCGTGGACGTCCTGGACCGGGCCGACGTGGAGCTGCTGCTGGCCCGCTTCGACGAGCTGCTCGTCACGCTCGCGGAGCAGCCCGACACGCCGCTCGCGGACATCCCCGTCTGGTGTTACCAGGACCGGGCGGCCATCGAGCTGGCCAACGCCACCGAGCGCGCGGTGACGCCGGCGACCGTACTGGACAAGATCGCCCGCCAGGTCTCCGCCGCGCCGCCGGAGGACACCGACGCGGTGCTCGACGGCGAGCGCCGCGTCGGGTTACGCCGCCTGTGGGCCGCCGCCGAGGCCACCCGCGACGCGCTGCGGGCCGCCGGCGTGGGCAGGGGCGACGTCGTCGCGCTGCTGGCGCGGCGCGGTCCCGAGCTGGCCGCCGCCGCCGTCGGCGTGTGGCTCGCCGGGGCGGCGTACCTGCCGCTGGAGCCCGACCACCCGCAGCAGCGGCTCGACTACCAGCTCGACGACGCCGGCGCCGCCGTGGTCCTCGCGGGCGAGGGGATCGTCGTCTCCGGCGACCGTACGGTCCTGCCGCTCGTGCCCGTCGACTCGGTGACGCCGGTCTCCGGCAAGGTGACGGCGTTCAACAGCGTCAGGCCTGAGGACTGCGCGTACCTCATCTACACCAGCGGCTCCACCGGGCTGCCCAAGGGCACCCTGATCGACCACTACAGCCTCGCCAACCTGATCGCGCACTTCGCGCACCAGCTGGCCGTGGGCGCGGCGGACACCGTGCTCTGGCTGACCACGTTCAGCTTCGACATCTCCGCTCTGGAGCTGTTCCTGCCCCTGACGACGGGCGCGCGGCTGGCCGTCGCGCCGGACGACGCCCGCACCCAGGGCGAACCCCTCGCGGAGGCGCTGCGGCGCTACGACGTCACCATCGCCCAGGCCACGCCGACCACCTGGCGCCTGGTCATCGACCAGGTGGCCGGGCAGCTGGCCGGCCGCCGCGTGCTCTGCGGCGGCGAGCCGATGCCCGCCGTCCTGGCCAAGCGGCTGTCCGCGACCGGGTGCGAGCTCTACAACGTGTACGGCCCCACGGAGACCACCATCTGGTCCACCTCCGGCCGCATCGACCCGGCCGCCGACCGCGTCGACGTGGGCGTGCCCATCGCCAACACCAAGGTGTACGTCTCCGCCCCCGACGGCCGCCCGCTGCCGATCGGGACCCGGGGCGAGCTGTGCATCGCCGGCGACGGGGTGGCCATCGGCTACCACGACCGGCCGGAGCTGACCGCCGAGCGGTTCGGCGAGCACCCCGTGTACGGCCGGTCCTACCGCACGGGCGACCTGGCCCAGTGGACGTCCGACGGCCGGCTGGAGATCCTCGGCCGGCTCGACCGCCAGATCAAACTGCGCGGCAACCGGATCGAGCTCGCCGAGGTCGAGGGCGTGCTGCTGGCCCACCCGGACGTCAGGGCCGCCGCGGTCGTGGTCGTCGGCGACCCCAGCGCCGACGCCGTCCTGTGGGCCTTCGTGGTGGCGCCGGAACGCCCCGAGGTCACCTCGGAGCTGTGGGAGCACGCCAGCGCCTCCCTCCCGTACGCCGCGACCCCCCAGGAGTACGTGACCGTGGACGCGTTCCCGATGACGGGCAACGACAAGGTCGACTACCCCGCCCTCCGCCGCCTGGCCATGGAGCTGCGCGACGCCGAGGCCAGCGTGGAGGAGGAGGAACTCCCGTCCGACAGCGGGGACCAGCTGGTCGACTCCCTGGTGGCGCTCTGGAAGGTCATGCTCAACCGCAACGATCTCGGCCCCGACAGCCACTTCTTCGCGCTCGGCGGGCACTCGCTGCTGGCGGTCAAGCTGCTGCAGGAGATCAAGCGGGAGACCCAGATCCGGCTCAAGCTCAAGGACATCTTCGAGGAGCCGACGCCCGCCGGCCTCGCCCGGAGGCTGCAGGCGGCCAACGCGAACCTCTGACGAAACCGCGGCCGGGTCCCCCACCCGGCCGCGGGCGCGATGCAGGCACTACTCGATAGGCGGGTTCTCTCGTGTCGGAAAAAGCCGTCGTTCCCCATGCCCCTTCCACCTCTCCGCCGACCCTCGAATCGATGCGCGCGGACATCGCGGGCCAGCTCGACCTCGACCCCTCGGCGGTCACCGACCACGCCGACCTGATCAGGCTGGGGCTCGACTCGCTCCGCGCGATGAGGCTGGCGGGGCGGTGGCGGCGCGCGGGAGCCGGCATCGCGTTCGCCGAGCTGGCGACGGAGTTCACGCTCGCGGCCTGGTGGTCGCTGGTCAGCTCGCGGCTGTCCCCGCCGGTGGACGCCGCCGCGCCGGAGCCGGTCGTGGACGAGGCGGCGCCGTTCCCTCTCACCCCGGTCCAGCTGGCGTACTGGATCGGGCGCGGCGACGGGCAGGTCATCGGTGGCGTCGGCTGCCACGCGTACCTGGAGTTCGACGGCTGCGGCATCGACCCGGCGCGGCTGGAGCGGGCCGTACGCGCCCTGATCGACCGGCACGGCATGCTGCGCGCGATCTTCCACGACGACGGCACCCAGCAGATCACGGACACCAGCCCTTGGCCCGGCCTGACCGTTCACGATCTGACGGAGCTTGGTGAAGTGGCCGCCGAGGCCGTCAGGGAGCGGCTGTCGCACCGCCGCTTCGACGCCTCCAAGGGAGAGGTGTTCGACGTACGGCTGTCGCTGCTGCCGGGGGGCCGCTCCAGGGTGCACTTCGAGGTGGACTTCCTGGTCGCCGACGTGCTCGGGCTGCAGATCCTGCTGCGGGACCTGGCCATGCTCTACCTGGACCCGGACCGGCCGCTTCCCGGGCTGGCCTGCTCGTTCCCCCGGTATCTCGCGGCCCGCGACGCCGAACGCGCGGCACGGCGCGTACGGGACCAGGAGTACTGGCGCGGCCGGCTGGACGAACTCCCCGGCGCGCCCCAGCTGCCCCTCGCCGTGGAGCCCGGCCGGATCGCCCACCCCCGGTTCGTCCGCCGAGAGAGGTGGCTGCCCCTCGACTCGTGGCGGCGGATCCAGGAGCAGGCCCGAGCGTACGGGCTGACCCCCGCCATGGTGCTGGCCGCCGCCTACGCAGAAGTGCTCGCCGCGTGGAGCGGCGAACCGCGCTTCCTGCTCAACCTGCCGCTGTTCGACCGGGACGAGACCGTGCATCCGGACGTGGCCCACCTGGTCGCGGACTTCACCAACCTGATCCTGCTGGCCGCCGACCTGTCCGAGCCGCAGCCGTTCGCCGAGCGCGCCAGAACCCTCCAGGCCCGCTTCCGCGCCGACGCGCGGCACACCGGGTACTCCGGCGTCGAGGTGCTCCGCGACCTCGCCCGGGGCGGCGAGCACACCGGGGCTCCGGTGGTGTTCGCCTGCAACCTGGGCACCGAACTGATCGTCCCGGAGGTCCGCGAGGCCTTCGGCACACCCGGCTGGATGATCACGCAGACGCCGCAGGTGTGGCTTGATCACCAGATCAACGAGTACGACCACGGGCTACATCTGGCGTGGGACGCGGTGGAGGAGCTGTTCGCGCCGGGTGTGTTGGATGCGATGTTCGCCGCTTACGGGGGGTTGCTGGATTGGTTGGCGGAGGGGGATTGGTCGGTTGCGGCTCCGGTGGGGTTGCCTGCTGATCAGGCGGTGGTGCGGGATCGGGTGAACAGCACGTCGGGGCCGTTGCCTGAGGGCGTTTTGCACGGGCGGTTCTTTGAGCGGGCGGATCGTGAGCCGGATCGGGTGGCGTTGATCGCTGACGGCGAGGTGGTGTCATACGGCGCGTTGGCCGATCAGGCACTGCGGGTGGCGGGGCATCTGCGGGGAGCCGGGGTTGGGCCGGGCGATGCGGTGGGGGTGGTGTTGCCCAAGGGGCCGGATCAGGTTGCGGCGGTGTTGGGTGTCCTCGCCGCTGGTGGGGTGTATGTCCCGGTTGGGGTGGATCAGCCGGTCGCGCGGCGGGAACGGATCTTGTCGCGGGCGGGTGTGTGTCACGTCCTGACGGGTCTACCTGGGGAAGCGCGACGGTTGGCTGAGCCGGTGGCGGTCGCGCCGGATATGTCGGCGTATGTGATCTTCACGTCGGGGTCGACGGGGGAGCCGAAGGGAGTGGAGGTTTCTCATCGGGCGGCGCTCAACACGATCGAGGACATCAACCAGCGCTTCGGTGTGGGGCCGGACGATCGCGTCCTGGCGGTGTCCGCGTTGGACTTCGACCTGTCGGTGTATGACATCTTCGGCCTGCTGTCCGTGGGTGGCGCGCTGGTACTGCCCCGAGAGGACGAACGGCGCGATGCCCAACGCTGGGCGGAGCTGTGCGCCGCGCACGGGGTGACGATCTGGAACACCGTCCCGACCTTGCTGGACATGCTGCTGCACACCGCGGCTCCGAGTCTGCGGTTGGCGTTGGTGTCGGGTGACTGGGTGGGGTTGGATCTGCAGGCGCGGCTGGCCGCCCAGAGTGGGTGCCGGTTGGTGGCGTTGGGTGGGGCGACGGAGGCGGCGATCTGGTCCAACGCGTGGGAGGTGGACCGCGTCCCGGCGCATTGGACGTCGATCCCGTACGGGCTGCCGCTGCGGAATCAGCGGTACCGGGTGGTGGACGGGCGCGGCCGGGACTGCCCCGACTGGGTGGCAGGGGAGTTGTGGATCGGCGGCGCCGGCGTGGCGGTCGGTTATCGGGGTGACCCGGAGACGACGTCGGCCAAGTTCGTCGAGTGCGGGGGCGAGCGGTGGTATCGGACCGGGGATCTGGGCCAGTACTGGCCGGACGGCACGCTGGAGTTCCTGGGGCGGGCCGATCAACAGGTGAAGATCCGGGGGCATCGGATCGAGTTGGGCGAGATCGAGGCGGCGCTGGAGGCGTCTCCGCAGGTGGCTCGTGCGGTGGCGGTCGCGGTGGGGGATCGGCGGCAGCGCCGGTTGGCGGCGTTCGTCACTCCTGAGGACGTCGATCTGGACAAGTTGCGTTCGTTCCTTTCTGATCGGCTGCCCGGCTATGCCATCCCGCCGACGATCAGCGCGCTCGAAAGGCTGCCGCTGACCGCCAACGGCAAGATCGACAGAAGTGCACTCACCACCCTGGTCAGCGAGACAGCAGAGAGCACGGTCGAGGAGCCGCCCGTAGGGCCGGCCGAGACCGTGCTCGCCAAGATCTGGGCCGATCTGCTCGAACTCCCGGCCGTGCAGCGTACGGACAGCTTCTTCGCCCTCGGCGGCGACTCCCTGCTCGCCACCCGCATGATCGCGCGCCTGCGTGTGGAAGGCGTCGCCGATGCCAGGCTGAGCCTGCTGTTCGAGACGCCCGTACTGGCGGACTTCGCGGCCACCTTCACCATGGGAGAGGCGGCCGCGCCCGCTCCCGCGCTGGTCCCGGACGTCGAGCACCGCCACGACCCGTTCCCGCCCACCGAGGTGCAGCGGGCCTACTGGCTCGGCCGGGCCGAGCACTTCACGCTCGGCGGCGTCGGCTGCCACTTCTACACCGAGTTCGACGGCGACATCGACCTCGACCGGCTGGAAACGGCCTGGAACCTGCTGATCGAGCGGCACGAGATGCTGCGCGCGGTCTTCGACCAGGACGGGCTCCAGCGCATCCTGCCCGAGGTGCCGCGCTTCGCCGTCGCCGCCGTCGACAGCGTCGAGCAGCTGCGCGAGCAGATGTCGCACCAGGTGCTCGACGTGTCCAGCTGGCCGCTGTTCGACGCGCGGGCCGCCCGCCACGACGGCGGGGTACGGCTCGGCGTCAGCTTCGACAACATCATCGTCGACGCGCTCAGCATGATGGTCTTCTTCGCCGAACTCGACCAGCTCTACCACGACCCCGCGACCGTCCTGCCGCCGATCGAGGTGTCGTTCCGCGACTATGTGCTCGCGCAGGCGCCCGATCCCGCGGTCTTCGAGACGGCCAAGGAATACTGGGCCGCCCGGCTGCCCGAACTGCCGCCCGCCCCCCGGCTGCCGCTGCGCGTGGACCCGGCGATGATCGACCGGCCCCGGTTCGCCCGCCGCGAGTTCCGGATGCCGGCCGAGCGGTGGCGTACCGTCACGGATCTGGCCAGGCGGCACGAGCTGACCCCCGCCACCGTGCTGGCCGCCGCCTTCGGCGAGGTCCTGGGCAGGTGGAGCGGCCAGGAGGCGCTGACGCTCAACCTCACGCTGTTCGACAGGCGGGAGGTCCATCCCGACATCCACCGCGTGCTCGGCGACTTCACCTCCCTCCTGCTCGCCGGCTACCGGCCGGGAGCCGGCTGGCTGGACGGGGCGCGCGGGCTGCAGGAAGAGGTGTGGCGCGGGCTCGAGCACGGCGAGGTGTCGGCGGTCTGGGTGATGCGGGAGCTGGCCAGGCGGAACGACTCGATCGAGATGACCATGCCGGTCGTGTTCACCAGCACGCTCGGCGTCGCCGGCGACGGCGCGTTCGGTCCCTCCTTTGCCGAGCAGGTCTGGGGTGTGTCGCAGACCCCGCAGGTCTGGCTGGACAGCCAGGTGGGGGAGGTCGAGGGCGACCTGCTGGTCCGCTGGGACGCGGTGGAGGAGTTGTTCGCGCCGGGTGTGCTGGATGCGATGTTCGCCGCTTACGGGGGGTTGCTGGAGTGGTTGGCGGAGGGGGATTGGTCGGTTGCGGCTCCGGTGGGGTTGCCTGCTGATCAGGCGGTGGTGCGGGAGCGGGTGAACAGCACGTCGGGGCCGTTGCCTGAGGGCGTTTTGCACGGGCGGTTCTTTCAGCGGGCGGATCGTGAGCCGGATCGGGTGGCGTTGATCACTGACGACCGGGTGGTGTCGTACGGCGCGTTGGCGGATGAGGCGTTGCGGGTGGCGGAGCATCTGCGTGCGGCTGGGGTCGCCCCGGGCGATGCGGTGGGGGTGGTGCTCCCGAAGGGGCCGGATCAGGTTGCGGCGGTGTTGGGTGTCCTCGCCGCTGGTGGGATGTATGTCCCGGTGGGCGTGGATCAGCCGGTCGCGCGCCGGGAACGCATCCTGTCGCGAGCGGGTGTGCGCCACGTCCTGACCGAATTGCCCAAGGAAGCGCAACGGCTGGCCGAGCCCGTGGCGGTCATACCGGATATGTCGGCGTATGTGATCTTCACATCGGGGTCGACGGGGGAGCCGAAGGGGGTGGAGGTCGCTCATCGGGCGGCGTTGAACACGATCGAAGACATCAACCAGCGCTTCGGTGTGGGGCCGGACGATCGCGTCCTGGCGGTGTCCGCGTTGGACTTCGACCTGTCGGTGTATGACATCTTCGGCCTGCTGTCGGCGGGCGGTGCGCTCGTCCTGCCGCAAGAAGATGAGCGGCGGGACGCGCAGGCTTGGGCCCGGTTGTGCGCCGCGCACGGGGTGACGATCTGGAACACCGTCCCGACCCTGCTGGACATGCTGCTGCACACCGCGGCTCCGAGTCTGCGGTTGGCGATGGTGTCGGGTGACTGGGTGGGGTTGGATCTGCAGGCGCGGCTGGCTGCTCAGGGCTCGTGCCGGTTGGTGGCGTTGGGTGGGGCGACGGAGGCGGCGATCTGGTCCAACGCGTGGGAGGTGGATCGGGTCCCGGCGCATTGGACGTCGATCCCGTACGGGCTGCCGTTGCGGAATCAGCGGTACCGGGTGGTGGACGGGGGCGGCCGGGACTGCCCGGACTGGGTGGCGGGAGAGTTGTGGATCGGCGGCGCCGGGGTGGCGGTCGGTTATCGGGGTGATCCGGAGACGACGTCGGCCAAGTTCGTCGAGTGCGGGGGCGAGCGGTGGTATCGGACCGGGGATCTGGGTCGGTACTGGCCGGACGGGACGCTGGAGTTCCTGGGGCGGGCTGATCATCAGGTGAAGATCCGGGGGCATCGGATCGAGTTGGGCGAGATCGAGGCGGCGCTGGAGGCGTCTCCGCAGGTGGCTCGTGCGGTGGCGGTCGCGGTGGGGGATCGGCGGCAGCGCCGGTTGGCGGCGTTCGTCACTCCTGAGGACGTGGATCTGGACAAGTTGCGTTCGTTCCTTTCTGATCGGCTGCCCGGCTATGCCATCCCGCCGACGATCAGCGCGCTGGAAAGGCTGCCGCTGACCGCCAACGGCAAGATCGACAGAAGCGCTCTGGCCACCCGGTTGGAACCGCTGCCGGATGACGACCCCCCACGCCCGGGCACGGAGGCGCTGCTCGCCGAGCTGTGGGCCGAGCTGCTGGAGATCCCGCCCCCAGGCCGTGGTCAGAGCTTCTTCGCCCTCGGCGGTGACTCCCTGCTCGCCACCCGTTTCGCCGAGATCGTACGGCGGCGGCTCGGCGTGGAGCTGTCCCTGCGCCGCTTCTTCGCCACTCCCACCATCGCCGACTGCGCCGAGGCGATCGGCCTGACGGCGGACGACACCCAAGAGACGGAAGAGGGCGTGCTGTGACCCAGGCACCGGCCGTACACGAACTCATCGCCGACACGGAGGCCGCGGGGATCCGGCTGTGGGAGGACGACGGCAGCCTCCGCTTCCGGGCGCCCAAGGGAGCGCTGACCGAGGAACGGCGCGCGGCGCTGATCGGCGCCAAGCCCGAGATCATCGCGCACCTGCGCCGCGAGTCCGAAGCCGAGACGGTCCGGCCCGACCCCGAACGCCGCCTCGAGCCCTTCCCGCTGACCGACGTGCAGCAGGCCTACCTGCTCGGCCGCAACGACGCGTTCGGCTACGGCGGAGTCGCCTGCCACGGCTACGTCGAGGTCTCCTTCCCCAGGCTCGACCCGGAACGGGTGCAGGCCGCGTGGCGCGCCCTGATCGCCCGCCACGACATGCTCCGCGCCGTGATCCACCCCGACGGCCACCAGCAGGTGCTCGCCGGGATCCCCGGCTACGAGGTCCGCGTGACGGACCTGCGCGGTACGGACCCGGAGGAGCGGCTCGCCGCCGTCCGCGAGGAGATGGCGCACACGGTCTACCCGGCGGGCAGCTGGCCGCTGTTCGAGCTGCGGATCTCGCTCACCGATCGCGGAGCCCTCCTGCACGCCTCGATCGACCTGCTCATCGCCGACTACGTCAGCATCCAGCTGCTGCTCGGCGAGCTGCACCTGCTGCACGAGAACCCCGACGCCGACCTGCCACCCGTCCCGGTCAGCTTTCGCGACTGCCTGCTGGCCCTGCGCGCGCAGCGCGAGAGCGCCCGCTACGACCGGGACCGCGCCTACTGGTGGGGGCGGATGGACGACCTGCCGCCGGCGCCCGAACTGCCCGCGCTCGACCAGGCCGCCGCGGACGCCCGGTTCCTGCGGTGGGAGAGCAGGGTGGAGCCGGAGGAGTGGGCGCGGTTACGCACCCGGGCCGCCGCGGCCGGCATCACGCCGTCGCAGGCCGTGCTGGCCGCCTACGCCGAGGTCATCGGGAGGTGGAGCCGCCGGCCCAGGTTCACGCTCAACCTGACGCTGCTCGACCGCCCGCCGCTGCACCCGTACATCGACCAGGTCGTCGGCGACTTCACCACGCTCAACCTGCTCGCCGTCGACACCACGCCCGGCCGCTCCTTCGCCGAGCGTGCCCATGCCGTCGGCCGGCAGCTCTTCGCCGACCTGGAGCACCGCCGCTGTGGCGGCATCGAGGTCATACGCGAGCTGGCCCGCCGGCGCGGCCGGGACGCCGCGCTCATGCCGGTGGTGTTCACCAGCGCCATCGGCCTCGGCCGTGACGACGCCGAGCACGGCACGCCGGAGTACGGCATCAGCCAGACGCCCCAGGTGTGGATCGACTGCCAGGTCAAGGAGCACCGCGGCGCGCTGCTGGTCAACTGGGACGTACGCGCGGGGGTGTTTCCCGAAGGGCTCGTGGACGACATGTTCGCCGCCTTCACCGCGCTCCTGCACGGCCTGTCCTCGGACGAGGCCTGGTCGTCCGAGGACCCCGTCGAGCTGCCCGGAGCGCAGGCACGGCGTCGCGCCCTCGTCAACGCCACCGCCGCGCCGCTCCCGGACGGGCTGCTGCACGAGGAGGTCGTGGCCCAGGCCCGCCGCACACCGGAACGGACCGCCGTCGTCACGGGCGCCGGCTCGATCACGTACGGCGAGCTGCTGGGCCGGGCGGCCGCGGTGGCGCGGGCGCTGCACGAGGCGGGGCACCTGCCCGGCGAGATCGTCGCCGTGGTCATGGACAAGGGCGTCGAGCAGGTCGTGGCCGTGCTCGGCACGCTGCTGGCCGGCGGCGCCTACCTGCCGGTCGACACCGGTCAGCCAGCGGCGAGGCGAGACCGCATCCTCGCCGACGCCTCGGCCCGCCTGGTGCTCACGCAGTCCTGGCACGCCGAGAACGACTGGATCGCCGTCGACACCCTCCCGCGGGCCCACGCCGAGCACGACCGGATCGCCGGCCCCGCCCTCCCACCGGCCCACGCCGAGGAGGGCGGCGCCCGGCGGCACCCTGATGACCTGGCCTACGTCATCTACACCTCGGGCTCGACGGGCGTGCCCAAGGGCGTGATGATCAGCCATCGCGCCGCCCGCAACACCATCGACGACATCAACGCCCGCTTCGGCGTCGGCCCGGACGACCGCGTGCTGGGGCTGGCCAACCTGGGGTTCGACCTGTCGGTCTACGACATCTTCGGACCGCTCGCCGTCGGGGCGGCACTCGTGCTGCCGGACCCGTCACGGCGGGGCGACCCGGCCCACTGGGCCGAGCTCGCCGCCGGGCACGGGGTAACCGTGTGGAACTCGGTGCCCGCGCAACTCCAGATGCTCCAGCACTACCTGGACGCGGAGCCCGGGGCGGAGCTGCCCGCGCTGAGGCTGGCGATGCTGTCGGGCGACTGGATCCCGGTGGCGCTGCCCGGCCAGATCCGCCGCCGCGTGCCGGAACTGGACGTGATCAGCCTGGGCGGGGCCACGGAGGCCGCGATCTGGTCCATCTACCACCCCATCGACGGCCCGCTGCCCGGCTGGGTGAGCGTCCCGTACGGCAAGCCGCTGGCCAACCAGACCTTCCACGTGCTCGACGCCGCCATGCGGCCCTGCCCCGACTGGGTGCCGGGAGAGCTGTACATCGGCGGCTCCGGCGTGGCGATGGGCTACCTCGGGGATGAGGGCAGGACGGCCGAACGCTTCGTGCGCCACGGCGGCGAGCGCCTCTACCGCACCGGCGACCTCGGCCGCTACCGGCCCGACGGCAACATCGAGTTTCTCGGCAGGGAGGACTCCCAGGTCAAGATCCGCGGGCATCGGATCGAGCTGGCCGAGGTGGAGACCGCGCTGCAGGCACACCCCGCGGTCGCGGCCGGGACCGTGATCGTGGACGGCGACCGCGCACTGGAACGCCGCCTGATCGCCTTCGCCCAGGCCGCGCAGAAGGACGACGGCACGCCGGCCGAGCGGACCCGAGAAGGCGGCGCGCCGGATGCGGGGGCTGGGCGGGGTGGCGGGTCGGACGCGGGGGCTGGGCGGGGTGGCGTGCCCGATGTCGTGGGAGCGGCCGAGGTGGCGGCGGTCGCGGCACTGGAGGGTGTCGACCTGGCGCGCGTCGTGGCGGTGGCCGAGACGCTCGACGAGATCGCGCTCGCGTCGATGGCGGCGGCGCTCCGTACGGGCGGCCTGTTCGCCACCGAGGACGGCCACGGCCTTGAGGAGATCCTGGCCGCCGCGCGGGTCGCGCCGGACCACCACCGGCTCGTCCGGCGCTGGCTCGCCGCGCTGCACGAGCGCGGACGGCTCGACCGCGACCCCGATGGACGGTATCGGAACCTGCGCGGGGACACCGGCGTGGAGCCGCTGTGGCGCCGGGTCGAGAGCCTGACCGAGGGGCTCGACTACGGGGCCGAGCTGATCGGGTTCCTGCGGGTCAGCACCACGCACCTGCCCGAGCTGATACGCGGCGAGCTCGACGCCCGCGAGCTGCTGTTCCCCGAGGGCGACGTCGGGACGGCCGAGGGCGCGTACAAGGACAACGTGCTCAGCAGGTACGTCAACCGCATCGTGCGCGCGGTCGTCGGCCGCGTGGCCGAGCAACACACCGGCGGGCCGCTGCGCGTCCTGGAAGCGGGCGCGGGCGTGGGCGGCACCAGCGCCGAGCTGATCCCGGAGCTGGCCGGACACCAGGTCGAGTACGTCTTCACCGACCTGTCGCGGTTCTTCCTCACCCAGGCCGCCGAACGGTTCGCGGACCACCCGTGGGTGCGTTACGGCCTGTTCGACATCAACGCCGACTACCGCGCCCAGGGATACGAGCCGAACTCCTTCGAGGTCATCCTCTGCGCCAACGTCCTGCACAACTCCCACGACGCCGCCGCCGTGCTGGCCAGGTTCCGCGAGCTGCTGGTGCCCGGCGGGTGGCTGGTGTTCATCGAGACCACCCGCGAGCACGTCCAGATCATGAGCTCGATGGAGTTCCTGATGAACCCGCACGACTACGCCGACGTGCGGCAGGGCCGCGACCGGACGTTCGTCACCCGCGACGAGTGGCTCGACCTGCTGCGCGGGGCAGGGGCCCGCACGCTCGCCTGCCTGCCCGGGCCGGGCGACCCGCTGGCCTCCCTCGGGCAGTGCGTCTTCGCGGCCCGCTTCCCCGACGACCGGGAGCGGATCGACCTGGCGGAGCTGCGGGCGTTCCTCGCCGAGCGGCTGCCCGACTACATGCTTCCGGCCCACGTCCAGGTGGTCGACGAGCTGCCGCTGACGGACAACGGCAAGATCGACCGGGCGCGGCTGCGTACCCTCCTGCCCAGTACGGCCGGCGAGAGCGCGCCCGGCGGCGAGGAGCCGCGCGACGACCTCGAACGGCGGCTGGCCGCCCTCTGGGCCCAGCTGCTCGGGCTCCCGCGCGTCTACCGGGACCAGGACTTCTTCGCGCTGGGCGGCGACTCCCTGCTGGTCACCCGCCTGGCCGGGCGGGTGCGCGAGGAGCTGGCGGAGGCGAGCGGCTTCTACTGGGACAGCCTGGTCCGGCAGCTCGTCAACCAGCCGACCGTCGCCGCGCTGGCCGCCCACCTGCGCCAGGCCCGCGACGAGCGCGAGCAGGGGCTGCCGAGAACGCACGCCGGCCCGCTGGTACGCCTGTCAGGTGACGGGGGCGACGGTTCGGTGCGGGTGCTGCTTCACGACGGCACCGGCACCCTGACCCCGTACCGGGCGCTCGTCCCCGAGCTCTCCGGGACGCCCCTGCTCGGCCTGGTGATCAACGACGCGGAGCGCTACCTCGAGCTCGACCCCGCGCAAACGGTGGAATCGCTGGCCGGATCGTACGCGCGGCTCCTGCTCAAGGAGGGCGCGGCCAGGTACCACATCGTGGGTTACTGCATGGGCGGCCTCATCGCCACCGAGGTCGCCCGCCGCCTCACCGAGAGCGGCGCGGTCGTCGACGGGCTCACGGTCATCAGCAGCTCCCGCTTCCCCTACCGGATCAGCGACGAGCTCATGCTGGAGTACGGCTTCGCGCAGGCCTGCGGCCTGGACCCGGCGCGGCTCGGCTACCCCGGCGGAGACCTCGCCCGGGCCCTGCGCGCCGTGCTCGAATCATCGCCCGGACACGTACGCGAGGGCAGCCTGGCCGCGCTCGCCGGCAGCGCGGATCCCGGCCTCGCGCAGATCGGCCGCCACTTCGCCGAACTGGCCACCACCTCACCCCCGGACCGGCTGGCCGCCGTCGCCCGCGCCCTCGGCCATCCGCCCGAGCGGGTGGACCTGGCCTACCGGGTCTTCCGGCAGAGCTTCACGGCCGTCACCCATTACGACCCGGAGCCGTACGCGGGCGACATCACGTTCCTCCGCCAGCGCGGCGTCACCAACCTCGTGCCGACCCTGCAGGACGACATGACGGCCTTCTGGCAGAACCTCTGCCTGGGCCGGCTCACCGCGCTCGACATCGAGGGCGACCACTTCAGCTGCCTCAGCGGGCCGTACGCGGCCGACGTGGCGAAACTGGTGACCGAGGTGACAGAGGTGACCGCGTGATCGGCGTACTCGGCGGCTATGGCGCGGTCGGCGGCACCGCGGCACGCCTGCTCGCCGGGCGCGGCCCACGGGCGGACGGAGGGGAGGCCGATCACCCGGGTGTGCGCGTCGGCGGGCGGGACGGGGCGGCGGCCCGGCGTTTCGTCGACGCGGAGCTGGGCGGGCACGGCGAGGCGTGGCAGGTGGACGCGCTCGACGCTGCCGAGCTCGCCCGGTTCTGCGCGGGCTGCCGGGTCGTCGTCAACTGCGCGGGCCCTTCCTACCTCCTGCGGGACCGGGTGGCGCGGGCCGCGTTCGCCGCCGGGGCCGACTACGTGGACGCCGCCGGTGACGCCGCCGCCTTCGCCCAGCCGGCCGGGACAGGCACGCAGGGACGTACGGCGGTGCTGTCGGCGGGAATGCTCCCCGGCCTCACCGGACTCGTGCCCCGCCACCTGGCCGGCCTCGCCTCGGCTGCCCTGACTCCGAACGCCGAGCACGGGCGTGGCTGCGGGCTCCGGCTGGACGTCTACACCGGCGGGCTGGACCGGCTCACCCCCGCCGCCGCCGGTGACTTCCTGCTGGCCGGACAGGAGGAGCGGGGCGCCGCGCTGGCCGCGTGGCGTGACGGCGCCAGGGTCGCCCGTGCCCTCACCCCCGTCCACGACGTCCAGCTTCCCTACTTCCCCGGACCGGTCACCGCCTACCCCTACCTGAGCGCCGAGGCGGAGCGGGTGGCCGTGGAGCTCGGGCTGGCGCAGGCCCGCTGGTACAACGTCATCGCCGGCGACGGCGTCCTCGCCGCCGCGAGCACCGCCGGCCAGGCCGCGGACCTGACGCGCGCGGCCGAGCTCGAACTGGCCGGGCGCACCCCGTACTACGTCCTGCTCTTCCAGCTCAGCGGCCCGCACGGCACCCGCACCCTGGCACTGCGCACCCGCGACTCCTACGCGCTCACCGCCGCGGTCGCCGCCCACGCGGCCATGGCGGTGCTCCGCGGCGACGTCGCGGCGGGGCTCCACCACGCCGACGCCGTGCTCGACCCGGCCCGGGTGCTGGCGGACCTGGAGCCCGTGGCGAAGATCGAGATCACCGACGCGGTGGCGCCGATCGACCTGGTCGCGCCGGTGTTCGAGGAGGGCGCGCTGTGAAGCGGGTCGTGGTGTGCGGGACCAAGTTCGGCCAGATCTACCTCTCCGCGCTGCGGGACGGCCCCTTCGAGCTGACCGGCGTCCTCGCCCGCGGCAGCGCCCGATCCGCCGCGTACGCCGAGGAGTACGGCGTCCCGCTGCTCACGGACCCCGACCAGGTGCCCGAGCTCGCGGACCTGGCCTGCGTGGTCGTACGGTCGGGAGTCGTCGGGGGAGAGGGCAGCGAGCTGGCCGGCGCCCTGCTGGCCCGCGGCGTGCACGTGCTGCAGGAGCATCCGCTGCACGCCGACGAGCTGGCCCGCTGCCTGCGCACCGCCCGGGCCGCGTCCGCCGTGCACCACGTGAACACCCTGTACGTCCACCTCGACCCGGTACGCCGGTTCATCGAGACAGCCCGCCGCCTGTTCGAGCTCCAGCAGCCCCTCTACGTGGACGCCGCCTGCAGCGTCCACGTCGCCTACGCCCTGTTCGACATCCTCGGCCGCGCCCTGGGCGCGTTACGCCCGTGGACGTTCACCGCCACGGCCCCCGGCACGCCCTTCACCTGCCTCACCGGGACCGTCGGCGGCGTGCCGCTGACCCTCCGGGTGCAGAACCAGATCGCGCCCAACGACCCCGACGCCCACCTGCACCTGCTCCACCGCGTCACGGTGGGGACGGAGGGCGGCAGCCTCACCCTGGTCAACACGCACGGCCCGCTCGTGTGGAGCCCGCGCATGTACGTCGGCCGCGACGCCGACGACCGCTTCGCCACCGGCGCGGACCACCTGCGCCTGCCCAGCGCCACCACCATCGGGCCGGCGCACGCGCCCACCTTCCACGACATCGTCACGTCCCTGTGGCCCGACGGCGTCCGGCGGGCGCTGTCGGAGCTGCGCCAGGACGCCGAGGAAGGGCGGGATCCGCTGCGGCAGGGCCAGTACCACCTGACGCTCAGCCGCCTCTGGCTCGACGCCACCGCCGCGATCGGCAGGCCCGAACTGCTGGTCCAGACGGCACCCCGACCCCTGTCCGCCGCGGAGCTCACATGAACTGGTTCCACTGTTACCGGCCCAGGCCGTACGCCGGGCTGCGGCTGTTCTGCTTCCCCCACGCGGGCGGCTCCGCGAGCTTCTACCGGAGCTGGCATGGGGACGCGCCGCACTCCGTCGAGGTACGCGCCGTGCAGTACCCGGGACACGGCGATCACCGCGCCGCCCCGCTCGTGGACGACGCCGTCCACCTCGCCAAGCTCGTCACCGACGCCATGGCGCCGCTGCTCGACCGGCCGGTCGCGCTGTTCGGGCACAGCATGGGTGCCCTGATCGCGTACGAGGTGGCCCGCGCGCTGGAGGCCAGGGGCAGGGGCGTGACGCACCTGTTCGCCTCCGGCCGGCACGCCCCTCACGAGCACCGCCCCGGCGACACGCACGCCCGCTCCGACGACGAGCTGGTGGACGAGCTGGTCCGGCTCGGCGGCGTGGAGCGGGAGCTCATGGACGATCCGGATATCCGTGAGCTGGCCCTGCCCGCCGTACGCAATGACTACCGGGTCGACGAGACCTACCGGCACCGGCCGGGCGGCGTGCTCGCCTGCCCCGTCACCGCGCTGCTCGGGAGCGACGACCCCGAGGTGACCGCCGGGCAGGCGGCCCGATGGGGCGAGCTCACGAGGGACCGATTCGCCGTCCGCGTGATGGAGGGCGACCACTTCTACCTCGTGCCGCGGCAGGGTGACGTGATCGCGGAGCTGTCCCGCGCCGTCGCCACCGCGTGGCCGTCCACACCCTGAGGAAGGATTCGATGGAGCAGGATCTGATGCGCATCCTCACCGGAGGATGGGTGGCGCAGGCGACCTTCGCCGCGGTGCGCCTGGGCGTTACGGACGTGCTCGACGGGCGACGCCTCGCCCCCGAGGAGATCGCCGAGGAGGTCGGCGCGCACCCCGGCGCGCTGCACCGCCTGCTCCGGCTGCTGGCGGGCGTGGGCCTGGCCGACGCCGACGGCGACAACAGGTACGGGCTGACCCCGATGGGGGCGCAGCTGCGCGGCGACGCGCTGGGCCCGCTGGCCGCCCTCTACGGCGAGGACTATTTCGCCTCCGCCTGGGACGGCCTGGCACACGCGGTCCGCACCGGGGAGCCGGCGTTCGAGCACGTCCACGGCGAGCCCGTCTTCGCGCACCTGGCCGGCGACCCGGGCAAGGCGGCCGTCTTCAACCGGGGAATGGCGGCGGGCGCCTCGTTCTTCCGCGGTATCCCCGACGCCTACGACTTCTCCGGCGCCCGCCGGGTGGTCGACCTCGCCGGCGGCACCGGCGCCCTGCTGGCTACGGTCCTGCGGAGCGACCCCGCGGCGCGAGGCGTGCTGTTCGACGTGCCGGAGGTGGTCGAGGCCGCGCCCGCGCACCTGGAGCGGATGGGCGTGCTGGACCGGTGCGAGCTGGTCGGCGGCGACCTGTTCGACTCCGTGCCGGAGGGCGGCGACGTCTACGTGCTCTCGCGCGTCCTGCACGACTGGGACGACGAGCGCTGCGCCGTCCTGCTGGCCAACTGCGCCAAGGCGATGGAGCCGGGAGCCGAGCTGCTGGTCGTCGAACGCGTCGTCGGCGAGGACTCGTACCTGCCGCTCGCGTTCGACCTGCACATGATGGTGATGACCGGGGGACGGGAGCGTACCGAGGCGGAGTACCGCGCGCTCCTGGAGGAGGCCGACCTGACCCCGGGCAGGCTGCTCGACCTGCCGCTCGGGATGCGGCTGCTCACCGCCACCCGCTGAAACCGGGCCGAACGAAGGCGCCGGGCTCATAGGGAGCCCGGCGCCTTCGTGGTGGTATCAGCTCAGGACGAGCGCCTCCTCCCGCTCCCGCGCCGACTCGCCGATCACCTCGACGCTGCCCTTGCTGCCGTCGACCCGGATCCGGTCGCCGTCCCGCACCAGCATCGTGGCGTTCCTGGTGCCGACGACGGCGGGGATCCCCAGCTCACGCGCCACGATCGCGGCGTGCGACAGGGGAGCGCCGACATCGGTGACGACCGCCGCCGCGCGCGGGAAGAGCAGCGTCCAGCCCACGTTCGTCACGGTCGTCACGAGGATCTCGCCCTCGCCCAGACGGTCGCCCTCCGCCACCGACGCCAGCACCCGGGCGGTCCCCTCGACCACGCCGGCCGCGCCGGGGAAGCCGCTGATGGTCTGCGACGGGGGCGCCGCCGTGTCCTCGGCGTCGAACACGTCGCCGCGCCGGTGCGGGTCCGCGGCCCACCGCTCGGGGTCGAACCGGCCCCGGATGACGCCCGGGTACGGCGGCAGCGCCTTGTACAGCTCGTACGTGGCCCGCCTCCTGGCGACGTACGACAGCGGCCGGTTCCAGCCGCGCAGCACGCCCAGGATCTCCTCGATCGTCAGGAAGAACAGATCGTCGCCCTGCCCGGTCACCTCGCCGGCCCGCAGGACGAAGTCGCGCACCATCCAGAAGCCGCGCATCATCTCCGACCGCGTCTCCTCGCGGGAGCGGACGATCGCCTCCCAGCGGTCGATCTGGCGGCGGAACTTCTCGGCCTGCTTCGGGTGCCGCTCGCGGAAGCGCCGCCAGGCCGCCGCGCTCGCCGCCTCCTGGCGTTCGAGCAGCTCGGTGGGGTCGACCGTGAGGCCGGCGAGCTGCTCGTCGATCCACGCCGGGTCCTCCACCGGCCGGGCGGCCGAGACCTCGAACTCGTCCGGGCAGCGGTGCCCGTACCTGCGGACGTACTCCTCGCGGGAGATCTCGCCGCGCTTGAGCCGGGCCAGCCCGAGCAGCGGGCCGAGGCTCTCCAGCCGGCCGTCCCGGCCCTGGATGCCGGACATGAGCACGGTGGCGTCCGCCTCTCCGACCAGCTTCGTCAGGCGGGCGCCGAGGTAGACCAGCGAGCCGGCGTCCTGGCGGGCCGCGGCGGCCAGCATGCGGTTGCACTCGTCGAACCTGGGCTCGATCTCGCTCTGCCAGAGCGCGACCAGGTCGTCGCTCTCGGCGATCATGGTGCGGAGCTCCTCCGTACGGCCGGGAGCCTGCGCTATGTACTCGGGGATCCGCTCCACGAGCTTCTGGATCTCGCGGCGGCCGCCCAGCATCGGCCTGGCCGCCCTGAGGGTCTGCCAGCGCGACATCGGCAGCAGCGGGGTCTGTACGCCCTCGGGCAGCCTGCCGTAGACCGGCTCCTGCGCGTCCTTGATCTTCTTGGTCATGCCGAGCGCCCTGCCGAGGGAGGCGGTCAGGCTCATGTTCATGTAGACGCGGCCGCCGATGTTCCCGCAGATCGGGTGGCCGCCGAGGTCGCCGACGATCATGATCTCGGAGATGAATGCCTGCACGAGCGACCAGGTGCACGGCGTCATGACGCTGGGGATGGCCTCGCCCAGGTTGCCGTTGGTCCACAGGTAGTCGCCCTGGAGCGAGTCGTTCCACACCTCGCGCTGGCCGGTGATCGGCCTGGCCTGGAGGATGTGCGGGCGCCCGTCGTGCAGGGCCCACTCGATGTCCATCGCGCGGCCGTACAGCTCCTCGATCTCCAGACCCAGCTCGGCCAGCCGCGTCGCCTGCGCGGAGGTCAGGACCGGCTCGTCGCGCCTGGCGGGCGGGACGGGCTCCTCCCGGGTGCCGTCCGGGGTGCGCACGGTCATGACGGCCTTGGACGCGATGCGCTCCTCGACGACCGTGAGGCCGGCGCGGTCGACGGTGATCGTGTCGGGCGTGACGAGGCCGCCGACGACCGCCTCGCCCAGGCCCCATGCGGCGTTGATGGTCAGCCGGTCATGGGGGGAGACCCGGTCCTCGGTGAACAGCACGCCCGCCGCGTCGGCGGGCACCAGCTCCTGGACGACGACGGCGATGGCCACCTGGTCCCGCGGGATGTCGTGGCGGTCGCGGTAGGCGATCGCCCGGTCGGTCCAGAGCGAGGCCCAGCAGCGCCTGACCGCGTCCAGGAGCTGTTCGGCGCCGCGGATGTTGAGGTAGCTGTCCTGCTGGCCGGCGAACGACATCCCCGGCAGGTCCTCCGCGGTCGCCGACGACCGGACGGCCACCGCGGCGTCCTCGCCCAGCGAGGCGTACGAGGCCAGAATGTCCTCGGCGATCTCCGCAGGGATCTCGCACGCGGCGAACAGCGCCTGGATCTCCTCGGCGTCCCCGGACAGGATCGCCTCGCGCAGACCATGGCGGGCCACGAAGTCGCGGTAGGCGCCGGTGGTGACGTGGAAACCCGCCGGCACCGGCAGACGAGCCCTGGCCAGGCGCGCCAGGGACTCCCCCTTGCCGCCGACGATCTCCAGCTCGGCCCTCGGGTCGGCCAGGGCAAGCGTGTTCATGAGCTCATCTCCAAATCCTTCCGGACGATCTCCAGGAACCGATTCGGCGGCACGCGGAAAGAATTCAGCAGCAAAAAGGAAATGCGGTGGTCGTATTTGACACACCGCTTGACTCGTCGCGTCCGGGGCGGGAAAGGTGCCCTCGGGTAGAGATGGAACGGCCGCCTGTTCCACGGTACGAAGCGCCCGGAGGGGAGGCACACCCCTAGGCGCCCTTAATCAGCTGTCGGCGCCCGGCCTGAGCAGGCCCGTCTCGTAGGCGGCGGCGACCGCGGCCGCACGGTCGTTGACCTCGAGCTTGGCGAAGATGTGCAGCAGGTGCGTCTTCACGGTGGCCTCGGTGATGAACAGCCGCTTGGCCACGTCGCGGTTGGTGGCGCCCCGGGAGATGAGCGACAGGACCTCCAGCTCGCGGCGGCTGAGAGGCTGCTGGCGCGGCGCGCGCAGCTTCTGCGTCAGCACGCCGGCCACGGAAGGGGACAGCACGGTCTCGCCGCGCGCCGCCGCCTGCACGGCGCGGCGCAGCTCGGCGCGCGGGGTGTCCTTGAGCAGGTAGCCGGTCGCCCCCTCCTCGATGGCCGGCAGCACGTCCACGTCGTCGTCGAACGTGGTCAGCACGAGCACGCGGACATCGGGCGCCTGCTCGCGCAGCCGGCGGATGAGCTCCGCGCCCTTCATCCTCGGCATGCGCAGGTCGGTGAGCACGACGTCGGGATTGGTGCGCTCCACCACGGCCAGCGCCTCGAACCCGTCACCCGCCTCCCCGACCACCTCGAACTCGTCGTCGGTGAAGATCCCGCGCAGCCCGTCGCGGACGACCGGATGATCGTCCACGATGATCAGCCGAATCGGCATGTCTCACCCGGCGTTTCTGGATCGGTCGGATGGATCGAGGCCCGTTTCGGCGGGGATGGCGGGGACGGCGGCGGAGATGCCGGTGCCCTCGCCGGGGGCCGACTCGATCTGGAAGTCGCCCGCCAGCCTGGTCACGCGCTGGCGCATGGACAGGAGGCCGAAACCGCCCGCCTCGGAGGCGGGCGCGGCCGGCAGGCCCGGTGGCTCGGGGGCGAAACCGGCTCCGTCGTCGCGTACGTCCAGCACCACGACATCTTCCATGTACGACAGAGTGAGGGCAACTCGTCCGGCCGAAGCGTGCTTGGCGACATTCGCCAGCGCCTCCTGCGCCACCCGCAGCAAGGTGATCTCCACCTCCGCGTGCAGCGGCCGGGCGTCGCCCGTGACCTCCAGGGACGAGAGCACGCCGCTGGCCTGCGACCACTTGCCGGAGACGTCCTGGAGCGCGGCGGGCAGCTGCGACTCGGCCAGCGGCGCGGGGCGCAGGGCCTGCACCGACCGGCGGGCCTCCTTCAGGCTGTCCCTGGCCAGCGTGCGAACCGTGTCAAGGCGGGCACGAGCCGCCTTGACGTCGTCGAGCGCCTCCTCGGCGGCCTCCACCTGGGTGACGATGGCGGTCAGCCCCTGCGCGATCGTGTCGTGGATCTCCCTGGCCAGCCGCTGCCGCTCCCCGAGCACCCCGGCCTCGCGGGCCCTGGTCAGCAGCTGGGCCTGCAGGTTCGCGTTCTCCGCCGCGAGGGCGGCCAGCCGCGCGCCGGTCTCCTGGAGCTGCGCGATCATCACCCTGCGGCTCTCGTTCTGGTCGGAGATGGTCTGGACGACCAGGCCGACCGCGGAGGCGACCAGCGCGGCCACCAGGAACGAGAAGAGCATCTGGCCAGGGCTCCGCCCGGCCTCCGGCCGCATCGAGACCAGCACCCCCGCGGTCGCCGCCACCCCGGCGTAGGCCCACCAGCGGGGCAGCAGCGCGAACGACTGGATGAACACCGCCGGACCGGCCACCGTGAACACCGAGTCGATGCTGACCAGCGCCCCGATGGCGGCGAGCAGGACGACGAAGTAGGCGAGCGCGACGAGATGGTGCTTGATCCACTCCGGGTGCGCGCCGACCATGAACCAGTGCCAGGCCATCGCGAACAGCGCCAGGACCAGCGTGTCCGGCCGCCAGTTCTGCAGCAGGGAGAAACCGGCCGGGAGCAGGATGAACAGGTAGGGCAGATAGGGCCAGACCCGGTCCCATCGTGAAGGGCCGGGGCCGGTGGAGGTGACCACCGGCCCCGGCCCTTCACGGTCGACTCTGCTCACCACCGGAAGGCCTTGATGGCGACGCCACCGGCGACGAGGCAGATCGCGAGCATGACGGCCAGCGAGAGCGGGGACAGCGCGTGGCCCTCCCAGCCGGCGCGGATGGCCTGGACGGCGGGTGCCATGGGGGTCAGGTCACCGATCGCCCGCATCGACCCGCCCATGCTCTCGCGGGGGATGATGGCGCCGGAGATGAAGACCATCGGGAAGAACAGGCTCAGCCCGATCACGGTCGCGCCGCGGCCGGAGGGCACCACGGCGCCGAGCAGGAAGCCGATGGCGCTGAGGCTCAGCGCGGCGAGGATCCACGCCACGACCACGCCGCCCAGGTCGGCGGGGGCCGACGCGCCGTAGACGAAGAAGCCGATGGCCACCAGCAGCGCCGTGCCGAACACGGCCAGCAGCATGTGAGCGACCCACTGGGCGCCGAACAGCATGCCCGGCGAGGCGGGCGTGGCCCGCAGCCGCTTCAGCACCAGGCGCTCCCGGTACTGGGCGACCGTTGCCGGCAGGATGACCAGCGCGGCCATGCCGATGACGAAGGTGGTCAGCATCGGCACGTTGGCGTCCGCCAGCGACAGCCCGCTGGGAAGGGACCCGCCGTTGCGCAGCTTGACCCAGAGCATGATCGCGGGGAAGGCCAGCGCGAAGAACGCCGACATCGGGTCCCGTGCGATCAGCTTGAGCTCGACCGCGATGACCTGAGTGATGCCTCTCATGCCGCCTGCCCTCCCGTCAGAGCGAAGTACGCGTCCTCGAGCGATTCGGTACGGCCCTGGGCCTTCAGCTCGCCCGGGGTGCCGTGGGTGATGACGCGGCCCCGGTCGATGATCGCCATGCGGTCGCACAGCGCCTGGGCCTCGTCCATGAAGTGGGTGACCAGCACGACGGTCACCCCGCGGTCGCGGATCTCGCGGACCAGGCCCCACGTCATGCGGCGGGCCGAGGGGTCCAGACCGGTGGTGAGCTCGTCGAGGAAGACGACCTCCGGGTTGCCGACCAGGGCCAGCGCGATGAACAGGCGCTGCTTCCAGCCGCCCGACAGGCTCCTGAAGCTGGAGCGCTGCCGCTCGGTCAGCCCCCACTCGTCCATGAGCGCCCTCCAGTCGGCGGGCTTGTCATAGAAAGAGGCATACATCTTCAGCGCCTCGCCCACCTTGAGCGCGTCCGGCAGCGCCGCCTCCTGCAGCTGAACGCCGATGCGCGGAAGGAGCCGGCGCCGGTCGGTCTGCGGGTCGAGGCCCAGCACGCGCAGCACACCGCCGTCGCGCTGCCGCAGGCCCGCCATGCACTCCACGGTCGTGGTCTTGCCCGCTCCGTTGGGGCCGGCGATCCCGAAGATCTCGCCCTTTTCCACCTTCAGGGATACGCTCTCGAGAACCTGCTTGCCTCGGTAGCTCTTACTCATACCCTCGATTTCGATGACTGTCATGTTTACAGAATCATCGGTGGCCGCGGCTTACGACATCCTCCGAACGGTTGATAGGGGGTCAGCTCCTTGATTTGGGGTCCGACCTGCGGCTTAGACGTATGACCAGGTGAAACCCTAAATAGGGGTGTCGGTGGCTGAGCCGATCCCCAACCCTGATGGGTATGAGCGATACAGCGGTGCGCGTACGTGAGCTGCGCAAGCGATATGGCGACGTGGTCGCCATTGACGGCGTCGACCTGGACATCGCCCGGGGTGAGGTGTTCGCGCTCCTCGGCCCCAACGGCGCAGGCAAGACGACCACTGTTGAGATCCTCGAAGGGCACCGCCGCCGCGACGCCGGCGACATCAGCGTGCTCGGCGAGGACCCCGGCCAGGCCGGCCGGGCCTGGCGCGCCAGGCTCGGCATCGTGCTGCAGTCGGCCACCGACGCCGCGGAGATGACCGTCCGGGAGATGGTGCATCACTACGCGAACTACTACCCGAGCCCGCGCGACCCCGACCACGTGATCGAGCTCGTCGGGCTCACCGGCAAGGCCGACGTCCGCACCCGCCACCTCTCCGGCGGCCAGCGGCGCAGGGTCGACGTGGCGCTCGGCGTCGTGGGCAATCCCGAGCTGGTCTTCCTGGACGAGCCCACCACGGGGTTCGACCCCGTGGCGCGCCGGCAGTTCTGGGACCTGATCTCGCAGCTGGCCGACGAGGGCACCACCATCCTGCTGACCACGCACTATCTGGACGAGGCCGAGGCGCTGGCCGACCGGGTGGGAGTGATCGTGGGCGGCAAGGTCGTCGCGCTGGGGGAGCCGTCCACGCTGGCCGGCCGCGCGCAGGCGATGGCCACCGTCAGCTGGGCCGGGCCGGACGGGGAGCGCAGCGTGAAGACGGCGACGCCCACGCAGGTCGTCGCCGAGCTGGGCCGCCAGTTCGAGGGGGAGATCCCGGAGCTGGCCGTGACCCGGCCGACCCTCGAAGACATCTACCTCGGCCTGATCGGAGACCAGCCGTGACAACCACGATGTCGAGACCGACGACCCGCATCCCCGCCGCGAGCTCGGTGAGCCTGCCCAGCACCTGGAGCCTGACGCTCAAGCGCGGCGCGCTGGAGCTCAGGAGCTTCTTCCGCACCAAGAGCCAGTTCATCGTCATCTTCTCGCTCCCGGCGATCATGCTGATGCTGCTCGGCGCGATGCAGATCAACAAGCCGGCCGTCGCCGGGATCACGGGCGCCCAGATCCTCACGGCGGGCATGATCGGCGCCGGAGTGATGGGCACGTCCTTCCAGAACCTGGGCATCAACATCGCCCTGGAACGCCACGACGGAACATTGAAGAGGCTTTACGGCATGCCCATGCCGCGGATGGCGTATTTCGGCGGGAAGGTCATCCAGGTCCTGGTGTGCATGGTCGCCGAGGTCGCCATATTGGTCACGGTGGGAGCACTGCTGTTCGGCATCCAGGTGCCCACCTCTTTCGACCGGTGGCTGACGTTCGTCTGGGTGCTCCTCCTCGGCGGTACGGCCTGCGCGCTCCTGGGCATCGCGGCCGGCAGCCTGCCGAAGTCGACGCGCGGGGCCAACGCGGTGATCACGCTGCCCTTCCTCATCGTGCAGTTCTGCTCCGGCGTCTTCATGCCCTTCTCCGACGTGCCGGGCATTCTCCAGTTCTTCGCGTCGCTGTTCCCGCTCAAGTGGATCACCCAGGGCATGCGCTCGGTCTTCCTGCCGGAACACGCGGCGGCTCTGGAGCCCTCCCACTCGTGGCAGCATCCGATGACGGCCATCGTGCTCGCCGCCTGGTGCGTGGGCGCGCTGTTGCTGTGCCTGAAGACGTTCCGCTGGACGGCCAGGGACAGCTGACCTCGAATCCTCGTGACGGTGGCGGGTCATCTGAACGCCACCGTCAATCGCATGCCCGGCCTCTGCGCCGGGCTTTCGCGTCGGTAGGTTCTCACGCGTCACCGCCGGGGCGGGAGCGTCCACGCGCCTTGCGGGCGCGGGGAGGGGGAGGGCGGGCGTGGCGCGCCGCCGTACCCGGCCGGAGGTACGAGATCGGGCGCGGCAGGTGTGTGCCGCGCCGTCCGGCCGGGTCAGGCCTTGACAGGCTGGGCGACGGGGCGCCTGTGCGCCGAGCGCTGGCGGCGGGTGGCGGGGCTGGTGGCCTTGACGATGGCGGTCACGATGAGACCGTCCTGGGCCTTCCACTTGCCGGAGAAGCCCATCAGCTGACGGCCCTCCACGTGCGGCCCGGTCACCAGGAGCCGGGCGGAGAAGGTGCCCTGCACCGGGTTGAAGGTGAGGATCGCGTCCTCGAAGTCGAGCCACCGCTTGGCCAGCGGGAACCAGGCCTTGTAGACCGACTCCTTGGCCGAGAACAGCAGGCGGTCCCATGCGACGTCCGGGTAGTCGGCGGCGAGTGCGCTCAGTGACTTGCGCTCCTCCGGCAGGGAGACCGCCTCCAGGACGCCGTACGACAGCGGCTGGTTGGGCTCGGCGTCGATGCCGATCGTGATGGTGTCGGTGCCGGGGCTGACGACGGCGCCGCGGTAACCGGCGCAGTGGGTGATGCTGCCCACGAAGCCCTTCGGCCACTGAGGTTCACCGCGCACGCCCGGCAGGATGGGCTGCTCGGGCAGGCCGAGCAGTCCCATCGCGGTCCTGGCGCACATGCGTGCCGTGGCGAACTCCTTGCGCCGGCTCTCCACCGATCGGCTGATCACCTCTTCTTCCTCAGGGAAGAGCACCGCGTCGTGGTCGTCGAACGTGTCGACCGCCACCACCCACGGCGGGAGGATGCTCCCGATAAATGCATTGGTGTTCACAATTCCACGCTAGGCAGGGCCTTCGTGGAAGAAAATGTCCGGGCGCTTCTTCTCGGGCTCTCCGGAGACGGTTGCGGGGTGAACCTACTCCGGGAAGGGGGTCCGATTTATATGGATATATGGCGATTGAAGGCTAGTTGTCGGATCGTGTCCGTGATGGTGTGATCAGCGAGGCGTCGATCGCCCGGTTGACGGCGTCGATGCGCGAGGCGGCCCCGAGCTTGACGAAGATGTTGCGCAGGTGGCGCTTCACCGTGGCTTCCGTGGTGTTGATGCGGGCGGCGATCTGCCGGTTGCTGAGCGCCTGCGCGGCCAGTTCGAGCACCTCCCGCTCCTTGCTCGTCAGCACCTCGGACGGTGAGCTCTCCATCTGGGCGAGGCTCTCGCGGGAGACGGCGAGCACGACCCGCTCGGGTTCGTCGTGCACGCTCCGGATGGCCGACACCAGCTCGTGCCAGTGGACGCTCTTCAGCAGGTATCCGCGGATGCCGGCGGCCAGGAGCCGGTGCAGCAGCTGCGGTCCGTCGTACATGCTCAGGATGATGATCTGCGTGTTCGGTGACTGGCTTCGCAGGCGCGTCACGGTGTCGGTGGCGGAGTCGCCGGGGATCTCCACGTCGAGCAGGAGAATGTCCGGCTTCTTGTCGGCCACCATGCTGAGCGCGCCGCTGGAGGTGCCGGCCTCGCCGACCACGACCAGCCCCTCCTGGGATTCGAGGATCTCCCTGAGGCCCTCGCGGAAGAGCGCGTGGTCGTCCACGATGGCCACTGTGGTCGGTTGCTCACTCCTGATCATCGGGTCGCCTCTGGATGGGCACGGCGAGGTCGACCCTCGCCCCCTTGCCGGGTTCGCTCGCGATGGTGACCGTGCCGCCGAGCAGCTGGGTGCGTTCCCGGATGGAGGACAGGCCCAGGCTGCCCTTGGGCGCCTGCTGGTTCGGGTCGAAGCCGCAGCCGTCGTCGATCACGGAGGCGATCAGCTCGTGCGGTGCGACGTCGATCCTGATGAAGATGGTCGAAGGGTCTCCGTGGGTGAGCGCGTTGCGGGCCGCTTCGCGCAGGATGAGCAGGCACTCCTCGCTGACGATCGGGGGCGCCCAGCTCTGGTCGCCGTTGACGACCAGCTCGACCTGCACGTCGTCGGTCCCGATCACGTCCAGGTAGCCGAGCAGTCCCTTCTCGAGGGTCCTCCCGTCGGGAGGATGGAGGTCGGAGGTGACCTGGCGCAGGCTGCACATCGTCTCCTGGATGGCCTGCTGCGCCATTTCCAGCTTGGCCAGCGCCTTGGCCGGCTCGGTCGGCCGGTAGAGGTTCGACAGCTCCAACTGGCGCTGGGCGACGCTGAGGCTGTGGCCGATGCGGTCGTGTAACTCCCTGGCGATCCGGCGGCGCTCGGCCATCTGCGCCTCGGTCACCTGGTTCAGCAAGAACCCGGTGTAGCTGCTCGAAGCCTCTCTGATGCGCAGGGAGATGCTCTGTTCCAGAGCCGTCACCACGAGCCTGAGCAGCCGGGCGGCCTGGGTGTCGTCCTGAAGGCGGTGACTAAGAGTAGTGAAGGCGGCGCGGAAGAAGACCGACGCTGCCAGGAGGGACTCTCTCGGGTGGATACCGGCGGAAGCTCTGGCCACACCGATGTCCCAGGACAGGAAACGGGACGTCTCATCGTCGAGCAGGCGGCCTGCCCGCAGCGTGCCGGCCATCTCCGTCAGGATCTCGCCCGCGTTCGCCATGACCTGGGCTTTCGTGTGCTGATCCCTGATCAGTACGCTGCCGATCGAGGCCAGTCCCTGCTCGTACTTGCTCAGTATGTCGGCTCGACACTCCTCGATAAGATTCGCCGTCCCCGTGGCATCTTGCTCGCCCCTTTGCGCAATTTCTCCCACCACGTCCCCTTGGAAATGCACGAATGCTTACATCTTGGGTCAACACTGATGAGTAGGCAACTGTATGAACATAGGCCCCGATGCGCCGCAGGCCTGCGCTCCGAGCTCGCGAGCCCTGTGACCAGTGGGAACGCCTGCGACGTAGGAATGTCAATATTTCGTGACTTAGGGTGCCCTGTCGTGGGGTGGCTCGGCGGGGGCTCCGAGGGCCGGTGAGACGATGCCGATCTTGTGCTAACCGTCCAATAGGGGTTGTTTGTGAGATGTGAAGCTGCCACGGTCGGTAAGACCAAGATCGACATGAGCATGGCTCGCATTAGCGCTGCTCGGCTAATGTTGACCCGCGGGTAATAAATGATTCAAGCGCTTCGCCGGGACGGCCGCGTCCGCCGCCCACCCCTGGGCCACGGGGCCGCGGACGGTGGCCCAGGGCCTGGTGCCGCACCGAGGTGACCGCCCGGCGGGTCGACCCGGACCGCGCGTTGGTCCGAAAGTTGGAGACGGTCTGGTCCGTGTGGAGCGGCGGGCGTTATTAAGGATAAGTCATATTGTGGGCACCCCGAACTGACACCTAACGTGATGACCGTCAACCCATAACCGGTTACGGAAGAGGTTGAGGGTCATGCGGCAAGTCCGACGGATCGTGAAATCGAAGCCGAAAAAAGAGCTGAATGGCTCCTTGGACCTCAGAACCCCTTCCGGCCGGAAATTGCCTTTCTAAAAGGGGTGTCCATCATGGGGCTGTACGAAAGAGACACCGCCATGGCCTCCATGCAAGGTCTCCTCGCCGAGGCCGTGGGCGGCAAGGGCCGGGTCGCAATGGTGACGGGAGTCGTTGCGACGGGCAAGAGCGAGCTCCTGCACGCCTTCGCCGAGCAGGCTCTGGAGCGCGGCGCGCTGCCGCTGGTGGCATCCGCCACCCGGGCGGAGAGCGACCTGCCGCTGGGCGTGCTCGGCCAGCTCTTCCAGAACGCGCCGCTACAGGAAGACGTACGCGCGCTCGCGGCTGACCTGCTGCGAGAGGGCGCGCAGATGGCCTCCCCCGCGAAGGGGGAGAGCTTTGAACAGGTGGACGCCCAGATCGTGCACTCGCTGTGCGCGGTGCTGCTCTCGCTCGCCGAACGCCACCCGCTGGCGATCGTCGTCGACGACGTCCATCTCGCCGACAGGGCCTCGCTGCTCTGCCTGTCCTACCTCGTCCGCAGGGCCAGATACTCCCCGCTCATGGCGGTGTTCGGCCAGGCCGACTACCGGCCGCACACCCACGGCTTCTTCGCCACCGAGATGCTGCGCCAGCCGCACTGCACGCCCGTGAGGCTGGGGCCGCTGTCGTACGACGCGGTGGTGAGCATGGCGGCCGAGCACCTGGGGGAGGCGGCGGCCGAAGCCGTGGCACCGGACTGGTACGCGCTGAGCGGCGGCAACCCACTCCTGCTCAGGGGCCTGATCGAGGACTTCGGGACGAGCGGCGGCGCCCCCGCCGAACGTTACGGCGAGGCCGTGCTGTCCTGCCTGCACCGGGCCGACCCCGCGCTCCTGCAGGTCGCCGGCTGGCTCGCGGTGCTGGACGACCCGGAGCTCCTGCAGCGCCTGGTCGACGCGGACGGCACGACGGTGGCCCAGGCCACCCGCTGGCTGGAGACCGCCGGGCTGCTGGAGTCGGGCCACTACAGGGCCGGGATCGCCAGGGAGACGGTGCTGGCCGAGTTGGGCGACGAGATGCGGCGCAGCGTGCACCGCAGGGCCGCCGAGCTGCTGCACCTGGAGGGGGCAGACGACGTCGCGATAGCCGAGCACCTGGTCGGCGCCGACGCCACCGACCTGCCGTGGGCCGTCCCCGTGCTGGAGGCCGCGGCGCTGCACCGGCTGGACGACGGGTTCGTGGACGAGGCCGTCGACTATCTCAAGCTCGCCTGGCGCTGCTGCACCGACGAGCGGCGGCGTACCACCATCGCCACGCTCCTGATGCGCGCGGAGTGGCGCATCAACCCCAGCACCCCGGCCGAGCACATCGCCGAGCTGACCGACGCCCTGCACAACGGCACCCTGCGCGGCAGCGACGCGGTCGTCCTGGCCAGGGCGCTGCTCTGGCACGGCAAGGTGGACGACGCCTGCCAGGTGCTCGAACACCTGAAGGAGAGCGGCGACACCGAGCCGCAGACCGTGGCCGAGCTCGTCGGCACCAGGCTGTGGCTGCGTGCCTCGGCGCCGCCGCTGCTGGCCCACGTCAACAGGGCGACCACCGAGCAGAACAAGGAGGCCGTGTTACCGGTGCGGGTGAGCCGGCGGCTGGAGGCGATCAACGCCCTGACCTCGGTTCTCACCCGCGGTCCCCGCGAGCGCACCCTGGCCACGGTGGAGCGGATCCTGCACAGTTCGCGCCTGGACGAGATGTCCATGGACACGGTGGAGAGCGCGCTGCTCGCGCTCACCTACGGCGGCTGGCCGGACAAGGCGGCGCCGTGGTGCGACGCCTTCATCGAGGAGGCGCAGTCCCGCAGCGCGCCGGCCCGCCGGGCCCGGCTCACCGCGATCCGCGCCGAGATCGCCATGCGGCGCGGCGACCTGGAGACCGCGGCCTCGTCCGCGCGCCTGGCCCTGGAGCTCATCCCGCCGGCCAGCTGGGGCGTGACCGTGGGTTCGCCGCTGGCCAACCTGATGCTGGCCAGCACCGCCATGGGGCAGTACGACCAGGCGCTCGCCCAGGTCAACACCGCGGTCCCGGAGGCCATGCTGCGCACCCGCTTCGGGCTGCACTACCTGCACGCCCGCGGGCGCTACCACCTGGCCGTCGACCATCCGGCGGCGGCGCTGCGGGACTTCCGCTTCTGCGGCGAGCTCATGGGCGAGTGGGAGATGGACACGCCGGGCTTCATCGCCTGGCGGGCCGACGCGGCCGAGGCGCTCATCCGGATGGGCGAGCACGACGAGGCCCGTGCCCTGGTCGAGGAGCAGCTGTCGCGCTGCGGCCCCATGGCCTCCCGCACGCAGGGGATCGCGCTGCGCCTGCTGGCCGCCACGAGCGAGCTCCGGCACCGGCCCATGCTGCTGCGGCAGTCCACGGACCGCCTGCAGGCCTGCGGCGACCGCTACGAGCTGGCCCGGTCGCTGTTCGACCTCACCGAGGCGTTCCACAGCGTCGGGGAGTTCCGCAGGGCGGGCATCATCGCCAGCCGTACGCGCATCCTCGCGCAGGAGTGCGGCGCCCAGCCGCTGAGCCAGGCGCTGGCCGGTGACGGCTCCGCCGCCGCCGACGGGCAGAACGCGGAGATCAGCAAGGTCGTGGCGATCCTCAGCGACGCGGAGCGCCGGGTCGCCGGCCTGGCCTCCGTCGGCTACACCAACCGCGAGATCGCGGCCAAGCTGTTCATCACGGTGAGCACAGTGGAACAGCACTTGACGCGCATCTATCGCAAGCTCGGAATCACCCAGCGCTCGGATCTTCCCACCGATCTGGAGCTGAGCCCGGCCGTCCGCTAACCCTCCCAGATCCTGCCCACCACGCGGAGTCCGCGTGGTGGGCAGCTCCATTAACTAGGTGTATAACTAGTCGTTGCGTTCTGTGTCATACGGGATAAACGGGAAAAATTCCCCCCTTATTCACCTGCCCATAGGGGAGATAGGGGTTGTGGCACAATCATGGCCCGCCGATCGTATGTATAACGTGACGGCCAAATGGAGGGGAGTGTCGTGGACAGCAGAAGGCTGGGCGATGCGGGGCTGATCACCTCGTGTCTGGGCTTCGGGTGTCTGGCCCTCTCAGGCGTGTACGGCCACGTGGACCGCTCGGAGTCCCTGGCGTTGATCCACTACGTTCTCGACGTGGGCGTGACGCTGCTCGACATGTCCGACGACCACGCCGACGGCGAGGTCGAGCGGCTCGTCGGCGAGGCCGTCCGGCCCTGGCGCGACGACGTGCTCCTGGCGACGCGGACCGTCCAGCGCGGCACCGGCTGCGGCGAGCTGGCGCAGGCGTGCGACGCCTCGCTGAAGCGCCTGGGCGTCGACTACGTCGACCTCTACATAGCCCGCCACGAGGAGCCGTCCGTGCCGGTCGAGGAGACCGCCCACCAGCTGGCGGACCTGGTGAGCACGGGCAAGGCCCGCCACGTCGGCCTGTCGGGGGTGACGGGGGACGAGCTCCGCCGGGCGCACGCGGTCCATCCGATGGCCGCCCTGTCGACGGAATACTCCCTGTGGCACCGTGCGGTCGAGCTCGACCAGCTGCCGGTGGCACGAGAGCTCGGGATCGGCGTGCTGGCCTGCCGGCCGCTGGGCCGCGGCTTCCTGACCGGGCGGAGCCTGTCGCCCTCGCGGCTCGGTCCGGCCGACCCTCGCCGGGCGGATCCCCGGTTCTCGCCGCACAACCTCCCGCGCAACATCGCGATGCTCCGGCGGGTGCAGGCCGAGGCGGCGAACATGGATGTCAGCACGGGCCGCCTGGCCCTGGCCTGGTTGCTGTCGCGGGGGCCGGACGTGGTGCCGGTGCCCAGCACGCGCGACCCGGTCCACCTGGAGATGAACGTGGGCTCCGTCAGGCTCCTGCTGACCGAGGCGGTGTGCCGGCGGCTGGAGGAGGACTTCCCGCCCGGCTCGACCGGCGCGGGCTGCGCGGTCTGATCGGCCGGTCCGCCTGTCAGATGAGGAAGAGCGGCACGATCGCCAGGCCGTGCAGGGCGTACTGGGTGGCCATGAAGGCGCCGTACGGCTCGCGGCGGCGGCCCTTGAAGCACAGGACCGTGATGACCAGCGCCCCGCCGATCATGGCGAGCGCGGACGGCCACAGCGGGAGCCGCAGCAGCAGGACGGCCACGGTGAAGGCCAGCGCCAGCCCGATCGCCGTGCAGCAGATCGTCAGCCGCAGGACGCGCTCGCCGTGCATGACCGCGAAGGTCATCCGCCCGGCGCGGGCGTCGCCCTCGATGTCGGGCAGGTCCTTGGTCGTCGAGCCCACGAGAGCGGTCCACAGCGACGCGGCGAGCACGAAGACGATCAGCATCAGCGAGCTCCTGATCTCGCTCGCGTAGGAGAAGGCGCCCCCGTAGTAGGTGAGCAGGGTGGCCACGCCTCCCGTCAGGACCGTGCCACCGGAGCTGCGCTTGAGCGGGAACGGCGGGCCCGAGTAGAGGTAGCCGAGCGTCAGCACGACGGCGAGCATGCCGCCCATCAGCGGGGCGAGCGCGAAGCCGGCCGCGAGCGACAGCAGGGCCGCCCCGATCGCGACCGCGCTGGCGAAGCCCGGTGGCAGGTCGCCACGGACGATGGGCCTGCGTGAGCCGTTGAGCCGGTCCTCCGGCACGTCCATGACGCCGTTGAAGAGGTAGACGGCGAAGATCATCATCACCCATGCGGCGGCGCCCCAGACCGTTCTGCCCAGGTGCCCGTCGTCGCCCGCGACCGAGGCGCACAGCGCCGTGCCGGTGAGGAAGCGCAGCAAGAAGATGAACTGCACTGTAGGCCGCGCTTCCGCGAAGCACAGACCGCCTCGCCGGAGCGCCGGTTCGATAGTCGCCATGATCGGAGTGTGAAGGGCGGGCAGGGGCCCGAGAAGGGGGGTGCGTCGAAAGATACCGGGGGCGCGCACTCTCGATACCCCCGCCGAATCCCTTGGTCAGGACCGGCACTCTCATGATCCTCGACCTGTTGCGGGCTTTTCGCCGACTGTACGTTGAGTCCGGAGATCTCCAGAGCCACCCCATGAGACCTGCGAAGGAGATTCACGATGGCCCCGACCCGTTCCGTCGAGCGCTATTCGAACTTCACCCCGCTGGCCCTGGCCGACCGGACCTGGCCGGACAAGAGGATCGTGGCGGCGCCCCGCTGGCTGTCGACGGACCTCCGCGACGGAAACCAGTCGCTGGCCAACCCGATGTCGCCGGCGCGGAAGCTGCGCATGTTCGAGCTGCTCGTCGACATCGGCTACAAGGAGATCGAAGTCGGATTCCCCGTGGCCAGCCAGGACGACTACGACTTCGTCCGGATGCTCATCGAGCAGGACCGCATCCCGGACGACGTATGGATCTCGGTGCTCGTACCGGCGAGGGACGAGCTGATCGAACGCTCGGTCACCGCGCTGGCCGGCGCCCCTCGCGCCACGTTCCACCTCTACAACGCGACCGCGCCGCTGTTCCGGCGCGTGGTGTTCAACATGGACCGCGCCCAGTGCAAGGACTTAGCCGTGCAGGGCACCCGGTTGATGATGAAGTACGCGGAGCGGGATCTGGCGGACTGCGACCTGCGCTACCAGTACTCGCCCGAGCTGTTCAACGAGACCGAGGCGGACTTCGCCCTGGAGGTCTGCGAGGCGGTCATGGACGTGTGGGAGACCGGCCCCGGCCGCCCGATCATCCTGAACTTCCCCACCACCGTCGAGCGTTCCCTGCCCTCGGTGTTCGCCGACCAGATCGAATGGCTGGACCGCAACCTCTCCCGCAGGGAGCACGTGTGCCTGTCCATCCACCCGCACAACGACCGCGGCACGGGGGTGGCCGCGTCCGAGCTGGCGCTGCTGGCCGGGGCCGAGCGCATCGAGGGGTGCCTGTTCGGCAACGGCGAGCGGGCGGGCAACGTCTGCCTGGTGACGCTCGGCATGAACATGTTCACCCACGGGGTGGACCCTGGCATCGACTTCTCCGACATCGACCGGATCCGCGACACGGTCGAGCTCTGCAACGAGATTCCCGTGCACCCCCGGCACCCTTACGGCGGCGAGCTCGTGTACACCGCCTTCTCCGGCTCGCACCAGGACGCGATCAAGAAGGGCTTCGACGACCTCGAGCGGGCCGCCGGCGACAGCGGCGTCAGCGTCGACGAGATGCCGTGGAGCATGCCGTACCTGCCGGTGGACCCCAAGGATGTCGGGCGCACGTACGAGGCGATCGTGCGGATCAACAGCCAGTCGGGCAAGGGCGGCATCGCGTACGTCATGAGCGCCTGGCACGGGATGCGCCTTCCCCGCGAGCTGCAGCGGGAGTTCGCCGGGCTGGTCCAGGCCCGAGCGGAGGCACGGGGCAGCGAGCTGTCGCCCGAGGAGATCTGGACGCTGTTCGAAGAGGAGTACCTCGCCGGCCAGTCCCGGACCGACCCGCTGCGGCGGGGCGACCGGATCACCGCCACGCTCCACATGGACGGCCAGCAGGAGCAGACCGTCCGGGCCATCGGAGCCACGATGGCGCCCTGGGGCGTCGACGTGCGGGCGGTGCACCGGGCCGACGGCACCGAGCGCGTCACGAGCATGAAGACGACGGTCTACGCCGAATGCAAGGTGGACGGCACGACGGTCTGGGGCGTGGGCGTCGACACCAACGTGGTCGACGCGACCCTGGCCGCGGTCGGCTCGGCCGCCAGGCGGAGCGGCCGGACGGAGGTCACGCTCGCGAACGCCAGCTGATGCCGGAGGACACGCCGGCGGCCGCCGAAAGGCGGCCGCCGCGGCGTTTTCCGGAGATTTTCGTGAAAAAGAACAAAGAGAGCCACCGCCCATTTAATTCTGGGCGGTGGCTCTCGTTCTGCTGGGGGCTTCGCAAAAGGGGGGGTGCCGTCTAGTTCAATGCCTCACCTCTCCGGCGGGATAAACATCCGTCAAACCCGACTACTCATATTGAATCGCCGGTCCGGCTGTTATCCCACCCCTAGCGAACCCTTAGGCGGTCACGGGTCACTCGGCAATTGCCGTCCGCATGATCCAGTGATAGGCGGGCACCTCCTGCCCGTCCACGTGCGTGCGCTCGCCTTTGTGGAGAAAGTGCTCGTACCCGCTGCCGAAAGGCAGTTTGATCTTCTCGCAGAACTTCGCGAGGGTCACGATCCGCTGGTCGGCCGGCAGGTGGTTCGGTCCGCCGACGAGCATTACCTTGATGTTCGACATGGTCTCCTCGATTCAGAGCGGGATGTTGGAGTGGCAGCCGCGGTCCTGCGGTGCCGATGCCAGTGCTTCCGCCAGCCGGAGCCGGGTCTCGAGAGGCGAGACGACCGCGTCGACCACGCCGAGCGACATCGCCCGCTCGACCCCGCCGGCCGTCCGCCGATGCTCTTCCACCAGTCGCGCGTGCAGGTCCGCCTGCTCGGACTCGGGCACCGCGGCCAGCCGCTTGCGGTGCAGGATGCCGACCGCCGCCTCGGCCCCCATGACCGCCACCTCCGCGTCGGGCCAGGCGTACACCGCGGTCGCGCCCAGAGACCTGGAGTTCATGGCGATGTAGGCGCCGCCGTACGACTTGCGGGTGATGAGGGTGACGCGCGGGACGACGGACTCGGCGAAGGCGTGCAGGAGCTTGGCGCCCCGCCTGACCACGCCGCCCCACTCCTGCTGGACGCCGGGCAGGTAGCCGGGCACGTCGACCACGACCACGAGCGGGACGCCGAGCGAGTCGCACATCCGCACGAAACGCGAGGCCTTCTCCGCCGAGAGCGAGTCGAGGCAGCCGCCCTTGCGCAGCGGGTTGTTGGCGACCACGCCGACGGCCCGCCCGCCCAGCCGGCCGAGCCCGACCACCATGTTGGGGGCCCAGCGGGGCTGGAACTCCAGGAACTCCGGGTCCAGGAGCTCGCGGAGGACCGGCCGGACGTCGTAGGCGCGGCGCGGCTGCTCGGGAAGGAGCGCCCGCAGGTCGCGCGGCTCGCTCAGCGCGGCGAAGTCGAACCGGCCGGGGTGGGTGAAGAACCCCGTCAGCAGGCGGGCCCGGTCGTAGGCCGCCTGCTCGGAGTCGACCGTGATGTGCGCGACCCCCGATTTGGGGCCGTGCGCCTCCGGGCCGCCCAGGCCCGCCATGTCGATCTCCTCGCCGGTGACGCTGCGGACGACGTCGGGCCCGGTGATGAAGACCCGCGCGACGTCCGACATGATGATCACGTCGGTCAGCGCGGGACCGTAGGCGGCCGCGCCCGCGGCCGGTCCGAGGACGACCGAGATCTGCGGGATCAGGCCGGAGGCCGAGGTCATGGCGGCGAACATGCGCCCGACGCCGTCCATCGACTCCACGCCGTCCGCCAGCCGGGCGCCGCCGGAGTGCCACAGGCCGATCACCGGGCAGCGCCGGCGGACGGCCAGCTGGATGGCCTCGACGATGCGATTCGCGCCTGCCCAGCCCAGCGCGCCGCCCATGCGCGTCGCGTCCGTGCAGTAGGCGATGACCGGCGAGCCGTCGATCAGACCGTGTACGGCCTGCACGCCGCTCTCGTCGTCGCCGGGCATCGGCACCAGGGAGCCGGGATCCAGGAGCCGCGAGAGGCGTGCCGATGGCGTCCGCGGATCGAGTGGTGCTTCCGTGGGAAAAGCGGTCAGGACCGTCATCGTTGTCCTTTCGCAGGTATCTGTCCTTCGAATTTCCCGACCGACCCCTATCCCGGACAACCCCTACTGCCTCGTACCTCTTACCAGGGGACGGCCCCGATATAGGGGGGACGTGGGGTAACCGGGAATTGCCGCCCGTGTGACACTCGGGATGTGTTGTTAATCACAGCGATCGTCGCGGAAAGGGATGGACGCCATGAAACGTACACAGCTCAAAAAGGCGCGCCCCGCGCGTACCACGGTGCGAAATGAGGTGCCTGACATGCGCACCCCGTCCGGCCGGCTGATGCGGTTCTAGGAGCTCCGGATGACGACCGAAATCACCGCGCCGGCCATCAGCCTCGCCACGCTTCTCGACCAGGACCCGGCCTTCCGCCTGCACGAGGGCGGCAAGCTGGAGACGCGCCCGTCGGTGCCGGTGCGCGACGCCAACGACCTGTCGCTCGCGTACACGCCGGGGGTGGCCCGCGTGTGCACGGCCATCGCCGAGCGGCCCGAGCTGGCCGACGACTACACCTGGCGGTCCAACGTGGTCGCCGTGGTCACCGACGGCACCGCCGTGCTCGGGCTCGGCGACATCGGCCCCACCGCGGCCATGCCGGTCATGGAGGGCAAGTCGCTGCTGTTCAAGCAGTTCGGGGGCGTGGACTCGGTGCCCATCTGCCTGGACTGCACCGACGTCGACGCCCTGGTGGAGACGATCGCCCGCATGGCCCCGTCCTTCGGCGGCATCAACCTGGAGGACATCAGCGCCCCGCGCTGCTTCGAGGTGGAGCGCCGGCTCAAGGAGCGGCTGGACATCCCGGTCTTCCACGACGACCAGCACGGCACGGCGATCGTGGTGCTGGCCGCGCTGCGCAACGCGGCGCGGCTGACCGGGCGGCGGCTGTGGGACCTGCGGGCCGTCGTGGCCGGCGCGGGCGCCTCCGGGCTGGCGGTCACGAGCATGCTGCTCAAGGCCGGCATCGCCGAGGTCATCGTGTCCGACAGCAAGGGCGTGATCCACCAGGGCCGTGACGACCTCAACACGTACAAGGCCCTGATCGCGACCTGCACGAACCAGTCGGGCCACACCGGCACGACCGAGGAGGCCATGGCGGGGGCGGACGTCTTCATCGGCCTGTCGGGCTCGACGATCAGCGAACGGGCCATCGCGTCGATGGCGCCGGGCTCCATCGTGTTCGCCCTGTCCAACCCCGAGCCGGAGATCCACCCGGGGATCGCGATGGAGCACGCCGCCGTCGTGGCCACCGGGCGCAGCGACTTCCCCAACCAGATCAACAACGTGCTCGCCTTCCCCGGCGTGTTCAGGGGCGCCCTGTCGGCGCGGGCCGTGGAGATCACCGAGAACATGAAGATGGCCGCGGCGCACGCCCTCTCCAGCGTGATCGAGGAGGAGCTGTCGGCGGAGCGGATCATCCCGGAGCCGTTCGACCCCCGGGTGGTGCCCGCGGTCGCCGCGGCGGTGGCCGACCAGGCCCGCCGTGACGGCGTGGCCCGCCTGCGCGGCCTCTGAGGCGCACCCGCCGGGGCGCCCTGCTCTCCGATCACACCTCGGAGGCCGGACGCGTCCCGGCAGGCCCCCCGTCGGGGGAGGGGTCAGACGTAGTAGCCCTCAACGGGTACGCGCGCCTCGTCGTACAGGGCCGGGCCTTCGGCGGGCGGGTCCACGAAGGCGCTGCCCGGCGGCTTGAGGCCGTTGAGCTGCTCGCCGGACAGCGCGTAGACGACGCGGCCCAGGCCCGAACGGGCGATGGCCCCCGCGCACATCCCGCACGGCTGGCAGCTGGTGTACATCGTGGTCGTGGCCGCGGCGGAGGGGTCGAGCTCGCGGGCGGCCCAGCGGGCCAGCTTCAGCTCCGGGTGCGCGGTGATGTCGTGGTCGGTGAGCGAGCTGTTGCGCTCCTCGACCAGGATCGAGCCGTCCGGGCCCGCCAGCAGCGAGCCGAACGGCGGGTTGCCGTCGGCACGGGCCTCCGCGGCCAGCTCGATGGCGCGGCGCAGGAGTCTCTCTTCGTCGCGGGTCACGCTTGGTCCTCCGATCCTGGGCATCTGGCCACATTTTCCACCGGCCGCGGATGCCCCGGCCGGGCGGGGTCACGTCTCCTGGAGGCGGCGGATCATGGCTTGCTTGGCCGCCGTGAACTCCTCGTCGGTCAGCACCCCGGATCGGTGCAGCTCCCCGAGCTCCCCCAGGCGGCGCAGGACCGCGTCGTGCACGTCGTCGTTCACGGGCGGGGGAGGCGGCGGCAGCTCGGCCTCCCGCGGCAGCCGGGCCAGCACGGCGGCGGCGACCAGGGCGGTGGTCCCGCCGAAGCGCTGGATGCCCCACGACACACAGTGGGGGTCCTTCTGCGGCGGCTGCGCGGGCCCCTCGCCCTTGACGCGGAAGCGCAGCGTGCCGTAGCCCATGCCGGACTGCGGCTTCCACTCCACGCCGGCCACGTCGGACAGCGGGAACTCCTGGGGTCCGGCCTTGTCCTTCTCCGTGCTCGCGAACCCGGTCCACTCCAGCCGCACCCGCTCCCCGTCGAAGAGCGCGGTGCCGTCGCCCGCCGTGGCCGAGACGGGCACGGAGGGCCCGGCCAGGAGGTAGTCGTCGCAGGCGGCGGTGGGCGTCTGGTAGACGAGCAGGGTGTCGCGGACCTCGTCGACGAAGTATTCGGCCGCGCCGGCGCGGCTCTTGGGAACGGCCAGCCGGTAGGGGTCGGCGGGCGGGCCGAGCAGCCCCGCCACCGCGTCGGAGAGCGGGTCGGCCCCTTTGCGCAGCCGCATCCGCACGTGGCCGCCCTTGCGCGACGGCTCGAACGCCATGCTCGCGATCGCCTCCAGCGGCACCACGAGCTCGCCCAGCGTCCTGCGCAGCTCGTGCACGCCCTTGTCGCTTCCGGGGACAATGCGCAGGAACTCGCCGTTGAACGTCCACGAGCCGTCGGCGACGGCGATCTCGGCCATATTCTCAGCCTAGGACACGCGGGGTCGAGAGGAGCGGGATGGAGATCTTCACGAGCTGGTCGTCCTGGGCGCAGGCGGAACGCCCCCTGAGCGAGGCGCTCCCGCCGGGGACCACGGAGTCCCTGCGCGACGCGGTGGCGTTCGCCCGCGCGCAGCACGGGGTGCAGCAGCGGCCCACCGGGCGCCCGTACCTGGAGCATCTGCTCGAGGCGCTGGAGGTGGCCGTGGTCGGCGCCGAGCTGACCGACCGGGACGTGCTCGTGGCGATCGTGCTGCACGACGTGCTGGAGGACACGCCGTGCACCGAGGCGGAGGTCGCGCGGAGGTTCGGCGCCGGCGTGGCCGAGCTCGTACGGTGGGTGACCAAGCCCCGCGGGGTCGCGAAGGCCGACTACCTGAGCACCCTCGTGCAGGCGCCGCTGCACGCGGTGTTCGTGAAGCTGGCCGACCGGGTGAGCAACGTGCAGGAGCTCCAGCGGATGCCGTGGCGGTTCCAGCGGCGCTACTACCTGGAGACCGTGGCCTACATCATGCCGCTGGCCGGTGCCCACCCCTGGTTCGCCAGGTGGTTCGGGGAGTGGCGCACGCGCTGGCATCCCCGCGTGGAGCGGCTCAGCGCCTACTAGCCGCCGATCCTGGCCACGCGGTTGCGCACGCCCTCGAAATGGGCGTGCACGGCGGCCACGGCCGCGGCCCGGTCGCCGGCCAGCACGGCCGTGTAGATGTCGCGATGGCGCCTGACCACGTCGCCCGGCGGCTCGTCGGGCGCGCCCAACTCGTCGCGCAGCTGGTAGTAGACGTCCCAGAACGCCCCCAGGAGCTGGCCCACCAGCGGGTTGCCGAGTGGGCGGTAGAGGAGGTCGTGGAAGAGGCGGTCGGTCTCGGGGGAGACCGGCCCGGCCGGCGCCTCGGCCTCCATCCTGGCGATGACGTCGGCGACCGGCGTCAGGTCGGCCTCGGGGCCCAGCTCGATGAGGCGCTCGACGAGGCCGCTCTCCAGGATCTCGCGGATCTCGACCAGGTTGGCCAGGTGGTTCTTGCCGTTCTGCAGCGTGATGCGGCTGTGGAAGGTCAGCTCGTCCACCAGCCCCGCCAGCGACATCCGGCCCACGAACATGCCGAAGCCGTGGCGGATGTCCACGATGCCGACCGCCTGCAGGGCCTTGAGCGCCTCCCTGATCGAGTTGCGGCTGACCCGCAGCTCCTCCATGAGCTCCGACTCGGTCGGCAGGGGGTCTCCGGCCACCAGCCCACGCCGGACGATCAGGTCCTTGACGCCCTCCTGGGCCTCGACGGCACGGCTCGGCCGCGCCGGACGCGGGACTGTGGTCATGAAAGATCCTTTCATCGTATGTAACATTCCGGAAATCTTCTGTTGACCTCAAGCCGTGGCAGCATCTAGCGTCCACGTTACGGCAAAGATAGGACATGGGATGTCCCACGTGCTACGTCCCAGGAGGAATTCCGTGAGCTCTGAGTTCAGCCGCCGCGACTTCCTGCGTTACAGCGGGGCTACGGGTGCGGCGGCGTTCGTCGCGGCGACGCTCTCCGCGTGTTCCGGCGGCCCGGCCTCGACCGGATCGGTCGGCGCCGGATCCAACAAGGACCTGATCACCGCCGTCATCGGCTACGGCAACGACCAGAGCTGGGATCCGACGCAGACGGCGTCGGCGTTCGCGATGGCGGGGATCAACCACATCTACGAAGGGCTGCTCGACACCGACCCGATCACGCGCGAGCCGTACCCGGCCCTGGCCACCGCCCTGCCCACCGACCTGAACGCGACCTCGTGGAAGTTCACGCTCAGAGACGGCGCCAAGTGGCACGACGGCCAGCCGGTCACCGCTGACGACGTGGTCTTCACCTTCGAGCGGATCCTCGGCCCCGACAACGTCCTGACCGGCAACTTCTTCAAGTCCTGGCTCCAGGAGGTGAAGAAGGTCGATGACAAGAACGTCGAGCTGGTCTTCAAGTTCCCCTTCCCCGACGCCGCGCCCAGGCTGACCATCGCCAAGATCATGCCCAAGCACGTGTTCAGCCAGGCGGGCGCGTGGGACAAGGCCAAGAGCGGCATGACGGTGGGCTCGGGGCCGTACAAGCAGACCGCGCACAACCCCAAGTCCAACACCTCCTTCGAGGCGTTCGACGGCTACAACGGCCCGCGCCCGGCCACGGCCAAGAAGATGAACTGGCTGACGATCGTGGACGCCGCCGCCCGCGTGGCCAAGATCTCCGGCGGCTCGGCCGAGGCGCAGATCGCCGACAACATCCCGTACGCCAACGTCGACCAGCTCAAGCAGCAGGGCCTGACGGTCGAGGGCGGCAAGGGCATGAACCACATGTTCCTGATGTTCAACACGGGCGCCAAGCCCTTCGAGGACGTACGGGTGCGCCAGGCCCTGCACTACGCGATCGACAAGCAGAAGATGATCGACGTGGCGCTCAAGGGCCACGGCACGGCCTCCAGCTCCTTCCTCAACGAGGGCCACCCCGACCACAAGCGGGCCTCGGTCGTCTACGACTACGACCCCGACAAGGCCAAGGCGCTGCTGGCCGAGGCCGGGGTGAAGAACCTCACGATCAACCTCATGGCCGTCAACGTGAGCTGGATCGCGGACTGCCTGCCCACCATCGCCGCCTCCTGGGAGGCCATCGGCATCAAGACCACGCTGGAGCCGCAGGACACGGCCGCGCTGTTCGCCAAGATGGACCAGTTCCAGGACTACCAGGTGGTGGCCGCCGCCTCGAACCCCAACCAGTTCGGCATGGACGCCGACCTGATCCTGCACTACAACTACGTGCCCGGCGGCCTGTGGATGAAGTACAGCCACTGGGACGGCACCGCGGACGCCAAGAAGCTGTTCGCGATGATGGACGAGGCCAGCAAGGAAACCGACAAGGCCAAGCGGACCGAACTTATCCACAAATATCTGGACTTTGTGGCTGAGCAGGCCATCCTCTACCCCGTCGTCCACAACGAGCTGATGACCGCCTGGGACCCGAAGAAGCTGTCCGGCATCCGCGCCCAGCCCTACCCCGGCATCAACCTGCTGCAGGCCAAGAGGACATGACGCTCGTCGCCAGGATGCTGCTCCGGCGGCTCCTCATGCTGATCCCGCTGCTGCTCGGCGTGGTCGCGTTCGTCTTCATCGTGATGCGCTTCTCCAACAGCAAGCCGGAGTACGCGTACTTCCAGGGCGCGAACCCGACCCCCGAGCAGATCCACCAGTTCCAGCTCGAGAACGGCCTGCTGGACCCGCTGCCCCTGCGCTATGTCCGCTTCGTCGCGGACCTGGCCCAGGGCGACATGGGCACCAGCGTGCTCACCAAGAAGCCGGTGCTGGAGTCCGTCACGACCGCGCTGCCGCTGACCCTGCAGCTCACGTTCCTGGGCCTGGCCGTCGCGGTGGTGCTGTCGCTGGTGTTCGGCGTCACCGCGGCGCTGTTCCGCGACCGCTGGCCGGACCAGGTGATCCGCGTGGTGTCGCTGATCGGGGTGGCGGCGCCGCCGTTCTGGCTGGCGCTGCTGATGATCCAGTACCTGGCCGTCGGCGAGGGCCTGTTCCCGACGGGCGGCTACATCAACCCGGCCGACTCCACGGCCGGGTGGCTGCAGTCGATGACGCTGCCCGCCCTGTCGTTGTCGCTGCCGATCGCCGCCCAGCTCACCCGCATCATCCGCACGTCGATGGTGGAGGAGCTGGACCGCGACTACGTGCGCACCGCGATCGGCAGCGGCCTGCCGCCGATCGTGGTCGTCGGCCGCAACGTGCTGCGCAACGCCCTGATCACCCCGCTGACCGTGCTCGGCCTGCGCATCGGCTACCTGATCGGCGGCACCGTGGTCATCGAGACCATCTACGGCCTGCCCGGCATGGGCCAGCTCATGATCAACGCCGTGCGCGACGGCGACCCGGCCGTCGTCCAGGGCGTGGTGCTGACCATCGCGGTCGGCTTCATGGTCGTCAACCTGGTCGTGGACATCCTCTACCTGCTGGTCAACCCCCGCCTCAGGAGCGCCGCATGAGACGTGGACTGACGGAACGGCTCTCCGTGCCGAAAAAGGGGCCGGGCGTGGGCCTGCGCCGCCTCAAGCCCCTGTCGTGGGTGGCGGTCGGCATCGTGGCCGTGGTCGTGCTGGCCGCGCTGCTCGCGCCGTGGATCGCGCCGCACTCGCCGTACTTCCAGGAGGCCACCGGCGGCGGCCCGTCGGCCGCGCACTGGATGGGCCTCGACAGCGCCAACCGCGACATCCTGTCCAGGCTCCTGTACGGGGCCCGCTGGTCGCTGATCATCGGCCTCGGCGCGACCGGGCTCGCCCTGGCGGCCGGGGCGGTCGTCGGCGCGATCGCGGCCACCTCGCGCAGGGCCGTGGACGAGACCATCATGCGCCTGCTCGACGTCGTCATGGCCTTCCCCGGCATCGCGCTGGCGGCCGTGCTGGTGGCGGTGTTCGGCGGCAGCATCCCGGTGCTGGTCATGGCCATGGCCTTCCTCTACATGCCGTCCGTGGCCAGGGTCGTGCGGGCCAACGTGATCGCCCAGTACGGCGAGGACTACGTCGCGGCCGAGCGGATCATCGGGGCGCGCACGCCGTACATCGTCGTCAAGCACGTCGCGATCAACTGCGCCGCGCCGGTCCTCGTCTTCTGCACGGTGATGGTGGCCGACGCGATCGTGTTCGAGGCGTCGCTGTCGTTCATCGGCGCCGGCGTGCGCCCGCCGAACCCCTCCTGGGGCAGCGTCATCGCCGACGGCAAGAACATGGTGCTGCTCGGCGGCTGGTGGGCCACGGTCTTCCCCGGCCTGCTGATCCTGCTGACCGTGCTCGCGCTCAACATCCTCTCGGAGGGCATCTCCGACGCCTGGGCCGCGCCCGCCGCCCGCAGGGCCGTCCCGAAGAAGGACGACGCGTTCGAGCGGGCCAGGCCCGGCTCCGGCGAGATCGTCGAGCTGCCCGGGCTGGCCGAGGCCGCCCGCAGGCTGGCCGAACGCGCCCGCCCGCTCCCGCAGGGGCCGCCGGTCCTCGCGGTGGAACGGCTGCGGATCGGGTTCGCGGACGGTGTGGACATCGTGGACGGCATCGGCTTCGAGGTGCGCCCGGGCGAGGTGCTCGGCCTGGTCGGCGAGTCGGGCTGCGGCAAGTCGCTGACCGCGCTGACCATCATGGGCCTGCAGCCGCGCAACGCCCGGGTCAGCGGCCACGTCCGCTTCGACCAGCGCGAGCTGCTCTCGGAGTCGCGCCGCGCCCGCCGCCGCCTGCTCGGCCACGAGATGGCGATGATCTACCAGGACGCCCTCTCCTCCCTGAACCCGGCCATGACCATCAAGGCCCAGCTCAAGCAGCTCACCCGCCGCGGCGGCCGGCGCACCCCCGCCGAACTGCTCGAACTCGTCGGCCTCGACGCCCGCCGCACCCTGTCCGCCTACCCGCACGAGCTGTCGGGCGGGCAGCGGCAGCGGGTGCTGATCGCGATGGCGCTGTCGCGCGACCCGAAGCTGATCGTCGCCGACGAGCCCACCACCGCGCTCGACGTCACCGTCCAGGCACAGGTCATCGAGCTGCTGCTGAAGCTGCGCGAGGAGCTGGGGTTCGCGCTGATCCTCGTCTCGCACGACCTCGCGCTGGTCGCCGACGTCACCGACCGCGTGGTCGTCATGTACGGCGGCCAGATCGTCGAGACCGGCGCCACGGCGACCCTGGTCGGCGCGCCCGCCCACCACTACGCCCGCGGCCTGCTGGGCTCGGTGCTGTCGCTGGAGTCGGGCGCCGAGCGGCTCACGCAGATCCCCGGCGTGGTGCCCGCCCCGGCCGACTTCCCGGCCGGCTGCCGGTTCGCCGACCGGTGCCCCATGGCCACGGACGTGTGCCGTACCGAGGCTCCGGTGCTGACGGGGGACACCACGCACGCGGTGGCCTGCCATCATCCGGCGCTCGTAGGGAGTGAGCAGCATGCTTGAGCTGAAGGACGTGCACGTCGTGCACAAGGCCCGCTCGGGCGGCCTGTTCTCGCGGGACCGCGTCCACGCGCTGACCGCGGCCGACCTCACGGTGAGCCCCGGCGAGACGGTCGGGGTCGTGGGGGAGTCGGGCTGCGGCAAGTCCACGCTGGCCAGGGTGCTGGTCGGCCTGCAACGGCCCACCCAGGGGACTGTGACCTTCCGCGGCAAGGACCTGTGGGCGCTGAAGGAGGGCGAGCGGCGCGCGCTGATCGGCTCCAGCGTCGGGATGATCTTCCAGGACCCGTCCACGGCGCTCAACCGGCGCCTGCCCGTCAGGCAGGTGCTACGCGACCCGCTCAACGTGCACCGCCGCGGCACCCCCGCCCAGCGCGACGCCCGCGTACGCGAGCTGCTCGACCTGGTGGGCCTGCCCGCCGGCGCCGCCGACGCGCTGCCCAGCCAGCTCTCCGGCGGGCAGCGCCAGCGCGTGGCCGTGGCCAGGGCGCTCGCGCTCGAACCCGACCTGGTCGTGGCCGACGAGCCCACCAGCGCGCTCGACGTGTCGGTCCGCGCCCAGATCCTCAACCTGCTGCTCGACCTGAAGGAACGGCTCGGGCTCGCGCTGGTGTTCGTCTCGCACGACATCCAGACGGTACGCAGGATGAGCGACCGTGTGGTCACCATGTACCTCGGCCGGATCGTCGAGCAGGCGCCCGCGCAGGCCGTGCCGATGGGCGCCCGCCACCCGTACACGCGGGCCCTGTTCTCCGCGACCCCGGGCCTGATCTCGCCCATCAACCCGATCCCTCTCGTGGGCGTGGTGCCCTCCGCCACCAGGCCGCCGAGCGGCTGCCCGTTCCGCACCCGGTGCTGGCGGGCAGACCACCTCTGTGCCGAGGACTGGCCCGCGGCGCGGACCGAAGGCGACCACCTCTTCCACTGCCACCACCCGGTGGCCGCGGGAGCCACCGACGTTGAGCTGATTCAGGAGCGCGTATGACTTTGACCGGTGTCATTCCTCCGGTTTGCACCCCTTTGACCCCTGACTACGAGGTGGACGCCGCCTCGCTGGTCCGGCTGGTCGACCACCTGCTGGAAGGGGGTGTGGACGCGCTGTTCGTGCTGGGGTCGTCGTCGGAGGTGGCGTACCTGACGGACGCGCAGCGGCGGGTGGTGCTGGACACCGTGGTCGGCCACGTGGGCGGGCAGGTGCCGGTGCTGGCCGGCGTGATCGACATGACGACGCCACGCGTGCTCGAACACGTGCGGGTCGCGGCCGAGGCGGGGGTGTCGGCGCTGGTGGCGACCGCGCCGTTCTACACGCGTACCCATCCGGACGAGATCCGCACCCACTTCCGGACCGTCGCCGCGCGGGGCGGGCTGCCGGTCTACGCGTACGACCTGCCGGTTTCCGTGCACACCAAGCTGAGCGCCGAGCTGCTGCTCGGGCTGGCCGCCGAGGGCGCGCTGGCCGGAGTGAAGGACTCCAGCGGCGACGACGGCGGCCTGCGCCAGGTCATCCTGGGCCGCGAGGCGCCCTTCAGCGTGCTCACCGGGTCCGAGGTGACCGTGGACTCGGCGCTGTGGATGGGCGCGGACGGCGTGGTGCCCGGGCTGGGCAACGTGGATCCGCAGGGATACGTCGAGCTCTACCGGTGCGCCTCCCGGGGCGACTGGCAGGCGGCAAGAGCGGAGCAGGAGCGCCTGGTCAGGCTGTTCGAGATAGTCCGTGTAGGCGGCTCACGCATGGGCGGCAGCTCGTCGGGCCTCGGAGCCTTCAAAGCCGCGCTTCACCTACGCGGTGTCATCGATTGCCCGATCACCGCGCTCCCGCAGGTTCCGCTCAATGACGACGAGGTCGGCCGGATCGGCAAGCTCCTGGCTGCCGCCGGGCTGCTCTGAACTATGCCGTGCCGGCCAGTTGGGCCACGTCGTCCGCGCCGTCCTCGATCAACTTCGAGGCCAGGTTGGACAGGGCCCGCCCAGCGGCCAGCTCGTCCCCGATCCCGGGCACCGGCCGGTCGGTGGGATTGCGTCGGGCGTGCGCCACGCTCTCGTGACGTTTGCCGTCCGCGGTGAACAGCACCGCCGTGGCCGTGGTCACGGCGTCCTCGTCGTCCTCACTGATCCAGATCTGGATGTTCCACTGTTTGTACTCCATGGAGGACCACCTCCCTACCTTCGAGGGTCTCTCTTTAGAGCCCAAAGGTAAAGGTCAGGGTGCCTGATCACCTGTTCACGCCGTCGGCGGGCCGCCGCAGCAGGCTCAGGTCGGCCCGCCGCGGAAGGCTTTCCCAGTCGCCCTGGGAGGTCACCGCGAACGCCCCCGCCGCGCAGGCCGTGCTGAGCCGCTCGGCGGGCTCCGCCCCGGCCAGCCAGTCCGCCAGCCAGCCGGCCGCGAACGCGTCCCCGGCTCCCACGGAGTCCACCTCCGTCACCCGGTACGGCTCCGCCCGCCACACGACGCCCTCCGACAGCTCCATCGCGCCCTTCGCGCCGAACTTCACCAGCACGTGCCGCGGACCGAGCGCCGCCAGCGCCTTGGCCAGCTCGTCGGGGCCGTCCACGTCGGCGATCAGCCGGCCCTCGGCCTCGGTCGCGAACAGCACGTCCACGTCTCCGACCGTCTCCCGCAGCCACGCCCCGGCCTCCTCGGGCGTCCAGAGCGCCCTGCGGAAGTTGACGTCCAGGGAGACGAGCACGCCGGCGGCCCGGGCCTCGACGATGGCGTGCCGTACGGCCTCGCGGGCGGACTCCGAGAGCGCGGGCGTGATCGCGGAGACGTGCAGCACCCTGGCCGACCTGATGAGCTCGGGGTCGAGGTCGGCGGCGCTCAGCCGCGAGCCGGCGCTGCCCTTGCGGTAGTAACGCACGTCGATGAGGTCGGCCGTGCGCCTGCCCTTGATCATCAGCCCGGTCGGCGCGCCTGGATCGGGGATGGCCCGCACGTCCACGCCCTCGCCCGCCAGCGTGGCGCGGATGAGGTCGCCGAACTCGTCGGCGCCGACCTTGCCGACCCACGTCACGCTGTGCCCGAGCCGGGCCACGCCGATGGCGACGTTCGACTCGGCGCCGCCGAGGCCGAGGTCGAAGTCGCGGGCGAAGCGCAGCGGCCCGGTACGGCGAGCGGCGAACAGCGCCATGGTCTCGCCGAAGGTCACAAGGTCGGTCACCGGTTTGTGCATGGCTGCAGCCTAGTGTCCGGGCATGGAAGGCCCGTCGGAGACGGAGATTTCGTGTTTGTCGCCCGGGGCCAGGAACTCCAGTAGCCTCCGCGCCTCCTCCTCGACCTCCTCCAACACCGGGATCCGCGTCCACTGATGGATGGTGAGCGTGGAGGTGCCCTTGGCGCGGGCGACCGTCCAGTCCCCGGCGGTGAAGCCGTCCACCAGGATGATGCGCGGCACGACGTTCGTGCCCATGAAGCCCTGGAGGGCGGCCAGTCCGGTGTCGTCGATGGCCCGGGAGCGGTCGGCGTAGGACAGGAACAGGTTGTCGAAGTCGTACATCAGCCGCACCGGCGCCGGGGTGTCCTCGCCGGGCCGTACGGCGTCGGGCAGGTCGTACAGGGTGCGGCCGGACTCGTCCCTGAAGCGGACCAGGTCGAGCGAGTCCACCACCTCGCCCAGCCGCGTCAGCCCCGACCATGTCTGCACGTCCATCACCGAGGCCGGTCCGAACGCCGCGAGATAGCGCCGCACCAGCTCGGCCGGAGTCATCGGCGGCACCTCGAAGCCCAGCCAGGACTCGGCGCTCGTGTGCGCGATGGGCCCGCTCTTGCCCCACAGGCCCCGGGGCGGCACCTGCACGAGCGGCACCAGCCACCGCACGCCCTGGCCGAGCGCGTGCGGATCGTTCGACGGCCACCGCTCGGCCAGTTTCCGGCCCAGCTCGGCGAACGTCATGGGCCGCTCCTCCAGCAGCGCCCGCCCGACCGCCTCCAACTCGTCCAGGTCGACCCCTTGCAACCGCTTGCCGAACGTCGACTTGGTCATGCGCCCGATGGCGGGCTGCAGCAGCGGCCGGATGGCCAGGCAGTCGCGGGCGGAGACGAGGTGGATCGTGCCGCGCTGCAGCGCGATGCGTACGAGCTCGCGCGAGAGCAGCAGGTCGGCGGCGTCGGCGGGTTTGAAGCCCTCCACCCGGTTCCACAGGCCCGCGTACCAGGTGTGCGGGGTCTGCGCCTGGAGCCCGCCGAGGCGCTCCACGACCTCGGCCACGGAGTTGTCGGTGCGGCGCAGCAGGTGCTGGCGGTCGAGCGTGGCCCGGTTGAGCGCCCTGCGGCTGATGAGGGGATCCATGAGGTCAAAGGTAGGGGCTGACGAGGTCAATTCCAGTCCTCAATCGCGATTGATCGAATGAAATCGAAACGATCAATTCGAAAGGCATAGGATCGATGGTATGTCCGTCGAGCAGCGCCACAGGCTCATCCTCCGCCAGGTCCGCGACCGCGGCTCGGCCCGGGTGGCCGACCTGGCCGAGGCGCTGGGCGTCTCCGCCGTCACCCTGCGCAGGGACGTCGAGCAGCTGGCCGCCCAGGGCCTGCTCACCAGGGTGCACGGCGGCGTCACACTGCCCGCCGAGGCCCCGGCCCCGCGGGCCGGCGGGCTGACCATCGGCATGCTGGTCCCGACCGCGCACTACTACTACCCGGCCGTGATCAAGGGCGCCCAGGAGCAGGCGGCCAGGGCGGGGGCGCGCCTCGTGCTCGGCATCTCCCGCTACGAGGACGCCGAGGACCGAGCCCAGGTGCGCCAGCTTGTCAGGGGCGGCATAGACGGCCTGCTGCTCACCCCGAGCAGGCAGCCCGACGACTCCCACGTGGAGTGGCTGGCCGGGCTGAGCGTCCCGGCCGTGCTGGTGGAGCGCCGGGCCGAGCCGGCGGGCCCGGCCGCCACGCTCGACGCGGTCGCCTCCGACCACGCCCACGGCGCCTACCTCGCCGTGCGCCACCTGGCCGAGCTGGGCCACCGGGGGCTCGCGCTGGTCGCCTGCCCCAGCCCGACCATGCCGGGGATCCGGGCGGGCCTGCTGGCGGGCGCCTCGGCGCTGGGCCTGGACACCCCCGCGGAGATTGTCATCGAGCGCGACCGCACCGACGAGCTCGTGGCGGGCGTGCTGCGCCTGGTGCGCGACCGGGGCGTGACAGGCCTGCTCGTGCACAACGACGAGGACGCGCTCACGCTGGTCAGGCACCTGGTCGCGGCGGGCGTGGACATCCCGGGTGAGGTGTCGCTGGTCGCCTACGACGACGAGGTGGCCGCGTTCTCCTCGCCCTCGCTCACCGCCGTGGCGCCGCCCAAGGAGGAGGTCGGGCGCTGCGCGGTCGAGCTGCTGGTCGCCCGCCTGACCGCGGGCGCCACCCCGGTCGGCCGCCACGTGGCGCTGCTGCCCGAGCTCAGGCCCCGGGAGTCGTCCGCACCCCCTTCGTTATGATCGATTCGATCGTATTGATTGCGGGGAGAGCGATATGAGCGAATCACGGCCGAAGACGCTGCTGGCCATGGGGCGACCGGTGGCGGCCCGGCTCCTCACCGGCGAGGTGCGCGACCGCCTGGTCGGCATCGCCGACGTGGACCCCGACCTGGTGGCCGAGGACTTCGCCGATCCGGCCGTGGCCGAGGCGCTGGCCGGCGCCGAGGTGCTCTACACGAGCTGGTGGTGCCCGCCCATCACCGGGGACGTGCTGGCCGGGGCGCCCAGGCTGCGCGCGATCGTGCACGCCGCGGGCACCGTGAAGCACCACGTCACCGAGGCGTGCTGGGAGCGCGGCATCGTGGTGTCCTCCGCCGCGGCGGCCAACGCCGAGCCGGTCGCGGAGTTCACGCTGGCCTCGATCCTGTTCGCCAACAAGCGCGTGCTCGACATCGCCGCGCTCTACCGCGAGCAGCGTGCGCGGATCGACGCGGACAGCCGCTTCCCCGGGTTCGGCAACTACCGGCGCACGGTCGGCATCGTCGGGGCCTCCAGGATCGGCCGCCGGGTGATCGAGCTGCTGCGGCCGTTCGAGCTCGACGTGCTCGTCGCGGACCCGTACCTGACGGAGGATCTGGGTGTGCCGCACGTCGGGCTGGACGAGCTGATCGAGCGGAGCGACGTGGTCAGCCTGCACGCGCCCTCGCTCCCGGAGACCAGGCACCTCATCGACGCGGCCCGTCTCGCCCGCATGCGCGACGGCGCCACGCTGATCAACACGGCCAGGGGCGCGCTCGTCGACCAGGACGCGCTCGTCGCCGAGCTGGCCGGCGGGCGGCTGTACGCGGTGATCGACGTGACCGAGCCCGACCCGCTGCCCGCCGACTCGCCGCTCTTCGACCTCCCGAACGTCCTGCTCACCCCGCACATCGCCGGTTCGCTCGGCGGCGAGCTGTCCCGCCTCGCCCACCAGGCGCTCGACGAGCTGTCCAGGTACGCCCAGGGCCTGCCCTTCCGGTACGGCGTCGAAGCGGAGTCGCTGGCGACAAGCGCGTAATGCCCGTACTGCCGGGGTCCGATGGCGCGGGCAGCGGGTCGGCCCTACGCTGCTCTGCATGCACAAACGGGTGATCGACGGCCGCTTCGAGCTCACGGAGCGGCTCGGTGGCGGGGGCATGGGCCTGGTGTGGCGGGCCTGGGACGTGGCCCTGCACCGCGAGGTCGCGCTCAAGGAAGTACGCCCGCCCGACCCCTCCATGGACGAGCACGACCCGGCGGGCGCCCGCGAGCTGCGTGCCAGGGTGCTGCGCGAGGCCCGCGCCCTGGCCCGGCTGAACCACCCGCACGTGGCCACCATCCACCACATCGTCGACCCAGGCGAGCAGGGCTACCCGTGGATCGTCATGGAGCTGGTCACGGGCGGCTCGCTCCAGGACCGCATCCAGCGCGGGCCCATGGCGCCGCAGGAGGTGGCGCGCCTGGGCCGGGAGGTCCTGTCCGCGCTGCGCGCCGCGCACGCCGTCGGCATCCAGCACCGCGACGTCAAGCCCGCCAACGTCCTGTTACGCGAGGACGGCCGGTCGGTGCTCACCGACTTCGGCATCGCGGCGGTACGCGAGTCCACGAGCCTGACGGCCACCGGGTCGTTCATCGGCTCGCCCGAGTACATGGCGCCCGAGCGCATCAACGGCGTCGAGGGCGACCCGGCCTCCGACTTCTGGTCGCTCGGCATGATGCTGTACGTGGCGGTGGAGGGGCGCCACCCGCTGCGCAGGAGCACAACGCTGGCGACCCTGGCCGCCGTGCTCAACCAGGAAGTGCCGCCGCCGGAGCGCGCCGGGGCGCTCGCCCCCGTGCTGAGCGCGTTGCTCAGGCGCGAGCCGGCGGCCCGCCCCGACGCCGAGACCCTCGACCGCATGCTGGCCTCGGCGGCCGACCCCGGCGCGCCGCCGCCCCCGATGCCCGCCGCGCCCGCCCCACCGATGCCCGGCCCGCACGCCCAGGGCCCCGCGATGGGTCCCGCGATGGGCCCGGGCCCCGCGATGGGTCACGCGACGGGGCCCGCGACGCCCGGGCCGCACGCCGCCCACACGGTGCCGCCCATGGCCGGTCACACAGGACCGCCCGTTGCCGGGCACTCCGGGCACACCATGCCGCCCGGGTACGGGCACGCGCCGCAGCAGCCCCCGTGGGGTCCGGCGCCCATCCCGAAGGCGACCACCGTGCACTCGCGCCGCCGCGGCGGCGGCCGCACCGTGGGCATCGTGACGTCGGCCGTCGCGGTCACGGTGGCGGGCGTGCTGGTGTGGCAGGTGCTCCCCTCCCTGTCGAGGAGCACCACGAAGACCGACCCGTCGGTGCAGTCCACCTCGGAGGAGGTCACCGATCCCGAGTACCCGAGCGCCAGCACGCCTACCACGCCTGACACGCCTGCCACGCCCGGCAACCTGCACACCCCTTCGGGAATGCGGGCACTGATCGCCAAGATCAAGACCGAGCTCGGCGGCACCAAGGTCGTCAGGATGACGGTGTACCCCACGTACGCCTCGATCGAGGCGCCGGTCAAGGACAACAAGGCGCTCTACGACACGTACTTCTACCGTGACGGCGCGATCACCAAGTCGAGCGCCGGCGGGAAGATGAAGGGCACCCCTTTCGTGGACCTGCAGAAGTACAACTGGGACGCTCTCCCCGCCCTGCTGAAGAAGGCGAACAAGGACCTTGGTGTCGCCAAGCCGACCTCGCGTTACCTGATCGTGGACCCCGACTACGTGTTCACCAACCCCCGCCAGGTGCTGCTCGTCTACGCGTCCGACGACTACGGCTCGGGCTACCTGGTCGCCAACCTCCAGGGCAAGGTGGTCAGGACCTACCCGAGCGACTAGCGTCAGCAGATCTTCTGATATCCGCTCTCCGGGATCAGCCGGGTCCACTCCGCCCTGCTCAGCGACCCGCCCGCCTTGGTGCACACCTCCTGTGCCGCCAGCGAGGGATCGACCGGGCTCTCGCGTACGGTGCCGTCGAGCCCGACGCCCCGCAGCCGCTTGCCGTCCTGGGTGAAGGCCGGTCCGGCGGCCCACGAGCCTGCCTGGCCGACCTCCCGCATCGTGCTCGCGTCCCAGAGCGAGGTGCGGGCGGCGTCGATGGCCAGCAGGTCGCCGCCGGGGGAGAAGCGGAGCTCGTCCACCGGGGCCGTCCCCGTCTGGATGGTGCCCCGCGGCTTCCCCTTGCGTAGGTCCCAGAGGAGCACGTGCCCGCCCTCCAGCCCGAACGCCAGCGTGCGCCCGTCGGGGGAGAAGGCGAGCGCGGTCGGCGCGGGCGGGTCCTCGCCGGCGTCGGCGGACCGGTCGAGGTCCAGCGGGGTGATCGCGCCGGTGCGCAGGTCGAGGAGCTTGGCGCCGGCGGCCAGCGTCGAGCCGTCGGGGCTGAAGGCCATCGCCAGGTCGCCCGCGCCCTCGTACGCCTTGATGCGCCGCCCCTTGCGCACGTCCCACGTCTCCAGGGTCCTGCCGCGCGCGGTGGCCAGCGTGTCACCGGCGGGGGAGAGGGCCACGGCGAGCACGTCGCCGCCCGCGTCGATGGCGGCGACCCGGCGGCTGCTGGTCACCTCCCACACGGTCACCGGGTCGCCCGCGACGGCGAGCAGCCGGCCGTCGGCGTCGAAGGCCAGGTCGCCGGCGGCGGCGATGCGGCCGAGCCGCTTTCGCTCCACGGTGTCGGTGAGCTCGATGGAGTCGCCGACCTCCTTGGCGGCGACCCGGCCGTTGCCGGAGAAGGCGGCGGAGGGGGCGTCCTCGGACGGCACGGGCAGCCCCGAGACGTCGAGCGAGACGACGGAGCCGGTGCCGCTCAGGTAGCGCAGCGAGTGGCCGTCGGTGGAGAAGGCCAGGCCGCGCTCGGGGTTCCTGAGGGGGTAGGCGCCCGCGAGGCGGCGTTCGGCGACGTTCCAGACCCGGACCTCGCCGTCACCGGGCAGGGCGAGCAGGCGTCCGTCGGGGCTGAAGGCGGGCGGGTCGGCCGAGGTGTGCCCCAGGGAATCGGCTCCGACCACCTCGACGGCGCGCACCGACTCTCGGGCAGTGCGCCCGTCCGCCCGGAACATCTCGGGTGTTCCGGACGCCGCGGGGTTCGGCGTGGTCGCCCGCTTGGGGGCGACGGGGCTCGGAGGCCTGGCCGCCACGAGCGTGATGCCGTCGCGCCCGGCCACCGCCAGCGTCGCCCCGTCGGGGCTGAACGCCAGGGCGGGCGCCGCCGCGTCCGCGCCGGTGGGCGGCTGGACCGAGACGGTGCCGGTCCTGGTCCGCCCTTCCAGCTCCCACAGCTCGACCCGCCCGCTCAGGCTGGAGAAGGCGGCCCTGGTCCCGTCGGCGGAGAGTGCCACCTGGCGGTCGGCGACGTCGAACAGCAGCCGCCCGCCCCGGTAGACCCTGGTCCTGTTGCCCTGGCCGATCGCGTAGGTGACCGGCTCTAAGGGCGCGCGCCCCGTGGCCACCTCGAACGGCCGGCCGTCGGCTCCCTCCGCGAACCTCCCGTCGTCGCTCAGCACGCTCCCCGGCGGCAGCGGGTACGAGGCGAGCCGCCGCCCGCCGGCCAGGTCCCAGACGGCGACCGTACCGGTGCCCCATTTGACCAGTTGGTCGCCGCGCAGCAGGTAGCGGGCCCGCAGGTCGGCGGCGGGGTCGGTGAACACCCCCAGCTCCGGCTGCACCAGCGAGGCCTGCAATGCCGCCCGCGCCTCGAACACCGGCGACAGCTTCCAGGCCGCCACGCTCAGCCGCATCGCCGTACGCGGATCGGAGGACCGCAGCGCCTCCGCCCTGGCGGCCACGGCCCGCGCGTTGGCCTCGACGAGCTGCCCGCGCAGCTGGTTCTGCCCGTGCACGGACACCACGGACAGCGTCACGGCGATGGCCAGCACGGCGCCCAGCGCCGCCAGCGCGGGCGCGAGCAGCCTCCTGCGCTGCTTGGACAGGGCGACGCTGTCGTTGACGAAGTCGCGTTCGAGCTGGTTGAGGCGCAGATGACGGCGCTTGGTCGCGGCCCAGGCGAGCGCCGTGTCGAGCGCCTGGCCGCGGAAGAGGTGGCTTCTGCCGCGCCGGTGCTCCGACCAGTTCCTGGCGGCGTCGCGGATCTCCCGGTGCACCTGCATGCTCTCGCGCTCGTCCTCGACCCACGCGCGCAGCCGGGGCCAGGCCCGGTAGAGGGCCGCGCTGGCGGGGGCCACCCGCTGGTCGCTGACCGCGACGAGCTTACCCACGGGCGTCTCGGTCGGCGCCACGCGCACGCTGCGCCGTACCAGGAGACCCGCCTCCATGAGCGGGCCGAGCACGTCGCCCTCGTCGTGCGGGCTGTCGCCGTCGAGCAGGCGCAGCAGCAGCCCCGGCACCTCCGCCTGCTGCCGCGGCGTGAGCGCGAGGTACGCCTCCTCGGCCACCTCGCCCAGCGAGCGCGGACCCGCGTGCCCCTCGGGCGGCCGCACGGCGGCCCGGCTCTCGATACGCAGCTCCCGCGCGGCGGGCCGGTCGGAGGGATCCTTGGCCAGGGCGCGCCCGACCAGCTCGCGCAGCGGCTCCGGCAGCGCGCCGAGGTCGGGGTCGACGGTCAGCAGCCGGTGCATGACCCCGCCCAGGCTCGTCCCGCTGAACGGGTCGTCCCCGGTGGCCGCGAACAGCACCACGGCGCCCCACGCGAACACGTCGGCCGCCGCCCCCGAGTCCCGCCCGGTCAGCACCTCGGGTGCCGTGTACGTGTAGGTGCCGCCGGCCGGCACCCCCAGCTCGATCACCTTGGGCCCGTCGGCGGCCAGCAGCACGCTCTCCGGATTGAGCCCCCGGTGCGTCAGACCCGCCTCGTGCAGCGCGCTCAGCGCGGACGCCAGCGCTCCGGCCAGCGCGACCAGCTCGTCGCCCGCGTACGGCCCGTGCAGCTCGACCGCGCGCCGCAGGTCAGGCCCGTCCACGTATTCGCTCACCACGTACGGCACGCCCTCGTCGTCGCCGACGGCGACCACCTCCGCCAGATGGGGGCAGGTGACCCGCTCGAACCGGCGACCGACCTCGCCACGCGGCACCGTCACCGCGAAGCGGCGCCCCTCGTCGTCGTAGGCGTCGTAAACCACGCCGCGCCCGCCCGCGCCGAGTCTGGCCGCCAGCCAAAAGCCGCCAAGCCTCTCGGGGTCACCGGGCACCAAGCGCATCGTCACTGATGCTTAGATGCACGCCACTGCCCAATGGTTGTCCCAAAGACGCCACAGGTCCCCCGCGCGCCTCGGGGGACCCATGCGTCATGATCATTATGCCAGGCTTCCGGATCTTGCCGGCCATTCGTGCCGGAGCACCGACATGAGCACCGCGTCGTGCCACTCGCCGTCCCACAGCAGGGCGTCGCGTTCGACGCCCTCCTCGACGAAGCCGACCTTCTTGTACACGTGCCGCGCCCGCTCGTTGAAGGCGTAGACGCCCAGCCTGATGCGGTGCAGCGGCGTCGTGGCGAAGGCGTGGTCGAGGACCAGCTCGATGGCCTCGGTGCCGTAACCCTTGCCGAAGGCGCGCTCGCCGATGAGCGCAATGCGGAGGTTGCAGGCGAGGTTGTGCGGGTCGAGCTCGTTGAGCACGATCTCGCCGACGTATTCGCCGGCGGCCGTGATAGCCAGGTCGAGCCGGTCGGCGTGGTCCTTCCTGGTGGCGTACCACTGGCGGGCGGCTTCGCGGTCGATCTCGCCGTGCGAGCCCGTCAGGCGGCCCACCTCGGGGTCGGAGACCAGCTCGAAGAGGCCGTCGACATGCTCGGGGCCGACCGGGCACAGGGTCACGCGGTCACCCGTCAGGGTGGGCTTCTCGGCGAACATCCCCTTTGGCTATCAGTGCCGATCGCCCTCGGGCAAACCCATTTCCCGCAGCGTGGCGTCCCGTACCTGTTCGGGGGTCAGCACGCCGACGTCGCACCTCAGGTCCGCGACCTCCCGGAAGAACGGTTCGCGGCGGGCACGCATGGCGGCGGGGCCGAAGTCGGGGCGGTGGCTGCTCGACTTCATCCGCTGCGCCAGCACCTCGTCGGAGGCGTCCACCCAGACCACGAACGCCTTGGCCAGCGCCTCGCGCACCTCGGGGAACTCGACCGTGCTGGCCGCCGCCGCGATGACCTCCGGCTCGCCGGCCAACTGGTGCAGCACGTGGTCGGCCTCGTAGCGGTGCAGGGCGTCCGCGCCCTCGCGCTCGGCGATCTGCGCGGCGGTGCCGCCGTAGCGCTCCTTGAGGAACGGGTCGCTGTCGCTGAACGGCAGCCCGAGCGCCTGCGCGATCAACCGGCCGGCGCTCGACTTGCCCGAGCCCATAAGCCCGACCAGTACGACTGGTTTGTTTTTCGACATGTGGATAGAGGTTCCTTCGTGTCAAGGAGGTAAATCTGATGACCATCGCCGGAAGCATCATCCTCATCATGCTCGGCGCGATCCTCACCTGGGCCGTCGAGTTCGACCTCGCCGGTCTCGACATCAACGTAGTGGGGGTCATCCTCATGCTCGGCGGCCTGGTCGGACTCCTGTTCGGCATCTACAGGATCAGCGTCACCCGCAGGGCGGTCGGACCCATCGACGAGCCGGTTCACCGTCACGAGGTCTACGAGGAGCCTGAGGCCCGCAGGACCACCGTGTACGAGGAGCGCCGCCGCTACGACGAACCACCGCTGTAGGAGGTGCATCGACATGCCAGCTGTTGAAGAGCTGCCGTCGACCATCAAACGTTCGCCGAAGAAGGCACAGAACACGTGGATCAAGGCGCACGACAACGCCGTTAAGGAGTACGGCGAGGGCCGGCGCGCCCACATGACCGCCTTCGCCGCGCTGAAGCACTCTTTCGAGAAGGTAGGCGACCACTGGGAGCCGAAGCCGAAGAAGGGACCTTCCGACGAGAGGGCGGCGATGACCCGGCCGGGGAAGGCCACCGAGATGGCCCGGGCCGGGAAGGCCGCGGTGACCCGGACCGCCAAGGCCGCGATGACGCGGACCACCAGGACGGCCGCCAAGACGGCCGAGGGCGTCAACGCCAACGCCACCAAGGAGCACCTGCAGAAGCTGGCCGCCAAGCTGGACGTGCGCGGCCGGTCGAAGATGACCAAGCAGGAGCTGGTGAACGCCATCAAGAAGGCGAACAGGAAACTGACGGCGAAGGCCCGGACCCGCTGACGGGAGGCGTCCCGCTCAGGGGTCCGCGCCAAAAGGGAGGGCCGGGGGCATGGTGCCCGTCGGCCCTCACTCATGTCCGGCACTCATGTCCGGCAGATCCGTCACAGGAGCCGCTTGACCGCCTCGGCGATCGCGTGGCGGTCGATGCCGGCGTCGGCCAGTTGCTCCTCGGGCGTCGCGGACCCGGGCAGGCCCGTCACGGCCAGCTTCACCACCCGCGGCCCCAGCTCGCTCACCGCGTCCATCACCGCGTCGCCGAGCCCGCCCTCCAGCCGGTGGTCCTCCACCGTGATCAGGTTGCCCGTGGTGGTGGCCGCCTCGACCAGCACGGCCGTGTCGACCGGCTTGACCGAGTACAGGTCGATCACCCCCACCGGGATCCCGGCCTCCCGCAATTCGTCGGCCGCGGCCAGCGCCTCGTGCACGGTCACGCCCGCGGTCACGACCGTGGCGCGGTCGTCGGGCGAGTGCCGCAGCACCCGCGACCCGCCCACGGGGAACCGCTCGTCCGGCGGGTAGATGACCGGCGTCTCCCCCCGCGTGGTGCGCAGGTAGGACACGCCTTCGACATCCGCCAGCTCGGCCGTCAGCGCCGCCGCCTGGTTGGCGTCGCACGGGTAGAGCACGGTGCTGCCGTGGACGGCCCGCAGCATCGCCAGGTCCTCCAGGCCCATCTGGGAGGGCCCGTCCTCGCCGATCGCCACCCCCGCGTGCGACCCCACGAGCCGGATCGACGCCCTGCTCACGCCGGCCATCCTGATGAAGTCGTACGCCCTGGTCAGGAACGCCGCGAACGTGGCCGCGTACGGCTTCCACCCGCGCACCTGCAGGCCGACGGCGGCGGCCACGAGCTGCTGCTCGGCGATGTACATCTCGAAGAACCGCTCGGGGAACTCCTTCCCGAACGCCTCCGTCTTCGTCGAGTCCGCCACCTCGCCGTCCAGCGCGACGACGTCCCCGCGCGCCGCGCCGAGCGCCGCCAGCGCCTCCCCGAACGCCGTCCGCGTGGCCGCCTTGTCGCCCACCTCGTACGCGGGCAGGCTCATCGGCCTGGTCTCGAACCGGTACGGCGCCGCCGGGGCCTCGGGCTTGTGCACCTCGACCCGCAGATCCCGCCGGCCGCCCAGCTCCTCGACGGCCCTGTCCGGCTCCTTGAGCGGCTTGCCATGGGCGCCTTCGCGGTTCTCGACCTCCAGGGCCCCCTCGCCCTTGCGCGTCTTGGCCAGGATCACCGTCGGCCGCCGGCGCGTGTTGCGGGCGTCGCTGAGCGCGTAGTCGATCTGTCCGGGATCGTGCCCGTCGATCTCGATCGTGTGCCACCCGAACGCCCCGAACCTGCGCGCGTAGGCCCCCGTGTCCCATCCGTGCCGGGTGGGCCCGCGCTGGCCGAGGCGGTTCACGTCCACGATCGCGGTCAGGTTGGCCAGCCCCTCGCAGCCCGCGTGCTCGGCCGCCTCCCAGATGGACCCCTCGGCGAGCTCGCTGTCCCCGCAGAGCACCCACACCCGGTACGGCATCCGCTCCAGCCGCCCGGCCATGGCCACGCCGACCCCGACCGGCAACCCCTGGCCGAGGGACCCGGTGGCCACGTCCACCCACGGCAGACGCGGAGTCGGATGCCCCTCCAACCGGCTGCCCCGCCGGCGGAACGTCAGGAGCTCCTTGTCGTCGACGACCCCCGCCGCCTTGAAGAGCGCATAGAGCAGGGGGGACGCGTGTCCCTTCGAGAAGATCAAGTGGTCGTTGGCGGGGTTGTCCGGGTTCTCGAAGTCGTAGTGCAGGTGACACGCGAAGAGCACGGCCATCAGATCGGCCGCCGACATCGACGAGGTCGGATGGCCGGACCCGGCCTCCGCGGCCGCCCGCACGGAGTCGACCCGCAGCTGCGCGGCCAGCTCGGTCAGGTACTGAAGATCGCGCTCAGGCATCATGGCCTCCTCGGAAGCGGTTTCTCGCCGCCTACCCCTCCAGGCCCGCTTAAGTCAGGTCGGTCAGGGGGACGGGGACGGGGTTCGACTCATCGCCCGCGCAGGCGCAGGGCGGCCCACGCGGCGGCCGCGCCTCCGGCCAGCGCGAGGAGGACCGGACCGCGGCGCTGCGACAGCCAGAGCTGGGGGCTGTGGGCGTGGGAACGCGCGTCGAACGAGCCGTGGGCGCCGTAGTCCACGTCCTCGTCCGCCGGCTCCCACAGGTTGGCGACGCCGTCGGCGGGCTTCTCGTCCGTCTGCTGGGACCGGGCGCCGGTCCTGGCCAGGTAGCGGTCCACCAGCGCCGGTGCCACGCGCTGGGCCAGGAGGGTGGCGACCGTGCTGGCGCCCACCCAGTACTCCTTGCGCTCCGGGTGCTCGGCCGCGTACACGATGGCCCTGGCGGCCACCTCCGGCTGGTAGATCGGGGGGACCGGCTGCGGGTGGCGCCGCAGCTTGGACAGCACCCAGTCGAACTGGGGGGTGTTGAGCGCGGGCAGTTGCACCATGGTGATGTCGATGCCGCTGCGGTCGGCCAGCAGCTCCGTGCGGACCGACTCCGTGAACCCCTTGACCGCGTGCTTGGCGCCGCAGTACGCCGACTGCAGCGGGATGCCGCGCTGCGAAAGCGCCGAGCCGGTCTGGACGATCACGCCCGCGTTGCGCGGGCGCATGAGGTCCAGGGCCACCTTCGTGCCCCAGACGTAGCCCAGGTACGTCACCGCGGTGGTGCGGGCGTACTCATCTGGGGAGATGTCAGTGAATCTGGCGAAGACGGAGGAGAAGGCGGTGTTGATCCAGACGGAAATGGGCCCCATCTCCGCCTCTATGCGCTCGGCCGCCCTCCTCACCTGGTCGTAGTCGGCCATGTCGGCCTCGAATACCTGGCCGGTGCCTCCTTCCACACCCACGTCCACGGCGGCGGCGCCCAGCCCGGTCGTGCCCCGGGCGATGAGCGCCACCTTCGCACCCTGGTGCCCGAGCTGCCGGACGACCGCTCGCCCGACCCCGCCACTGGCACCCGTCACCACCACTACGCGCCCTTCAAGTGGTGTCATGTCGTGATCAGCCCGCCTCTCCGTCCTGTCGCAGCTTCTGGCGTCGCACGGCCAGGGTGATGTCGACCACCGTGATCAGGCCCACCACGAGCGCGATGCCCGTCATGACGGGCGCCCCGACGATGATCCCGAGCACCGCGAACGCGAACATGAACACCAGCAAGAACGACCCGATCCTGATGTGCGCCACGTCGCGGGGCGTCGCGGGCACCATGGGATGCCCCTTGGTGTCCCGCTCCTCGTGCCACTTTCCGTTGTCAGGCATGTCCCTGTAATCAGACATGCCGCCCACCTGCCCGTTCTGTTTGGCCCTTAACGTCCGGGGTAGCCGCCGTCCGTGCCCAAGCTGCGTCCCAGTGATCAGAGCGAGCCGGGGATCGTACGGAGGCGTCGCGGGCGCGGGTTCGGCTATCAGGGGCCTGACGGGCGTGCGGTGCGCGACCAGGCCACGCTGGCCCGCATCAAGGCGCTGGCCATCCCCCCGGCCTGGACCGACGTGTGGATCTGCACGTCCCCCTACGGCCACCTGCAGGCCGTGGGCACGGACGCGGCCGGCCGCAGGCAGTACCGCTACCACGACCTGTGGCGCGAGCAGCAGGACCAGGCCAAGTTCGACCGCGTGCTGGAGGTGGCCGAGCGGCTGCCCGAGTTCAGGAAGGCCGTGGACGGCCAGCTCGACGGCCGCGGCCTGACCAGGAAGCGGGTGCTGGCCGCCGCGGCCCGCCTGCTCGACGTCGGCTTCTTCCGCATCGGCGGCGAGAACTACGACACCTTCGGGCTGGCCACGCTCAAGATGGAGCACCTCACCTGCGCCAACGGCATGATCACCTGCTCCTACCAGGCCAAGGGGGACATCGCCCGCGAGGTCGAGGTGGCCGATCCCGGGGTCTGCAAGGTGCTCAGGGCGCTCAAGGCGCTCGGCGTGGAGGGCGGGCTGCTGCGCTACCGGCGGCGCGAGGGCGGTTGGGGCTACATCAGGAGCGATGACATCAACGACTACCTGCGCGAGATCATCGGGTACGAGGTCACCGCCAAGGACTTCCGGACCTGGCACGCCACCGTCCTCGCCGCAGTGGGCCTGGCGGTCTCCAAGCCGGCCGGCCAGAAGAAACGTGCGGTGGCCCGGGTCATGCGGGAGGTCGCCGAATATCTGGGCAACACGCCCACGGTGGCCAGGGCGTCGTACGTGGATCCGCGGGTGGTCGAGGCGTACGACCAGGACAGGACCATCGCGGCCGCGCTGACCGAGCTGGGGTCGGACGCCGACTTCGGGCAACTGGCCACGGTGGGCCCGGTGGAACAGGCGGTTATTGACCTTATTCGTGCCGTTTGAGGTGTTAATCCGGGGGCATGCGGCGACAGAAGAAGGAGGCGAGCGATGGAAGCTCCGCAGTACGTCGCGGCCCGCGTCCAGCAGGCGCTGGCCGAGGACGGGCGCACGCACGAGCTGGGAATCCGCGTCGACATACGAGGCGACCAGTTGTTCCTGCGCGGTGAGGTCAGCGGGACAGGACAGCGCGAGCGGCTCGGCCAGGTGGCGCACGAGGCCGCGCCCGAGCTCCACCTGCACAACGAGATCAAGGTCGTGGAGGCCAGTGAGCCGGGGGAGGATGAGCGTCTTGACTGACCTGCGTATCGCGGCCGTCGGAGACATCCACCTGGGGGAGGACGACAGAGGCCAGTACCGCAAAAGACTGGTGGGCATCGAGGAACGCGCGGACGTGCTCATGCTGGCCGGGGACCTGACCAGGCACGGCACCCTCGAGGAGGGGCGGGTCGTGGCCGACGAGCTGCGCGGCCTGCCGATCCCCGCCGTGGCGGTGCTCGGCAACCACGACTACCACTCCGACCTGCAGTACGAGATCGCCGGCGAGCTGCGTGACGCGGGCGTCGTCGTGCTCGACGACGACGGCGCCGTCGTCCAGTGCGGCGACAGGAAGCTGGGCGTGGTCGGCGGGAAGGGGTTCGGCGGCGGGTTCGCGGGCAAGTGCGCCAGCGAGTTCGGCGAGCGGGAGATCAAGAACTTCGTCGCCCACACCCGCTACATCGCCGAGTCCTGGAAGGTCGCGCTGAAGGAGATCGTGGCCGAGAAGCGCGTGGTGCTGTCGCACTACTCCCCGATCAAGGAGACGCTGGAGGGGGAGCCGCACGAGATCTACCCGTTCCTGGGCAGCTACCTGCTGGCGGAGGCGGTCGACACGGCAGGCGCCGACCTGATCCTGCACGGCCACGCGCACAAGGGCAGCGAGAAGGGCATGACGCCGGGCGGCATCAGGGTCCGTAACGTGGCGCTGCCGGTGCTGGGCCGGGCCTACGCCGTCTACTGCCTCGATTGCGAGACCGGGTTCTAGAGGACCTTCGCGGCCAGGAGGCAGATGTCGTCCTCGGCGTTCTCCCCGCCCAGCCGCTTGAGCAGACAGCTGATCAGCTCCTCGGGGTCGTCCCCGGCGCACAGGTGCGCGGCCTGGACCAGAGCTTCCATGCCGGCGTCCAGGTCCTGCCCGCGCCGCTCGACGATCCCGTCGGTGTAGAGCAGGAGGACGTCGCCGGGGTCCAGCTGCGTGGTGGTCAGGCCGTACTCGGTGGCGTCGAACGCCCCCAGCATCGTCCCCGAGGTCCCCTCGACCAGCGCGGCTCTGCCGCTCCTGACCAGCACGGGAGCGGGGTGGCCGGCGTTCGTCCAGGCGTAGGTGCGCTCCTTCGGGTCGAAGTGGCCGACGATCGTCGTGCCCGTCACCGTGACGGCCTGGTTCGCGTGCACGGTGAGATCGTTCAGCCAGGTGGTGAGCCGGCCCGCGTCCGCCCCCGTGTAGGCCAGCCCGCCCAGGCCCGAGCGCATCTGGAGCATGATGCTGGCCGCGGTCAGCCCGTGGCCCATGGCGTCGCCGATCGCCAGCAGCACCCGGCCGTCGGGGATGAGGTTGGCCTTGAACCAGTCGCCGCCGAGCCGGGCGAGCTCCTCGCCGGGCAGGTAGCGTACGCCGACGGTCAGGCCGGGCAGGTGGATGAGGCCGCGGCGCATCGGCATGATCGTGTTCTGCAGCTGGATGGTGATCCGGTGCTCTTCCTCGGCCCGTTGGCGCTGCCAGTGGGCCTGCTCGTGCGCCACGGCCAGAGCCCGCTCCCTGCGGCGGTTCTTGGTCACGTCCTGGGCCAGGCAGCGCACCTTGACCGGCAGGCCGTCGGTGTCGAGGATCGGCTCGCTGAACACGCTGAGATGCCGCACCCCGTGCCGGTGCTGGATCCTGAACTCGGTCTCCACCGCCTCCCTGAACTCCAGCAGGGAGTGCATCATGTCCTCGACGATCGGCAGGTCCTCGGGCACGACGATGCCGGGAAGCTCTTCGAGGGACATCGGCCCGTCGTCGCGGTCGCGGCCGAACATCTCGTACATCGCGGGGGTCCAGAGCGTGCGCTCGGCCGCCAGGTTCCACTCGCCCCAGCCCAGCTCGGCCAGGCGCTGGGCGCGTTCCCAGCCGGAGACCAGCAGCTCCTCGTCGTCGAGCGTCCGCCAGCTCACCAGCAGCCCGTCGTCCACGCGCGAGGCGCGCACGCTCAGCGTGGCCGGCCAGAGCAGGTAGTCCAGCACCTCGACGTATTCGAGCGGCTCGCGGTGCGCCGACACGCCGGTCTCGTACACGGCGATGTAGTCGTCGAGCAGCCCCGAGCTGGCCACGCCCGGGGTGACCGCCAGGAGCCGGCATCCGGCCAGCTCGCCGGCGGGGCGCCCGGACACGGTCCTGGCGTGCCGGTTGGCCGCCAGGATGCGGAAGTCGACCACACGGCCCAGTGAGTCTTTGACGGGGGTGAGGTAGAGGGCCGAGGCGTGGACGGCCTCCAGCATCCCGCGTACCCAGGCGGGCACTTCGAGCGCCTGTGCCGGTTCCTCCGGTGGGCGTTCGATGCCCTTGGCGACCTCGATCAGGTCGAGGCCGCTGTGATGCGCCATTCTGGCGAGCTGCTCGGCGGCCTCTCCCGGGCGGATGTTGAGCTCGGTCGCCAGCCGGGCCGTGGCCTCGTCGAGTATGGCTTCGGAGCGCCGGTGGTGTCGCAGCCGCGCCAGTTGTTCACGTACTCTCGCCGATGCCGCGCCGGTTTCGAAGCGGCGGAACGGCGGATATTTGTTCACACGCTCCCCATGCCCTCGGGAGCGCGGAACTTACACGTTGAAGATGCTGACTCCGCCAGGTCCGACCAGGAATCCGAGGACGATGAGCACGATCCCCCAGAGGAGGTCGCGCCTGGCCAGGATCACGTAGATCCCGGAGATGACGAGTATTACCGCGATGATCCAAAGCAAAGTAGCCATGGGTCTGCCTCTGCCCTAAGGGGGGTTTGCATAACATGTTTTTTCCCTCATTAATGGGCAAGAGACCCCGGCATCCAACGCCTAGTTGACGATCGTTTGGGTAGCCCGAAAACATGACGAGCCACGGCCACGCTGTCACCGATGCCATCCTCGACACGCTCAAGCGTGCCAGCTCAGGGCTGAAGGATGCCGGGGTGAAATTCGCGCTGGCCGGCGGATGCGCGGCGTATGCGAGAGGCGCCGCTCCGTCACTGCACGACGTCGACTTCATGCTGACGGAGCACGACGTGCCGACCGCGCTGGAGGCGCTGCGTGGGATCGGCTTCCAGACGGCCAAGCCGCCGGAGGACTGGCTGGTCAAGGCGTACGACGAGGGACGGCTGGTGGACCTGATCTTCCGGGTGTCCGACCAGCCGATCACCGACGCACTGCTGGACCGGGCCGAGCCGCTCAAGGCGTCCGCCGTGATCGTGCCCGTGCTGGAGGCCACCGACCTGGTCATCTCGTGGCTGCTGCCGCTGTCGGAGCACGCCTGCGACTACGGGTCGCTGCTGGCCCAGGTGCGCGCGCTGCGCGAGCAGGTCGACTGGCCGCGCGTGGCCGCCGTCCTCCAGGACTCGCCGTACGCGATGACGTTCATCACGCTCCTGGAGCGGCTGGACGTGCTGAAGGGCCCGATCGAGCCGAAGGGCGACCCGAAGTGGCCGTGATACAGCGAGCCGAAGTGGTCGTGATACGCGGCGAAGGGCCGCGCCCCCTAGGGGCGCGGCCCTTCTGTTGCGGCACGGAAGTTACGCGAACCGGCCGTAGTAGTCGCCTAGCCGCGTCCGGTACTCGGGTTCCTTGAACGTGCCCTCGTCGAACTCGGGCGCGTCCTTGATCTCGGCCTTGGTGCGCGCCACGTACACGTTGCGCTCCTGAGGGTCGATGCTCGTGACGACCTGCGCCGGGAGCATGACCTTCTTACCGAAGATCCAAGGGCCGGTGTCGACGATGATGTAGCTCTCGCCGACCTCGTACGTCGCCTCGTCGACGGACCCGATCTTCCCATCGGTCGCCTGGACGTGGTAGCCAACGAGATCCAGGGGTTGGCCGCGGTCGTAGACGTCAGCTCGATAGTTCCAGAGCTCCATGTGGGCTCTCTCCCTCTCTTCTTCCGTCTTGCTCGGGCACGCCTTCTGCTACCCGGGGGCGGCCGCGTAAACGTCTTGCAAAGCACTTGCATGCAGGCGAGCGGCAAGCGGCCGGGCGCACCCTCTCCATGACAGGAGGGGGTGGAACCCATGCGAACCAGCTCAGACCGGCTGTACGAGATCGACGGCCTCCGGCTGCTGGCGGCGCTCTGCGTCGTGCTCTTCCACTACACGTTCTCCGGCTGGGCCGGCGGCACGAGCCCGGTGGCCTTCGCCGCCGAGAGCTCCTGGTCCAAGTACGGCTACCTGGGCGTGGACCTCTTCTTCCTGATCAGCGGGTTCGTGGTGCTGATGAGCGCGTGGGGCAGGAGCCCGCGCTCGTTCCTGGTGTCGCGGGCCGTGCGGCTCTACCCCGCGTACTGGGTGGGCATCGCGGTCACCGCCGTGGTCACCGTGACGCTGGGGCAGGGGCTGTTCCAGGTGACGCTGCCGCAGGTGCTGGCGAACCTGACGATGTTCCAGGCGGTGCCGGACATCGCGAACGTGGACGTCGTCTACTGGACGCTCTGGGCCGAGATGCGGTTCTACTTCCTCATCCTGGCTCTCACCTGGATCGGGATGACGCGCGGCCGGGTCATGGCGGGGCTGTGGGGCTGGCTGGGGCTGACGTTCGCGGTGGAGACGGGGTTGCTGCCCGGGTTCGCCGACCTGATCGTGCAGTCGGAGTTCTCCCACTACTTCATCGCGGGGATGGCCCTGTTCATGCTCTACAAGTTCGGGCTGAACCTCCAGATCGCGCTGCTGGTGCCGATCTGCCTGGGCAACGCGGTCTACCGGGCCATCGGGTACGCCGACGCCGTCGGCTCGCGGTACGCGGTGTCGTACTCACACACGGTGATCACCGCCGTGGTCGTGCTCGTCTTCCTGATCATGACGCTCGTGGCGTTGCGGGCCACCCGCCTGCTGGCCAGGCCGTGGCTGGTGACGGCCGGCGCGCTCACGTACCCGCTCTACGTGTTGCACGCGCACATCGGGTTCATCCTGTTCAACCGGGTGGGGGACGCGGTGGACAAGTACGTGCTGCTGGCCGCGCTCGTCGTGGTCATGTGCGGGGCCGCGTACCTGGTGCACAGGTTCGTGGAGCGTCCGCTGGCGCCCGCGTTCAAGCGCCTGCTGTCCGGCCGGCCGGCCGTTCCGTCACTGGGTGTGCTCGTCGCGGGGCGTCCGACAATCTGACGCGTTCTTCCCGTTAAGCCGCCAAGTGCGACTACGATCCCGGTCAAAGCACGCAAAGGGGGCGGGGTTGAGTCTCAGCGGAGAGTACGAGTGGGCTCCTCCTGGGGTCGACCCGACGCGGCCCAGCGTGGCCCGCGTACACGACGCGCTGCTCGGCGGCATGGAGAACTACGCCGCCGACCGCTCGGTGGCCCGCAAGCTGAAGGACACGGTGCCCGAGGTGGTGGACCTCGTCTGGTGCAACCGCGCCTTCGTCGGCAGAGTCGTGGACTTCCTCATCCGCGAGGCCGGGATCAGGCAGATCATCGACCTGGGCGCCGGGCTGCCCACGGTGGAGAACACGCATGAGGTGGCCCAGTTCGCCGACCCCAGGGCCAGGGTGGTGTACGTCGACAACGACCCCATGGTCGAGCCGCACGCCCGCGCCATCCTGAACGGCAACCCGTACGCCGACGCCATCACCGCCGACGTCCGCGACGTGGACGCCGTCCTCGGCCACCCCTCGCTGCGCCGCCTCATCGACCCGGCCCAGCCCACGGCGATCATGATCATCGGCCTGCTGCACCTGCTGTCCGACCAGGACGACCCGCACGGGCTGGTCCGGCGCTACATGTCCGCGCTGCCGAAGGGCAGCTACCTCGCCGCCTCCAACATGATGGCCTCGGCCAACCCCAAGGCCCAGGCGCTGGAGGCCATGCTCCACGTCACCATGGGCACCGGGTACTTCCGCGACCGGGACTCCATCGCCGCGTACTTCGACGGGCTGGTGCTGGTGGAGCCCGGGGTGGTGCACTTCCCCGAATGGCACCCGGACGAGCGCCTCCCCGGCCCGCTGGCCCCCTGGGAACAACTCCTCCTGGGCGGCGTAGCCCGCAAACCCTAACCCCCACCCACCCCCGCCCCCGGCCTCCGCTCACCCCCGGGCCTCCGCTCACCCCCGGCCTCCACCCGCCCCCGGCCTTCGCCCACCCCGCCCATCCGCCCCTCGTTGGCCCCCCGTCCGGCCCCGCCCGCCCGCACGGCGTCCCGTCAAAGGCACACCGGCCGAAGTACGGCCGCCCCTTTCCCCTCAAAGGGACATCAGCCGAAGTACGGCGCTTTCGCGCGCGCTAAGGTGAGCGAGTGCACCGACGTCTGATCTGCTCCCCGCCGCCCGCCCTCTAGCGGGCGGCATTCCCTGAGATTCCGGGTCTGACCGATCCGGGGGTGGTTGCTGCCCGCATACCGGGCCCATTCCAACCACTCCATCCGGAGCACTCCTGTCATGACCCATGTCTCCGCCCGGCGGGGCGCCCTTTACGTGTCCGTGGCCGCGACCGCCTGGGGCACGGGCGGCGCCGCCGGTTCGCTGCTCTTCGAGTCCGGCGGCCTCGGCGCCGTCGGCGTCTCCCTCTGGCGCTACCTCCTCGGCGCTGCCTTCCTCCTGGTGCTCACCCGCCGCCCCGTCGTGATCAACGGGCGGATCCTGCTGATCGGTGCCGGAATGGCCGTCTACCAGACCGCGTACTTCGCCGGGATCGCCCACTCCGGCGTGGCGATCGCGACCGTGGTGACGATGGGCGCCACCCCCGTCTTCACCGCCCTGGGCAGCCGCTTCCTCCTCCGCGAGCCACTCGGCCGCGTCGCGCTCACCGCCCTCGCCACCGCCCTGATCGGGCTTGTCCTCCTCACCGGGGAGACCGCGCTGCAGTCCCGCACGTCCTCCATCGCGGGCATCGGCCTCGCCCTGCTCTCGGCCGCCGGGTACGCCGGGGTCACGGTCCTCTCCCGGAGGCACGGCGAGGACGACCCGCAGGGCGTGGCGATCGGCGGGTTCGTGGTCGGGGCGGCGTGCCTGGCGCCGTTCGCGCTGGTGGAAGGGGTCGTGCCGAACGTGAGCCTGTCGTCGGTGGCGCTGCTGCTCTACCTGGGCGCGGTGCCGACCGCGCTCGCGTACGGCCTGTTCTTCCGCGCCCTGACCGCGCTGCGCGCCACCACGGTGTCGATCATCTCGCTCGGCGAGGCCGTGGGTGCGGCGCTGCTCGGCGTGGTGCTGTTCGGGGAGCGGCTCACACCTCTTGCCTGGTCGGGGTGCGCGCTGTTGCTGGCCGCCGTCACAGTTCTCGCCGTACGGGCTGAATCCGGGTGACTCGGACATGAGCGATGTGGCGGTGCAGCGTCCCGGATGAGCTAATGTCCGGTACGGCGGCGCTTGCCGTAACGTCGCTCCGCTCCCCTCCCTTGAAAGAGGGAACGGTGTCGGCGAAGCGTGCGTTGGAGGAACTGTGGCCTCAATAAAGGGAATTATCAGGAATCTCCTGGATCGTCCAGGAGGGGTGCCCCTGACCCCTTATCAGAAGATTGTCAAGGCGGCGGAGGGTCGCGCCGAGCGATTGCGCAAGCTCGACGAATTGCCCGAGCCGAAGATGGACGATCTGGCAGAGTTCTGCGCCATCGCACGCGAGGCCGCCGACAGGACGCTGGGCCTGCGGCCGTACGACGTGCAGTTGCTCGGCACCTTGGCCCTCCTCGACGGGAAGGTCGCCGAGATGGCCACCGGTGAGGGCAAGACGCTGTCCGGCGCCATGGCGGCGGCGGGCTATGCGCTGCAGGGCAAGCATGTCCACGTGATCTCGGTGAACGACTATCTGGCCAGGCGTGATGCCGAGTGGATGGGGCCGTTCTACGGGGCGCTCGGCGTCACCGTGGGTTGGATCGGCCAGAACTCCACGGCGGAGGAGCGGCGCGAGGCGTACGCGAAGGACGTCACGTACGGGCCCGTCAGCGAGATCGGGTTCGACGTGCTGCGCGACCGACTCCGTACGGCCGCCGACGAGATCATCGTGCCCGCGCCCGAGGTGGCCCTGATCGACGAGGCCGACTCCGTTCTGGTCGACGAGGCCCGCGTGCCGCTCGTGATGGCCGGGTCCACCGACCCCGGCAACGCGGTGCCGGAGATGGCGGCGCTGGTCAGGCAGCTCGTACGCGGCTACCACTACGAGATCGACGAGCAGGCCCGCAACGTCTACCTCACCCCCAAGGGCGCCGACAGCGTCGAGAACCTCCTCGGCGTCGAGCTCTACGACGAGCACGAGCCCGGCACGCTCATCGAGCTCAACCTGGCCCTGCACGCCCACGCGCTGCTCGCCCGCGACGTCGACTACATCGTGCGCGACGGCAAGGTCCAGCTGATCAACCCCTCGCGCGGCCGGGTGGCGCTGCTCCAGCGCTGGCCCGACGGCCTGCAGGCGGCCGTGGAGGCCAAGGAGGCGCTGCCGCCGAGCGAGAAGGGCGAGATCCTCGACTCGATCACCGTTCAGGGCCTGATCCGCCGCTACCCGGAGATCTGCGGCATGACGGGCACGGCGGTGGCGGTCAGCGAGCAGCTCGGCGAGTTCTACGGCCTCAAGGTCGCGGTCATCCCGCCCAACCGCCCCTGCGTGCGCGAGGACGAACCCGACCGCATCTACCCGACCGTCCCCGACAAGGACGCCGCCCTGGTCGAGGAGATCCAGGAGATCCACGCCACCGGCCGGCCGATCCTCATCGGCACGCTCGACGTCGCCGAATCGGAGAACCTCGCCAAGCTCCTCCAGCGCCGCGACATGGAGCCGGTCGTCCTCAACGCCAAGAACGACGCGGAAGAGGCCGCGATCATCGCCAAGGCGGGGGAGCGCGACGCCATCACCGTCTCCACCCAGATGGCCGGGCGCGGCACCGACATCCGCCTCGGGGACGGCGTCGCCGAGCTGGGCGGCCTGTACGTGATCGGCTCGGGCCGCCACGCCAGCAGCCGCCTCGACGACCAGCTCCGCGGGCGCGCCGGCCGCCAGGGCGACCCGGGCGGCTCGGTCTTCTTCGTCAGCACGCAGGACGACCTGATCACCCAGTTCGTCCCCGACGAGCGTCCGCCCGCCGCCGACCCCGACGGCATCGTCCGCCACCGGCGCGGCGCGTACCTCGTCGGCCACGCCCAGCGCGTCGCCGAGGGCGTCAACCTGGAGATCCACCGCAACACGTGGCGTTACACCCGCCTCCTGGAGCACCAGCGCGAGCTCATCCTGGAGTGGCGCGACAAGGTCCTGCACGGCGACTCCGCCTCCAAGGCCCTGTCCACGGCCGATCCCGAACGCTGGGAGTTGCTGCCGGAGGACACCAGGGACGAGACAGCCCGCCAGATCGTCCTGCACGCCATCGACCGCTGCTGGACCGAGCACCTGGCGTTCCTGACGGACCTTCGCGAGGGCATCCACCTGCGCGCGCTGGGCCGGATGAGCCCGATCGACGAGTTCCACCGGGAGGCGGTGGCCGAGTACAAGTCGCTGCTGGCGGAGGTGGAGCGGCGCTCGCTGGAGTCCTTCGAGGAGCCCGAGCCGGACCTGAAGCGGCCGACTGCCACCTGGACGTACCTGGTGCAGGACAACCCGTTCGGCACGGAGTGGGACCGCATCCTCAAGCGTGTGACGGCCGCCACTCGACGCGGCTAGCCGTACCTGACAGAAGATGACAGGTACGGCTGAAACCCTGTACTTATGACGACGAAAGCAAAGCTCCTGGCCGTCACCCTCGACTGCGCGAAGCCCAAGAAGCTGGCCGAGTTCTACCACGAGATCACGGGGTGGGAGATCCAGTACGCGGAGGACGAGTACGCCGCCGTCGGGAACGGGACCACCAGCATCTACTTCGGCCGGATCCCCGACCGCAAGCCGGTGACCTGGCCGAGCTCCGACAAGCAGTTCCACCTGGACTTCCGGGTGCCGGACGTGGAGAAGGCGGTGGAGGAGTACGTCGCGCTGGGGGCGACGAAGCCTGAGTTCCAGCCGGGGATCACGGAGGACGGCGTCGGCTGGATCGTCCTCCAGGACCCCGCCGGCCACCTCTTCTGCGTCTGCCCCGACCGCTCCTGACCCCTTTCCAACCCGATCACCCCAGCAACAACCTGCCCAGGCATACGCCCCCTCCAGCCTGGCACCCTGCGGGCGTGACGGTCCATTGAGCCTGACACCCTGCGGGCGTGACGGTCCATCGAGCCTCGCACCCTGCGGGGCGTTGACAGTCCATTAAGCATGGCAGCCCTGCCGGGCGTGACGGCGCCCTGAACACGGCGGCCTGTCAGGTGTGACGTTCGCCCCGGCACGGCCGCCACCTGCTCGCCCTTTTGCCGCCTCGAGCACCACCACCGCGCCACCACCTTGGGGCGCCATCACTATGGGCCCGCGCCCCCATCCGTCCCACGCGGCACCGCCACGCGACACCACCACCGTCGGACACCACCACCGTCGGACACCACCACCGTCGGACGGCACCACCGTCGGACAGCACCGCCTTGGAGCGCCGCCACCTTCGGCACCCACCTCCTTGGGACGGGACCACCCTGGGGGTACTGCCCGTGCGGCACCACCGTCCATGCGGCACCACCGCGCATGTGGCACCACCGCCGTGGACGTGACCTGGGGCGGCACGCCGACCACGAAGCCCAACGGGAGGCCGACCACCGGGCCTGGCCAATCATGAGGCCACAAACGTGCAACAACAGGTCACATATGTGTCCTGGCCGGGACCACTCTCCACCCCAACGATCCACCAAAAGTATGATTCGCCAGCTTTGCTTCCCTCATAAGCTAGAGCAATGCTCTTGGAAGGATCCATACCCCTGCGCGGGCGCCGATGACCTGGGTCGGCCTGATAATCGCCCTGGCAGGAGCGCTTGGATACGCACTCGGCGCGGCCCTGCAACAGTACGAGGCCGTGGCCGCCGGCGCCTCGCTCAAGCTGGTAAAGCGCCCCCGCTGGTGGATCGGCGGCGTCATCGGCTTCACCGGCGCCTGCCTGCACGCCGTGGCGCTGAGCTTCGCCCCGTTGGTGGCCGTCCAGCCGATCAGCGTCGCCACGCTGGTGTTCGCCGTACCGCTGGCCGCATTCATGTACGGGCGCAAGCCGTACCGAGCGGAAATCCTGGGCTCGATCGCGGTGGCCGTGGGCCTGCTCTGGCTCATGCTCCTGGTGCCGCACCACAACGTGACGCCGAGACTGAGCGACGGCGCCGCGCTCGTGTTCGTGGCCGTGATCGGCGTGATCGTCCTGGTGACGCAGCTGATCGCGAGCCGCGTGCACGGGCCGAGCAGGGCGTTACTGCTGTCGGTGGGCGCGGGCGTGGTGACGGCGAGCGTGTCCACGTTCGTCCGCGTTGTCGGGGGCGGCATGCAGGGGGACTGGGGCCGGCTGGTGCACTGGTTCACACTCGCCGTGCCCGTGCTGCTGGTCTGCGCGGTGGTGCTGTTGCAGCGCTCGTACGCGGTCGGCTACTTCGGCATCGCTTACGCCGGCGTACAGGTCATCGACCCCATCACCTCGGTCCTCGCCGGCGTGATCCTCCTCGGCGAACCCCTGCCCACCAACCCCTCCACCGCGATCCCCGCCATCCTGGCCAGCGCGCTCACCATCGGCGGCACGATCACCCTGGGCCGCCTCGCCCCCGACCACTCCCACCCCGCCCCAACGCGGTCCGAACCGACCCCCGAACCAGTGTCCGCAACCTCCCAGGCCAACTGAGCCCACAAACCCGACTCGTCGCCCTTCAAAGGCCCAACCTCCGCCATGGGCCTGAGCCGGCACCCTCCGAGACGAACCAATCCATCTCCCCAGCCACGGGCCCGGATCGGCGCCCTTGGCGTCAGCCGACTCGCCCGTCACCCCCGTCACCTTGTCGCAGAGCTGGATTCGCGCCCTCCGAGTCAACCCGCTCGCTCGTCATCCCCCGTCACTCCGTCGCGGGCTGGGTCGGTGGCCTTCGAGGTGAGCTGATCCGGGTCCTTCGGGTCGGTCCGCTCGCTTGTCATCCCCCGTCGCTCCGTCGTGGGGCTGGGTTGGCGCTCTCCGGGTCAGCTGGCTCGCTCGTCGCCGTCGTCGCGGGGCTGGGTCGGTGGCCTTCGAGGTGAGCTGATCCGGGCCCTTCGGGTCGGTCCGCTCGCTTGTCATCCCCCGTCGCCCCATCGCGGAGCTGGATTGGCGCCCTCCGGGTCGGTCGGCTCGCCTGCCCCCGTCGCGGGCTGGGTGGGTGACCCTCGATGCGAGCTGATCTGCATTCTTGGTCGCCGGGCTGGGTCGGCGACCTTCGGGGTGAGTTTCCGCAAGTGATCATGCTCTTAGACCTTTTGGACCTGCACCGCAGCGGGATGCCACTCCTCAACCGGTGGTTACGTGTGAGGGGCTGGGCGGTGGCCCTCGCTTCCGGATGCCGTCGGCGGTTGCCAGCCCAGGAGGTCGTCCATGGAGCGCAGCATCAGCGCCGGGCTCAGCCGGGCCGCCAGTGACATCCCGAAATCCCGCAGCCGCACCGCCACCGGGTTGCGGAGTTGGGTCATCCTGCAGATGGACATCGACCGACGCACCACGTTCGTCGTGCGCTCCAGGCGGGCGGCGGTGTAGGCGGAGAGGTCCGCGCCGGCGACGTGGGCGAGGGTGACCGCGTCCTCGATCGCCTGGCAGGCCCCCTGGCCGAGGTTCGGGGTCATCGCGTGCGCGGCGTCGCCCACCAGCGCCACCTTCCCCCTGTGGTACGCGGGCAGCGGCGTGCGGAGGTGGTGGATGTCGTTCCGGATGATCTTCGTAGGATCGGCCGCCCGCAGCAGCGTGGGAATCGGCTCGTGCCAGTCCCCGAACCTCCGCCGCAGTTCCTCCAACTCGTCCCCGAGTACGGTCCCCGCGGGCAGCACGTCGGTCGCGTACACGTACACCATGTCATCGGCCACCGGGCTGATCCCGAACACGAGCCCCCGGCCCCAGCTCTCCGAGCCCGAGATCGTGAGGTCCCCCCGTGGGACGAGGCCGCGCCAGGCCGTCACCCCTGAGTACGTCGGACCGGGGTGCTCCGGGAAGAGCGCCTGCCGGGTCTTCGAGTGGATGCCGTCGGCAGCCACGATCAGGTCAGCCGCAAGATCGCCGGCATCCGTACGCACTACGCCGTCCTCGGCGTCCACCCCGGTGACCGTGGTGCCCAGCCGCAACCGGTCGGCCCCCAACGCGTCCACGAGCACGTCCATCAACGTCGCCCGCAACATGACCACCGCCGAATCCCCGTAACGGGCGTCCGCGGCTTCCGTCGTGGTGTGCACGAGCCATCGCCCGTCCCGTCTCCGTATCCCCGCTTGCCCCTGCAACCTGGAGAGCTTGCGGACGGGATCGCCGAGGTCGAGGGTGTCGAGCGCCTTGAGGGCGTTGGCTGCGATGGCCAGCCCTGAGCCGGCGGGGTCGATCTTCGCGGCCCGCTCCAGGACGGTCACGTCCCATCCTCGGTGCCGTAACGCGATCCCGCTGGTCAGCCCACCGATACCGCCACCTATCACCACGGCTCTGGGCATCTCGCGCCCCCTCCTCGTCACTACGTCTGTAGTTTCACCATACTACGCCTGTAGTTGGCGTGCACTACCGCTGTAGTATCGGCTTCCGTGAAGCGCTCAGAGGTCGTCGCGGACACGGCGATCACCCTGCTGGCCGAACGGGGCATGCGCGGGCTCACCCACCGAGCCGTCGACGAAGCCGCCGGCCTGCCGTCCGGCTCCACGTCCAACCTGGCCCGCACCCGCGCCGCCCTGCTGGAGCTGACGTTGGCCCGACTGACGGAGCTGGAGCTGCGGGCTCTGGCCCCGGCGTACGAGAGTGACTCGTTCGAGTTGTCGGACCTGCCCGGTGTCATGGCGGAGGCGGTGTACATCCAGCTCACCGACCGGCGGCGGACGCTGGCCCGCTACGAACTGGCCCTGGAGGCGACCCGGCGGCCGGAACTGCGCAAGATCTACGACGAGGCCGGCCGCCGCTTCCGCGACCCCGCCGTCGCCCTGCTGACCGCCCTGGGTTCGCGGGACCCGGTACGGCATGCGGGTCAGCTCGTGGCGTTCGGAGAGGGGCTGATGTTCGACGCGATCGCGGGCGCGGGTGCCACGCCCACGTTGAACGAGCTCGTCGAGGCCATGCGCGAACTCCTCAACGGCATGCTCCACTGACCCCTGCTCTGCCCGCTCTATCGGGTCTGGTCGCTCTGCCGGCCCGGGGCTTGGCGGGTTGGGGAGGGGTGGCCCTGCTCGGCGTTGGTTGCTTGGCTGTGGTCGGTGGGGCTGGGTTCGGCCGTTTGGTGGGCTTGGGGTGGGTGCGGTCCTGCTCGGCTTGGCGCCGGTTGCTTGGCTGTGGTCGGTGGGGCTGGGTTCGGCCGTTTGGTGGGCTTGGGGTGGGTGCGGCTCTGCTCGGCTTGGCGCCGGTTGCCTGCCCGTGATTGGCGGGACCGGCTTCGGTTGCTTGGGTGCGCGGTGGTGGGTGCATCCGGTGGTCACCGCAGTACTCGGGTGCGGGACTGAGATGGCGTGCCGGGCCGAATGGGGGTGGCTCGGAATGCGGCGGTCAGCGGGATCAGGTTCGGTTGCTGGGGTGCGTGGTGGGGGGTGCATCCGGCGGTCGCCCCGTCAGCCGGGGGCGGATGACGGCGTGCCAGCGTCACTGGGTGGTGGCGTGAAGGTGACGGTCGGTGGGATGTGGGGGCGCTTGGCTTGGTGGCTGGGATGGTGGTGGGTGGCTTGGGTGGTGGTGGATTAGCAGGTGTTGCGGTGCGGGAGTTCGGGGAGGTGCTGAGTCCACTCCTGGGGGGACAAGGCGCCGTACTGGGAGCAGATGTACGCGGCGTGATCCCGAGGCGCGGGGCCGTGGGTCAGGTCGATGGTCAGGACGGTTCCGTGTCCTGCCAGGACCCGTAGTTGTCGTCCGTCCTCGGTGATCGTGGCTTGGGCTGCGCGGTCGACGCCGGCCGTGGGTACTGCCCTGTCGGTCACCGGGGTGTCGGTGCCGTCATGGAGGCGCCAGACGCGTACACGGTCGCTGTCCGTGCTGATGAGCAGTTGCCCGTCCGGGCTGAACCGCAGGTGGCCCGGCGAGGGGCGTAGCCGGGTGGACCGGGTGGGCACTCCGTCGAGGTCGTAGATCTGGATGCCGCTTTCCTCGGCGATCGCCACTCGCTCGCCGTCCGGGGCGAACGTCGTGTACTCCCACGGCATCCGGTCCAGCCATGGTGCACGGGATGGCCGGGGCGGGCGGCGTATCTCCGAGTATTTGCCGGCGAAGACCAGCGCGACCCGATCCCCGGGACCCACCACCGCGTACTCGCCTACGAACGTGGCTCGTCGTGCCCTCAGGTCCCACGCCCAGCGCTCGCCCGACAGCCGGGCCGCCGCGAACAGCAGGCCGCCGCCCGGGCTGAACCATGCCGACTGTTCCCCGGGTGCGCCGAGGCCGCGGCCGAAGGGTGGGCCGACGCCGTTGCCGGAGGTGGTGTCCCAGAGGTACGAGCGGTCGACGCCGACGAGGGCCAGCGTGTGGCCGTCGGGGGACCAGGCCATGGCGCGTACGGTCTGGACCGGGCCCGCCGTTCGGGCGAGCTGGCGACGGGAGGCGATGTCGTACACGCGCAGGGTTCCCTCGTCGAGGGCGGCGAGGCGGGAGCCGTCGTCGCTGATGGCGTGGAGGGAGCGGGGCCCCGCGTACGGGTCGGCGAACACGTCCACCGCCGGATCCGCCGCCGTCAACGCCCGGCGCGCCTCGGGGATCGGGGCCAGGCGCCACGCGGCGAGGCTGAGCTTGCGGGCCGTCACCGGGTCCGCCAGTCGCAACGCCTCCGCCCGGGACGCCGCCACCTTCGCCATCGCCTGATCCAGACGTCCGTCGGCTGCGCCCCGCTGCCACAGGGCGAGCAGCACCACCACCGACAGCAGCCCCGCCATGACCGTCCACCGTCGGCGCGATCTCCGGCGTACCCTGGCGAGCCCCGCGTCGAGGAACGTCTGTTCGCCGGCGCTCAGCGTCACCCGCCTCCGGCCGTTGGCCGCCCACGCCAGTGCCCGGTCCAGCGGCTCCCCCCGGAACAGCGCCGCGTCCCGCCGCCCGCCCGCTTCCCATTGGCGGGCCGCCCGTGCCAGCTCCCTGTGTACGGCCAGCCCGTCGCGTTCGCTGTCCAGCCACTCGTGCAGCCGGGGCCAGGCTCGCAGAAGCGCCGCGTACGTTATCGCGAGAGAGTCGTCCGTCTGGGGCGGACTCGGTTGCCGTCCCACTTCCGCGCCGTGCGTCTCCGGCCCTCGGGGTCGATCCGCCGGCGTCCCAGGGGTGGAGGCCATGCCGCTCTTCTTCGGGCGGGAGTTGGTGGTGGGGGGCGGATTCTTCGGGGGTGGGTGGGGGGTGAGGAGGCCTGCCTTGCTGTACGCCTCCAGGACTCCGTCGATCGAGGTCACCTCGTCGGTGGCGCGGCCGGCGACCAGGTCGGCTCTGGAGGCGGTGACGATGGTGTCGGAGCCCTCGGAGTCCAGGCCCACCAGGCGGAGGAAGACGTCCGGGACCAGGTTCTGCTCGGCTGGGCTGAGTTGCGCGTACACGGTCTCGGCGCGGGTGCCCAGCGGCGGGTCGGAGACCGGCTCGGGCGGTAGCAGGCGGCCCTGCTGGGATTGTGGGGCGTCGAGGAGGGAGAGGAGGAGCTGGCGGGCGCTCGGGCGGCGTTCGGGATCTTGCTGCAGGGCGGCGGCCACCAGCCCGCGTAACGGGCGGTCCAGTCGCTCGCCGTGGCCTAATCGCTCGTCCGAGGCGTAGGCGGCGAAGATCAGCAGCCGTCCCCAGGCGTGCACATCCGCGGCTGTTCCCCAGGCACTCGCATCCCTGGTCGGTCCCCAGGCATGCACGTCCGTGGCCGGTCTCCGAGGGGCCGGGCCGGTCCTGCGGGGGTCCGGATCGGGTCTGCGGGGGTCCGGATCGGGTCTGCGGGGGTCCGGATCGGGTCTGCGGGGGTCCGGATCGGGTCTGCGGGGGTCCGGATCGGGTCTGCGGGTGTTCGCGTCGGCTCTGCGAGCGGCCGGGGTGGGGCTGCGGGTGGCCGCCTCGGCTCGCCGGGTGTCTGCTGTCGGGCGTCCATGGCCGTCCGCGTCGGGCTCCCGACCGTCCGGGTCGGGCTCGCGACCGTCCGGGTCGGGCTCGTGACCGTGCGGGGCTGGTGGGTGGGCGTCCGGGTCGGGTTCGCGAGCGTCTGGGGCTGGTGGGTGGGCGTTCGGGGTGGGGGGCCGGAGGGCTGGGTCCGGCTCAGGGGAGAGGGAGAGGCGCCAGCCCAGGCCGACCAGGCGGGGTCCCTCGGTGCCCAGGATGACCTTGTCGGGGGTGAGGGACCCGTGTACCGCGCCCGCCTCGTGGGCGGCGGCCAGCGCCGTGGCCACGGCGGTGGCCAGGCGGTAGAGGGCGTCGCCCGTGTACGGCCCGTGCCGGTCCACGACCTGCCGCAAGGTGGGACCGGGGATGTACTCGCTGACCAGGTAGGGCGGCTCGCCGTCCAGGCACGCCTCCGTCAGCCTGGCGACCGACAGCGACCGCACGCGCCCGGCCGCCGAGGCGGCGGTGGCGAGCCGGGCGCGGGCCTCGGCGTCCGGCAGGCAGGGCACGCCCAGCGCATGCCGCGTGCCCGACTCGTCGTAGGCCTCGCGGACGATGATGTGCCCGCCGCCGTCGAGCCGGGCGCCGAGCCAGTAGCCTCCCAGCCGATCAGTCATACGCCTCTTAACGGTCCAAGCGGGCCCGGTGCTGGGGCCATTCCTCTTCGAGGATGCCGAAATAGACCGTGTCGCGCCAGGTGCCGTCCGGCCGCTTGCGATGCCGCCGCAGAGTCCCCTCGTGCACCCCGCCGATGCGCTTGATGGCGTTCTGCGACCGGAGGTTGAGGTGGTCGGTCTTGAGCAGGACGCGGTTGTAGCCGAACTCGAAGGCGTGGTCGATGAGCAGGACCTTGCAACTGGTGTTCACGGCCGTGCGCCACACCGACCGGCCGTACCACGTCCAGCCGATCTCGATGCTCTCGTCGAAGCCCGGCACGTCGCCGTACGTGGTCCAGCCCACGGCCCGCCCGCTCTCCTTGAGCACCACCGCGAAGGGGACGTGGTTGTCGTCGGACATCAGCCCGAGGGCGACCTTCCCCAGCTCCTCCTCGGAACGCGGCGCGGACGCGGGCAGCCAGCGCCAGACCTCCTCGTCGGCGCCGGAGGCGGCGAACAGGTCGGGAACGTGGTCGAGGGTGAGCGGTTCGAGCCGGACGACGCCGTTCTCGAGCACCACGGGGGCAGGCAACTTCGCGGTCATGGCAGGCAACTCTAGGGGCGCCCGTGAAGTCCTGATTATGGCCACCTGCACCCTTTTGTGGGGAACCACCTGTCGACACTCATACCGGCCGGTCGGTACGCTCGCAGGCATGGACTTCGCCTATGACAGCGTCACCGAGGACCTGCGCGAACGACTGCTGCGTTTCATGGAGGAATGCGTCTACCCCGCCGAGGCCCCCTTCGAGGAGCAGGCGGCGACCAGCGGCTGGAGCCCTCCGCCCCTCATGGAGGACCTGAAGGACGAGGCCAGGAAGCGCGGCCTGTGGAACCTGTTCCTCCCGGGCGAGCACGGCGCCGGCCTGACGAACCTCCAGTACGCGCCGCTGGCGGAGATCATGGGCCAGAGTCCCACCATCGCCCCCACGGCCACCAACTGCGCCGCGCCCGACACCGGGAACATGGAGGTCTTGTCCATGTTCGGCAGCGAGTGGCAGCGCAAGGAGTGGCTGCAGCCGCTGCTCGACGGGGAGATCCGCTCCGCGTTCGCGATGACGGAGCCCGACGTGGCCTCCTCGGACGCCACGAACATCGCCACCTCCATCGTCAGGGACGGCGGCGAGTACGTCATCAACGGCCGCAAGTGGTTCATCTCCGGCGCGATGAACCCCAACTGCAAGATCTTCATCGTCATGGGCAAGACGAACCCGGACGCGCCCACGCATCGCCAGCAGAGCATGATCCTGGTGCCCCGTGACACACCCGGGCTGCACATCAAGCGCGGCATGCACGTCTTCGGCTACACCGACGCCGACCACGGCGGCCACGCCGAGATCGTGTTCGAGGACGTACGCGTACCCGTGGAGAACCTGATCGGCGAGGAGGGCGGCGGCTTCGCCATCGCCCAGGCCCGGCTCGGCCCCGGCCGCATCCACCACTGCATGCGCCTGATCGGCATGGCCGAGCGCGCAGTGGAGCTGATGTGCAGGCGGGCGCTGGCCCGGACGACGTTCGGCAAGCCCGTCGCCCAGCAGGGCGTGATCCAGGACTGGATCGCCGAGTCGCGGATCAGGATCGAGCAGCTGCGCCTGCTCGTGCTCAAGACCGCCTGGCTCATGGACACGGTGGGCAACCAGGGCGCGCACACCGAGATCCAGGCCATCAAGATCTCCACCCCGATCGCCGTGGAGTGGATCCTGGACAAGGCCGTCCAGGTGCACGGCGCGGGCGGCGTCTCGCAGGACTTCCCGCTGGCGGGGCTCTGGGCGGGCGCCCGCTCGCTGCGCCTGGCGGACGGCCCCGACGAGGTGCACAAGCGGTCCCTGGCCTATCGCGAGCTGAAGAGGTACATGTGAACGAGGCGGAGATCAAGGAGCGGGTCGCGGCATTCCTCGCGGAGCACGACCCGGACGGGGATCGGCTGGAGTTCCTGCGGGCGAGGTTCGACGCGGGGCTGGCCTGGGTGTGGTTCCCCGAAGGGCTCGGCGGGCTGGGCGTGTCGCGGGACCTGCAGCTGGTCGTGGAGCGGGAGCTGGCCGGCACGCCGCAGCTCAACACCGGGGTCCAGGGCATCGGGCTCGGGATGGCGGCCCCGACGATCCTGGCGTTCGGGACGGAGGAGCAGAAACGCCGCTTCCTCAAACCGCTGTGGACCGGTGAGGAGATCTGGTGCCAGCTCTTCAGCGAGCCAGGCGCGGGATCCGACCTGGCCACGCTCGCGACCCGCGCCGTCAAGGACGGGGACGAGTGGGTCGTCGATGGCCAGAAGGTGTGGACGTCCGGTGCCCATCACGCGAGGTGGGCCATCCTCGTCACCCGTACCGACCCTGACGTGCCGAAACACCGCGGCATGACGTACTTCGTCTGCGACATGCAGGCGCCGGGCGTCGAGGTGCGGCCGCTGCGGCAGGTCACCGGTGAGGCCGAGTTCAACGAGGTGTTCCTGACCGGCGTGCGGCTCCCCGACGACCTGCGGCTCGGCGAGGTCGGGGACGGCTGGCGGGTCGCGCAGACCACGCTGATGAACGAGCGCGTCGCCATCGGCGGCGCCCCCGTGCGGCGCGGCGGCGGCATGGTCGGCGTCGTGGTCGACTCCTGGCGCGCCCACCCCGAGCTGCGCACCCACGACCTGCACCAGCGGCTGCTGTCGCTCTGGGTGGAGTCGGAGGTCACCCGCCTGTCCGGGGTACGCCTGCGCGAGCAGCTCGCCGCCGGCCAGCCGGGGCCCGAGGGGTCCGGCATGAAGCTGTCGTTCGCCAAGCTCAACCAGGCGCTGTCCGGCTTCGAGGTGGAGTTCGGGCGCGACCTGGGCTACGACGACTGGACGTTCCGCCGCTCCGAGGACGTCGACTTCTACGGCCGCGGCCCCGGCTACCGCTACCTGCGGGCCAAGGGCAACTCGATCGAGGGCGGCACGTCCGAGATCCTGCGCAACATCATCTCCGAGCGGGTGCTCGGCCTGCCCTCAGAGCCTCGCGTCGACAAGGACGTGCCCTGGAAGGACCTGCCGCGATGACACTGCTGTACTCAGAGGTCGAGGAGGAGCTGCGGGCCGCGGTGCGCGGGCTGCTCGCCGACCGCTGCCCGCCCGCCGCCGTGCTCAAGCGGATCGAGTCCGAGCCGTACGACCTCGACCTGTGGAAGACGCTGGCGGGCGAGATCGGGGTGGCCGGGCTGCTCATCCCCGAGCAGTACGGCGGCGCCGGGGCGTCGGCCAGCGAGGCGGCCGTCGTGCTGGAGGAGCTGGGCAGGGGAGTGGCGCCGGTGCCGTTCTTCACCAGCTCGGTGCTGGCCACCCGTGCGCTGCTGCCGACCGGTCCAGGGAGCGGTGACGCCCTGCTGGAGGAGCTGGCCGAGGGCAGGAAGACGGCCGCCCTCGTCGTGCCGTTCGCGGCCTCCCCGTACCGGGCGGGCGCGGCCGTGCGGCTGGAGGACGGGCGGCTGACCGGGACCGTCACCGGGGTGGCCGGGGCCGACGTGGCCGACGTGCTGCTGGTGCCCGTCGGCGGCAGGGTCCACGCCGTGGAAGGGGGCGCGGTCGTCCGGGTCGTGCCGTCGCTCGACCAGACCAGGCCCGTCGCGACCGTCACCTTCGACGGGGCCGAGGCCAGGGACGTGGGGGAGTGCGACCTGGCCGAGGTGCTCAGGTTCGGGGCGGGACTGCTGGCGTCCGAGCAGCTCGGAGTGGCCGAATGGTGCCTCGACACGACGCTCGCCTACGTCAGGGAACGCCACCAGTTCGCCCGGCCGATCGGCTCCTTCCAGGCGATCAAGCACCGGCTGGCCGACCTGTGGCTGGACGTCGTACGGGCCAGGGCCGCCGCCCGGAGCGCCGCGACCGACGGCTCGGCGGTCTCCGTGGCCGTGGCCCAGTCGTGGAACGCGGGCGTGGCCGTACACGCCGCCGAAGAGGCCCTGCAGCTCCACGGAGGGATCGGGATGACGTGGGAGCACCCCGTGCATCTCTACCTCAAGCGCGCCAAAGCCGCGGAGATCGCGCTGGGCACGCCAGGCGACCACCGCGCGGCGCTGGCCTCACTCGTCGACGTGCCCGGCCCCGAGTGAGGTGAGCAGCAGGTCGGCGAAGTGCCTGCCCACCTGGGCGCCGGTCAGCGGCCCGTCCACGTGGAACCACGAGCCCAGGTGGTGCACCGAGCCGAAGAAGTAGTCGACGACCAGCTCCGCCGGTACCCGGTCGCTGAAGACGCCCTCGCGCTGGCCCTCGGCCACGAGGTCGCGGAAGCGCTCGTGGTAGCGGCGGCGCTCGGCGCGCACGCTCTTCTGCGTCTCGGGTGCGAGCAGATGCATCGACCTGAAGAAGATCTTGGAGTCGTCGAGGTTCGCGGCCGTGGTCTCCACGACGTCGGCGGCGGCCCGGTACAGGCGCCGCCGCACCTCGCCGGGACCCTCGGCGATCTGCGTCAGCCGCTCCATCTGCATGCGCAGCACCCGGGCATAGATCTCGTGCAGCAGGTCGTCCTTGGAGTCGAAGTAGTGGTACATGGCGCCTTTGGTGACGCCTGCCGCCACGACGATCTCCTGGACCGAGGTGCTCTCGAAGCCGCGCTCGGCGAACAGGCGGGTCGCCTCGGCGAGCAATCGCTGTCTGACCGGTTCCTCTTTCACATGTCCCCCTTTGTCACCTGCCTTAGCATACCGACTGGTCGGTTGAGGTCATTTGCTGGTCTTGCGGGTACTAATTACGTCACCTTAGGCTCGCCTTGGTTGAGGGGCGGGTATCCCTTGACTGGCGAGGGATCTTCGGCGTGGCAGATCCTGCAACACATCTACATTGGGGGTTTGCCGTGCCCGGTGGCTCTATCTATGTGCAACCAGACGAGAAGTACACAGGGTCTTCTCCGCAGTGGTGGTATGAGAAGTTCTGGCGTGAGGACGCCGCCAACCGGCGTAAGTCCAGGTATGTCAAGGCCGCTGTGGGGCTCGTGATCGGGGTCGCCCTGGCCCTCAGATTCGACCTTTCCGCGGCCGCTCCGCTGTTCGGCCTGCTCCTGGCCGGGATCGTGGCGGCGGGCGACTGGTTCCTCGACTGGCGTTCCTTCCACGCGACGGCCGTCTGGCGCGGTGCGCGGAAGGGAGAGGCGATCACCGGGAAGCTGCTGCGCAGGTCCCTCGGCCGCCTCGGCTACACCGTGCTCGACGGCCGCGCCATCCGCGGCCAGGCGTCGATCGACCACCTGGTGATCGGCCCGGGCGGCTTGTGGATCATCGACAACGAGTCCTGGAGCCCCGACACCGAGATCGCCTGCTACGCCGGCCGGCTGTTCTTCGGCGAGAAGTACGGCTCCAAGACGGCCAAGCCGCTGGTGGAGGCGTCCGAGGCGTTCGCCGAGCTGCTCAGCCGCGAGACGCGCATCCCGGTGACGATCACGCCGCTGCTCGCCGTCCACTGCGGGCTGCTGCCCAAGGGCGGCGTCGTGGTCGCCGAGGGCCTGACGCTGCTCAAGCCCCGGCTGGCGGCCAAGGTGATCAAGTCGTCCGACCATGTCGCGCTCAACGCGGAGCAGATCGAGCTGCTGACCCGCACCGCGGCCAGGGAGCTGCACCGCGCCTGAGGCTTCAGGCCAGCGTCTCGATGAAGGCCGTGAGCTGGGCGACGTTGCGGCACTCGTGCATGGGGACGACCGCACCGTACTCGCTCGCGACCGAGTCACCCGTGTCCCACTGCGCCTCGGGCTCGGGGTTGAGCCAGTACGCGTGCCGCGACCGGCTCACGAGCGACCTGAGCACGTCCAGGGCGGGCGGCTGGTAGTTGGAGCGGGCGTCGCCCAGGATCAGCAGCGAGGTCTTGGGGCCGATGGCGTCGCCGTACCGCTCGGCGAAGCGCTCCAGCGAGTGCCCGTAGTTGGTACGGCCGAAGCGCACCATGTCGGCCTCGTTCGTCAGCCTGGTCACGGCCTCGACCACGTCGGCGCCGGGGACGAAGAACCGGGTGATCTCGTCCACGGTGTCCACGAACCCGAACGCCCGCACCTTCGTGAACTGCTCCCTCAGCGCGTACGTGAGCAGCAGCGTGAAGTGGGCGAACGACGAGACCGAGTCGCTGGTGTCGCAGAGGATGACCAGCTCGGGCTTGTGCGGCCGCGGCGGCCTGAAGTGCGTGGTCAGCGGCACGCCGCCGCTCTGCAGCGAGGCCCGCACGGTCCTGCGGAAGTCGAGGCGGCCGCGCCTGCCCTTGCGCTGCTTGATCGTCAGGCGCGTGGCCAGGCGTCTGGCCAGCGGGTGGACCTCGCGGCGCAGCCTGGCCAGGTCGGCCTTGGTGACGCGGAGGAAGTCGATCTGGTCGAGCGGGGGGCGGACGGCGGAGCGGGCGATGCGCTCGATCCCCGAGTCCTCGGCGATGCGGCGGCGCACGTCGGTGGCCACGGCCTCCTCGAAGCGCCGGGTGTTGTCGTAGACCGTCCTGCGGACGTTCTTCTCGGCCAGGCCGCCGCGCTCCTGGCCCTGCAGGACGTTCTGGAGGATGCGGGCCATCAGCGTCTCGGGGGAGAGGGCGCGCATGACGCTGTAGGAGAACCAGTTCTGCCGCCCGGGGGTCGCGGACGGCTGGTGGCCGAAGCGCCCCACCATCGCCTGGGCGAACTCGCGCAGCTCCTGGTCGGTGCCGCCGGTCAGCAGCCGGGCGAGGTGGTCGCGGAGCTCGTCGACGGGGGCCGTCTCCAGGTCGATCGGCCGCTCGGCGCGCTCGGCGTGCATGCCGGACGTCGAGGCCGGGAACCACAGGTCGAACAGCACGTCGAACCCCGGCCGGTACGCGGGCTTCTTGACCAGCGTGGCCGCGTAGGCGGCCCGCAGCGACTCCCGCTCGCTCAGCTCGATCACCCGCAGCGCGTGCGCGGCGTCCAGCCCCTCGGCCACCGACACCGGGATCCCGGCCTCGCGCAGCGCCCGCACGAACCCGACATGCCTATCGATCAGCGACATCGGGCAGCCCCAGCTCCTTGACCGCCCGAGCCTGGTCGGAGGCGTGCTTGAGCACCACGCCCAGCGTCCCGGCCACCGTGGCCTCGTCCAGGTTGTCGCGCCCGAGCGCCAGCAGCGTGTTGGCCCAGTCGACGGTCTCGGCCACCGACGGCGCCTTCTTCAGCTCCAGCGCTCGCAGCGTGGCCACCGTCCTGGCCAGCCGCTCGGCCAGGTCGGCCCGGATGCCCGGCACCTGGCTGAGCACGATGTCGCGCTCCCGTTCGGGTGTGGGGTATTCGAGGTGCAGGTAGAGGCAGCGCCGCTTGAGTGCCTCCGACAGCTCGCGGGTGGCGTTGGAGGTCAGCACCACGTACGGCCGGCGCGTGGCGGCGATCGTGCCCAGCTCCGGGATCGTGATCTGGAAGTCCGACAGCAGCTCCAGCAGCAGCCCTTCGACCTCGACGTCGGCCTTGTCGGTCTCGTCGATGAGCAGCACGGCGGGGCCGGCGGTCCTGATCGCCTTCAGCAGCGGCCGCTCCAGCAGGAACTCCTCGGAGAAGATGTCGTCGTCCGCGCTGGTGGCCTGGATCCTGAGCAGCTGCTTCTTGTAGTTCCACTCGTACAGCGCCCTGGCCTCGTCGAGCCCCTCGTAACACTGCAGCCTGATCAGCTCGGCCCCGGTCGCCATGGCCACGGCCTTGGCCAGCTGCGTCTTCCCCACGCCCGCGGGGCCTTCGACCAGCAGCGGCTTGCCCAGCGCCGCGGCCAGGAACACCGAGGTGGAGATGGCGTCGTCGGAGAGGTAGTCCACGGCGGCGAGCCGCTCCGCCACCTCGGCGGGAGAGTCGAACATCGATGATCCTGTCTGCCGGAGCCGGGGGCCGAACTTTATTCTAGCCCCGACCGTCCGACAGGCCCGCCTGCTACCGATTCGACCAGGATGCGGATCACCGGTATATTCCTCTCTGCAAGCGCCGCTAGCTCAGTTGGTCAGAGCAGCTGACTCTTAATCAGCGGGTCCGGGGTTCGAGTCCCTGGCGGCGCACCACACGAAAAGGGCGGGGATGCCAAGGCATCCCCGCCCTTTTCGCTGTCAGGACCCGACGCTTTCGGTGTACTCCGCGTTCTCCGCGTTCTGGGCGCTCAGCTGCGCCTCCTGCTGTACCTCCTGGATCTGCTCCTGGGTGACGTTGAGGTTCCCGAACTCCTTGACCGCCTGGTAGTACGTCCAGGCCAGGCCGTTGCAGGTGGACTTGGAGACGCCCGAGTACTTGGCGCACACCTGCTTCATGTCGTAGTAGAACGAGTCATCGATGCGTGACTTGTTCGCCGGGAACTGGCTCACGTCCTTGTAGTTGCGGTAGCCGAAATCGTGCCTTCTGCACGGCATCCGGAAATCGAAGCCGAGCGGCTGGTCCGGGCTGCTCGAGCACAGGTCGGTCGACCAGTCGAAGGCGTAGTCGGCCCAGGCGGCCTGGTTCTCCCAGGCGGCCCGCCAGGACGAGGCGCTGGCGGCCGTGGGCTGGGAGAAACCGGAAAGGGCGGCGAGTTTCTGCTCCAAGGTCACCGCGTGGGCCGGCAACGCGAACCCGAGTACGGTGATCACAGAGAGGGCGAAAGCGGCGAGTAGCGCGCGGGATCGTCTGACCATGAGGACCTGCTCCTGTTGCCGGGGGGTCGGATGCACGTCCTCACGATGACCCGAAACCACTCCGAAGGGCAGAAGCAGATCTTGCTCAATTCCGAAAGAAGGGTTCGCCGAGTCTCGATCTTTACATGGCGCCGCTTTTCTGTCAGTCGTGGAGTCAGTGAGGTCCGATGCTCTCCAGGGTGAAGCGCGCGTTCCACTCCCGCACCCACCTGCGGCCGAAGCCCTCGGCCGAGTTCAGCGGCGTGGCGGCCGCGTCGAACTTCCCCGTCACCGGGTCGAAGGCGAAGTCCGCGGCGGTGTCCTTCCTGACGTTGTAGGAGTCGAAGTCCGGGTTGAACGTCTTGTTGCTCAGGCCGCCGGCGTCGTCGGTGTAGGCGAAGCCGCCCGACGCGATGCTCACCGACCGGGTCAGCACGTTGTGGGAGGGCACGTACACGGAGTCGGGGTCGCGCCAGACGTACGCCTCCGTGCACTCCGTGGTGCCGATGGCGGTGCAGATCCGGCCGCTGGAGTCCGCCGGGACGTACCAGGACCGGAGGTTCGGGTACTGGCGGCCGTAGTGCCGGTACCACTTCTCGACGTTCTCGCGCGTGTTGGTGAAGCCGGTGCCGTCGCCGACCTTCAGCATGTCGTTGAAGCGCTCGACCACGACCTTGGAGTTGGGCACCGGCAGCCGCCCGCCGCTCTCGTGGTAGAGCTTGTCGTGCCCCACATACGTCACGTCCTTGAACACGTTGTCGGTCGCGACGTTGCTGTGCCCCGACTGTTAGGGCCTGTACGGAGTTGAGATCAGGGGGATTCGCCTGCGCCTTGGCCTGGATCCTGGTAGGCCAACGGCATGGCACGTGGAGACCTCACCGAC
>NZ_JBITHZ010000021.1:0-63918 GCF_044458585.1 Nonomuraea sp. NPDC050451
ATCACCGAACAGGGCGACCACCACACCCTGATGTCCCTCAACGGCCTCTACGCCGACCTCTACACCCTCCAGGCCGCCGCCTACCGCTGACCCTCACTGCAAGGCTGCCTCGATGACCGCGCGGGCGATCGAGGTCACCGCGTCGGCCCGCGCCCCGGGGCGCTCCAGCACGACCCCCACCGCCACCTCGGGCGCGTCCGCGGGCGCGAAGGCGGTGACGAGCGCGTGGTCGTCGGTCCCCGGGATGACCTCCGATATGACAGCCGCGGCGGCCGTCTTCTTGGGGGCGGCCGCCGACTTCCCGGTGCGCGGCGCCATCGTCATCATCGCGGCCAGGCTCTTGGCCAGCGCCGGTGACACGGCCTTGCGGTAGACGGAGGGGCCTGCGCGGTCGATGACCGAGCCGTCGGCCAGCCGTACCTCCTCCACCAGGTACGGCCGCATCAAGGTCCCGTTGTTGGCCACGGCGGCCGACAGCATGGCGACCATCAGCGGCGTCACCCGGCTGTCATGGTGCCCGATGGCCGACAGGGCGGTCTGCGCCCGATCCATGGCCAGCGGATACCGGCTGGCCGTGGCGACGAGCGGGATCGTCAGGTTCGGCGCGTTGAACCCGAACGCCTCCGCCTGGTCCCTGAGCAGGTCCTGCCCCAGCTGCAGCCCGATGTTGGCGAACGCGGTGTTGCAGGACACGTGGAACGCGTCCGTGAGCGTCGGCTTCTGCTTCCCGCACCCGCCGCCGCCCGCGTTCTGCAGGACCGTCGGCGTCCCGGGCAGCCGCAGCCGGACGGGCGCGTCCACCAGCGCGGTCGGGGTGTACTCCCCGGAGGCCAGCGCCGCGGCCGCCGTCACCAGCTTGAACGTGGACCCTGGCGGATAGAGCCGGTTCAGCGCCCGGTTGAGCAGGGGTCGCGACGGATCCTGCCGGAGCAGGCGCGAGGTCTCGTGGAGCCGCCCGGCGTCGAAGGTGGTGAGGGTGTTCGGGTCGTAGGTCGGATAGGTGGCGAGCGCCAGGATCGCCCCCGTCGCCGGGTTGACGGCCACCACCGCTCCCGGGAGCCCCATCCTCCTGAGCTCCTGGTACGCGGCCCGCTGCACCCGTTCGCTGATCGTCAGCCGGACGTCGGCCCCCTCCACGACGCCACCCCTGACCAGCGACCGCACCTTGACCTTCGGGTCCTCCCCGGACAGCACCTCGTCCCGCGCCTGCTCGATCCCGGTGGAGCGGTAGAGCGACATGTGGCCGGTGACGGCCGCGTACAGCTCCCCGTCCCGGTAGACCCGCCGGTAGAGGTACGGGCCGCCGCCGGTCGGGCGGCTCACGGCGATCGGGGTGCCCTCGTAGGTGAGGATGTCGCCGCGCGGATGGTCGAACCTGGCGATCAGCGGCCGCACGTTCCGGTGGTCGGCGTTGAGCTGCCGCGAGCCGAACGCCTGGACGACCGTCACATGCGCCAGCAACAGGAACAACATCGCCGCGCACAACCTGGCGACACGGCGCAGCGGCTCGTCGATCCGCTCCGCCCTCGATCCGGCCATGGATCTTGGTTTAACAGCCGGACCGCAAAGACAGGGCTAGAGCTGGCTGCGGTAGTAGCCAATCTTGTTGTGGATGTACTTCTGCCGCTCGGCCAGCTTGTCGATCTGCTCCCTGACCTGCCTGTCGTGCTCCTCCAGCAGCTTGATCCGGTCGGGGATCGTGTGGTCTCCGGCGCGTACGAGCTCGGCGAAGCGGAGCATCTTGGCGATGGGCATGCCCGTGTCACGCAGGCAGCGCAGCGTGCCGAGCCAACCGACGTCCTCCTGACTGAACCTGCGCTGGCCGGCCGCGTTGCGCCCGACGCGCTCCAGCAGGCCGATCTTCTCGTAATAACGCAGGGTGTCGATGCTGAAGCCGGTCTCCTCGACAACTTCCGCCGGCGTGTAGACACTCACGTTTACCAGGATCCCACCTGGAGCGCACTCCAGGTCAACGGGCTTGACATGGAGTGCGCTCCAGCTCCCAAAGTCGGGCCCATGAACATCGCACTCGGCACGATTCCGTTCGGCACGACCGTCGACCTGCGGGACACGTTCGCCATCCTGGACCGGTTCCACGAGGCCGGCGGCACGATGCTCGACACGGCCAACAACTACCCGTTCTGGGTGGAGGGCCGGTCGGGTGACGAGAGCGAGCTGGCCATCGGCGCGTGGCTGGCCGCCCGCGGCAACCGCGACGAGATCTTCATCAGCACGAAGGGCGGCGCCCGCCCCACGGTCCCCGGCGACACCACCCTGACCTCCGCCGAGGGCCTGTCCGCCCCCGCGATCGCCAAGGCCGCCGAGGGCAGCCTGCGGCGACTGGGCACGGACCACATCGACCTGTACTGGTCGCACGTCGAAGACCGCTCCGTCCCGCTGGAGGAGACCCTGGGGGCGCTGAACGAGCTCGCCCAGGCAGGCAAGATCCGCAGCGCGGGGGCGAGCAACATGGCGACCTGGCGCCTCGAACGGGCCAGGAACGTCTCGGCCGCCCACGGCTGGATCCCCTACACCTACCTCCAGCTCCGCCACACCTACCTGCGACCCCGCCCGCTCACCAAGCTCGCGGAGTCGGGGCACAGGCTCGCCACGGATGAAACCTTCGACTACCTGGCCGCCGAGCCTGACCTGACGTTGTGGGCGTACAACACGCTGATGTTCGGCAGCTACACGCGCGCCGACCGGCCCATCCCGGAGATCTACGACCACCCGGGGACCGCGCGGCGGCTCGCGGTGCTGCGGGAGGTCGCGGACGAGCTGGGCGCCACGACCAACCAGGTGGTGCTGGCATGGCTGCTGGCCGACGGCGTGGTCCCGATCGTGGGCGTCTCGACGATGGCCCAGCTGGAGGAGGCCGTCGCCGCCACCGACCTCAAACTCGACCCCGACCTCCGCACCCGCCTCGACACCACCAGCTGACCTCCGACCCACCCAACCCGGCCCGGGGCCCGACGCCCACCGGACCACACCCCGCCGACCCGGCGCCGGAAGGGCGAGGCCCACGGCGCGCAAGCGCAGCAGCGAGGCAGGGGGGTGAGAGGGGTGGTCAGGCGAGGTGGTCGGCGAGGTAGCGGCGGACGAGGTGTTTGCATTCGGCGATCAGCAGCGCATCGCCGCACGGATCCACGCGGAACGCCAGCTTGAGCACCGCGTCCGTCGCCTCCACCGCCACCAGCAGCGCGCGATCCAGACCCGGCCCCACGGGCGCGTCCAGGAGTTCGAGGGTGAGGGTGCGCAGCCGCTCGGCCACCACCATGTTGTTCTCCTGCGTCCCGTCCAGCGCCTTCTTGCTCCCGCCGACCGCCGGGCCGCCGGGGGCGAGGAGGACCTCGCCGAAGTCCAGCACCGCGAATCCCGGCGTGGTGCGCTTCATGGCGACGAACTCGTCGATGGCCAGGTCCACCAGGTCCGTCCAGTGTCCGAGGTCGGCCTTGGGGATGCGGTCGATGACGCGGGAGAGGAACGCTTCGAGGTTGCGCCGCGCCAGAGCCCGCACCAACCCCTGCTTGTCGTGGAAGAACTGGTAAAAGGTGCCGATCGGGACTTCGGCGCGGCGTGCGACCTCTTTGGTGGTCATCGCCTCGTAGCCGACCTCGTCAAGCAGGATCGCGCATTCGTCGAGCATCCGCTCCACCCGCTCCACGCTCCGGCGCTGGGCGGGACGGCGGCGCAAAGTACTCGTCATGACCCCATCCTGACCTATTACTGACATTAAAGTTCCCATAGACGAAAGGAGCCCGGGATGTTCCTGTGGGGGACGGCCACGGCGGCGTACCAGATCGAGGGCGCGGTCAAGGAGGACGGGAGGGGCGTCTCCATCTGGGACACCTTCGCCCACGAGCCGGGCCGCACCAGGGACGGGCATACGGGGGACGTCGCGTGCGACCACTATCACCGGTGGCGTGAGGATGTCGAGCTCATGTCCGGCCTCGGGGTGAACGCCTACCGCTTCTCCATCGCCTGGCCGCGCGTCCAGCCGCAGGGGGACGGCGAGGTCAACGCGGCGGGGCTCGACTTCTACGAGCGGCTGGTGGACGCGCTGCTGGAGAAGGGCATCCAGCCGGTGCCGACGCTGTTCCACTGGGACCTGCCGCAGGCGCTGCAAGATCGCGGTGGGTGGATTAACCGCGATATTTCGGGAAATTTTGCCGAGTACGCCGCCACCGTCGCCGCCCGCCTGGCCGACCGCGTCCCCTTCTGGATCACCCTGAACGAGCCGTTCGTCCACATGGCCTACGGATACGCCATGGGCATCCACGCCCCCGGCCAGGCCCTCCTCACGGACGCGCTCCCCGCCGCCCACCACCAGCTCCTGGCCCACGGCCTGGCCGTGCAGGCCCTGAGGGCGGCCGGCGCCCGCCAGGTCGCCATCACCAACAACTGCACCCCGGTCTGGCCCGCGTCCCAGGAAGAAGCCGACCTGAAGGCGGCGGAGGCCTACGACATCCTCCACAACCGCCTCTTCAACGACCCCGTACTTCTCGGCAAATATCCGGACTTGTCGGCTTACACCCAGAACGTCGACTTCGTCCGGGACGGCGACCTCGACATCATCGCCACCCCGCTGGACGGCCTGGGCATCAACTACTACAACCCCACCCGCATCGCCGCACCCACCGACGAGGGCCTCCCCTTCGCGGACGCGGGCATCACCGGCTACCCCACCACCGCGTTCGGCTGGCCGGTCGTCCCCGACGGCCTGCGCGAGCTCCTGACCGGCCTCAAGTCCAGGTACGGCAGCGCGCTCCCGCCCGTCCACATCACCGAGAACGGCTGCTCGACCGACGACACGCTGGAGGACCACTCCCGCATCGAGTTCCTGGAGGGCCACATCGCGGCGATGCGCCGGGCCATGGCCGAGGGCGTGGACGTACGGGGCTACTTCGTCTGGTCCCTGCTGGACAACTTCGAGTGGGCCGAGGGCTACCACCAGCGCTTCGGCCTCGTACACGTCGACTTCGAGAGCCGGCGCCGCACCCCGAAGGCCTCCTACCGCTGGCTGCGGGAGCACATCCGGGCTCAGAACACCGACACGTGAACGTGGTCGTAGTGGTTGGCCGTGACCCCGCCGCGGTCCGACATCGGGTCCCAGCCGCCGCCTGACCGGATGTCGTAGTAGCGCTGCTTCCAGATGATGTACATGACGCCGATCCGGGCGCCGTTCTTGATCAGGTAGTCGGCCAGGGCGTCACCGCGGGCCTCGTCGGACCCGGTGGCCATGGTGCCGCCCCGGGACATCATGAAGTCGCAGGCCCGGCCCTTGCCGTGCTCGCCGGGGTCGCCGGGGCGCAGGCAGCCCACGCCGTACTTCATGGGGAAGTTCTGCATGATGGCGGCACGCACGTCGATCATGCGCTGGGTCAGACCCTCGGCGCCGCCGGGCTGCTGGAAGCCGTACTTGGCGAGCAGTTTCTCGACCTCGCGCTGCTTGCTCTGGAGGTTCTTGATCTCCTTGCGCAGCTTCTCGATCTTGTCGTTGGCGGCGATCTTCGCCTCTTTGGACTTGTCGATCAGCTTCTGGACGCTCTGGACGCGCCTGGTGCGCTCGTCGGCCATGTAGTTCATGTTGGCCGCCTGCCCCAGTATCACGGTCGGGTCGGCGTTGGGGGTGAGGAGCCGGAAGGTGTCGAGGGGCCCCACCATGTACGCGGTCTGCGCGATGTCCGCCACGTCCGCTTGCGCGTCCTTCAGCTGGGCCTGAAGGGTGCCGGAAGTGGTGGTGGCCCGCTTCACCTGGAGCTTGATCTCCTCCAGGCTCTGGATCTGGCCGCGGTAGCGCTTTTCGAGCAGCTCGGCCTGTTTGGTGAGTTTCCGCAGGTCAGCAGGGCTGGGATCGGCCGCGGCGGGAGATGGCGCGGGGAGGCCGAGCAGCCCGGCGAGGACGGCGACAAGAACGGCGATCCGCCCGGTTCTCACACCCGCCCCCTCCCCTCATAGACGGACCGAAACTATAGAAGATGATCTTGATGCCTGTCACCCGAACGGCCGAACTGCCGCACCTTTGGCGACATTTCTGGTGATTTGTCCGAATTAAGGCGGACCTAAAGATTGGGCCTTGTCTAGATCGCTCCAACGGTCTGAGATGGCGATCGAACTCGTCTCTGCGAAGGGGCAGATCGTGTCTCGAACATTGACCCTCGCCACCGCCGTCATCCTCGGCTTAGGCACGTCCATCGTGGCCACGACCGCGCAGGCGTCCGTGGACCCGCTACCGCCCCGCGACCGCATCGAGCTCTACCAGCTCGACAGCGCCCCGGGCACCGCGCAGACACTCAGGGAAAAAGGCTTCGACGTCGTCCAGCAGCAGAACAAGGGCGACCAGGAACACATCGAGCTCACCGCCGCACAGGCCGACCTGGATGCGCTGCGCAAGCTCGGCCACAAACCCGAGCCCGTACGCAATCCCCAGGGACAGACCCAGCTCGAGGCCGCCAAGGCGCAGGCGGCCTCCGGCTACACCGTGTGGAAGTCCTATTCCGAGGCGGGCGGCATCGCCGACCAGCTCAAGGCCATCGCGAACGCCAACAAGGACATCGTCAAGCTCCAGTCGATCGGCAAGACGCTGAAGGGCCAGGACATCCTGGCCGTCAAGGTCACCACGGGCGCCCGGCTGCTGCCCGACGGCATCAAGCCCTCGACGCTCTACTCCGCCACGCAGCACGCCCGCGAGTGGATCGCCACTGAGGTGGACATGCGGCTGCTGAAGTACGTGACCGCGAACAAGGCCGCGCTGAAGGACCTGCTCAACAAGACCGAGCTGTGGTTCGTGCCGGTGGCCAACCCCGACGGGTACGACTTCACGTTCACCGAGGGCAACCGCCTGTGGCGCAAGAACCTGCGCGACATCAACGGCGACGGCAAGATCACGGTCGGCGACGGCGTCGACCCGAACCGGAACTTCCCGACGAACTTCCACTACGACGAGGAAGGCTCGTCGAGCATCCCGAGCAGCGACACCTACCGCGGCACGGCCCCGGCCAGCGAGCCGGAGACAAAGGCCATGGACGGCCTGCTCAGGCGCATCGGGTTCGAGATGCAGCTCAACTACCACTCCTACGGCCCGCTGCTGCTCTACCCGAGCGGCTTCCAGATCGCCACGGAGACGGCCGACAACCCGATCTACGAGGCCATCACCGGCAACGACGCCAACCCGGCCGTCCCCGGCTTCGACCCGGACCTCGGGGCCGAGCTCTACACCACGAACGGCGACACCAACGACCATGCCCACCGCCAGTACGGCACGCTGTCGTGGACGCCGGAGCTGAACGAGGGCTGCGACGGCTGCGGGTTCGTCTTCCCCGACGACGAGGCGCTGGTGCAGGCCGAGTTCGAGAAGGGCCTGCCGTTCGCGCTCGACGTGGCCAGGTCCGCGGTCAACCCCGTCGAGCCGGTGAACCACCTGGGCAACAAGACCCCGGACTTCGAGATCGACCCGTTCGAGGTCAGCTACGGCAAGGACCAGGTCGTCCAGGTCAACGCCAAGCGCAAGCTCGGCCCGGTCCTCCTGAACTACCAGGTCAACGGCGGCCGCACCAAGACGGTCCTGACGGGCGAGTGGAAGGGCGGCGAGCGGTACGGCAGCGGCTACAACCGCTACTACCACCGGCTGCGCGGCAAGATCACCGGCACCAAGCCGGGCGACAAGGTGAAGGTCTGGTTCGCCTCGATCGGCAGGAAGAGCGCCGACTTCACCTACACCGTGGCGACCGACATCGGCGGCAAGGTGCTGATCCTCGCCACGGAGGACGTCACGGGCCTCAGCCCGGCGCAGGGCGTGACCGAGGCCAAGTACGCCGACGAGTACACCGCGGCGCTCACGGCGGCCGGCTACACCTCGGACGTGTACGACATGGACAAGGCGGGCCGGAAGGCCCCGCACCCGCTGGGCGTGCTCAGCCACTACAAGGCCGTGGTGTGGGAGACCGGCGACGACATCATCCCGAGGTCGCCCGGCCAGGTGGGAGGCACGACCTCCAAGGGCGGCGTGGACACCGAGCTCGCGGTCCGCGACTACCTGAACGAGGGCGGCAAGCTGCTGCACGCCGGCAAGTACCCGTCGTTCGCGGCCAACAACAACGGCGCCTACTACTACCAGCCCGACCAGCCGGCGCAGGCGGAGTGCACGGTCCCGGACGACCCGCCGTGCATCCCGGTGTTCAACGACTTCCAGCAGTACTGGCTGGGCGCGTACGTCTTCTTCGACGACGCCGGCACCGACCACAACACGGGCCAGCCGTTCGGGCTGGCGGGCAACGGCGGCACGTTCGACGGCTTCGGCGCGACGATCGAGCCTGGCCACACCAACTCGTTCGTGGCCACCTCGGCCATCCTGCCCGCGCAGCAGTTCCCGCTGTTCGCGAGCTCGGCGCAGGTCAAGTGGGTACGCCCGGGCGGCCCGTTCGACCCGCACTCCGGGGCATGGGACGTCTACAGCGGCATCGCCGACGTCTCGTGGAAGCGGCTGACCAAGACGATCGACCTGACCGGCAAGAGCAGCGGCGAGCTGACGTTCTGGACCTCGTACGACACCGAGAACACCTGGGACTACCTCGCGGTCGAGGCGCACACGGCCGGCGGCGACGACTGGACCACGCTTCCGGACGCCAACGGGCACACCACCCAAGTGACCGGCAGCAGCTGCGACCCGCCCAGCGGCGGCGAGGGCTGGTGGACGATCCACCCGTTCACCCGGCGCTACCAGGGCCCCAACTGCGAGTCCACGGGCACCTCCGGCGCCTGGAACGCGGCCACCGGCAACTCGGCCGGCTGGCAGCAGTGGAAGATCGACCTGACCCCGTACGCGGGCAAGCAGGTCGAGCTGTCGATCTCCTACATCAGCGACTGGGGCACCCAGGGCGCGGGCGTCTTCCTGGACGACTTCGCGGTCGCCCTGGACGGCGTGACGACCGAGCAGACCTCGTTCGAGTCGGACCTGGGCGGCTGGGCCGTCGGGGCGCCTCCCGAGGGCACCTCGCCGTCGATCAACAACTGGTTCAGGACGGACCAGGTGTTCGAGGAGGGTGCCGGCATCGTCACCAAGGACACCGTCTACCTGGGCTTCGGCGCTGAGAGCGTGACCGACCCGGCCACGCGCGCCGATCTCGTCAAGAGGTCCATGGAGCACCTGCTCGGTTAGAGCCGGAGAGGGGTGCGGCAGAGCGTGCCGCACCCCTCTTGCGTGTCCGGACAGAACATGGTTCGGTCACCTTGAGGAAGTCCGAAAACAAGCAAGCATTCGGTCAAACAGGAGGGTCACGACATGCGCCGGCACGACACGCTGTTCATCGGGGGCGAATGGGTGGCCCCCGCGGGCACCGGAACGATAGACGTCGTCTCCCCGCACACCGAGGAGGTCGTCGGCCAGGTGCCCGACGGCACGGCCGCGGACATGGACCGGGCGGTCGCGGCCGCCAGGGAGGCGTTCGACCACGGGCCGTGGCCGCGGATGACGTTCGCCGAGCGGGCCGAGGCCATCGGCAGGCTGGCCGCGATCTACAACGAGCGGCAGGGCGAGATGGCCCAGCTCATCACGGAGGAGATGGGCTCGCCGATCACGTTCTCGAACCTCGCCCAGGCGCCCCAGCCGCTGGGCATGCTGCAGTACTACGCAGAGCTCGGCAAGACGTTCGAGCAGGAGGAGCAGCGGCCGGGCCTGTTCGGCCCGATCACCGTGCGCAGGGAGCCGGTGGGCGTGGTGGCGGCCGTGGTGCCGTGGAACGTGCCCCAGTTCGTCACGATGACCAAGGTCGCGCCCGCGCTGCTGGCCGGCTGCACCATCGTGCTCAAGCCGGCCCCCGAGACGCCGCTGGACGCGTACCTGCTGGCCGAGTGGGCGATCGAGGCGGGCATCCCGGCGGGCGTGCTCAACATCGTGGCCGCCGGCCGCGAGGTCGGCGAGCACCTGATCTCCCACCCCGGCGTGGACAAGGTGGCCTTCACCGGCTCGACGGCGGCCGGCCGGCGCATCGCCGCCATCTGCGGCGAGCAGCTCAAGCGGGTCAGCCTGGAGCTGGGCGGCAAGTCCGCCGCGATCGTCCTGGACGACGCCGACCTGGCCGCCAGCATGGGCTTCCTGTCCATCGCCTCGCTCATGAACAACGGCCAGGCCTGCGTGGCGCAGACCCGCATCCTGGCCTCGCGCAACCGCTACGACGAGGTCGTCGAGGCCGTCGCGAACATGGTCAACTCCCAGCCCGTCGGCGACCCCGCCGACCCGGCGACCGGCATCGGCCCGCTGGTGGCCAAGCGGCAGCAGGACCGGGTGGAGGGCTACATCAGGATCGGCATGGACGAGGGCGCCAAGGTCGTCGTCGGCGGCCTCGACCGGCCCTATGACCGCGGCTGGTACGTCTCCCCCACCGTCTTCGCCGGCGTCACCAACGAGATGCGCATCGCCCGCGAGGAGATCTTCGGCCCGGTCCTGGCCGTGATCCCGTACGAGGACGAGGCGGACGCCGTACGCATCGCCAACGACAGCGACTACGGCCTGGCCGGCTCGGTGTGGACGGCCGACGCCGAGCACGGCATGGACGTGGCCCGCCAGGTCCGCACGGGCACGTACGGCGTCAACTGCTTCATGCTGGAGACCAACGCGCCCTTCGGCGGCTACAAGGCCAGCGGCATCGGCCGCGAGCTGGGCCCCGAGGGCCTGAACGGCTACCTGGAGTACAAGACGATCGCGCGGCTCGGCTAGCCCCGTCGAGAAGGGCCTCGCGGCATGCCGCGAGGCCCTTCGTCGTGCCACGGGACGTGCACCCAGCGCGCCCCCGCAACGCTAGGTACAGATCCCGCTACCGGAAGTATGTCCCACGTCCACCGCGGCGACGGTTTCCTTCCCCAGAGACTTTCTCCCGGTGGTTTCTTTCTTTCCGTCCTAGATAGACGCGTTTAACTCACAAAAGGTTCGAGGAGATCCACTTGCCGATTCTGCGGATGAGTTCGGGGGGCGCGGCGGTCTCCGCGTGGCCGTACCCGGGCTCGATCCAGAGCTCCTTGGGCTCGCGTGCGCCGGCGTAGAGCTGGTGCGCGTGGTCGAGCGGGAAGAACGCGTCCTGGTCGCCGTGCACGATCAGCAGCGGGGTCGGCGAGATGAGCGCGGCGGCCTCGTGCGGCGGCACCGGGATCGGGTCCCACTCGCCGCGGGCGATCCTCGTCCGCTTGACCACCCTCGCCGCCAGGCGCCCGAACGGCCGCTCGATGGCCCAGTGGACCTGCCGCATCGGCTTGGTGCCGCGGTAGTACCAGCGGGCCGGGCCGCTCACCGCCACCACGGCGTCCACGCCGCCGCGCAGGCCCGCGTGCCGTACGGCCACCGCCGCCCCCATGGAGAAGCCCACGACCGCGATCTTGGAGTAGCCGGCCACGCGGGCGTGCCGGACGGCGGCGTCCAGGTCGAGGATCTCCAGGTCGCCCACCGTGGTCTCACCGCCGGAGCGCCCGTGGCCGCGGAAGTCGAAGGCGACCACGCCGCCGTACCCGCTCAGCACGTGCACGATGCGCCGCGCGGTGCGATCCCGCCACGAACCCGTGAACCCGTGCGCCATGACAATCCCTGTGTTCATGGCCTCCACTCCGTGGAGGCGGGCTCGGTCGCTGGGGAGCCGTCGCCGTGTCGAGGGGGTGTGGGCGGCGTTGAGGCGTACCCCGTCGTCGGTCCTGAGCATGACGGGGAAATGGGGCGCGTACGGCATGGAGCTGAGCTTATGTTCGCTCCGCGTCGACCTCGTGTTCGGCCGCCCAGACCGCGATCCGCGCCCGCGAGTCGAAGCCCAGCTTCTCCATGATGATGGCGACGTGCCTGGCCACGGTGGCCGGGCTGATCACCAGTGCCTCGGCGACGCCGCGGTTGCTCAGGCCGCGGGCCAGCATCGCGGCGATCTCCCGCTCCCGCGCGGTCAGCCCGTCCTGGACGGGCACGCGCGGCGGCGGCGCGGCCGACCCGGGATCGCCGTCGAGCACCAGCCCGGCCACCTCCTCCGGCGGCATCCCCGTCCCCCTGGCCCAGAGCAGGTCCACCCGGTCCGCCCCGAGCCGCGCGCGGGCGAGCGCCAGCAGTTCCTCGATCCGGCCGGACGCGCCGACCTGCCCGATGGACTCGCGCAGCGCGGTGGCGGCCGAGGCCGCGAGCACCGCGCCCTCCAGGTCTTCCCGCGCCTGCGCCAGGGCGGAGACGGCCATGAGCGCGCGGACGATCCCCCTGCGCTGGCCCGTCTGCCTGCTCAGCGCCAGACTGTCGGCTATGTGCCCCCTGGCCGCGGCGTGGTCGTGCAGCCCGGCCGCCACCCGGCCGATCTGGGCCTGGCAGCGGGCCAGCTCGATCCGGTTGTCCAGGTCCTCCAGCAGCGGCAGCGCGGCGGCATGGTGCGACCTGGCGGTCTCCAGGTCGCCCGCGGCCTCCGCCACCGCGCCCAGGTGGGTCAGCGCCCTGGCCAGCGACCAGTGATGCCCTGCCTCCCTCGCCAGCGCGAGCGCCTCCTCGCCGTAGCGCCGGGCCTCGTCCGGCCGGCCGTGGAAGAGCGCCAGGTTGAGCTGGGCGATCCTGGCCGTGACCAGGTTGAACAGGTCGTCGTGGGCGCCGGCCGCCGCCTCCAGCTCCGCGGCGTAACACCGCGCCCGCTCGCTCTGCCCGGTGCGGAAGAGCACGGTCAGCGCCACGCCGTACGTGATGCCCAGCCAGTGGGTGTACGGGTGCCGCTTCTGCTCCTCGAGACCCCGCACGACCAGCTCTTCGGCCCGGCCCAGCTCGTCGGCGAGCTCCAGCCCGTACGCCAGCCCGCTCCTGGCCACCGCGACCAGGTCGGCGGGCACGCCGGACAGGTCAAGCGCGAGCAGCCGCTCGTGCCAGCCGACGCTCTCGCCCAGGTCGCCGCGGACGGCCATGACGGCCATGGCGGCGCGGGCCAGGCGCAGCCCGAGCACGGGGTCGCGCGACTCCACCGCCCAGTCGACCGCGTTCCTGGAGTCGTCGAGGAGGGCTCTGCCCCTGGTGAAATGGGCGAAGCGCTCCTCCCACGGCGTCCTGCGATCGAGCGAACCCGACTCGTGGCAGTGCTCCATCTCCTCGCAGACCGCCTTCAGGTGCCTGTCGCGCAGGCGCGCGGCCTCGCCGGCCTCGTCCAGGCGCTCGGCGGCGTACTGCTTGATGGTCTCCAGCAGGCGGTAGCGGCCGGGGATGTGGTGGCGCACCAGCGATTTCCCGGCCAGGCCGGCGAGCAGGCCGGGCAGCTCGGCCTTGCGCAGGATGCCGCCGTCGGCGCAGACCCGTTCGGCCAGCTCGACGTCGAACGGCCCGGCGAACACCGAGAGCCGGCGCAGCAGCACCCGCTCCTTGGGCGGGAGGAGCTCGTGGCTCCACTCGACGGTGGCCAGGAGCGTGCGCTGCCTGGCGGGTGCCGTGCGCTCGCCGGTGGCGGGCAGGCCGAAGCGCCCGCCGTCGCGACCGGCCAGGCGGTCGGCGATGTGCCCGGGGCTCAGCCGGCTCGTACGGGCCGCCGCCAGCTCCAGCGCGAGCGGCAGGCCGTCGAGCGCGTGGCACAGGCGTACGACGTCGTCCATGACGGCCGCCACCCCGCTCGCGCCCGCCGCGAGCGCCCGCTCGACGAACAGCAGCACGGACTCGGCCTCGGGATGCCGCTCGTCGGGCAGCTCCAGCGGCGGCACCCGCCAGACCAGCTCGCCCGGGATGCGCAGCGGCTCGCGGCTGGTGAGCAGGAACCGCAGCTCGGGGCACTCGGCGGTCAGACCGGACACCAGCTCGGCGCAGCGCTCGACCAGGTGCTCGCAGTTGTCCAGCACGATCAGCGCCCTGGCCGTGCGCAGGCGCGTGCGCAGGCCGTCCAGCAGCCGCCCGGGCACCTCGTCGCGTACGCCGAGCACCTCGGCCATCTCGTTGACGATCAGCTCGGGGTTGCCGATGCGGGCCAGCTCGACCAGCCACACGCCGTCGGGGAAGCGGCTCAGCTCCTGCGCCGCCACGCGCAGGCCGAGCCGCGTCTTGCCGATGCCGCCCACGCCGCTGAGCGTGACCACGCGTTCTTCGTGGACGAGCACCGCCAGCTCGGCCACGTCGCGGACGCGCCCGACGAAGCGGTTGGGCTCGGCGGGGAGATTATGCGGGACTTGCGCGATCATGTGGGGCCCAGGTGGTCGCGGGGGGATCACATCCGATGCCAAGTCTCCCCTGCTTCAGGGGCTGATGGGATCACTTTCCGTGCAGAGTTCGCGACTGGTTGGATATGAATGTAGGGCGCCGAGGTCGGCGACGCTCAGCACGATCCGTACGCGTGATTCGTCCGCCGCGTCGAGCGCCCCCGGCACGTCGGAGATCATCACGCGGGCGCCGCTCGCGTGGATCTGGTCCCTGAAGGCGCCCGTGTCGAGATCGCACGGCAGCGGCCAGGCGACGCCGCCCGCGGCGATCACCGCGTCGGCCGCCACCAGCAGGTCGGCACCCACGGGCAGGCAGATGAGCACGGCGTCACCCGCGCGCACACCTCGGCGCCGCAGCTGGACGGCCGCGACTGCAGACCTCTCGTCCAGCTGCTCCTCGGTGAGCCTCAGGCCGGTGCCCGAGTCCACCATGACGATGCGCTCATCCATGTGGCCCACGGTAGGGAGGGCCCCTCATGCATACATGGGGCGGAATATGCAGATCCCTATGCAGAACCGCGGTCACCTTGCGACGGTCGGGTGCTCGGCTGCCCAGACCGCGATCTGGGCCCGCGACGTGTAGCCCAGCTTCTCCATGATGTTGGCGATGTGGCGGGCGACCGTGGCAGGGCTGATCACCAGCTCCGTCGCGATGGCGCGGTTGGACAGCCCCCGGGTGAGCAGGCCGGCGACCTCCTGCTCGCGGGCCGTCAGCAGCGAGTGCCTGACCGGCTCGGTCACCACCGGCGCCTTCTGCGCGATGCGCTCGCCCTCCAGCACGTGGCGGGCGGCGTCGTCGGGGCTCATGGCCCGGCCCCGCGACCATAGGGAGGTGGTGCGGCCGTCGCCCAGCTTGGTGCGGGCCCGGCCGAGCAGTTCCTCGATCCTGATCGTGGGTGACTGCTGCCCGATCGACTCGCGCAGCCTGGCCGCCGCGCCCGCCGCCAGCACGGCGCCCTCCAGGTCGCCCTCGCGCTCCGCCAGCACCGACAGCCCGACCAGGCACAGGGCCACGCCGTGGCGTTGCCCGGTCTCCCGGCCCAGGGCGAGGCTGGCGGTCAGCCAATCCCGCGCGGCGGCGAACTCGTGCAGCATCGCCGTCACCCTGCCGACCCTGGCCAGGGCGCGCGACAGGTCGAGGTCGCTGCCCAGCTCGCGCAGCCACGGGACGACCATCTCGTAGTGGGCCTTGGCGGTCACCAGGTCGCCGCGGAACTCGGCCACCGCGCCGAGCTGGGTGGCGGTCCTGGCCATGATCCACCGGTGGCCGTGCTCGCGGGCCCGGGCGAGCGCCTCCTCGCCGTGCCGCTGCGCCTCGCGCAGCCGCCCCCGCGTCAGTGCCACGGCCGACAGTCCGGCCAGCCCCGCCGCCTGGTTCCATGCGTCGCCCGACCGCAGTGCCAGGGCCAGGCCCTCCTCCGCGTGGTGCACCGCGTCCTCGGGCCTGCCCATGCGCAGCAGCACGACGACGATGAGGCTGTGGATGACGCAGCGCGCGAACGTGTTGTCCTCGGTGACCCCGGCCAGGCTCTCCTCGGCCAGCGCCAGGGAGCGGCTCAGCTCGTCCCTGGCCTCCAGGCCGTAGGCGAGGTAGCCCCTGGCCTGCGCGATCTGCTCGCCGGGCACCTGGGTCAGGTCGAGCGACAGCAGCCGCTCGATCCAGGTGACGATCTCCGTCAGGTTTCCGCAGAGCGGCAGCAGCCCGCTGCTGGCGGCGCAGAGGCGCAGGCCCAGCGGCACGTTGCCGGACTCCACGGACCAGTCGAGCGCCATCCGCTGGTCGTCGACGAGGCTCTTGCTCATGGTCAGCGCTTCGAGGCGGCGCGCCCACGGCACGCCCGGCTCGACCATCTCGGTGGCGAAGTGGCGCTCCTGCAGCTCGCAGACCACGTGCAGGTGGCGCTCGCGCAGGACCTCGCGCTCGCCGGCCTTCTGAAGGCAGTCCACCGCGTAGCGCTTGATGGTCTCCAGCAGCCAGTAGCGCCTGCGGCTCTCGTCACACAGCACGAGGGACTTGTCGACCAGCCCGCCGAGCAGATCTACGATCTCCGCCTCCGAGATGGGCCGCTCGGCGCAGACCTGCTCGGCCAGGTCGAGGTCGAAGTCCCCGGCGAACACCGACAGCCTGCGCAGCAGCACCTGCTCCTTCGCCGACAGCAGGTCGTAGCTCCACTCGACGGCCGCGAGCAGCGTGCGCTGCCTGGCGGGGGCGGTGCGGCCGCCGGTGGTGAGCAGCGAGAACCGGTCGTCGATGCGGTCGGCGATCTGCCCGGGGCTGAGCAGGCTCGTACGGGCCGCCGCCAGCTCCAGCGCCAGCGGCAGCCCGTCGAGCGCCCGGCACAGCCGCACCACGTCGGGCAGGCTGCCGGGACCCAGCCTGGTGCCGGTGGCCGTCGCCCGGTCCAGGAAGAGCTGCACGGACTCGGCCTCGGGACGCCTCTGTGCGGACTCTTCCTCGGGGGCGCCCCGGGCGGGCTCTGTCTCGGGGCCGCCCCTCATGGGACCGGCCTCGCCGGGGTTGCCCTCGTCGGGGAGGTCGAGCGGTGGGACCCGCCAGATCAGCTCGCCGGCGATGCGCAGCGGCTCCCTGCTGGTGGCCAGGACGCTCAGGCGCGGGCAGGCCGCGATCAGCGCCGCGGCGACCTCGGCGCACCTGTCGATGAGATGCTCGCAGTTGTCGAGCAGCAGCAGGCAGTGCAGGTCACGCAGCCGGTCGAGGACGGTGCCGAACACCGGGCGGCCCGCCTCCTCCCGCACGCCGAGCACCCGGCCGATCTCCTGGTCGACCAGCTCGGGGTGGCGCAGCCTGGCCAGCTCGACCAGCCAGACGCCGTCGGGGTACGCGGAGACCAGCCCGGCCGCGACCCGCAGGGCCAGCCGGGTCTTGCCGATGCCGCCCACGCCGCACAACGTGACCACGCGCGTCTCGCGGAACAGCCCGCGCAGCTCGTCGAGATCGCGCTCGCGACCAACGAACCGGTTGGGCTCCGCCGGAAGATTGTGCCTGGGGGGCTCTGGCATGTGGTCACCCTGCGTCGCTGAAGGATCACACTCTCCCACAGTGTCGCACTTTTCACAGCCCAAGCGAGCTCACGATCGCCCTTTCGTCGACGACACGCAGGACGGGGTCGCCGAGCAGCCGTCTGGCCAGGTCATATGGGGCGACGACCATGGTGGCCCGGCGCTCCTGGGCCAGCACGCGGCAGCCCACCAGGCTCGGCTCGTGGGCGATGACGACGTGCGCGCCCACCGTCATCGCCAGGTCGATCACCCGCAGACCCCGGAACGGCTCGCTCACCGCGCTGATCACCACGTCCTCCTTGCCGATCACCAGCCGACCGGCGAGCCTGCGCAGGTCGGCCGCCAGCGTGTGGTGATCGAACACCCGCCCGCCCTCGACGGTGAGCGCGGGCCCGGCCAGCGGGCCGTACTCGAGGGCGCGGTCGCCGATCAGCGCGGTGAACGGCTTCGCGCCCGGCACGGACTGGAAGGAGAAGACCCGGTCGACCTTCACCGCGGCGGGGTCGTAGCGGCGCTGGGTGATCATGAACCGCGCCGTGCCCGAGGCCGCGAGCACCGCCACCCCGCCCGCCCAGGCCACGGAGTGGACCGCCAGGGGCAACGTCGTGCCGAGCGGGACGTCGACGATCACCTCGTCGCCGAAACGCAGGCCCTGGCGCTGCAGACCCGCCGCGGCGCGGGTGACCCGCCTGGTGAACGCGGCGTACGACAGCACCTCGCCGGTCCTGACTTCGCTGACCGCCGGTTGGTCCCCCTGGGTCGGCGCCGCGGCCATAACCAGCTCTGTCCAGGTCATGCCGACAATCTAGGGACGCCGGCCCCGCTTGCCATGCGCACAATTGTGCAACCGGCTATGTACATAGAGCCTCCCCTTGACATCGGAGATCCGCTCACGTCGCGCTTGTCATCAGAGGGGATCAACTAGACTTATAAGGCCGCGACTTCGCGCGGCCGCCCCCACGACACAGAGCGAGACGTCATCATGCCTTTGAACAGCCGCGACGACCTGCGGAACATCGCGATCATCGCGCACGTCGACCATGGCAAGACCACGTTGGTCGACGCCATGCTCTGGCAGTCCGGGGCCTTCCGCGCCAACCAGGACGTCGACGACCGCGTCATGGACTCCAACGACCTCGAGCGCGAGAAGGGCATCACCATTCTCGCGAAGAACACCGCGGTCAAGCACGGTGGCATGACCATCAACATCATCGACACCCCCGGCCACGCCGACTTCGGCGGCGAGGTCGAGCGCGGCCTGTCGATGGTCGACGGCGTGGTGCTGCTGGTCGACGCCTCCGAGGGACCGCTGCCGCAGACCCGCTTCGTGCTGCGCAAGGCGCTGAGCGCGAAGATGCCGGTCATCCTGTGCATCAACAAGGTCGACCGCCCCGACGCCCGCATCAAGGACGTCGTGGACGAGGTCTACGAGTTGTTCATGGACCTCGACGCCACGGAGGAGCAGATCGACTTCCCGATCGTCTACGCCTCCGCCAAGGCCGGCCGGGCCTCCATGGAGCGCCCCGAAGACGGCGGCATGCCCGACTCGACGGACCTCGAGCCGCTGTTCGACATCATCAAGTCGACCATCCCGGCGCCGACGTACGACCCGAGCGCGCCGCTCCAGGCCCACGTCACCAACCTCGACGCCTCCTCCTACCTCGGCCGCATCGCGCTGTGCCGCATCCACCAGGGCGTCATGCGCAAGGGCCAGCAGGTGGCCTGGTGCCGCACCGACGGCACGATCCAGCGCGTCAAGATCACCGAGCTGCTCATGACCGAGGCCCTGGAGCGCAAGCCGGCCGAGGAGGCCGGCCCCGGCGACATCATCGCCATCGCCGGCATCCCCGACATCATGATCGGCGAGACGCTGGCCGACCCCGACGACCCGCGCCCGCTGCCGCTGATCACGGTCGACGAGCCGGCCATCTCGATGACCATCGGCACCAACACCTCGCCCCTGGTCGGCAAGGTCAAGGGGTCCAAGGTCACCGCCCGCATGGTCAAGGACCGCCTCGACAAGGAGCTGGTCGGCAACGTGTCGCTGCGCGTGCTGCCCACCGACCGGCCCGACGCCTGGGAGGTGCAGGGCCGCGGCGAGCTGGCGCTGGCCATCCTGGTCGAGCAGATGCGCCGCGAGGGCTACGAGCTGACCGTCGGCAAGCCGCAGGTCGTCACCAAGTCCATCGACGGCAAGGTGCACGAGCCGGTCGAGCGCCTGACGGTCGACTGCCCCGAGGAATACCTCGGCGCGGTCACCCAGCTCCTGGCCGTACGCAAGGGCCGCATGGAGCACATGACCAACCACGGCACCGGCTGGATCCGGATGGAGTTCGTGGTCCCGGCGCGCGGCCTGATCGGCTTCCGTACGGAGTTCCTCACCGAGACGCGCGGCACCGGTCTGGTGCACCACGTGTTCGACTCGTACGAGCCCTGGTTCGGCGAGCTGCGCACCCGCAACAACGGCTCCCTGGTGGCCGACCGGTCCGGCCCGGTGACCGCGTTCGCGATGCTCAACCTGCAGGAGCGCGGCACGCTGTTCGTCTCGCCGACGACCGAGGTCTACGAAGGCATGATCATCGGCGAGAACTCCCGGTCCGACGACATGGACGTGAACATCACCAAGGAGAAGAAGCTCACCAACATGCGCTCCTCCACCAGCGAGGAGACGGAGAAGGTGATCCCGCCGCGCGTCCTCTCGCTGGAGCAGGCGCTGGAGTTCATCCGCGAGGACGAGTGCGTGGAGATCACTCCGGAGCACGTGCGCATTCGCAAGGTCGTTCTCGACGCCGCCACGCGCGGTCGCGCCGCGGCCCGCGCCAAGCGCGCCTGAGATTTTCCGGGCGGCATTTTTCGGTGTAAGCACGCCCGGTAAGGCTCCAGCTTCGCCATGGGCGATGAATGGGCCAGCCCGTCAAGAAAAGGGGTCATGGGGAAAAGCTGTAATCACACCGTGACCCCCTGACATAGAACATTCCGCCATTCCGGAGAATCATCCAATTTGTGGGAAAGCTCCGGATGGCAACTGCGTTCGGGCTGGCTCTGGTGTCGTTGGGGGCGATCGTTTGGTGCACCGTCGCAGCCAGACCGGTGGCGGGCCCCGCGCTGCCCAAGAGCACCGCGGCGCCCAACCCGTGGGTGGCGGCCGCCGCCCGCGCCGACACTCTCGTGGGCTGGGCCCGCAAGGCCACCACCGAGGTGACGGTCGCCAGGGCGACTGAGAGCGACCTGGCCCCGGTGCCCAAGGGGCGGATCGATCCCCGCCAGCGGCAGGTCAAGGTGACCGTCGTACACCGCCTCCAGATGGCGCCCAAGGACCCGCTCACGGAGGCGCTGCGCCAGGGAAGCGGGTTCCCGGGAACGCTTCAGCAGGTCACCGACTCCGCGTTCGGCGCGATCAAGGTGGGCGGGCCCGGGCTGGCGCCCACGACACGCCTGGCGCCGATCCTGACCTCCGATTCCACCGGCACCACGGCCAGGTTCGCCGTGACGCTGCTGCGGCAGGTCAAGACGGACGAGCTGCTCAAGCTCGACTTCACCGCGCCCAACGCGGTCCCGCTGATCGTCACCTCGCGCTCGATCGCGGTGCTGCCCGGTGAGTGGACGGTGCTGCGGCTGGCCGGCATCACGCCGGACCGGGAGCAGGAGGAGCGGCTGGAGTTCACCATCGGGGCGTACCCGGTGAGCATGACGCTGGCGCCGGACTCGTTCGGGTTCGCCGACACGGTCGTCGAGGACGACTTCTCGTGGGCCACCGCGCTCGGCGTGCTCACCGCTATCGCGCTCGTCGCCTTCCTGCTGCGCTCGCTCGGGCGCGGGTGGTGGGGGCGGCTGGCCAACAGGGAGCTGTTCGTCGGGCTCGTCATGGCGGCGCCCACGCTGCTGATCCCGCTGTTCGCCGAGGACTGGTCGGCGGTCGCGTACGTGATGCTCTTCGTCGCGGTGCCCGCGCTCGCGCTGCGGCACGCGGGACGGGTGCTGCCCACCAGCCCGCCGTGGAACACCCGCGACCTGCTGGTAGTGACCGGGCTGGGCGTGGTGGTCGGGCTCGGCATGCTGGCCTGGTCGTGGCTGCACGGGCAGTTGCCGGGGCAGACGCTGCTGGCCGGAGGCGCGGTGGCGGCCGTGGCCGCGGCCGGGTCCGCGGTGGCGTTCAGCGTGGACCTGGGGGTCAGGCCGGTGATCGTACGGCTGGCCGTGCTGTCGGCGGAGGCCGCGATCGGGCTGCTCGCGCTGGCGCTGTGGCTGCGGGCGCTGCTGGCCGGGGTGTACCCGCCGGACAGCATCCGGCTGGTGCTGGCGCTGGGCTGGGCCATGATCCCGGTCGCCGCCCTCGCCGTGGCCACCAAGCAGTGGACGCGCGGCGCGGTGGCCGGCGCGGTGATCGTGAGCCTGCTGGTCCAGGGCTGGCCGACCGAATGGCTGGACTCGGGGTCGTGGAGCCTGGCCGTCTCGCAACCCGAACCCCGGATCGGCAGCCTGGTGCTCACCCCGCTCGTGCGCGGGGTGCTCGGGTTGCTGCTGCTGGGGTTCCTGATGCTGGTGCTGCGGCTGCGGCGGCTCGGCGACGAGCTCTCGGCGATCGACAACCCGGTAGCCGAGTCGACCATGATCGCCGTACTGATGGTGCTGTACATCACGCCCGGGGGCAGCACGACGCTGGCGGACATCGACGTGCCGTTGCCGCTGCTGGCGATCACCTCCATCGTCGCCTGGGCGAGCGCGCGCTGGCTGCTCTCCGGGCCGCGCCCCGTACTCACCGAGCCCGCGTCCCAGGAGGAGCACCGCCGGCTCATCAGGGCCGCCCTGCACAAGCGGCTGCTGCTCGTGGCCGAGCAGGAGCTGTACCGCGTCGGACGGGGCAGCATCGGCTCGGGCGAGATGTCGATGACCGACTTCGACGAGCGGCGGGACGCCCTGGAGGAGGCGCTGCGGCAGCACGGCCGGCACCCGGAGACCGCCTTCGCCACGGCCGCCGGATGCACGCCCTGGCACAACGGCGTGCACGCCTTCGCCGTGAGCCTGCTGCTGAGCCTGCCTTTCGCGATCGTGTACGGGTGGCCGGACGGGGCCGACCTGACCAGCTTCATCTTCGACGCGCGCTACCTGATCACCCTGCCGGCCTTCGGCTTCCTGTTCGGCTACTTCTACCCGCGGCTGCGCGGCACCCAGCCGATGACCAAGGCCCTCCACCTGACCGCCGCGGCCCTGCTCACCGAGCTGTCCGGCTACCTGTCCACCTTGGTGGAGCCGGACATCGGGGCCGTCGACAAGGTGCAGGTGGTGGGGATCGTGGTGGGTCAGGTGACCATGGTCTGCGTCGGGCTGGGGCTGTACTGGGAGTGGCGCCTCATGCACCTGGCCGGGGAACCGTGGGCCCGGGTCCGCAGCCTACGCAGCATCCGCAGCCTGGCGGCCCCCACCCTCGCCATCGTCGTAGCGGCCGGCACCACCGCCGCCACCTCCGTAGCCGGCCAAACCGTCGACCGCATCCTCAAGGGCGACCAAATCACCACCACCGCCCCCCGCTAGCTGCTCGGCCCTCGCCCACCCGACGGCGTGCGCACCGACCGCATTGCGCCGAACACCACCGACCCGGCATCCGGTGGGCTGGGGCACGTCGTAGCGACGTCCCGCCGACCCGGTGGCCGGGGGTTAGCGGCGGGGGAGTTCGCTGCCGCGGACGTGGGTGGTGAGCCAGGCGACCAGGGGGCCGTACGCGCGCCACGTACGTGACACCCGCTCGCGCACCTCCTCCGTGTGCACCCACGGCTCAGGCTCCCAGCGCACCCCCGCGTAGAGCGACTTGTGCCGCAGGAGCTCGATCCGCGGATGGTCCTCCGAGAAACCACGCGGTTTGGTCTTGAGGCGCTCCCCGCCCAGCTCGTAACCGGCGGACACCAGCTCCCCCGTGATCGACTCCAGAGGCTTGCCGGTCAGGTCCTCGTCCACCGCGGCCCGGTAGCGGGCCACCTGGTCGGGCGCCTGGGTGTAGAAGCCTCCCGCCGTGTAGAGCCCGGCCGCGCTCAGCTCGACGTAGAGCCCGATCCCCGGCTGGAGGTCCACGAACGCGCCCTGATGGGTCTTGTACGGCGCCTTGTCCTTGGAGAAGCGCACGTCACGATAGGGCCGGAAGAGCTGCGCCGCCCCGAACTCGGAGGCCAGCTCGTCCGTGAGCGCGAGCATCGGCTCCCGGACCGCCTCCTCGTAGAGGTGTTTGTGCCGCGTGAAGTAGGTCTTCGAGTTGTCCGCCTCGAGCCCTTCGTAGAACAGGAAAGCCTCATCAGGGAAGCCGCTGAAACCCATGCTCCCAAGGGTGCCACGCCGCACCGACACCTCGGGTCACCGCTCGGTGTACGTCCGCCCTGGTGACGGCGTCCTGCCGTAGAGCTCCGACACCGTGACGAACGTGAAGCCCTTCCGGTCAAGGAGGTCGAGGATGGCGGGCACGGCCTCGACCGTCGTGCGGTGGATGTCATGCAAAAGGACGATTGACCCGGGCTTGGCCTCGCCCGCCCGCCGGGCCACGACCGCGGGGACCCGATTCAGCCAGTCGAGGGTGTCGACGCTCCAGAGGATCTGCGCCAGCCCCTCGCGGCGCGCCTCCGCGGCGACGGCGTCGTTGGTCGACCCGTACGGCGGCCGCATGACGTGCATCCGCACCCCGGTCAGCTTGAACACGAGGTCGTCGGTGTGCTTGAGCTGGCGTTGGACGTCGTCGTGCGAGAGCCCGGCGAGGGCGGGGTGGCTCCAGGAATGGTTGCCGAGCTCGTGGCCGTCCTCGACGATGCGCCGGGTGAGACGGCCGCCCTTGTCGGCCGCCACCATCTGCCCGATGACGAAGAACGTGGCCTTGACGTCACGCTTGCGCAGCAGGTCGAGCAGCCGCCCGGTGTACTCGCCGGGCCCGTCGTCGAAGGTCAGGGCCACGCACTTGAGCTTCGCGCAGTCGAACTTGCGGCTGCGCGGCCAGCCGAACCCGTACTGCATCGACACCAGTCGCTTGGCGAGCACCGCCGGATCGATGACGGCCGCCTTGTACGGCACGATCGGCGCCTCGGTCTGATGGCGGCGCGCCACCGAGTAGGTGACGCAGATCGCCAGAGCGAGCAGGGCCAGCGGCAGAGCCCATACGCGCATGGTTCCCCCCGAAACGCCGCGCGCGGGGGCCTACGGATAGTCCTGGACCGGTTTCCCCCGCAATTCCCTGGCCAGGTCGTCCCACCAGAGTGGGATATCGGCCTGCAGTTCCTTGTAGCGGCGCGCCACGCGCATGGCACATCCGACCGGATCCGTACCCAGATGCCGACGTTTCACCGGTCCTTCCCGCCAACGGTAAAAACCATCTCTATACCGAACGACCAGGCCTATCCATACCGAGATAGTCGCTCCGTCCCCTATCTCGTACGCGCTGGTGACGCCCAGAGCGCGAAGCTCCGACTGGAGCTTCTCGGTCGCCGCCAGGGCCTCACTCACACGCCACCCCCTGCCCACGTTCCGCCACACCAGGGATGTACCCAACAACGGGCATCAGCCGTCCAAAGCGTCAAGTAATCGTCAACTACCACTGGTTGAAGCTCTGACGGTCCCGTCTGGCCGCAGGGAGGCCGGTCATCATCCGGCGCGCGTCACAGGGGACGGCGCCATCGACGGCAACTTTCGGATCGCCATCGCACACCTCCTGTCACGCAAGCCTCACCGACCGCAAACATTACTGGCTGTTACCAAGGTTTTCCATGCTGTTCGCCAAGGAGGAGCGCCGCTATTCGTCATGGGCCTCGCGCGGCTCCGCGACGACCATCACGAACCTGAGGTCCTCGGTCCCCCGGTTGGCGTAGCGATGGGGCCGGTCGGCCGTGAAGAGCACCGCGTCGTCCTTGCCGATCACGTGGCTCTTGCCGTACACGGTGAGCGTCAGCTCCCCGTCCAGGACGGTCAGCATCTCGCGGGTTCCCGGCGGGTGGGCGTCGCCGTCGTGGTGCTCGCCGGGCGCCATCCGCCAGTCCCACAGCTCCAGGATCATCGGCACGTCGGCCCCGACCAGCAGCCGCGCCCGCACGTCCCCCTGGTCGAACGTGACCACGTCGGCCTTGCTCACGATCCGCACCGTCGGCACGTCGGCGACCTCGACGAGCCGGGCCACCGTGACGCCCAGGGCGGAGGCGATCCGGGTGAGGGTGGAGACGCTCGGGTTCGTCCTGCCCTGCTCCACCTGGACCAGCATGCCCCTGCTCACCCCCGACCTGGCGGCGAGGGCGTCCAGCGTCAGCCCCCGGTGCGCCCGCTGGGCCCGGACGTTGTTGGCGATGGCCTGGTTGATCAGGTCTGGATCTTCCACGCAGTGCAGTCTAGTGAATTCGATTTGCAGTGGAATGTACTCTATGTGTTGTACTGACAGTGCAATCTGTTGAACCAAAGGGGGGAAATACCGGTGACGGTGATCCTGGCGACCGCGTGCGCGGTGGTGTACGGCACGGCCGACTTCTTCGGCGGCCTGGCCACCCGCCGATCCCAAGTGCTGTCGGTCGTCGTGCTGTCGCAGATCGCGGGCCTGGTGCTGATCCTCGCCCTGCTGCCGGTGCTGCCCGGCACGGCCGGCGCCGCCGCCCTGTCGTGGGGCCTGGCGGCGGGCCTGTCGGGCGCGGCCGGGCTGGTGCTGTTCTACCGGGCGCTGGCCACGGGCGTCATGTCGGTGGTCGCCCCGACGACCGCGGTCACCTCGGCGGCGCTGCCCGTGGTGTTCGGGCTGGCGACGGGCGAGCGGCCCACGTTCTGGGCGCTGGTGGGGGTGGCGCTGGCGCTCTGCGCGGTGCTGCTGATCAGCCAGGACAGCTCCACCGAACGCCGGGGCTCCCGCGCCTCGGTGCTGACCGCGCTGGCGGCCGGGGCCGGGTTCGGCGGCTTCTTCATCCTGCTGGCCATGGCGCCGGACGATGCCGGGCTGTGGCCGCTGGTCGGCGCCAGAGTGTCGTCGATCACGACGGTGGCGCTGCTGGCCCTGGTCACGCGGCGCGCGCTCAGGCCCGGCCCGGGCTCCCTGCACATCATCGTGGCGGCCGGCGTGCTCGACATGGCGGCCAACGTGCTCTACCTGCTCGCCCAGCAGGACGGCCTGCTCAGCCTGGTCGCCGTGCTGGTGTCGCTGTACCCCGCGAGCACCCTGCTGCTGGCCAGACAGGTGCTCGGAGAGCGGCTGCGGGCCATCCAGGTGGCCGGTGTGGCCTGCGCGCTCGGGGCGGTGGCGTTGATAGCCGTTGCGCAGCACCTCTAGCGCTTGCTACGTTTCGCCCGTGCGCCCTGACCGGGCACGTTCCGACGGTGAGTCGCTGCGGCACATCGCGGTGCCGCACGACTCGGACGAGACCTTTGTGAGGCTCGCCACGCCGCGCGTGCGCTCCGCCCTCGACGAGGGCAGGCACGTGCTGGTGATCACGTGCGCGGACAAGCTGGCCCTGCTGCACGACGCCCTCGGCCGCGACGCCGGGCGCATCGACAGCCAGGTCTCGACCGGCTGGTACGGGCATCCGTACCGCACCCTGGCCGCCTATCACGAGTACACCCGCGACCGCCGCACCCTCGTCATCGGCGAGCCCGACTGGGAGGGCAGGAGCGAGCGCGACATCAGGGAGCTCATCCGCTACGAGTCGGTGGTCAACGCCGCGCTCCGCCCGGCGGCGGCGATCATGTTGTGCCTGTACGACGCGCGCCGCGCCCCCGAGACCGCGCTCGACTTCGGCCCGGTCAGCCACCCGTTCCTGCTGGGCGCGGACGGCGAGGCGGTCAGCACCCGCTTCGTCGAGCCCCACGAGTTGGTCCTGAACGGCGACCGCGCACCCCTGCCCCCACCCGCCGACGGCGCCGAGACCATCCCCTTCACGGCCCGCGAGCTGAAGCGGCTGCGCCAGAGCGTGGGCGACTACGCCAGGGCGGCCGGCATGGACCGCAACCTGATCACCTCGCTCGTGATCAGCGTGTCCGAGATCGCCGCGAACAGCATCGAGCACGGCGCCGGGTACGGCATGATCACGATGTGGGTGAGCGACGGGGAGCTGGTCTGCGAGATCGCCGACCCGGGCGGCGCCCTGGACGACCCGTTACCCGGCTACATACCACCTGAGCCCGAATCCCCTCGGGGATACGGGCTCTGGATCAGCCGGCAGCTCTGCGATCTCGTGCAGCTGCGCAATGAAGGCGGCGTGTTACGCGTCCGCCTTCATCTCATGATGGGGTCGTAGGGGTCTGTCCTCACGCGGCGCGCTGGGCGGGGAGCCGTACGGCGCCTTCCTCGCGGGCGTACTCCTCGAGCATGCCGCGCAGCTGGCGGCGGCCCCGGTGGAGGCGGGACATGACGGTCCCGATGGGCGTGCCCATGCGGTCGGCGATCTCCTTGTACGCGAATCCCTCCACGTCGGCCAGGTAGACGGCCACGCGGAAGTCCTCGGGCAGCGAACGCAGGGCGTTCATCACGACGCTGTCGGGCAGCCGGTCGAGCGCCTCGGTCTCGGCCGAGCGCAGGCCCGTCGAGCTGTGCGACTCGGCGGCGTGCAGCTGCCAGTCCTCGATGTCCTCGGCGGCCGACAACTTGGGCGAACGCTGCTTCTTGCGGTAGTCGTTGATGAAGTTGTTGGTGAGGATCCGGTGCAGCCACGCCTTGAGGTTGGTGCCCTCCCGGAACTGGTGGTACGAGGTGTACGCCTTGGCCACCGTCTCCTGCACCAGGTCCTCCGCGTCAGCGGCGTTGCGGGTGAGGCGCATGGCGGAGGCGAACAGCTGCGACGTCACGGGCACGACATCGCGCTCGAACCAGTCCTGACGCTGCTCATCGGTCATAGTGATCAATTCATTCCCCCTTGCGCTATCCCCCGTTTCGGCACAAGCCGCCTGCGGGCGGTTTCCATCATGGCAAGTCCCCGGTAAGGGACGCGTTAGAGATTCCGCCTTGGTCAGAGGGGGGTTCCGTCCATCTGCTCGCGGCGTGTGTGGTCACGTCCACGGCCGGACAAGTCTCAGTATCATAACACTACCCACCCAATTTTGCAGTAATAGTGGCAAGAGTCACATGGGATAGCGTATGGGCATGAGTTTTGTGGACCGTCACGACCTTGCTTCGCGCCACTGGGTGACAGACGCCATACGCAAGGTCGAGGCCGATGCCAACCGTAGCTGCGACACACATCTGCACGTCTTTCCGCTGCCCTCGCACTGGGGTGTAAACCTCTACTTGAAAGACGAATCGGTACACCCGACGGGTTCACTCAAACATCGACTTGCTCGTTCCTTGTTCCTCTACGGCCTCGCGAACGGCTGGATCGGGCCCACCACGACGATCGTGGAGGCGTCGAGCGGGTCCACGGCGGTGAGCGAGGCGTACTTCGCCCGCCTGCTGGGCCTGCCGTTCATCGCGGTCATGCCCGCGTCCACGTCGCCGGAGAAGTGCCACCTCATCGAGTTCTACGGCGGGAAGTGTCACCTCGTGACCGACCCCGGCGCGATCTATGAGGAATCTCACCGTCTGGCCGCCGAGACCGGCGGCCATTTCATGGACCAGTTCACCTACGCGGAGCGGGCCACCGACTGGCGCGGCAACAACAACATCGCCGAGTCCATCTATTCCCAGATGTCCATGGAGCCCCACCCGGAGCCCTCCTGGATCGTAGTGGGCGCCGGCACCGGCGGCACGTCGTCGACCATCGGCCGCTACATCCGCTACCGCCGCCACCCCACCCGCCTGGCCGTCGTCGACCCCGAGGGCTCGGCCTTCTACCCGAGCTGGGTCTCCGGCGACACCGCCGTCACCGCGCGGGGCTCCCGCATCGAGGGCATCGGCCGCCCGCGCGTGGAGCCCTCGTTCCAGCCGTCCGTCATCGACCGCATGATCGCCGTCCCCGACGCCCGCTCGATCGCCGCCATGCACTGGACGCGCGAGGTCACGGGCCTGGACGTCGGCGGCTCCACGGGCACGAACATGGCGGCCTGCGTGGACCTCATCCAGGAGATGCGCTCGGCGGGCGAGCAGGGCAGCATCGTCACCCTGGTCTGCGACAGCGGCGACCGCTACCGGGGCACGTACGGCAACCCGAGCTGGCTCGCCGACCAGGACCTCGACGTCGATGCCCACCTGACGGAGCTCCGCGCGTTCCTGCCGGGCTGAGCGGGCTCAGGCCTTCGCCGGGTCCACCTCGAAGAGCTTGGCCACGTCGTCCAGGATCGCGTGCGCGCCCTGGATGCCGACCGCGCTCATCCAGGTCAGGTCGTTGACGTCGTGCTTGTCGCCCTTGAGCTTGCCCCAGAGCGGGTTGCCGACGAACTTCTCCTTGGCCTCCTCAGCCGACGGATCCTGATATGTCGAGACGAAGATGTGGTCGGCGTCCAGGTCGGTGATCCGCTCCTGGCTGACGTCCACCGCGATCGCGTCGTCCTTGGTCGGCTGACCCTCGGGCCGCGGGAACCCGATGTCCTTCATCACCAGCCCGGAATAGGACTTCTCGACATACAGCCGGACCGTCGGCTCGCCGGCGAACCTCACGACCGAGATCGTCGGCAGCTCGCCGTCCTTGGCCTTGATGGCCGCGCCGATCTTCGCCGCTCGTCCCTCGTACTCCTTGATCCTGGAGTCGGCGAGTTGCTCCTTGCCCAGGGCCTGTCCCATCAGCCGGACGTTCTCCTTCCAGATGGCCCCGGTGGTCTCGCTGAAGACGGTCGGCGCGATCTTGGACAGCTTGTCGTACAGGGCCTCATGCCGCACCTTCGCGGAGACGATCAGGTCGGGCTTGAGCGCGATGATCTTCTCCAGGCTCGGCTCCTCCAGCGTGCCGACCGGGGTCGCCTCCTTGCCGTACTGCGCGGCCACGGTCCCGAGATAGTCCGGCAGCTTGGAGTCGATCGAGCGGTACGTGGTGTACCCCACCACCGGCGTCTCCAGCGTGAGCACCGCGTCGACGAAGCTCTGGTCGAGCGCCACCACCCGCTTCGGCTGGGCCGGGATCACGGCCTCGCCCATCGCGTGCTTGACGGTCCTGAACGGGGCACCGGAGGCGGGAGCCGCCGCGCTCCCCCCGGAAGCGCCGGAAGAGCCACAGGCCGCGAGCCCTGCCACGAGGAGAGCGCCGACCAGCATGCGCAACGGTCTCATAAGATCCCTTTCCCAAATCCCAAAGTAAGGTAAACCTAAATTAGGTTAGCCCTGCCTAAGCTGGCATACTTCACCGTGATCGGGCAAATGTTGAGGAGGACGTGGGTGAGTGCGACCGCTGTGGCCCCGCGCCTCCATGGCATCCGCCACAGACGGCTCACCGTTCTCCTCTCCCTGCTGGCCGCCGTGCTGGTCACGATCGTGCTGAGCATCACGATCGGCTCCAAGTCCGTGCCGGTCGCCGACGCCTGGCACGCCCTCACGGCCCCCAGCGGGACCGAGAACGACATCGTCATCCGCTCGCTGCGCATCCCTAGGACCGCCCTGGGCATCCTCGCCGGGATCGCGCTCGGCGTGGCGGGCGCGCTCATGCAGGGTCACACCCGCAACCCGCTCGCCGACCCGGGGCTGCTCGGCGTCACGCAGGGGGCGGCGTTCGCGATGGTGTCCTCGATCATCCTGCTCGGCACCTCCAGCCTGCTCGCCTACATCTGGTTCGGCCTGGCGGGCGCCCTGGTGGCCAGCGTCGGGGTGTTCGCGCTGGGCATGGTGGGCGGCAGGGGCGGCCCGACCCCGGTCACGCTGGCGCTGGCGGGCACCGCCGTGAGCGCCCTGCTGTACGCGCTGACCTCGGCCATCGTGCTGCTCGACGAGCAGGCGATGGACGTCTTCCGCTTCTGGCAGGCCGGCTCGATCGCTGCCAGGGGCTCGGACGTGGTCTGGCAGGTGCTGCCGTTCATCCTCGTGGGCCTGGTGCTCGCGATGGTCAACGCGCCGGGCCTGAACGCCCTCTCCCTCGGCGAGGACGTGGCCAGGAGCCTCGGCCAGAACATCTCCACGACCCGGGCCGTCGGCGTCGCCGCGGTCACCCTGCTGTCGGGCGCGGCCGTCGCGGCCTGCGGCTCGCTGGCGTTCGTGGGCCTGATCGTGCCCCACCTCGCCCGCCCGCTGTCGGGCACCGACCACCGGTGGCTGCTGCCGTTCTCGGGGCTGATCGGCGCGGCGCTGCTACTGCTCGCCGACGTGATCGGCCGGGTGGTGGCCCCGCCGGGAGAGCTTGAGGTGGGCGTGGTGCTCGCGCTGCTCGGCGCGCCGTTCTTCGTCGCGCTCGTCAGGCGCAGGAAGCCAGTGCGACTGTGATGACCGCCCTCTCCCTTCGCGTCGGTGCCATGTCCTGGCGGGTACGGCTGCGCGGCGTCGCCGTCTCCCTGATCGGCCTGGTCCTGATCGTCCTGCTCATGGCCATGAACATGCGCATCGGCGAGATCCGGATGACGCTGCCGGAAGTGATCTCCGGCACGTTCGACGTCAACAGCGCCGCCCACTTCGTCATCATGGAGCTGCGCCTGCCGCGCGCCCTCACCGGCGCCCTCGTCGGCGCGGCGCTCGCGCTGTCCGGCGCGATCATCCAGTCCATCGCGCGAAACCCGCTCGCCAGCCCCGAGATCCTCGGCGTCACCACCGGCGCCTCGGTCACGGTCGTGGCCGGCGTCGTGGCCAGCGGCAGCGCGTACGGCGGCACCAGCGGCCTGCTGGCCACTGTCGGCATCCCCGCGCTGGCGCTGCTCGGCGGCCTGATCGGCGCGGCCGTCGTGTACGGGCTGGCGTGGCGGCGCGGCCTGGACGGCTACCGGCTGGTCCTGGTCGGCATCGGCGTGGCCGCCGTGTTCACGAACATCAAGTTCTGGCTCCTGACCGTCGGCGACGTCAACGACACCGGCCGTGCCATGGTCTGGATCAGCGGCTCGCTCAACGGCCGCGGCTGGGAGCACGTGCTGCCCACCGCGCTGGCCTTGGCCGTACTGGTGCCGCTGACCCTGCTCGGCACCCGCTCCCTCGACGCCCTGCGCTTCGGGGACGACACGGTGACCGCGCTCGGCGTCCGCACCAACCTGGCCCGCGCGCTGATGATCCTGGCGGCCGTGCTGCTGGCCGCCGTGGCCACCGCCTCCGCCGGCCCGATCGCGTTCGTGGCCCTGGCCTCGCCGCAGATCGCGCTGCGGCTCACCCGCTCCGCCCAGCCGCCGCTGCTGTGCTCGGCGGTCGTGGGCGCCGTGCTCACCACCGCCGCCGACCTGATCGCCAGGACCGCGTTCTCCCCGCTGGAGCTGCCGGTCGGCATCGTCACGGCCGTGCTGGGCGCCCCTTACCTGATCCACCTGATCTGGAGGTCACGCAAATGAGGCTGCAGGCCGCCGGCGTCAAGCTCGGGTACGGCGAACGCCTGGTGGTCGACGGGCTCGACCTCGGCATCGAGGCGGGCACGGTGACCACGATCATCGGTCCGAACGGCTGCGGCAAGTCCACGCTGCTGCGCGCGCTCGGCCGCCTGCTCAAGCCGCAGGGCGGCGAGGTGCTGCTGGACGGCAAGCGCATCGACAAGATCCCCACCCGCGAGGTGGCCAAGATCCTCGGCGTGCTCCCCCAGGCGCCCAGCGCCCCCGAAGGGCTGACCGTGGCCGACCTGGTGGCCAGGGGCAGGCATCCGCACCAGACGTGGTACCGGCAGTGGTCCTCGGACGACGAGGGCGCCGTCGCCGCCGCCCTGGACATGACGGGCCTGGCCGACCTGGCGGAACGGCCGCTGGACGAGCTGTCGGGCGGGCAGCGGCAGCGGGCGTGGATCTCCATGGCCCTGGCCCAGGGCACGGACCTGCTGCTGCTCGACGAGCCGACCACGTTCCTGGACCTGGCGCACCAGGTGGAGGTGCTGGAGCTCGTACGGCACCTGCACCAGGAGGCGGGCCGCACGGTCGTCATGGTCCTGCACGACCTCAACCTCGCGGCCCGCTACGCCGACCGGCTGGTGGCCATGCGCGCCGGGCGGGTGGTCGCGGCGGGCACCCCGCACGAGGTGCTGACCGAGGACCTGCTGGGCGAGGTGTTCGAGCTGGACGCCAAGGTCATCGAGGATCCGGTGGCGGGGACGCCGCTCGTGGTTCCGATCCGGCCGCGTTCGCACCCCGCGGACCCGCGAGCTTGACCCACCGCGGCGATCACACGTCGGCCAGCGCCCGCCTGACCTCCTCGTCGTCGGGAGCCAGCTCCGCGGCTCTGAGCAGGTCGTCCCTGGCCTTGTCCGCCAGCCCCGCGGCCCGGTGGACCACGGACCTGTTGAACAGCAGCTCGGCCGTCTCCGCCAGCTTCAGCGCGTGGGTCAGGTCGGCCAGCGCCGCGTCGTGGTCGCCGCTCTCGAAGGCCAGCTCGGCCCGGCCCGCCCAGGCCGCCACCAGGTCGGGGTCGGCCTCCAGCGCCCCGTCGAACGCGGTCCGCGCCTCCGGGCGCCTGCCCTCGGCCAGCTCCACCTGCCCGAGCACGCACAGCAGGTGGGGGTCGCGGGGCGTCAGCCCCAGCCCGCGCACCACGTCCTCCCTGGCCCTCGCGTAGTCCCCCATGGCCACACCGATCCCGCTGCGGTTCACGTACGCGGGCGCGAACTCGGGGTCGAGCTCCAGCGTGTGGTCCAGGTCGGCGCGGGCCCCGTCGAGGTCGCCCGCCGCGAACCGGACCTCGGCCCGGTTGTAGTACGCCTCGGGGAAGGGCGGGCTGAGCCGCATGACCGCCTCGTAGTCGGCCAGCGCCTCCTCGGACCGGCCGAGCCGGTGCAGCAGGTTGCCGCGTTCGAGGTAGTAGTCGGGATAGCCGGGATCGGCCTCCACGGCCCGCGTGTAGTCGGCCAGCGCCTCCTCCGTCCGGCCCGCCATGGCCAGGAGCTGCGCCCTGTTGGCGTGCAGCACGAGCCGGTGGATCGGGTGCTCGCCGGCCAGGTCCGTCTCCGCCAGGTCGACGGCCTGCCGCACGAGCTCCGCCGCCGCCTCGTGACGGCCCCTGCGCACCTCGACCAGGGCCTTGCCGTTGAGGTCGAACCCGAGGTGGAAGGCCCGCTCGTGGCGGTCCGGCAGCAGCGACGTGATCGTGATCGCCTCGTTGATCCAGGCCAGGGCCTGCTCGGGGTCACGCCGGGCGGGGTCGTGGTGGCGTACGAGGATCATGGCGGTGGCGTACGCGACGGTGGCGCGGTGCTTGGGGTCGGTGCTCACGCGCCTGGCCCGGTCGTAGAGCTCGCGGGCCTCGTCCTCGCGCTCGATGGCCTCCAGGGCGCCGGCCACCCGCTGCAGGAGGTGCTGCCAGCCCTCCGGGTCGTCCTCGTACGCCATCCCGCGCAGCACCGCCAGCCCCGACTCGGCCATGGCGTGGTGGAAGCCCTCGTCGCGGTACCGGTCGAAGTCCGCGAACAGCGGTCCGGTGCTCGGAGCCGACGGGCCCTCGTCGATGCGCAGCAGCTGGGGGTCGAGCCGGCGCCGCAGCACGGCCACCAGCTCGGTGTCGGTGTGGTCGGCCGCGTCCAGGTTCGTCACGGTGAGCGCGAGGGGGCCCGTGTCGCGCAGGTGGTCGCGGACGAACTCGGCCAGCCCGTTCGCGATCCTGAGGCTGCGCCGGGCGCCGGGCACGAGGATGCGCTGCCCCCTGGGCAGGCGGCCGGCCAGCGAGGTCCTGCGCTCGGGGACGGACTCGCGTAATCGCGGCGCGGCGGCGCGGATCTCGATGTCGTGCGCGGCGACCAGCTCGGGCCGGTGCTCCAGCGCCTGGGGGACGAGGTGGCCGAGGAGCCCGGCCGCGAAAGTGTAGGGGCCGCCGATCCGGCGGTCGGCGTCAAGGAAGATCGTGTCCACGAAAGGCCTTCCGTGCTGGCCGGCGCCCCACGAGACGCCGGCCGGGCGGCTCAGGCGCTGTGTCTCGGCGCGGCCGCGGCGGTCGGCTTCACGGTTCCTGGCCGATGAACGACGATCTTCTTCATGGCGCCCCTTTGCGCGGAACGAGCGATCATTGATGACCGCTACATGTCAGCACAAGGAAAAGCCTTCGAACAATTCTTTATCTGGTAATGGCTATTCCTTCGACAATTACCGCGCGCCCGGAAACGTGTCAGTCGCCCAGGATCGCGTCCACGAACACCTCGGGGTCGAACGGCGCCAGATCGTCGGGCCCCTCGCCCAGCCCCGCGAGCTTGACCGGCACCCCCAGCTCCCGCTGCACGGAGATCACGATGCCGCCCTTGGCGGTGCCGTCGAGCTTGGTCAGCGCGATGCCTGTGATGTTGACCACCTCGGCGAACACCTGGGCCTGGCGCATGCCGTTCTGGCCCGTGGTGGCGTCGAGGACGAGCAGCACCTCGTCGACCGTGGCCTTCTTCTCGATGACCCGCTTGACCTTGCCCAGCTCGTCCATGAGGCCGGTCTTGGTGTGGAGGCGGCCCGCGGTGTCGACGATGACCACGTCGACCTTCTCCTCGATCCCCTTGGCGACGGCGTCGAACGCCACGGAGGCCGGGTCACCGCCCTCGGGGCCGCGCACGACGTCGGCGCCCACGCGCTCGCCCCAGGTCTGGAGCTGGTCGGCGGCGGCCGCGCGGAACGTGTCGGCCGCGCCGAGCACGACCTTCCTGCCGTCGCCGACGAGCGAGCGGGCGAGCTTGCCGGTGGTGGTGGTCTTGCCGGTGCCGTTGACGCCCACGATGAGGGCCACCGCGGGCCGCTCACCGTGCTTCTGGATGTGGAGCGTGCGGTCGAGGTCGGGGTTGATCTGGGCCAGCAGCTCCTCGCGCAGCAGACCGCGCAGCTCCTCGGGGGTGCGGCTGCCCAGCACCTTGACCTTGGTGCGCAGGTCGTCGACGATCACGCGGGTCGGCGCGACGCCGACGTCGGCGGTGATCAGCTTCTCCTCGACCTCGTCCCATACGTCGTCGTCGAGGCGGTCGCGGGAGAGCAGCTCCAGCAGGCCGCGCCCGAGGGCGCTCTGCGAGCGCGCAAGCCGTGAGCGCAGCCGCACCATCCGGCCCGCGGACGGCGGCGGCACCTCGATCTCGGGCTTGACGACGGCCGGCTCGGCGGGCTTGACCGGTGGCGGCAGCGTGGTGGTCGCGCCCTCGCCCTCCTCGCCCGCCACTCCCGCGGGCCGCTCCTCCTTCTCGGGAAGCACGGGGGGCTCTGGCGGTTTGACCGGCGGGGCCGCCTTGCGACCCGGCTTGAAGTACAGCAGAAGGCCGCCGGCCGCCAGCAGGGCGACGACGGCCACGATCACTATGACGCCGAGGTAACCATCCACAAGATGTCAGTTTTCCAGATCGACCGGCATGGTCATGCCCAAGGCACCACCGATCAGCCCCAACTCACGTCCTCAGACCGCCTGTCCGGCGAGCCGCCGGGGTCAGGCCGGCTCGCGTTCGCGGAGGCGCTGGCTGACGACCTGCGTCACGCCGTCCCCGCGCATCGAGACGCCGTAGAGCGCGTCGGCGATCTCCATCGTGCGCTTGTTGTGGGTGATGACGATCAGCTGCGAGCTCTGGCGCAGCTCCTCGAACAGCGTCAGCAGCCGCTGCGTGTTCGTGTCGTCGAGAGCCGCCTCGACCTCGTCCATCACGTAGAACGGCGAGGGCCGCGCCTTGAAGATGGAGATCAGGAACGCCACGGCGGTCAGCGACCGCTCGCCGCCCGACAGCAGCGACAGCCGCTTGACCTTCTTGCCCGGCGGCCTGGCCTCGACCTCGATGCCGGTGGTCAGCATGTCGGCCGGCTCGGTCAGCACCAGCCGTCCCTCGCCGCCCGGGAACACCCTGGTGAAGATCTGCTCGAACTCCCGGGCCACGTCCTCGTACGCCGAGGCGAACATCTGCTCCACCCGGTCGTCGACCTCCTTGACCACGGTCAGCAGGTCGCGCCTGGTCTTCTTGAGGTCCTCGAGCTGCGAGGTGAGGAACGCGTGCCGCTCCTCCAGCGCCGCGAACTCCTCCAGGGCGAGGGGGTTGACCTTGCCGAGCTGGTTCATCTGCCGCTCGGCGGCCCTGGCCCGCTTCTCCTGCTCCTCGCGCACGTACGGCACGGGCGGGTCGCCGGGGACCGGGGCCTCTGGCCCGTACTCGGAGATCAGGGCCTCGATCTCGACCCCGAACTCCTCCAGGGCCCGCTGCTCCATCTGCTCCAGCCGCAGCCGCTGCTCGGTGCGGGCGACCTCGCTGCCGTGCACGCGGTTGACCAGCTTGTCCAGCTCCTGGCCGAGCTCGCGGACGCGCAGGCGCACCTGCTTGAGCTCGGCGTCGACGGCGACCCTGGCGAGGTCGGCCTCGTCACGCTCCCTCGACGCGAGCCTGATGGAGGACTCGAGCGCGCTGAGCACCTGCTTGGCGCCCTTGCTGACGGCCTCGGCCACGGCGGCCTGCCGGCGGCGCCTGGCGCGCTGGGCGGCGGCCTCGGCGCGGTCCTGGCGCTCGCGCTGGGCGGCCCGGACGAGTCCGTCGGCGCGGCCTTCGATGCCCTTGACCCGCTCCTCGGCGGTGCGGACCTGGAGCCGGGTGTCCATCTCGCGCTGCCTGGCGGCCTCGCAGGCGCCGGCCAGGTCGTCGCGCAGGTCGGTGGTGGGCTCGGACTCCAGCTCCTGGGCGTATTCGGCCTCGGCCAGGCGGATCTCCAGCTCGGCCAGCTCCTCCAGCCCTTCGGCGCGGGCCTCCTCCGCCTTGGTGACGCTCACGGCCAGGCGCTCGGCCTCGTCGTGGGCGGCGTTGGCGGCGGCCTCGAGCTGGGCCAGGCGCTTGGCGGCGGCGGCGTTGCGCTGGTCGGCCTCCCGCTGGCGGCCCCTGACCTGGTCGAGGGCCCCCTGGGCGGCGCTCACGCCCGCCTGGGCGGTGGTGACGGCGGTCTGGGCCTCGTTGACCTTCGCCTGGGCGGCCTCCAGCGCCGTCTGGGCCGCCTGCTCCTCCTCGACCGCCTGGTCGAGGGCGGCGGCCGTCTCCTCCGCCCGCCTCTCGGCCTCCTCCAGGTCCCTCACGGCCTCGTCGAACGCGGCCCGCACCTGCAGCACGGAGGTGCCGCCCTCGGAGCCGCCGCTGGCCAGGTGCGCGCTCACCAGGTCGCCCGCCTTGGTGACCGCCCTGAGCCCGGGGTGGCTCCCGACGACCGCGCGGGCGGCTTCGAGGTCCGCCACGACCACGACGTCCGCGAGGACGTGGTCGAGGGCGGGCCGCAGGTGGTCGGGGACCGTGACGAGGTCGGCGGCCCACTGACCGCCTTCGGGAGCCGCCGTACGGGCGCGCCGGGCCCTGTCGTCCTCCGCCCCCACCAGGAGGGTCGCCTGGCCCGAGCCCTGGGCGCGCAGCAGCTCCAGTGCCTCGACGGCCGTGTCGAGGGTCTTGACCGCGATGGCCTCGGCGACCGGGCCCAGCACGGCCGCCACCGCCGGCTCGGCGCCGGGCGTGACCTGCATCGAGGCGGCCAGCGGCCCCAGCACCCCGGCCAGGTCCGCGTCCAGCAGGGCCGCGCCGCCGTCGCCCTTGGCGAGCCCCAGCTCCAGGGCGTCCCGGCGGGCGATCAGCGCGGCCACGGATCGCTGGGCCTCCTGGTCGGCGGCGCGCGCGGTGGTCATCCCGGATTTGGCGGCCTGCAGGGCGGCGCGGGGCGCGTCGAGGCCCGACTTGGCCTCCTCGGCCGCCGCCCGCGCCTCGTCGGCGACCGCCCTGGCCTCCTCCACCGTCGCCTGCGCCGTGGCCAGCTCCTCGGCGAGCGCGGGATCGACCGCGGGCTCCTCCAGCCGCTGCGCCTCCAGGTCCTCCCTGGCCCGCCGCTCGCGCCCGGCCGCGTCGGCCACGGACTGCTGGAGCCGCCCGATCTCCTCCTCGGCGGCCCGCGTCCGGCTCCGTACGGAATCGACCTGGCCGCGCAGCTTGGCCAGCCCTTCGCGGCGGTCGGCGGCGGCCCGGGCGGCCAGGGCGAGGCGGTGCTCCTCGGTGCTCAGCTCGGCCTCGGCCTCGGCCCGCCGCTGGACGGCCTCGTCCAGCAGCTCCTGCGCCTGCTCCAGCTCGGCCCTGAGGATCAGCTCCCGCTCGCGCACCTCGGCCGCCTCGCGCTCGAGGTCTTCGGGGTCGCGGCCGCGGCGCTCGATGGCGGCGGCGTCGAGCGCGTGCCGGTGGCGTTCGGCGGCGAGCCGCGCCAGGCCGGTGATGCGCTCGCGCAGCGACGAGAGCCGGAAGTACGTCTCCTGCGCGGCGCTCAGCCGCGGCTGCGTCTCGGCCTCGGCCGTCTCCAGGGCCGCCTCGCGCTGCTGGCCTTCCGCCAGCTCGGACTCGACCTTGTATCGCCTCTCCATGATGGCGGCCTCGTCGGCGGCCTCGCGCTCCAGCGTCGTACGCAGGATGCACACGTCGTCGGCCAGCAGCCGCAGCCGGGCGTCACGCAGGTCGGCCTGGATGACGGCGGCCTTGCGGGCGATCTCCGCCTGCCGGCCCAGCGGCTTGAGCTGGCGGCGCAGCTCGGTGGCGAGGTCTTGCACGCGGGTCAGGTTGGCCTGCATGGAGTCGAGCTTGCGCAGCGCCTTTTCCTTGCGCTTGCGGTGCTTGAGCACGCCGGCGGCCTCTTCGATGAACGCCCGCCGGTCCTCGGGCCCCGCGTGCAGGACGGCGTCGAGCTGGCCCTGGCCGACGATCACGTGCATCTCGCGGCCGATGCCGGAGTCGGACAGCAGCTCCTGGATGTCGAGCAGGCGGCAGGTGTCGCCGTTGATCGCGTATTCGCTCTGCCCCGACCGGAACATCAGCCGGCTGATCGTGACCTCGGTGTAGTCGATCGGCAGCGCGCCGTCGGAGTTGTCGATGGTCAGCGTCACCTCGGCGCGCCCGAGCGGCGGCCTGGAGGAGGTGCCGGCGAAGATGACGTCCTCCATCTTGCCGCCGCGCAGCGACTTGGCGCTGTGCTCGCCCATGACCCAGGCGAGGGCGTCGACGACGTTGGACTTTCCCGAGCCGTTGGGGCCGACGACGCAGGTGATGCCCGGCTCTAGACGCAGGGCGGTCGCAGAGGCGAAAGACTTGAAGCCGCGCAGGGTGAGGGTCTTCAAATACAAGCGCGACCCCCTTCTGCCTGATGCGGACTCGGGAAAGCCTACTGGTCCTCACTGCCCCACGCGGGCCGGTGCAGTCCACACCGGCCCGACCTGGGCAAAGGAAGCTTTCCGAATATCGGCAAATAACAAGGGACGCCTCTCCGAGACGTCCCTGGGGTCTTGCGCTCCGATCACTCTCAGGTGAGTGCCGGCTCGCGCTCTTGCATGCGGCTTAGCGCCTCATCGCGGGTTTGCGCCGCAAGAGCGTCATTGGTGGCCTGAAGTCGGATGAGTTCTGCCTCCAGATCCCGGATACGCTGCTGCAGGCGGCGCATCTCCGAGACCATTCGAGGGTCAGGACCGCCGACGTGGCCGAGTAGAGCCTTCGCCATGGTAAAGGGTCCTCCACGCTGAGTGACCAGACTGGTTCGCGCACTTCTATTCCGCGGGAGGGGTGCGCGTGGTACCTAACAAGAGTCGCACCGGCAGTGTGGGCGGTCAAGTCGAACGAACCGCTGAGCCCTACTGATGGGCACTCCCGACATACAACTATACCCTATTTGGGCGGTTTAACGGAAGTCGCTAGCGCTCCACAAACCCGCCCAAACTACCTCGGGGTTCACTCCAACGTTCCACTACTCCATCGACCCTGCCCGGCGTGTCGCAACCTCTGAGCAGCGCCAGCAGCTTGACGCACGCCTCGCGCGGGCCCTCCGCGACCACCTCCACCCGTCCGTCCTCGGTGTTGCGTGCCCACCCCACGAGCCCCAGCTCCAGTGCGCGCGCCCGGGTCCACCAGCGGAACCCCACACCTTGGACCCTGCCCCGTACCCAGGCGGTCAGCCGTGAGTTGTCATTGTTTTCCTGCATTTCATCTCCCGTCAGGCCACAAGGGACTCCACCCGGTGTGCGTGCCCGACGGCCGTCTCGTTGAACGCCAGCACGGCCGCGGTCTCTGCCGCCTTCACCCAGGCCAGGCCCATGATCGACGGGCTCAGCCCGGCGACGGGGACGAAGCTCACGTCGGGCCGCCGGTGGTGGGCCGCCGTCGGCGTGCAGAACAGCATGCCACCCCGGTCGAGCGCCACCTGGGTCAGGCCCTCCTGGCTGGTGGCGACGGTGCCGGCCAGGGGAATCGGGCGTCCGGAAGGGGTTACGGACGGGGCGATCCGCTCGCGCCAGGCGCGCGGGGCGGGGCCGTCCAGGCCGATCAGGGGCACGTCCGCCAGTTCCTCCGCGGCGATGCCGGTGCGGGCGGCCAGCGGATGGCGGATGGAGACGCCGAGTTGGTAGGAGACCTCGTTCAGCGCTTTGCCGGTCGCCAGGTCCGGCTCGTTCACCGGGAGTAGCGTGAACGCGAGATCCACCTGCCCGGCGCGCAACTTGCCGAAGGGGTCCGAGAGCGGGATCTCGACCAGCTCGACCTCGCACTCCGGAAACCGGCGTTCGAAGGCCCGCACGCTGCCGGTGACGACCTCCGTGGGCGTGGCCAGGAAGCCGACCTTGAGCTCGCCGGTCACCTCGCGGGCGGCCGCCTTGGCCCGGTGCACCGCATTGGCCAGGCCGTCGTAGGAGGGGCGCAGGTCGGCCAGGAAACGCTCGCCCAGGGGCGTGAGGCGCACCCTGCGGCTGGTGCGCTCGAAGAGCCTGCCGCCGATCCTGGTCTCCAGCGAGCGCATGAGCTGGCTCACCCTGCCGGGCGACAGATAGAGGCGCTCGGCCGTACGCGCGAAGTGCAGCTCCTCGCTGAGCACCACGAAGCACTCCAGCTCCCTGAACTCCATCCCCATCCCCTCGGATCGCTTAGCCTGCCTAAACCAAGCCTTCGGACTTCGTCATTGTTCCCGTCCGCCGCCGAACCCGAGGCTGAGGGGCATGACCATTACCGATGTCTCCCCTGCCACCCGGGCGCGCTGGCTCGCCGTGTCGTCGGTGGCGGTGGGCACGTTCACCATCGTGACCAGCGAGATGCTGCCCGTCGGCCTGCTGACCTCGATCGCCGCCACCCTTGAGGTGTCCGACGGGACGGCCGGGCTGATGATGTCGGCCCCGGGGCTGGTCGCCGCCGTGTCCGCGCCGGTGCTGGCGCTCACCGCCCGCCGGCTCGACCGGCGGACGATCTTGATCGGGCTGATGGCGCTGCTGGCGGTGGCCAACCTGGTGGGCGCCTTCGCTCCGAGCTATCCCGTCATCCTGGCCGCCCGGGTGCTGACCGGGGTGAGCATCGGCGGATTCTGGGCGTTCGCGGCCGGTCTCGGGACGCGGCTGGTGCCGGAACGGTCCGTCGGGCGGGCCACGTCGATCATCCTGGCCGGGGTGTCCGTGGCGTCGGTGCTGGGCGTGCCCGCGGCGACGTTCGTGTCGTCGTTCGCGGGGTGGCGCAGCACGTTCGTCGCGATGGGGGTGGTGGCGCTGGTCCTGATCGTCGTCCTGTACGCGACCCTGCCGCCCCTTCCGGGCGAGGCCCTTGCCCGGACTCCGGAATCCCGGCGCCGATGGCTCTCCGGACCGCTCAAGACCGTTCTCGTCATGACCGTGCTCGTCGTGTCCGGCCACTTCGCCGCCTACACCTACGTCCGGCCGTTCCTGGAGCAGGTCTCGCACGCCGGCCCCGCCCTCGTCAGCACGACCCTGCTCCTGTACGGCGCCGCGGGCGTGGCGGGCAACTTCGCCGCCGGGGCGTGGGCGGCCAGGAACCCCAAGCCGGTCCTGATCGCTCTGGCCGCCCTCATCGCGCTCGCCACGGCGGCCCTGGCCTCGATCGGCCTGCCGCTGGTCGTGCTGCTGGTGTGGGGCTTCGGCTACGGGGGCGTCGGGGTGACCCTGCAGCTGTGGATCATGCGCTCGGGCGGCGGGGAGCTCGGCACGGCGCTCTTCGTCGGCGCCTTCAACGTCTCCATCGCGCTCGGCGCGTTCGCCGGCGGCCGGGTCGTGGACGGGGTCTCGATCTCCGCGGTGATGTGGCTGGGCTGCGGGCTCGCCGTTCTCACCGCGGCCGTCGCTGGCATCTGGGGCAGGAGTAGGACGAGCGGTTCATGAACGGCTCGCGCCTGATCGCGGTGCCGCAGCGGGAGCAGGGCAGGTCGCGCCGGCCGTAGACCTCCAGCGAGCGCTCGAAGTAGCCGCTCTCGCCGTTGACGTTGACGTACAGGCTGTCGAACGAGGTGCCGCCCTGCTGCAGCGCGGAGGACATGACGGCGCGCACCCCGGCCAGCAGCTCGGCGATCTTGGGACGCGTGAGCGTCTGCGTCTGGCGGGCCCAGTGCAGGCGGGCGATCCACAGGGCCTCGTCGGCGTAGATGTTGCCGACGCCGCTGATCAGCGACTGGTCGAGCAGCGCGCGCTTGATCTCCGTGTGCCTGGCCCCGAGCCTCAGGGCGAACTCCGCGTCGTCGAACCCCGGCTCGAACGGGTCGGGGGCGATGTGGGCGATCGGCTCCGGGACGCCCGCGGCCAGGCCGGTCAGCATGACGTGGCCGAACGTCCGCTGGTCGACGAAGCGCAGGTCGGGGCCGCCGTCCTCGAACCGGACGCGTACCCGCAAATGCTTCTCCAGCGGCGAGTCGGGCTCGACGACCAGCAGCTGGCCGCTCATCCCCAGGTGGGCCAGGAGCGCTTCCTCGGCGCCCGACAGCGGCAGCCACAGGTACTTGCCGCGCCGCTCGGCCGACAGCAGCGTGCGGCCCTTGAGGCGCGCGGTGAACTCGTCGGCTCCGGGCGCGTGCCGCCTGATGGCGCGGGGATGCAGCACCTCCGCCGAGGCGATCTCGCGCCCGATGACCCACTGCGCGAGGCCGCGCCTGACGACCTCGACCTCCGGTAGCTCAGGCACCTCAGACCCTTTCGTGTGGCTCGCCCCCGGGCGGCCGTTCAGCCCGCGGGCTGGCTCTCGCGCTGCTCCCGCCGGGCCCTGATCCGGGTCCAGGCCGCCTCGGCCGCCTGCTGCTCGGCCTCCTTCTTGCTGCGGCCGTTGCCCGAACCGTAGGACTCGCCGCCGACCCGCACCATGGCCGTGAACGACTTGGCGTGGTCGGGGCCGCTCTCCTCGACGTGGTATTCGGGCACGCCGAGCGCCTCGGAGGCCGTCAGCTCCTGCAGGGAGGTCTTCCAGTCGAGCCCGGCGCCGAGCGAGGCCGAGCGGACGATCAGCGGGTCGAACAGCAGGTGCACCACCCGGAACGCCTCGTCGAGCCCCTTGTCGACGTAGATCGCGCCGATCAGCGCCTCGAGGGTGTCGGCCAGGATGGACGACTTGTCGCGCCCACCGGTGCCCTCCTCGCCCCTGCCGAGCCGCAGGAACCGGCCCAGGCCCAGGTTGCGGGCCACGTCGGCCAGCGCGCGCATGTTGACCACCGCGGCACGCAGCTTCGCCAGCTGCCCCTCGGGCAGGTCGGGGTGGTTGCGGTAGAGGGTGTCGGTGACCACCAGGCCCAGCACCGAGTCGCCCAGGAACTCCAGGCGCTCGTTGGTGGGCAGGCCGCCGTTCTCGTACGCGTAGGAGCGGTGCGTCAGCGCCCGCTCCAGGATGTCGGGGTCGAGGCCGACCGCCAGGACCCGCTCCAGCTCGTCTCGGGCGACCTCTACGGCCACCGGCTTAGGACCTGTGCCCACGTGCTTTCCTCCTCGGACATCTTCGCATGGTGCGTCGACTGCGGAAGATGCCCGAAAACGTGGTGGGCGTCGGGGTAACGCGTAGCCCCGGCGTCCACCACGGCCGCGGGCGAACCGCCGCCGCACGCATCTGAGACGGTAACGCCGACCGAGGCACCATCGCACCCGGTCGGCATCACGTCAACTGCTGACGGATCAGGCGGACGGCTCGATGACCTGACGACGGTTGTAGGTGCCGCAGGTGGGGCACGCGATGTGCGGCTGCTTGGGCGAACGGCACTGCGGGCAGCTCACCAGGGCGACAGCAGTCGTCTTCCACTGGGAGCGACGGTGGCGGGTGTTACTCCGCGACATCTTTCGCTTCGGGACGGCCACGTCACTTCTCCTGATCGTTATCTTTGTCGGTAATCAGACCTTGCAACGACGCCCAGCGGGCATCGATCTTCTCGTGCCGGTGATCCTCGCCGGCCTCGGCCAGCTTGATCCCGCACTCCGTGCAGAGCCCTTCGCAGTCCTCGCGGCAGACGGGGCTCAACGGCAGTGCGAGCACCACCGCGTCGCGGAACGTCGGCTCGAGGTCGAGCAGCTCGCCGTCGAGCAGCGAGTCCTCCTCCGAGGCGTCCTCGTCGGAGTAGAAGAACAGCTCCTGCAGGTCAACCTCGAGGTCCGAGGTGACGGGGTCGAGACAGCGGGCGCACTCCCCGGCGAGCGGGGCCTGCGCCGTGCCCGACACGAGCACGCCTTCCATCACTGCTTCGAGCCGGAGGTCCAGCTCGACTTCGGCGTCTTTGGGGACACCGATCATGTCGACGCCGAGATCTGCCGGTGCCGGGAGGGTCAGAGTCATCTGCCGCATCGTGCCCGGCCGCTTTCCCAGGTCATGAGTGGAGATCACCCACGGGGAGCGGGGGTCGAGGTGCTGAGTCATCCTGCTCTCGCTAGGCATGGCGAGACGATCGCCGTCGTACAAGGCCGAAATGAAAGGATAGCAGGTCGCGCTCAGCCCCTGAGCCGCTCGATGAGCAGCTTGTGCACGAGATCGGGCACGAGGCCCGAGACGTCCCCACCATACCTGGCGATCTCCTTCACCCTGCTGGAGGACAGGAACGAGTATTCGGGGTTCGTGGGCATGAACAGCGTCTCGACCCCCGACAGGCGGTAGTTGAGCTGCGCCATCTGCAACTCGTAGTCGAAGTCGCTGACCACCCTGATGCCTTTGACGATGGCGGGGATGTCGTTCTGCCTGCAGAAGTCGACCAGCAGTCCGTGGAATTTCCGCACCTTGACGTTCGGATATTCCTTGGTCACGGTCTGCAGGATCTCAATTCGTTCGTCCACCGTGAACAGGCTGCTTTTCTCGACGTTGATGAGGACTGCCACGGTCACCTCGTCATAGAGCCGGGCGGACCGGCCGATGATGTCGAGGTGGCCATTCGTGATGGGGTCGAACGACCCCGGGCAGACTACGCGGCGCAAGACGCCTCCCAGGTCTACGGGTTCCCGGCGGCGCGACCGTACCAAACGGACGCTTCGCCATAACGACGGACCCTCTCCTCAACGTAGCCTTCCGGCCACATCAGGGCCTTTCCCCTGCTTTCCCTCTCGAATGCCACCAACGCCTCATCCAGGAGCCACCCGTTGTCGCGCAGCGACTCCAGCGTCCGCCGGACCTCCTCGTCGGACACGGCGTAGGGCGGGTCGGCGAAGACGATGTCGTACGGCTCGGCGGGCGGCTTGCCGAGCACGCGCTCGACCTTGTCCGCGATCACCAGGGCGCCGTCGAGGCCGAGCGACTGGACGTTCGCCTTGATCGTCCTGACGGCCTTGGGGTCCGACTCCACCAGGACGGCCTCCTTGGCGCCCCTGGACAGCGCCTCAAGGCCGATCGCCCCGGACCCGGCGTACAGGTCGAGCAGGCGGGCGCCGGCGAGGCCGTACAGCGAGTCGAGCGTCAAGAAGATCCCTTCTCTGGCCCTGTCGCTGGTCGGTCTCGTCCCCCGCCCCGGCGGCACCGCCAACCGCCTGCCACCCGCGCTGCCTGCGATGATCCGCGTCATGTGACCCATTGTTCCGCATGTTCGCGCAGGTCAAGAGTGGACAAGTGTCTGCCTCGAGTACGCAAGGGTGATTCACATCGGCGCGACGGGCCCGCATGATGAGTTCTGCGGCCTTCAAGGTGACCCACATGAAGGCCGACCGGCGTGATCGTGAGCCCTTCCGCACGCCGGTTCCCTCGGCACCTGACCCGAGGGTGGGCCCAGCCGGGGACGGCATTCGGGGGGAGGCCGTCCCCGCGGCTGGGTTTTTCCACTTCTGGCCGGCCTTTTCCACCGCCGCCACCCGCACCGCCCCAAGCCCGGGCAACCGCGCAAGCACCGCCCCCCAGCCCCCTGACCCGCCGCACGCATCGCGCCGAGCACCACCGCACACCATCCCGCCACACCGGCGCCCAAGACCCCAGCGCGCCACCCGACGGCGGTCAGGTCTTCTCCAGGTACTCCGCGCGTTCGTCCGCCAGCAGACGGACGATCTCCGCCCGCAACCCCTCGGACGACGTCAGGTCCGGATCCTCCTCCAGCAGCGCGGCGGCCTCGTCGCGGGCCGTGGCGATCACGTCCTCGTCCCGCAGGAGCTGCAGCAGCTTCAGCGACGACCGCTTGCCCGACTGCGCCGCCCCCAGGACGTCGCCCTCCCGCCGTTGCTCCAGGTCCACCCGCGACAGCTCGAACCCGTCCAGGGTGGCCGCCACCGCGTCGAGGCGGCCGCGGGCCGGGGTGCCCTCGGCGAAGTCGGAGACCAGGAGGCACAGCCCGGGGAGGCCGCCGCGGCCGACGCGGCCGCGGAGCTGGTGGAGCTGGGAGACGCCGAAGCGGTCGGCGTCCATGATGATCATGACGGAGGAGTTGGGGACGTCGACCCCGACCTCGATGACCGTGGTGGCCACTAGGACGTCGAGCTCGCCCCGCGTGAAGGAGCGCATGATCGCGTCCTTCTCCTCCGGCGGGAGCTTGCCGTGGAGCGTGCCGACCCGCAGGTCGTGGAAGGGGCCGCTCTTCAGGAGCTCGGCCACGTCGAGGACCGCCAGCGGCGGGCGGCGGTCGTCGTCGCCGCCGGCGGCCGCCAGGTCGCCCTCGTCGCCCTCCAGATCGCCGATGCGCGGGCACACGATGTACGCCTGCCGCCCCAGCGCCACCTCCTCCCGCACCCGCTGCCAGGTGCGTTCGAGGTAGTGGGGCTTCTCGGCGGCCGGTACGACGTGCGTGGTGATGGGGGCGCGGCCCGACGGGAGCTGGGACAGCGTCGAGATCTCCAGGTCGCCGAAGACGGTCATGGCGACCGTGCGCGGGATCGGGGTGGCCGTCATGACCAGGACGTGCGGACGCCCGCCGGCCGCCTTCTCGCGCAGGGCGTCGCGCTGCTCCACCCCGAACCGGTGCTGCTCGTCCACCACGACCAGCCCCAGGTCGGCGAACTGCACGTGCTCCTGCAGCAACGCGTGCGTGCCCACGACGATCCCCGCCGTGCCCGAGGCGGCGTCCAGCAGGGCCGCGCGGCGGGCGGCGGCGCCCATGGAGCCGGTCAGCAGCGTGACCGACGTGCCCCCGAACATGCCCCCCTGCGCCAGATCCCCGAGCATGCCGGTGATCGAGCGGTGGTGCTGCTGGGCCAGCACCTCCGTCGGGGCCAGCAGCGCCGCCTGGCCGCCCGCGTCGACCACCTGGAGCATCGCCCGCAGCGCCACCACCGTCTTGCCCGCGCCGACCTCGCCCTGCAGCAGCCGGTGCATGGGGTGCTCCAGCGCGAGGTCGGCGGCGATCTCCTCGCCGACCTGCGCCTGCCCCTCCGTCAGCGAGAACGGCAGCCGCGCGTCGAAGTCGGTCAGCAGGCCGTCGCCGCGCCTGGGCCTGGCCTTGGCGGGCAGCGCGGTGGCGGCCTGGCGCCGCCGCAGCAGCACGGCCTGCAGCACGAACGCCTCGTCGAACTTCAGCCGCTTGCGCGCCCGCCCCACCTCGGCGAAGTCCTTCGGCCGGTGGATGGCCTCCAGTGCCTCGCCCAGGTCCTGCAGCCCGTGGCGGGCCCGCAGGTCGGCGGGCAGCGGGTCGTCGAGCGGGCCCAGCGTGTCGAGCACGACGCCGACCGCGCGCCTGATCGCCCACGGCGTGACGTCCTTGCCCGCCGGATAGATCGGCACCGGCGCCGCCGCGAACTCCTCGGCGTTCGCCTCGCCCTCCTCGAACAGCTCGAACTCCGGGTGCGTGAGCTGCCAGCGCGGCTTCGACCGCGCCCCGAACAGCCCCACCTTGCCCGCGAACATGCCCCGATGCCCTGGCTTGAGCCGCGACTCGGCCACGTGGGAGCCCTTGCCGAAGAACGACAGGTAGAGCTTGTTGCCGTTTCCGTCGACGACCTCGACCTCGAGCCAGGTGCCGCCGCGGTTGCGCATGGGCTTGCGCATGAGCCTGGTCACCTCGCCGACCACGGTGACGTGCTCGTCGACCTCCAGCGCGTCGAGCGTGGTCAGCTCGCCGCGCTCGGCGTAGCGCCGGGGATAGTGGCGCAGCAGGTCGCCGACCGTCTCAAGGTCGAGCACGCTGTGCAGCAACTTGGCGGTCTTCGGGTCGAGCGCCTTCGTCAGAGGCTCGTCGAAACGGCTCACGGCATTAAGTTCTACCGCGTCGGCCCGACAGGAATCCCGTCCATCGGCCCTTGACGTCAGGTCACTCCACGCCGATCAGGAGCGGGTAGCCGCCCTGCTCGCCGTCGTACACGACCAGATCCACGTCGGGCCGCGTACCGCGCAGCTGCTCCTCCAGCCGCGCGGCGAGCCCCGGCGGCGCCTGCGCGCCCGTGACCAGGGTCACCAGCTCGCCGCCGCCGGCCACCATCCGGTCCACGACCATGGTGGCCACGCGGTCGAGCGAGGCGCCGATCATCGCGACGTCCCCGTCGATCATGCCGAGCACGTCCCCGGGGCGGCACAGCCCCGCGCTCGTCATCGCCTCCCGGTCCGCCACGGTCACGTGTCCGTACCGCGTGTGCCCCGCCGCGTCCGTCATCGCCACCACGTCGTCGTCGAAGCGGCGCAGCGGATCATGTACGGCCAGCGCCGCCAGCCCCTGCACGGTCGCCTTCGTCGGCAGCACGCTGACCACGGCCCCGTCCTCGCGGGCGATCTCCGCGGCCGCGGCGGCGACCGACCTGACGCCCTCGTCGTTCGGCAGGACCGCGACCTCGCTGCCCGCCTGCCTGATCGCGGCCAGCATGGCGGGCAGGGTGGGCCGGGTGCCGGGCTCGCGGCGTACGACGACCGCGCCGCACTCCTCGAACAGCGCCGCGATCCCGTCCCCCGCGGCCACCGCCACCACGCCCCGGCCCGCGCTGCCGCGGTGGGTGCGCTCGGCCAGGTACGTGATCCTGATCCGGTGCGGCCGCCCGGCCCGCACCCCGGCCTCGACGGCGGGACCGGCCTCGGCCACGTGGACGTGCACGTTCCAGAGCCCGCCGCCGCCGACCACGACCAGCGAGTCGCCCATGGCGTCGAGCTCCTCTCGCAGCACGGCCACCGCGGCGTCGTCGGCGTCCAGCAGGTACATCACCTCGTACCCCACCCCCACCTCGGCCATCGGCGCGACCCGCGAGGTCGGCGCGGGCACGTCGTAGTGATCGCTGTAGGAGTCGGTGAGCACGGAGGCCAGCGTCTCCAGCACGATCGCCGCGCCCGCGCCGCCCGCGTCCACCACGCCGCTGCGGGCCAGCACGTCCAGCTGGGCAGGCGTACGGCGCAGCGCGGCGCGGGCCTCGCCCGCCGCCTGCCGCGCCACCTCCCGAAGATCGTCCCCGTCCACGTCCTGTACGGCTCGCGCGGCGGACTCGAGCACGCTCAGCACCGTGCCCTCCACCGGCCTGGCCACCGCCTCCCTGGCCAGCACGGCGGCCCTGAGCAGCCCGGCCCGCAGGTCGGAGCCGTCTTTCAGCACCTCGGCGAGGCCGCGTAACGCCTGGCTGACGATCACGCCGGAGTTGCCGCGGGCCCCGACCAGCGCGCCGTACGAGAGCGTCTGCCACACCACGGCCGCGTCCACGTCGTCGGGCAGCGACTCGACGGCCTCGGCCGCGGACAGCATGGTCAGGTGCAGGTTGGTGCCGGTGTCGCCGTCGGCCACGGGGAAGACGTTCAGCGCGTCGATCTCGGTCCTGGCCCGGCCGAGCGCGTCGGCGGCCAGGCGGGCCCAGCGGCGCACGGCCGGCGGGTCGAGGATCTTCATCTGCACCCTCACCCTCCGACTCGGCCAATTGCCAGGCCCGAATGCGCTACGGTTGTCGATGGAGAATATCGCCGCTGGGGCTCCGGTCCAGCGTTCCAGTTCGCGCCCATCGGTGTGGATCGGATATTCTCGTCTGGCTGGCCGGTTGTCCCGGCATGCCCTCCGCCCGGAAAGCATCAGCGGACAGGGCTACATCGACTGTTTTAAGGAGCGAACCGTGGCTTCCGTCTGCGATGTCTGCCGCAAGGGCCCGACCTTCGGCAACAACGTGTCCCACTCCCACCGCCGTACCCGTCGTCGTTGGAACCCCAACATCCAGACGGTCCGCGCGGTCGTCGGCGGCACGCCGAAGAAGCTGAATGTGTGCACCTCGTGCATCAAGGCGGGCAAGGTCACCCGCTAGTCCCACACTTTCGCGCAAGCCCGTAGCTCCCGACGAGGGAGCCGCGGGCTTGCGCGTTTTCGTCCCTTACGCCAGGCGCCAGCGCCAGGCGTGGTCCACCGGGCCGATGCCGCCTCCCAGGGGGAAGCCGCGGGCGATCGCGCCCGTCACGTACTCCTTCGCCTTCCCCACGGCCTCCGGCACGTCGTCGCCCAGCGCGAGCCGGGAGGCGATGGCCGAGGCCAGCGTGCAGCCCGTGCCGTGGGTGTGGCGGTTGTCGAGGCGCTCGGCGGCGAAGCGGTACTCGTCCGTGCCGTCCGTGAGCAGGTCCACAGGTGCGCCTGGCAGGTGGCCGCCCTTGATCAGCGCCCATTTGGGCCCGAGCTCCAGAACGGCGTCGGCCGCCGTCCGCAGCCCGTCCTCGTCCTCCACCTTGACGGAGGTGAGCTGCTCCACCTCCCACAGGTTCGGGGTCACCACGGTGGCCACGGGCAGCAGCCGCGTGCGCAGCGTGTCGACGGCCTCGGGCGCGAGCAGCGAGTCGCCGTGCTTCGACACCCCCACGGGGTCCACGATCACCGGCGCGGCGTACGAGCCGAGCGCGTCGGCCACGACCTCGACCAGCGCGGGGGAGGCCAGCATGCCGGTCTTCACCGCCTGGGCGCCGATGTCGCCCAGGACCGAGTCGAGCTGCGCGCGTACGGCCTCGGGCGGCAGCTCCCAGTAGCCCTGGACGCCCAGGGAGTTCTGAGCCGTCACCGCGGCGATGACGCTCATGCCGTGGACGCCCATGGCCAGCATGGTCTTCAGGTCGGCCTGGATGCCCGCGCCGCCCCCGGAGTCGGAGCCGGCGACGGTCAGCACGCGTGGAGGGGTCGAAACCGTCATGTCCCCCATCCAACCACTCAGCTGATGGCGCAGTCCCCGCTGACCAGCCCGCAGTTGGCGGCCTTCTGGCCCCTGCCCGAGGCGGTGAACGAGACGTTCACCGAGTCACCGGCCGACAGCGACGCCGACAGGTCGAGGATCAGCAGATCGCCGTCCTGCGTCCACTGGGCGCCGGTCACGGTCATGACATCGCCCTCGACCGGGACGGAGACCGTCGGGTTCTCCAGCGTCTCCTGGGAGGTGTTCGAGAGCGTCATGTCGGCCTGGTAGCTGAGCAGGCGCTGCTTGATGGTCTGTTTGATGTTCATCGCGCCGCTCTGGCCGGACCCGAAGGTGTCCGTGTTGGACGGGATCGGGGTGCTGCCGCCGTTGCTCACCCCGCCACCGGTGTCGGAGTCGTCCAGCGTCGAGGGCTCCTCGGTCGGCGTCTCGGAGGCGAGCTCCTCGACGGGCGGCGTCGGCTCCTTCGTCGGCTTCGCGGACGTCTTCACCTTGGTCTTGGTGGGCGTCGGCGTCGCGGAGGCGGTGCGGCGCGGCGGCGTACGGGCGCTGTACGAGGCCGTCGGGGACGGGGTCTGGGACTGCGTCGGCTCGTCCGCCGACTCCTCCTCGGACGGCTCCTCCTCCGGCGCGGTCTCCTCTTCGGCCGGCTGGGAGGCCGCGGGGCCCGGCTGGTTGTTCGTCGCCTGGACGGCGGCGCAGGTCGCGCCCGAGCACTTGTCGGGCGTACCCGACGAGCTCATGAACTTGACCCCCGCCACGGTGCCGCCGAGCACGACGGCGACCGCCGCGACCGACAGCAGCGCGACCCGGCCCTTGCCGCCACCCGAGGACGGGGGCGGGGTGAGCACGTCGCCGCCGCCGCGTCCGCCCTTACGGCGCCCGCGGCGGCCCTTGGGCTCGTCCGGCTCGTCGAGGCCGGAGTCGGCCGCCCAGTCGGAGGCGAGGAATCCGGTCTCGGCGTTCGCCCAGGCGGGCGCCTGCTGCACGGCCGTGGGCTCCCCGGCCACCTTGACGTCCCCGGGTTCGGGCGGACCGGGCGACATGGGCACCGCGCCGGTACGGTCGCCGGGCCCGTCGAACGGCCCGTCGAACGGCCCGGGCCGATCGCCGGGAGGTGGTCCGCCGAAGGCGCCACCCGGCACGTCGGGACCGTCGAAGAAGGCCGTGCGCTCCATGGGCCCGTCAAAGGGGCCAGGCGTCTCGAAGGGGCCTCGCCCGGCGGCCGGGCCCGGGCTCGGGCCTGCAGGGCCGGGCGGAGCGTCCGGGCCGCCGAAGAAGGCCGTACGCTCGGCGGGCCCTTCCATGGGAGCCGCCGCGTCAAAAGGGCCCCGCCCGGCGGGCGCGCCCGGGTTGCCGGGGCCGTCGAAAAAGGCCGTGCGCTCCATGGCCCCGTCAAAGGGACCGGGGCGGTCGGCGTCGAAAGGGCGGTCGCCCGGTTGGTCCCACTCCGGCGGCCGGGCGAAGGCGCCCGTCGTCTCGAACGGCCCGGCCTCCTCCCCAGGACCCGGCTGCGGGAAGCCACGCACGGGGTCGTTGGCAGGGGGGAAGCCGCCGGCGGGGTCGTTGGGCAGCGCGAAGGCACCGGTGGTCTCGAACGGCTCGGACTGCGGCCCGCGCGGAAGCGGTCCGTCAGTGCGCCGCGGCATGGGAGCCCACTGGCCCGTCACCTCGGGTTCGTCCGGCAGCGAAGGCCAGCCCGGCGGCTCGGCCTGCTCGTCAGGACCCCAGAATGCGCTGTTGTTCCCCCGTTCATCCCCGTCGTCGGATCCACCTGTGCCGTGGCGGCCCATGGCTGCCCTTTCTCGCGGTTACAGTGGCCGCCAATCTTCATAACACCTTCGCGACACCCTTGTCACAGTAATCCCCGGAGTCCCACCACAAATCCGGAAAATGTCACTCAAATTGGGACAAGTCATCACCGAAAGTGATCCCAGCCGCGCCGGCCGATCTCCCGCCCGTACACGAGCACGCCCTCGCCCTCGACCACCCGGCCCACGACCTGCCACGACGGCGGCAGACGTACCTCTGCGGGGAAGACCGCGGCGAGCGCATGATCCTCACCACCCGTGAGCACCCACTCCAGCGGATCGGCCCCCAATTCCTTGGCCGCGACCGAAACCGGCTCCCCCACGGCGAAGGCCTGCGGGTCCAGCTCGATACGTACGCCACTGGCCTTGGCGACGTGGCCGAGGTCCTGCAGCAGCCCGTCGCTGACGTCCAGCATCGCGCTCGCGCCCAGCTCGGCCGCCCCGGGCCCCATCGCGTACGGAGGGCTGGGCCGCCGATGCGCGACCACGACCTCCTCCAGTACGGGGTTCTCCGGCACGCCCGCCTCCAGCAGCGCCCACCCGGCGGCGGCGTACCCCAGCCGCCCGGTCACCGCCACCACCTGCCCGGGCCGGGCGCCCGAGCGCGTCAGGGGAGCCCGTCCGCCCAGGTCACCCAGCGCGGTCACCCCGATGACCACCAGCTCGCACCGCGTGATGTCGCCCCCGGCGACGCTCGCCCCGACCACCGCACACTCGTCGCGGAACCCGTCCGTCAGCGCGTCCAGCCACGCCAGCGGCAGGTCGGCGGGCACGCCCAGCCCGACCACGAGGGACGTCGGTTCGGCGCCCATGGCTGCCACGTCGGCGAGGTTCTGGGCGGCGGCCTTACGCCCCACGTCGTAACCGCTGGACCAATCCCGCCGAAAATGTCTACCCTCGATCAGCAAATCCGTTGAGACCACGACCCGGCCGTCCGGCGCGCTGACCACGGCGGCGTCGTCACCCGGACCGAGCATTACCGCCGCACCCTGGGGCAGACGTCCGGTAATCCGATTTATCACTCCGAATTCGCCGAGATCTCCGACTGTGATGACGCACCTCCTGACGCACACAGGGTACGGTGGCCCTTCGGCGTGATCCAATCGCCCGGGAGGACGTGATGGTGCAGGCCTACATCCTTATTCAGACCGAGGTCGGCAAGGCCGCTGCCGTGGCTCGCGAGATTTCCGGGATTCCCGGGGTCACTCAGGCGGAAGACGTGACGGGGCCCTACGACGTGATCGTGCGCGCGGAGGCCAACAACGTCGACGAGCTGGGCAAGCTCGTCGTCGCGCAGATTCAGGCGGTGGAAGGGATCACGCGTACTCTTACGTGTCCGATCGTCCACATTTGAAGGTAGTCGTCGCATGCGTGCCGCCGCCGCCCTGCTCGTTCTCCTCGCGCTCGCCGGTTGCGGCGGCACCGTACAGGTCGATCCGCCCAAGCCGACGGGCGAGGCGGTGACGGCCTGCGGCAAGCTGGCGACGCTGCTGCCCCAGACGCTCGACGGCGACCGGCGTGGCATGTCCACGCCCGAGTCGCCGTACGTGGCCGTCTGGGGCGACGGGTCCATCGCACTGCGCTGCGGCGTGCCCAGGCCCACCAGGATGGCGCCCACCGACCAGCTCCAGGAGATCGGCGGGGTGGGCTGGTTCGCCGATCCCGACAGGCCCACGTTGTTCACCGCGGTCACGGACGCGGCCTACGTGGAGGTCACGGTCGGCGGCGAGCACGTGGCCGCCGAGGTGCTCGCGGACCTGTCGAAGCCGATCGCCCAGGTCTCGCCCCCGTCCCTGTGACGGCGCCCCCTAAATCTCAACGCAGTCCTGCCGAGCGCGACAGCGCGAGCTGGACGAGCCGGTCGACCAGCGCCGGGTAGTCCAGCCCCGAGGCGGCCCAGAGCTGCGGCGCCACCGACAGCGACGTGAACCCGGGCATGGTGTTGATCTCGTTGAAGATCAGCTCGCCCTCGGGCGTGTAGAAGAAGTCGACCCGCGCGAGCCCCTCGCAGTCGAGCGCCTCGAACGCGCGCACCGCCATGGCCCGCAGCTGCTCGGCCGCCTCCTCGGGGAGGTCGGCGGGCACGGTGAGCGACATCTGGTCCGGGTAGTACTTCGCCTCGAAGTCGAAGAACTCCTGACCGCCCTCGACCTTCACCTCGCCGGGCAGCGACGCGACCGCGGGCTCGTCGCCGAGCGACTCCAGCACCGCGCACTCGATCTCGCGGCCCACGATGGCGGCCTCGATGAGCACCTTGGGGTCGTGCTGCCTGGCGAACTCCACGGCCGCCTCCAGCTCGCCAAGATCGTGGGCCTTGGAGATGCCCTGCGAGGACCCGGCCCTGGCGGGCTTGACGAAGACCGGCCAGCCGAGCCCCTCGGCCTCCTTCAGCACGCGGTCGCGGTCGAGCCGCCAGTCGCGGTCGCGTACGACGACGTGGCGGCCGGTCGGCAGCCCGGCGGCGGCCATCACGGTCTTCATGTGGGCCTTGTCCATGCCCACCGCGCTGGCCAGCACGCCCGAGCCGACGTAGCGCACCCCCGCCATCTCGAGCAGGCCCTGGATGGTGCCGTCCTCGGCGAACGGGCCGTGCATCACGGGGAACACCACGTCCACCGCACCGAGCTCCACGGGGATGCTGCCGGGGTCGTACGCCACCAGCGAACTCCCACCGGACGGCAGCGCCAGCGCCGCGCCCGAGGTGTCGACGACCGGCAGCTCACCAGACTCGATGGCGAACCGCTGGTCGGAAGCCGCCAGCACCCACCTGCCGTCCTGGGCGATCCCGATGGGGATCACCTCGTACTTGCTCCTGTCGATCGCATCCAGCACACTGCCCGCGCCCATCAGGGACACGGCGTGCTCCGAATTGCGGCCTCCGAAAACAACGGCGACGCGTGGCTTGCTCATGGTGTCCGAATCTACCGGGGTGTCCCGGTCACAGCGAGCCGAGCACGCCGTAATCAGGACTTTCTCACATCCTCACACCCCGTACCGCTCCGGTTTGGGCGATCGGGACATCAGCAACATGCCCGCCTCCGCCGGTGACATGCCGTCGTGCACGACCCCGACGACGACCTCGGTGATCGGCATCTCGACGTCGTGCTTCCTGGCCAGCTCCAGCACGGACTCGCAGGACTTCACGCCCTCGGCGGTCTGCTTGGTGGCGGCCACGACCTCGGCGAGGGTCATGCCCCTGCCCAGGTTCTCGCCGAAGGTGCGGTTGCGCGACAGCGGCGAGGTGCAGGTCGCCACGAGGTCTCCCATGCCGGCGAGCCCCGCGAACGTGTGCTGGTCGGCCCCCAGGGCCGCGCCCAGGCGGGAGATCTCGGCCAGCCCTCTGGTGATGAGCATGGCGCTGACGTTGTCGCCCATGCCCATGCCCGCGGAGACGCCCACGGCCAGGGCGATCACGTTCTTGACCGCGCCGCCCAGCTCGACGCCGACCACGTCGTGGTTGGTGTACGGGCGGAACCACGGCGGCAGGTGGCAGATCGCCTGCAGCCGGGCGGCGACCGACTCGTCGGCGCAGGCGACGACGGTGGCGGCGGGCTGGCGCTCAGCGATCTCCCTGGCCAGGTTGGGCCCGGAGACGACCGCGACCCGCTCCTCGGGCACCTCCGCGACCTCGCGGATCACCTCGCTCATCCGCTTGGCCGTGCCCAGCTCGATGCCCTTCATCAGGCTCACCAGGACCGCGTTCGGCGGGATGTGCTCGCGCCAGGCGGCCAGGTTGGGCCGCAGCTGCTGCGACGGGACGGCCAGCACCACGAACTCGGCCCCTTCGAGCGCCCGAGCCGGGTCGGTCGTGGCGCGCAGCTTCTCCGGGAGGGGGATGCCCGGCAGGTAGTCGGGGTTGACGTGGTCGCGGTCGATCGCCTCGACCAGCTCCCGCCTGCGCCCCCAGAGCGTGACCTCGTTGCCTGCCTCGGCCAGGATCATCGCGAACGTGGTCCCCCACGAACCCGTGCCGAAAACGGCCACCTTTGTCATGCCATCACCCCTGGGCCGGATCGTAGGGAGTCTCGGGGGCCTTCTCGCCACGCAGCTCGGCGAGCTGCTGGGTGATCGCGGCCGTGATGTCGGCCGTCGCCGCGCGCAACACCTCCGCGTGCAGCGGCTGGCCTGCGTACTTCGACAGGTCCACCGGTGGGCCCACCGTCACGCGGAACGTCTTGCGCGGGAACAGTCTGGGCTTCTTCTCCCCGTACGGCAGCAACTCATGCGCGCCCCAGTGGGCCACCGGGATGACCGGCGCACCGCTCTCCAGCGCCAGCCGGGCCGCGCCCGTCTTGCCCACCATGGGCCACAGGCCGGGGTCGCGGGTGCAGGTGCCCTCGGGGTAGAACAGGATCGCGCCGCCGTCCTTGAGCCGCTGAGCCGAGATGTGCAGGGACTTCGCCGCCTCGGCGCTGCCCCGGTCGACGGGGATGGCCAGCAGCGCCGTCACCGCCCTGCCCAGGAACGGCACCTTGAACAGAGCGGACTTGGCCAGGATTACCGGCCAGCGCCCGTTGTTGTAGAGGAAGTGCGACAGCAGGACCGGATCAGTCCAGGAGAGGTGATTGGTCGCGATGATCACACCGCCGGTGCGCGGGATGCGCTCCCCATTACGCCAGTCCCTCTTGACCAGGAGCCAGGACAGCGGTTTCACGATGACGACTGCCAGGGTTTCCCAGAAACGCGATGGTCGCGCGGGGCGGCTCATGGTCTCCTCCAACACGTACGGGATGCGCCCCAAGTCTCCCGGTTGGCCGCGCGGGATGTCGAGGCGGGATGCTTAAGACTATGAGCATCCGCTGGTCGCTGGTCATCCCGGTGAAGACGCTGGTCGCGGCGAAGACGAGGCTGGCGGCGGCGACGGGTCCGCACCGGACCAGGCTGGCCGTGGCCGTGGCGAGTGACACGGTGGCGGCGGCGCTCTCGTGCGCGCGGGTCGCCCGGGTGATCGTGGTGACGGCCGACCCCGCCGCGGCCGGGCCGCTGGGCGCGCTGGGTGCCGAGGTGGTGCCCGATCCTGATCGCGGCCTGAACACCGCCCTGCGCACCGGGGCCGCCCATGCCGTACGCGTCGCGCCCGGCGACGCGGTGGGGGCGCTGCAGGCGGACCTGCCCGCCCTGCGGTCGTCGGAGCTGGGGACGGCGCTGGAGGCCGCGGCCGAGTTCGACCAGTCCTTCGTGCCGGACGCGCTCGACGTCGGGACGACCTTCTACGGGGTGCGGCCCGGGATGCCGTTCACACCGAGGTTCGGCGGGGAGTCGCGGGCCAAGCACCTGGCGGGCGGGGCGAAGGAGCTGTGCGTGCCGGGGATCGACTCGGTGCGGCGGGACGTGGACACGCCCGACGACCTGCGCGCGGCCATCGCGCTGGGCCTCGGCCGCCACACGGCCGCGGTGGTCGCCGAGCTGTGGCCCGGCTCATGAGACGGCCGGGCTCATGAGGTTCGCCGGGCTCCGGGCTTCCTGCCACGGGCTCATGAGGCGGTCGCGGGTGTCTTCATGATGGCGGGCGAGGTCGCCACGGCCAGGTGCGCCACGCCCATCAGGGCCACGCCCGCGGCGAAGACCGCGTAGCCGCCCAGCCACTCCCCCAGCGCGCCGCCGGCCAGCCCGCCCAGCGGGTACGCCCCCCACATGAGGAAGCGCATGCTGGCGTTGACCCGGCCCATCAGGTGGTCGGGCGTGATGCGCTGGCGGTAGCTGAGCTGGGCCACGCCGAAGATCGAGCTGGCCGCGCCGAACAGCGACGAGGCCAGCGGGAAGATCAGCAGCCGCCAGCCGGGGCCGGTCGCCAGCGCGGGCAGGTAGAGCACGGTCGCCAGGACGGCGGAGCCGTACAGGGTGGGGCCGCTGCCGAAGCGCGCGGTGACGCGGGCCACCAGAGCGGCGCCCACGAGGGAGCCGACGGCGGCGGCCGACAGCAGCAGCCCGTACTGGGCCGAGCCGACCCCTAGCTCCTTGAACAGGTAGAGCGGCAGTCCGACCGTCGAGATGCCGTTGGCCGTCATGACGAGCGCGCCCACGACCGCGACCCTGCGCAGCACCCGCTCTCCCGCGACGAACCTGATGCCCTCCGCCACCTCCTGGCGCAACCTCCGCTCGCCTCGCCGCGGGCTCTCCTCGGCGCGCACGCCCGACAGCAGGAGCGCGGAGAGGAGATAGCTGACGGCGTCGGCGAGCAGCGCGATCGGCGCGGTGAACACGGCCACCGCCCAGCCCCCGACGCCCGGTCCCGCGAGCAGCGAGGTGTTCCTGGTGACCTCCAGGACGCCGTTGCCGCGTTCGAGGCGCTCCTTGGTCACGACGGCGGGCAGGAAGCTCATGTGGGCGACGTCGAAGAAGACCGTGCCCACGCCCAGCACCAGCGCGACCGCGTACAGCTGCGGCAGCGTCAGCACGTCGAGCCAGGCCGCCACCGGGACCGACAGCAGCGCCACGCCACGCATGACATCGGACCAGATGAGGATCGGGCGGCGCCGCATCCGGTCCACCCACACGCCGGCGGGCAGCCCGATCAGCAGGAAAGCGAGCATCTGGGCCGCCGACAGCAGGCCGAGCTGGAAGGCTCCGGCGTCCAGGGCGAGGAGCGCCGCCAAGGGGAGGGCCACCACCGTGACCTGCGTCCCCATCTGCGTGATGGCGTTCGCCCACGCGAACCGCCAGAAATCGCCCGTACGCCCCATATTTCACGATCTTTGCGGCCTGGCCGGGTGAGGGGCAAACGAATTACGCTGATCAGCGTGCAGGGAACGGTACGCAGCTTCGACGAGGCCACGCGCTCGGGGACGGTGTTCCTCGACGACGGGACCGTGCTGGAGTTCGGCACGCCCGCCTTCGACGCGGGGCCGCTGCTGCTGCTGCGCACGGGGCAGCGGGTCAACCTCGGGATGTCCGGCGGGCAGATCGCCTACATCACGCTCTCGACCTTCCCGGTCCCCGATGCCTTCAGCGGCCGGCCGCCGGCGGGCGATTCCGAGTAACTTTTGCCGGGTCCCGACCCGGCCGATTGCGGGCCGAAATGCGAAACGCCCGGGCCGATGGCCCGGGCGGAAGCGCGTGCTGGGTTTACTTCTTCTTTCCGACTTTCTTGCCGCCCTGGTTGACCAGTTCCTTGAAGTCGGACCCCGGGCGGAACTTCGGCCCCCAGCTCTCGGGAACGTTGATTTCCGCGCCGGTCGACGGGTTCCTGGCCGTGCGGGCGGGCTTGTTCACCATCTCGAATGCGCCGAAGCCCGTGATCGAGACCTTGTCGCCGCTCGCCACGGCCTTCTGGATGGTGTCGATGACCGCGTTCACGGCCTCGGTGGCCGTCTTCCTGTCGCCCACCCGATCCGCGATGGCCTCGACGAGTTCTCGCTTGTTCATGAAAGTCCTGCTCCCCCAGTTACGGCTCGGGGTTCCAGCTCACGAGTTCGCCCTAGAAACCCCTTACGGGCTTGAAAGTAGGCGGGATCGCGGGTGAACTCAATCACCTGGCGCGTTTTCCTCACTACGTGGCGTGTCGAGAGAGGCCAGAAAGGCGTCGAGGCGGGCGGCGGCCCTTTCCGGGTCACGCTTCGCCAGATCGCAAATCGCGAGGTAGCGGCGGGCCAGCCGGTCCTTCTCGGCCGCGGGGAGCATGCGGACGCGGCGGTGCGCCTCGCGCAACCGCCGCGCCAGTTCGTCGTCTTCTAGACGGTCGTCGGCAGCCATGGCTGCCGACCATTCTCGTACGTCGCCACTTCGTCGGCGTGACGCAGGGTCAGCCCGATGTCGTCGAGGCCCTCCATGAGCCGCCAGCGGGTGTAGTCGTCGATCTCGAACGACACGACCTCATCGGCCCAGCGGACCTGGCGTTCGGCCAGGTCGACGGTGATCTCGAGCTTCGGGTCGGTCTCGACGGCCGCCTGCAGCGCCTCGACCTTGTCGCCCGGCAGGACGACCGGCAGCAGGCCCATCTTGGTGGAGTTGTTGCGGAAGATGTCGCCGAAGCGGGCGGCGATCACGACGCGGAACCCGTACTGCTGCAGCGCCCAGACCGCGTGCTCACGCGAGGAGCCGGTGCCGAAGTCGGGGCCGGAGACGAGGATCGAGCCGCCCTCGTAGGACGGGTCGTTCAGCACGAACGTCGGGTCCTCGCGCCAGGCCGCGAACAGGCCCTTCTCGAACCCCGTGCGGCTGACCTGCTTGAGCCAGACGGCCGGGATGATCTGGTCGGTGTCGACGTTGCTGCGGCGCAGCGGCACCGCCGTACCGGTGTGGGTGGTGAAGGCTTCCATCGGTCCAGGTCTCCTTACAGGTCGGCGGGCGCGGTCAGACGGCCGGTGACGGCGGTCGCGGCGGCGACCTGCGGCGACACCAGGTGGGTGCGGCCACCCTTGCCCTGGCGGCCCTCGAAGTTGCGGTTGGAGGTGGAGGCGCTGCGCTCGCCGGGCTGGAGCGTGTCGGGGTTCATGCCCAGGCACATCGAGCAGCCGGCCTCGCGCCACTCGGCGCCGGCGGCCTTGAACACCTCGTGCAGGCCCTCCTGCTCGGCCTGCAGCTTGACCAGCATCGAGCCGGGCACGATCAGCGTGCGGGTCTTCACCTGGCGGCCGCGCAGGATCTCGGCGGCCGAGCGCAGGTCCTCGATGCGGCCGTTGGTGCACGAGCCGACGAACACCGTGTCGACCTCGATCTCACGCAGCGGCGTGCCGGCGGTCAGGCCCATGTACTCCAGCGCCCGCTCGGCGGCCGAGCGCTCGACCGGGTCGGAGAAGCTCTCCGGGGACGGCACGGACTCGCCCAGCGGCAGGCCCTGACCCGGGTTGGTGCCCCACGTGACGTACGGGGTCAGCGTCGAGGCGTCGATCTCCACGACCTTGTCGAACACGGCGTCGTCGTCGGTGCGCAGCGTCTTCCAGTACTCGACGGCCTGGTCCCACGCCTCGCCCTCGGGCGCGTGCGGGCGGCCCTTCAGGTACTCGAACGTGGTCTCGTCCGGCGCGATCATGCCGGCGCGGGCGCCCGCCTCGATCGACATGTTGCAGACCGTCATGCGGCCCTCCATGGAGAGCTTGCGGACGGCCTCGCCGCGGTACTCGACGATGTAGCCCTGGCCGCCGCCGGTGCCGATCTTGGCGATGATGGCCAGGATCAGGTCCTTGGCGGTCACGCCGGCGGGCAGCTCGCCGGAGACCTCGATCGCCATCGTCTTCGGCCGGTACGCGGGCAGCGTCTGCGTGGCCAGCACGTGCTCGACCTCGGAGGTGCCGATGCCGAACGCGATGCCGCCGAACGCGCCGTGCGTCGAGGTGTGGGAGTCACCGCACACGATCGTCATGCCCGGCTGCGTCAGCCCGAACTGCGGGCCGATGATGTGCACCACGCCCTGACCGGCGTCGCCCATCGGATGGAGCCTGATGCCGAACTCGGCGGCGTTCTTGCGCAGCGTCTCGACCTGCGTCTTGGACACCGGGTCGGAGATCGGGCCAAGCACGGTCGGCACGTTGTGGTCCTCGGTGGCGATCGTGAGATCGGGCCGCCGCACCTTCCGGCCGGCGAGACGGAGCCCGTCGAACGCCTGCGGGCTGGTCACCTCGTGAATGAGGTGCAGGTCGATATAGAGCAGGTCCGGTTCGCCCTCGGCACGCCGGACTACGTGCTGCTCCCAGACCTTCTCGGCCAGTGTGCGGCCCATGATCTCCTCCTGTTTGTTCGCGATGCGCCATCGCACCGCTTGCTCAGCCCCGGTCCCGCCGGTCGCCGCTCCGGGGGACCAGCGCTCCCTCCGCGCCTTCTGCGATGCTGCGC
>NZ_JBITHZ010000021.1:64016-204091 GCF_044458585.1 Nonomuraea sp. NPDC050451
GCATCGCGGCTCGGTCGCTCGGGTCCGGTCTCTTCCTTCGTCACTCCGGTCGCTACGCTCCCTTCGTTCCTCAGTCCAGAGACCGGCGCTCCCTCCCCTGCTTACTGCGATGCTTCGCATCGCGGCTCGGTCGCTCGGGTCCGGTCTCTTCCTTCGTCACTCCGGTCGCTACGCTCCCTTCGTTCCTCAGTCCAGAGACCGGCGCTCCCTCGCGGGGGAGTTTGCCTCCGACTTGCCTTCTCATATGTCGAGACGGCAGTATCGGTTTATGGACAACTCTAGCGGAGTCGGAGTACTCGACAAGGCAGTTCTTGTACTCAATGCCCTCGAAGCGGGACCCGCTTCACTGGCGCAGCTCGTCCAGGCCACCGGTCTGGCCCGCCCCACGGCCCATCGGCTGGCCGTCGCACTTGAGCACCACCGCATTGTGAGTCGTGACACACAGGGCAGGTTCGTACTGGGTCCCCGGCTTTCCGAGTTGTCCACCGCGGCCGGCGAGGACCGACTGCTGGCGGTGGCCGCCCCCGTACTGATGCAGCTGAGGGATCTCACCGGGGAGAGCGCGCAACTCTACCGCCGCCAGGGCGACGAGCGCGTCTGCGTCGCGGCCGCCGAGCGCGCGAGCGGCCTGCGGGACACCGTACCGGTGGGCTCCGCGCTGCCCATGACGGCGGGCTCGGCCGCACAGATACTGCTGGCGTGGGAGGAGCCGGACCGGCTTCACCGTGGCCTGCGCGGCGCCAAGTTCAGCGCCGCCACCCTCGCCTCCGTACGGCGCCGTGGCTGGGCCCACAGCGTCGGCGAGCGCGAGCAGGGGGTGGCCAGCGTGTCGGCGCCCATAAGGGGCAGCGGCGGCAAGGTGATCGCGGCCGTGTCGGTCTCCGGCCCCATCGAACGGCTCACGAGGGCACCGGGACGACTCCACGCGGTGCCCGTTATGGCGGCCGCCGAACGTATAACAGAGGCAATGCGCCGCACGTCATGATCGGCGAAAGCAGGTATTTGGGGAGCCGAGTGCCTCGTGGGCGCACTAGCCTGAGTGCGTGACAGATCGCATCGAGGTAGCCGCCACTGAGCTGCGACCCCTGCTCGAAGAGTTCATCATGTGGGCGCGTGCGAACGCGCCCGGAAGCGACCCCGAGCTCGTGGGGCCCGCCGCACTGTGGCACCGTCTCGCCTTCTCGCAGGACCTCGGCACGTGGAAGCGCGCCGACCTGCGCAACCTGCTGCTCGACCGCATGCCCAAGGTCGTGGAGGATCCCGACGCCGCCGCCGACGGGATGCTCCCGGCCGTGGACGCGTACCTGACGTTCCTCTCCCAGACCGGCAGGCTGGCCAAGGGCTCGGACTCCCTCGCCGATCTGCAGGCTGAGCTCGACGACGTCGAGGACGAGTTCGTCGATCTCATGGAGGAGATGCTCGACGACGCCGAGGGCGATGACGACGAGGAGGACGAGGTCGGCGACCTGGGCGATTTCGAGCCGTTCGCGGACGACCTCGCCGAACTCGACACGATCAGGCTGCGGCCCGACTCGGAGCTGGCCGCGGCGGCCCGGCAGGCGCCGCTGGTGGCCAAGGCCCGCGACCTCGCCCTCTGGGTGGGATCCGGTCGCCGGGTGGGCGAGGACACCCTGCTCACCGACGCCGAGGTGGAGGAGGCGCTGGCGGCCGTCGGGCTGCCCAAACCCGAGGCCGACGGCCCGATCGCCGAGGCCGTCCCGCAGCTCTGGAACATCTGGAACCTGGCCGTGGATCTGGAGTTCCTCCAGCCCGGCGAGGGCAACACGGTCGCGGTGCAGGACGACACCTCGGAGTGGCCGTTCGACGACGACGAGGACGTCCTCGACGCCTGGATGCTCGGGCTCCACTCCGTCGACTACGGCGACCCGGAGCTGAGCGACGAAGACCTCACGATGGCGCTGGCGGGCCTGACCCGGGGCCTGCTGGTCAGGCTGCTGCTGGCGGGCGGCTCGCGCGACCTCGACGAGCTGGCGCAGGACCTGGCCGAGTCGGCCGCCGACCTCGACGAGCTGGGCTCGGACGCGTGGGAGGCGGTAGGCGACCCGCTGGCCCCCGCGATCGACTGGCTCGTCGGGTACGGCATGGTCGAGGTCGACGGCAGCACCCTCCGCCTCACGCCGCTCGGCACCGAGGGGGTCGTCCACCTGGTGGACGACGCCGACATCGAAGTGGACGCGCGGCCCGCGATCGAGTCCATGAGCGCCCACGAGCTGCTGGCGCTCAGCGCCGAGCTGCCCGAGGACGAGGCCGACGCGGAGTTCGCGGCCTGGATGCGGCTCCGGGAGCCGGGCAAGGCGGCCGAGGAGCTGCTGGAGGCGGCGGCCGAGGACGAGAGCGACGCGCTGATCAGGGTGCAGGCGGCCAGCGTGGTCGGCACCCTGGGCGAGGCCGCCATCCCGGCCTGGCAGGCGGCACTCAAACAGCCCTCGCTGCGGCCCTACGCGGCCACGCACCTGAGCCAGCTGGAGATCGAGGGGGCACCCGAGCCCACCCAGGACGACACCCACTGGCTGATCCTGGACATGTGGACGATCTCGGCCGGGCTGGGGCGTTCCGAGTTCGTGAGCAGCCTGCGGGACATCGGGCCGGAGATGGTCAACGACCTGCTCGAGGTGATCTGGCGGATTCCGCACGCGCACGTGGAGGAGCTGCTGGACCTGATCTCCCAGGTCCACCCGGACAAGCAGATCGCCAAGGCGGCTCGCCGGGCCCTCTTCAAGGCCCGCTCCGTGTGATCGCCGCTCCTTAGAAGGCCCTCGCCACCCGGCGGGGGCCTTTCTACTTCAAGCACCCGATACGGCCTCCTGGGACCTCCCACGCCGCAGGCAAACAACCCACCACACGCGGCCGGATCCCTTGGCCCAGGCACACCCACAACGAGCACCCACCGCACGCGGCCGGGCTCCGTGGGCCCTGCACGCCCATAGCGAGCACCGCCGTACGGGGCCGGACGCCTTGGGCGGGCGACCCGCCGCACGTGGCTGGGGTCTGTCCAGGGGGACGGTCGTGTGGTGTGCGGATTCGGCTGCCGTTTGCGCGGTGTGCGAGGCCGGAAAACAGAAACGCTCCGGGCCTGTGGGCGCCGGAGCGAGTGTGGTAGACGTAGTCCCGACCGGATTCGAACCGGCGCTACCGCCTTGAGAGGGCGGCGTCCTGGGCCACTAGACGACGGGACCTTCGCGGGCTTGTGACAGTGGTAGTCCCGACCGGATTCGAACCGGCGCTACCGCCTTGAGAGGGCGGCGTCCTGGGCCACTAGACGACGGGACCCTGTCCACAAGCTGCTGGTGCCGGGATCTCCCCGGCAACGCAGGTAACTCTACCGCACCCCGGAGACCACACCAAACCGCTTAACGGCCCATCAGGTCGGGCCTGTGGCGGCGTACCCAGTCCCCCATCGCCCCTCCTTCCCACAGCGGGTCGAACTCCCCGAGCGGGATCGCCACCTCCGGCCGACCGGTGACCGGGTCCATGGGAGCGCGGGTCAGCCGCTCGCGCATCCAGCCCGGCACGCGAGGCGGCACCGTGCGCTCGCCCCACCCGACGAGCCCCACCGAACGCAGCGGCTCCACCCGTACCCGCACACCGCCCGGACGGCCGAAGCGCCTGGGACCGGCCAGCTGGGTGTCCACGACGTCGATCCTGGTGATGTCGGGCCAGCGGAGGCGGACGCGGAAGCCGTACGAGTCCGCCAGCTCCACGCCGTCGGCGGAGAAGCGGACGACGGTGCCGGTGGTCAGGCGGCGGTGCTTGGCCACGAGCACGGCCAGGAGGGCCGCGGTGGCCAGCGCCCCGATGGCGGCGCCCAACGGGGTGCTGCCGGTGAAGATGGCGCCGAGGAGGAGGCAGACGGCGAAGAAGAGGGCGAACGGGGCGACGAACGGGGCGACGAAGCGCGGGAAGTTGCCCGCGCGAATACGAAACTCATCCATAAGCCGGGCGGACTCTACCCAAACCGCTGCCGTTGCTCCACCCCCATCGCCATCCCATGCCCCTCCGGTGTCAGTCGGCGCCTCCCCGCCAGATCTTCACTGTCAGTCGGTGAGGAGGCCTTGACGGTAGGCCTCCGCGACGGCGGAGGCGCGGTCGCGGGCGTCGAGCTTGGCGTAGATGTGCAGGAGGTGAGTCTTGACGCTGGCCTCGCTGATGAACAGGCTCGCCGCCGCCACCTTGTTCGTCGCTCCCCCCGCCACCAGGCGCAGCACCTCCAGCTCCCGTTTGCTGAGCCTCCCCCTGGTGGGCTTGCGCAGGGCCGCTGCGAGCCGGCCGGCCACGGCGGGGGCGAGGACGGTCTCGCCCCGGTGGGTGGCGCGGACGGCGCGTACCAGCTCCTCCGGCGGGGCGTCCTTCAGCAGGTAGCCGGTGGCGCCCGCTTCGAGCGCGGGCAGGACGTCGGTGTCGAACGTGGTCAGGACCAGCACCCGCGGGCCCGTGCCGCTGATGCGGCGGATGGCGGTGACGCCGTCCATCCCCGGCATGCGCAGGTCCATGAGGACGATGTCGGGCTCGAGCTCGGCGGCCAGGCGTACGGCCTCCGCGCCGTCGGCCGCCTCGCCGACGATCTCAAGGTCGGGTTCGCCATCGATTGCCGCACGCAGGCCGTCGCGCACGATGGGATGATCGTCCGCTATCAGCAGCCTCAGCCGCATCTCTCCCCTTCCGGCCGGCACCCGTCCCTCGTCAGGGTCTCATCCATCACCCCTCCAGGGGTCGATCGACCACGCGTCCGCCGAGCAGGGACACGGCGAGGCGCCTCAGGCGTGCACACGACTCCCTCCCGGGGACGGCCCGTGGGTGGCTGTCGGGCGGCATCCGATCTGGCCATTGGTTGGCCAATTCTCCTGGCACGGACGACGAGAGGGCCGGGTCATTCGGTCTGGCCGTTTTCCGGTGGAGGGTCGCATCTCAGCTGTTCGGCTATCCGCTCCAGGCCGCTCTTGATGAGCTGCGCATACCCGTCGTCGCCGAGCGCGCCGATCGTGGCCTGCGCCTGCTGGAGGTGCTCACGGGCGCGGTCGAGATCGCCCAGCTTGCGATAGCACTCGCTCAAGTTGAGGTGCAACGACGGGTACAAGCCGGCCACTGAAAGCGTCACCCCGGCTTGGGCCACCCGCTCATCGGTGATCAGATCGGCGGCGGCGAGCGCTCGCAGGTCCCACATCAGCTCCTGGTGCACGTCGTCCTGCACGTCGGCCATCGAGTGGGCAAGGACACAAACGTGCAGCGGGTCGCCTTGCTCTCCGTCGATGTCGTCCCAGATCTGCGCGAACAAGTCGCGAGCGGCTTCACGCCGGCCCTGGTGGTGGTGCAGCTCCACCCCCTGGCCGATCCGGGTCATCGTTGGGTCGGTGATCATCGGCAGCTCCTTCACCGGTGCCTGCTCGCCTTCACAACGGTGCCAGTATCGTCGCCACGGCGACCGCACACAGGCCAACTCCTTGGCCACCTCGGTTGGCACGCGGCCGGTTCGCGCGTCACCTGACAGTGGCCTCAGGAGAAGGGGCGGAGGGCGCGGCGGCGTCTTCCGGATGATTGCCGTGGCTGTCGCGGATCATGGATGGTCGTCCTCCGCGGGGATGGCAGGGATGGCGGCGGCCACGGCGGTGCCCTGGCCGGGGGTGGACTCGAGGTGGAGAGTGCCGCCGACGGCGCGGACGCGTTGACGCATTCCGTCGAGGCCGAAGCCGTCAGCGGGCTTCTGCGGGGCGAATCCGGAGCCGTCGTCGCGAATGTCGAGGAGGACGGTTTCGTCCGTGTACGACAGAGTCAGGCCCGTCCTGGTGGCTCTGGCGTGCTTGGCGACGTTGGCCAGAGCCTCCTGGGCCACGCGGAACAGGGTGTCCTCGATGGGGGCGGCCAGGGCGACCGGGGTGCCGGTGATCTCGAGGGTCAGGTCGACGCCGGCCGACCGCGCCCACGACTCGGCCAGATCGATGATCGCCTCCGGGAGCCTCGAGGTCTCCAGCGGCTCCGGCCGCAGGGCGCGTACGGACCGGCGGGCCTCGGAAAGGCTGCGGCGGGCGAGCTCGGCGGCCTGGTCGAGGTGGCGGCGGCGGGACTCGGCCCGGGAGGTGCGGTCGGCGGCGTTGAGCTGGCCGATCAGGGCGACGAGGTCCTGGGCGACCGTGTCGTGGATCTCGCCCGCCACCCGGTGCCGCTCGTCGAGCACGCCCGCCCGCCTGGCCTGGTCGAGCAGCCGGGCGTTGAGGGAGGCGTTCTCGGCCATGGCGGCGCGCAGGCGCTCGACCAGGCGGCGTCGTCTGTCGTGCTCGCCGGAGACGTACCAGCCGGCCAGGACCAGCGGCAGCGCCACGCCCGCGATCACGGTGAGCAGGGTGCCGCGGGCGCCCGGCCCCGCCTGGGCCGTCACGATGACGATGGCGGTGAGCGTCACCCCCGCCATGGTCAGCCGGGCCGGGAGCAGGGCGCTGGCCAGCGGGTAGCCGATCGAGGCGAAGATGATGAAGGCGGGGCTCGCGGCCGTCAGCGCGGCGGCGAGCGCGATCAGCACGAGGAAGTGGCCCACGACGAGCGCGCGGCGCGTGTCGCGGCGGGGGTGGAGCCATCCGATCGGCGCCACCCACACCGCGGCGGCCAGCGCGACCGCCGGCCACCACGGCGCGAACGACGCCGGGCCGGGACCGAAGTCCGCGGCCGGCCCGCCGGACCACGACCCGGCCGTCGCCGTCCACGCCGCAGGGCCGCCGTCCGTCGCCGTCCACACCGCCACGGGGCCGCCGCCGGTCGCCGCCCACCCCGGACCCGCCGTCTCGGCGAGCCAGGCCGGCAGGGGGCCCGCCAGCCAGTGGAGGAGGGGCCAGGGCGCGCCGGCGGACGGGGCGTCCGCGAGGGCGGCCGCGGCCGAGGAGATGCCGAGCAGTCCGTAGGCGAGGCACAGAAAGGCCCCGCGCTCGCGCCCGTCGAGCCAGCTCATGAGGTCAAGCCTGGCATGGCGTCAACCGATCGGTGGATGCCGGACGTCCACCGCACGACGAGCCGGGCAGGCGATGCGCACCCGCCCTGAGCTGGGCGAACATCGAGTCATGAGCTTTCCGACCCGTAGGGACATGTTTCAGTACGCCGCCGTCGCGGGCGCGGGCGCCGTGGGCGCCCAGACCGCCAGGCCGAGGCGGGAGGTGACCACGTACGTCTTCGTGACCGGCGCGAACGGTGTGGCCGCCGGCGACTCCGAGCTGGCGCTGCGCGGCCACCGCACCGTGGGCGTGAACCTGCCGGGGCACGGCCCCGAGGAGCAGTTTCACCTCGCCTACCAGAGCCCGCAGGACCTGGCGAAGCTGGCCACGCTGCCGTCGCCGGTGGCGAAGGTCACGCTGGACGACTATGTCGAGGCCACGGTGGACACCGTGCGCCGGGTCTCCGGCTACGGCCCGGTGATCCTGGTGGGCGGCAGCCTGGGCGGCGCGACCATCACGAAGGCCGCCGACGCGGTGCCCGACCTGATCGACCTGCTCGTCTACGACACCGCCTTCTGCTGCACGAAGCTGCGCTCGCCCAACGACTATCTGGCGACGCCGGAGGGCAAGGAGAGCCTGGCGGCCGGCGTGACGGCGGGCATCATCGCCGACCCGAGGGTGATCGGCGCGATCCGCGTGAACTGGCGCACGAACGACAGGAAGTTTCTGGACGCGGTCAAGGCGGCGTTCATGGCGGAGGCGAGCGAGGGCGAGCTCCTGGCCATGCTGAACACGTTGCTGCCGGATGAGAGTCTCCTGGTGGGGAGCGCCGATGCTCGGGGGCGCAAGGAGGCGTGGGGACGGGTGCCGCGCGTCTACATCAGGCACACGCGGGACAAGATGATCCCGCTCGCACTGCAGGACCGGATGATCAAGGAAGCGGATGCGGCCACGCCAGGCAACAAGTTCAAGATTTACTCGGTGGAGGCTTCGCATGCGCCGACGGCGAGAACATACCGGCTGATTACCGACATCCTGCACAAAGTGGCGAAATGATAATGCTGGGGTACCAGGACTCGAACCTAGACTAACTGAACCAGAATCAGTCGTGCTGCCAATTACACCATACCCCACCGCTCGCGAACCTCTGTGAGGCGCGCTCGGCGACGTCCGAAAGAATAGCCCAGCTCTGGGGGTAAGACCAAAACGAATAGCCAACGAACCCTCCATCGCCCACAGCACAGGCCCTCACGTGCCAAGCTGAAGGGGACAAAACACCACGTGGAGGAGCCCAACCGTTGGCCGGTAACCCGTTCTTCACCTCTAGCGACCTGCCGTACGAGCTGCCCCCCTTCGCCGACATCCGCGAGGAGCACTACCTGCCCGCGTTCGAGCGCGGCATGGCGGAGCAGCTGGCGGAGGTCGACGCGATCGCAAGCAGCACCGAGGCGCCGACGTTCGACAACACGATCGCCGCGCTCGAGCGGTCGGGACGGATTCTCGACCGCACGGCCACGGTCTTCTTCAGCATCGCCGCCTCCAACACCACCGACGGCGTCATGGAGATCGAGAAGGAGATCTCTCCCCAGCTGACCAGGCACGGCGACGCGATCCGGCTCAACCGGGCGCTGTGGGCGCGCATCAAGCAGGTTTCCACGGAGGATGCCGAGGAGGCCTGGCTGCTGGAGAAGTACCGGGAGGACTTCATCAGGGCCGGGGCGGACCTGTCGGAGCCGGACCAGGACCGGCTCCGGCAGCTCAACGAGGAGCTGTCGAAGCTCTCGACGGAGTTCGCGCAGACGCTGCTGAAGGCCTCGACGGAGTCGGCGCTGGTGGTCGAGGACCCCAAGGAGCTCGACGGCTTCGACCGGGCCAAGATCGAGTCGCTGCTCAAGGACGGCAAGTACGTCCTGCCGCTGCTCAACTTCACCGCCCAGCCGGGCCTGGCCCAGCTCACCGACCGCGACGTGCGCCGCAGGCTGTACGAGCTGAGCGTCGGGCGGGCTCCGGGCAACTTCGAGCTGGCGGCCAGGATGGCGGCGCTGCGGGCCGAGCGGGCGGCGCTGCTGGGGTTCCCCAACCACGCGGCGTACGTGGTGGCCGACCAGACGGCCAAGACCGTCGAGGCGGTCGAGGAGATGCTCGGCCAGCTCGTCGCCCCCGCCGTGCGCAACGCGCGGAAGGAGGCCGAGGCGCTGTCGGAGCAGGCCGGGTTCGAGATCGAGCCGTGGGACTGGTCGTACTACTCCGAGAAGGTGCGCCAGGCCCGCTACGACTTCGACGCCGCCGAGATGCGGCCGTACTTCGAGCTCGACCGCGTCTACCGTGACGGCATCTTCTTCGCGGCCGGGAAGCTCTACGGCCTCACCTTCACCGAGCGGCCCGACCTGGGCGGATACCACCCCGACGTGACGGTGTACGAGGTGTTCAACGAGGACGGGAGCCGCCTCGGGCTGTTCGTGCTCGACCCGTACGCGAGGGAGACCAAGCGCGGCGGCGCGTGGATGAACAACCTGGTCGACCAGTCGTTCCTGTTCGGGCAGCTGCCGGTGGTCATGAACAACCTCAACGTCACCAAGCCGGCCTCGGGGCCGACGCTGCTGACGTACGACGAGGTCAACACGGCCTTCCACGAGTTCGGGCACGCGCTGCACGGGCTGTTCTCCCAGGTGCGCTTCCCGCGCGTGTCGGGCACCCACGTGCCGCGTGACTTCGTCGAGTACCCGTCACAGGTCAACGAGATGTGGGTGACCTGGCCCGAGGTGCTGGCCAACTACGCCAGGCACTACGAGACGGGCGAGCCGATGCCGGCCGAGCTGGTGGAGAAGCTGCAGGCGGCCGAGAAGTTCAACCAGGGCTTCAAGACCGTCGAATATCTCGCCGCGACCCTGCTCGACTGGGCCTGGCACAAGCTGGCGTCCGGGGAGACGGTGGCCGACCCCGAGGCGTTCGAGGCCGCGGCCCTGGAGGCCGCCCAGATCGCCCTGGCACAGGTCCGGCCGCGTTACAGGACCAACTACTTCGCCCACATCTTCTCCGGCGGCTACAGCGCCGGCTACTACTCCTACATCTGGAGCGAGGTGCTCGACGCGGAGAGCGTGGAGTGGTTCAAGGAGAACGGCGGGCTCACCAGGGCCAACGGCGACCACTTCCGCCGCGAGCTGCTCTCCCGTGGCGGCAGCCTCGACCCGCTGGCCGCGTTCCGCAATTTCCGCGGGCGCGAGCCCAGCATCCAGCCGCTGCTCGTCCGCCGCGGCCTCGACTGAGCCTGAAGCCCCGGCGGCCCGCGTGCGGGCCGCCGGGCGTCAGATCAGCCGCGCAGGCGGGCCAGCGCGGCGCGCAGGCGCTCCTGCGCCCGCGCGCGGCCGAGCACCTCGATCGACTCGAACAGCGGCAGGCCCACGGTCCGGCCGGTGATCGCCACGCGGACCGGCGCCTGGGCCTTGCCGAGCTTGAGCCCGTACGCGGTCCCGACCTCCTCCAGCGCCTCCTTGAGCGACTCGGGGTCCCAGCTGACCGTCTCCAGCCGCGACAGGTAGTCGGTGAGGATCTCCACCGGGGAGTTCTTCATCGCCTTGTCCCAGGACGCCTGGTCGAAGACCGGCTCGTCGAGGAAGAGGAAATCGACGTTGTGCCGGATCTCCGACAGCACCGCGATGCGGGTCTGGGCCAGCGCCGCGACCTTGCTGAACAGCTCGCGGTCCCAGGACAGGTCGAGGTAGGGCGTGCAGCGCTCCTCGAACGTCTCCAGCGGCAGCGCCCGGATGTACTCGCCGTTGAACGCGCGCAGCTTCTTCTCGTCGAAGAACGCGCTGGCGGAGTTGACGTCCTCCAGCTTGAACAGCGGCACCATCTCGGACCACGGCATGATCTCGCGGTCCTCTCCCGGCCCCCAGCCCAGCAGCATCAGGTAGTTGACCGTGGCCTCCGCGAGGTAGCCCTCCGCGCGGTAGTCCTCCAGGGCCACCTTGTCGCGGCGCTTGGACAGCTTCTTGCGCTGCTCGTTGACGATCACCGGCAGGTGCGCCCAGACCGGCGGCGTGGCGCCCAGCGCCGGCCACAGCAGCATCTGCTTGGCCGCGTTGCCCAGGTGCTCCTCGCCGCGGACGACGTGGGTGATGTTCTGGGTGATGTCGTCGACCGCGTTGGCCAGCACGTAGAGCGGCGAGCCGTCGGTGCGGGCGATGACGAAGTCCTCCTGCGCCTCGTTGGGGAACTCCACGTTGCCCCGGATGAGGTCCTCGACGACCGTGACGCCGTCGTCGGGGGTGCGGAAGCGGACCGCCCCCTCGGTCAGGCCGCGCTCGCGGCAGTGCCCGTCATAGCCCCGGTGCTCGGAGCCGGTGCGGGCGACCAGCGCCTCACGCGTGCAGTCGCAGTAGTAGGCCTTGCCGTCGGCCAGCAGCTTCGCCACCGCCTCGCGGTGCTGGGCCTCGTACGCCGACTGGAAGTAGGGGCCCTCGAACGCCGGGTTTCCGCCGTTGATGCCGATCCAGTCGAGGGCGGAGATGATGCCCTCCGTCCACTCCGGACGGTTTCGCGACGCGTCGGTGTCTTCGATGCGCAGCACGAAGTGGCCGCCGGACTGCTCGGCCAGCGCCCAGTTGAACAGCGCCGTGCGGGCGCCGCCCACATGGAACATGCCGGTTGGGGACGGGGCGAACCGCACCCGTACTTCAGTCACGGGAGACCACCTTGTTCGTGAGTGTGCCGATGCCTTCGATGCCGACGCTGACCTCGTCGCCGATCTCGAGCGGGCCGACGCCCGCGGGCGTGCCGGTCAGGATGACGTCGCCGGGGATCAGGGTCATGACCGCGCTGACGTAGGCCACCAGCGCTGGGATGTCGTTGATGAGCTGGCTGGTGCGGCCGCTCTGCCGGATCTCGCCGTTGACCGTGGTCGTCAGCGCCAGGTCGCTCGCGTCGAGATCGGTCTGGATCCACGGCCCCAGCGGGCAGAACGTGTCGAACCCCTTGGCCCGGGTGAACTGCACGTCCTTCTTCTGGAGATCGCGGGCGGTGACGTCGTTGGCGCAGGTGTAGCCGAAGATCACGTCCTTGACCCGCTCGACCGGCACCTCGCGGCACAGCCTGCCGATCACCACGGCCAGCTCCCCCTCGTAGTCGACGCGGTCGGACAACGTCGTGGGGTACGCGATGTTCTCGCCGTGGCCGATCACCGACGTGGACGGCTTCATGAAGATCAGCGGCTCCTCGGGCACCTCGTTGCCCAGCTCGGCCGCGTGCTCGGCGTAGTTTCTGCCGATGGCGACCACTTTGCTCGGCAGCATCGGGGCCAGCAGCTTCACCTGGGACAGCGGGTGCCGCTCCCCGGTGAACTGCACCTGGCCGAACGGGTGACCGGCGACCGTGGAGACGACCTCCTCGCCCGGGCCGCCCTCGACCACGCCGAACGACACGCCTTCGCCTGTGGAGAACCTCGCTATACGCACCTGACAAGGCTATCGCCGCCACCGCCAGGCTCCGCCCAACGCGCGCCTCGTGCCGCGCCGGACCAGGAGCGGGACCCTGAGGCCGCCCGCGTTAGCCTGGACCTCTCACCAGGTGGTGTCGCCGACGAGAGGGGCCCCGTTGTCCGTCGTGAAGATCAACGTCCTGAACGTGCCCGCCGACATGCGCGAGGAGCTCGAACGGCGCTTCGCCAACCGCGCGGGGATGGTGGAGTCGGCCGACGGGTTCGAGTGGTTCGAGCTGCTCAGGCCGGTGGAGGGCACGGATCGGTACCTCGTCTACACCCGCTGGCGCAGCGAGGAGGACTTCCAGAACTGGCAGCAGGGTGAGGCCTTCCGGCGCGGGCACGCCCAGGCGGCGCAGGCCGCCCAGGGACAGGCCGCCCAGGGGCAGGGGCACGGCCACGGGCAGGGGCCCGCGGCGACCGGCTCCGAGGTGTGGACCTTCGAGGTCGCCGAGAGCACCGGCCCCAAGTCGTAGCGGATCCGGCCTCCAGGGCCCGGCTGCCCGGGCCCTTTCCGGGGTCAGGCGTCCAGCGGGTTGCGGGCGATGCGCTCCACGATGCCGGCGCGGACGAACTGGCCGGCGATGCTGGACGGCTTGCGCGCGCCCTGCTCCGAGATGCACGCCCCGAACTCCTTGGCGATCTCCAGTCTCGGGTGGCGCTCCAGGACCTCCCGCCTGACCACCTCGGGGATCTCCTCCGTACGGCGGCCCGAGATGTCCATGCCGGTCGAGAGCTCCAGCAGGTGGCCCTCCGGGTCCTCCTCCAGCGGCACCTCGTCCCACATGTGCCGGATGATCACCTCGCGGGCGCGTACCCTCCGCTCGGGCGACCAGCCGGCGCCGGCGCAGAAGACCCAGGCCACGTCGCCGCCCGCCTCCTCGAACGCCACCGAGTGGCTGTCGAACTCGGCCACCAGCCCGAGGTCGTGCAGCATGGCCGCCACGTAGAGCAGCTCCGCGTCGAACGCGATGCCGTGCTCGCGCGCGTACGCGGCCGCCCACAGGTAGGCCCGGATCGAGTGGTTGAGCAGCGAGGGCGTGTGGTAGCGGGTGGCCACCTCCAGCGCCCCGCGGCAGGCGGGTGTGTCCGGGATCACGAGGTCGTCGAATGTCACCGCACCAGCATGTCGCGCCAGGTACGGCAACGCCATCCGGGACACCGGGGGCGCATCGAGCATCTAACGAATCCGCCACTCAACTTGACCCATTGATCGCGATTCGGAAAGCATGTTCCACCTTCACTTTTTTGTCCCGAAAGGAACTGGCGTGCGCCGGCTCGCGATACCTCTTGCCCTTTTGCTGGCGCTCGGCGGGTTAGGCAGCCCCGCGCATGCCGACAAGGTGACCCGGACAGCGGAGTGCCAGGGCGACTGGCTGCCCGGCACGCCCACGGCCGACGACGTCATGAAGGGCGAGATCTCGCTGGTCGGGCTGCCCGCGTACAAGCTCGGCAAGAAGATCAACTGGAGCGCGAGCCCGTACCGGAACCGTTCGTGGGAGTTCGTGTTCCAGTCGCTGCGCTGGATGGGCACGCTGGTCGTCGCGTACGAGAACAGCGGTGACCGCGGCTACCTGGATCGTGCCACCGAGATCACCAAGGACTGGGTCGCGAACAACAAGCCAGGGGCGCGCGGCACCATGCCGTACACCTGGAAGGACCACCCGGTCTCGCTGCGCACGCAGCCGCTGCTCTGCCTGAGCATGCACGTCAAGGAGAGCTGGCTGAAGGACAGCCTCGCCGACCACGCCAGGCTCCTGTCGAACTCGCGGCTCTACAAGAAGGGCCACAACCACGGCATCGACCAGGACATCGCGCTCATGGGCATCGGCTGCAGGTACGGCCGCAAGGACTGGTCGGACCTGGCCTCCCGCCGGCTGACCGGCACGGTGAAGCTCGACGTCGACTCGCAGGGCGCGCTCATGGAGCAGGCCCCGCGCTATGCGGTGTACGTCTACAGCCGGCTGCAGGTCGCGATGACCAACATGAAGGCGTGCGACAGGAAGGTGCCCGGCGAGATCGCCAAGCGGGCCGAGGCGATGAAGGACTTCATCGCCCACGCCACCATGCCGACCGGCTACATGGTCCCCATCGGCGACGGCACCGCCGAGACCGAGCCGAAGATGGAGACGGGGACGCCGAAGCAGGAGGTCAAGGCGTACCGGGCGGGCTACGTCTTCGGCCGCACGGCCTGGGGCAAGCCGGACTCGGCATACTACTCGATCAGGTTCGGGCCCGGGATGAAGTTCCACGGCCACGAGGACCACCTGGGCGTCACGTACTACGCCCAGGGCCGCAACCTCCTGGTGGACGGCGGCTTCCACTCCTACGAGAAGAGCGCCTACCGCTACTGGACGCTCTCCCCCGAGGCCCACAACGTGCCGACGGTGGTCGGGGCCCGCTTCAGGCCGCGGACGTCCTCGAAGCTCGTGGCGTCGAAGTACGGCAAGGACCGGCAGTCGTTCAAGCTGACCGACAAGGCGTACGGGGTGAGCCGCACCAGGTCGGTCCTGGTGAACCACGGCGAGGACCTGATGGCGGTGCTGGACACGGCCTCGGGCGGCAAGAAGATCAGCAACCTCTGGCGGTTCGACCCGTCGCTCAAGCTGCTGTCCAACGGCGGAGGCAAGGTCGTGCTCGGGGACGGCAAGTTCAAGGTCACCTTGCTGCAGTTCTCGTCGTCGTGCGACCGGGTCGGCGGGCAGAAGGTGGAGCGCGGGGGGAAGGTGGGCTGGGTCTCGCCCACGTACCTGTCGAAGCTGCCGACGAATGTGGTGGCGTCACCGGCGGCGAAGTCGCTGCTGACGGTGATCGTGCCCGGGACGGACTCTCCCAAGGTGTCCTGCTCAGGCGGGAAGATCACGGTGGACGGCACCTCGTTCTCCTCCAAGGCGTTCTAGCCATGGGTGGACGGGCACCGTCCACCCATGATCGAGCAGCCGGTGACGAATGAGGCGTCCGGCCCGGCCAGGAAGACGGCGGCTCCTCCCACGCTTCCGCCCGCGCCGATGACCCTTCGGACATCCTCATGACGTTCCGGCGGCGTTCATCGCGGGGGACTGCTGTCCGCGGCGGGGGTGCCCTGGTGCCCCCCGAGGAGCTCTCGGTGGCGGTCTGGCCCCTGATGGTCGGCGCCTCGTCGTGAGCCGCGGCGCCTCCGCCGTCAGAACATCCCGTTCGGGATCTCGCCGGCGTCGGGCACCGGCTGCACCACGTCCCAGTGCTCGACGATCTGCCCGTCCGCCATCCGCCATATGTCCACGACCGCGATGCCGCGCTCTTCCCCTGGCGGGACCATGTGATAGTGCATCACCACATGGTCGTTCTCGGCGATGACCCTCTTGAGGTCGAGCTTCGCCTTGGCGACCGGGGAGCTCGCGATGAACTCGATGAACGCGTCCCTGCCTGAGGGATTTCCGGGGCTGTGCTCGACGAAGTCCTCCCGGAGCAGGCCGCGAAGTATCTCCACGTTCCCCGCCGCGAACTCCGCGAAGCCCCGCAGGGCGATTTCCTTGTTGCGTTCGGCGATGTCGTTCTCACTCATGCGCCCACCATGCGGCACCCCGGATCGGCCCGTCGATTACATCCCATGTAATTGACGGCGTTCAGTCCGCCCGTGCGGTGAAGGCCAGGAGAATGTCGGCGGTCCGCTGCGGATCTTCCAGAATGGGCGAGTGCCCGGCACCGGGCAGCAGCTCGACTTTCGCGCCCGGAACGACGCGGTAGCCGGCCGCGGAGGAGGACCGCCACCTCCGGTCCTCCTCGCCGAAGATCACCAGCAGCGGCTTGCCGAGGACCTTCAGCCGGTCCGGGAGCGCCTGCTCCTCAAGGTATTCGCGGGGCGCCTGCATGATCGCGACGAACGATTGGAAGCTCATACCGCGTAGATCGTCCACGAGCTCTTGCGGGACCGGGTAGTCCGGGCGGCTGAAACCGGTGCTCGCGAACTGGCGGATCTGCTCGTCGGTCGGCGGCCACTGCGAGGGTCCGATCGCGGCGGACTCCTGTGCGATGAAGGCGTCCATGCTGGGCCCGGTGTTGATGAGCGCGAGCGCGGTCACCAGGTCGGGGCGTTGTTCGGCGAGGGCGGTGGCGACCGTACCGCCGCTGGAGTGGCCGGCGACCACGGCGTGCTCGACGCCGAGCCGGTCCAGAGCCGCGCCGACCCGCGTTGCCTGGTCCGGGGTCGCGTAGCTGCCGTCTGCCGGTTGGCCCGACCGGCCGTGCCCGAGCAGGTCGATCCGGATGACGCGATGGGATCCGGTCAGCAACGGAACCAGCGAGTCCCACGACCGGGCCGAGGAGGCCGTCCCGTGGATGAGCAGGAGTGCGGGGGCGTCGCGGGGGCCGTCCTGGCGAACGTGGATATCGCCGTCGTCCAGGGACAGGGTCGAGCTCTCGGTGGCCTCGCCGTTCATGTGCGGTTCGCTGTCAGAAATGGTCATGAGGCCACTGTCGCCGCCGGTACGCGCCGGTGGATTGGACAAATGTTCCCCCCAGCCGGCCCGCGTAGCATGGGGCGGTGCGGACATTCGTGCACGGCGCGGCTGTGTGGGGTGTGGCGTGCCCGCGGCGGCGCAGCCGGGTGGCCGGTGTCACCATGGCCGGGTTCCGGGTCCGTGACCTGGACACGCTCCGGATGGTCCCGCACCCGGCCGTGACGCTGCTCGTGGAGTTCGGCACCGGTTCGCCCGTCCTGGACTATGCCGCCGGGCGGCAGCAGCGGGGAAGCATCGTCGCCGGGCCCGGGCTCGGATCCGGAGGCGCGGTCCTGGCGCGGGGTGAGAACGTCGAGTGCGTGCAGGTGCGCCTGTCCCCGGCGATCGCACGCGCGGTGCTGGGCGTCTCCCCCGCCGAGCTCGGCGGCGCGGTGGTGGCCCTCGACGACCTGTGGGGCCGGGAGGCGTCACGGATCCGCGAGCGGCTGAGCGAGGTCTCGTCGTGGCAGGATCGCTTCGCTTTCATGGACGCGCTGCTCGCCCGCCGGCATGAGGCGGGGCCGCCGGTGGACCCGGAGGTGGCCTGGGCCTGGCGGCGGATCGTCGCCGGCCGCGGCCTGGTCCGGGTCGACGGGCTGGCGGCCGAGGTCGGATGGAGCCGTAAGCGCCTGTGGTCCCGGTTCCGCTCGCAGATCGGCCTGCCGCCCAAGCGCGCCGTGAAGCTGGTTCGCTTCGATCATGCCGCCCACCGCCTGGTCGCGGGCGAGGGCGCGGCCCGGGTCGCGGCCGACGCCGGCTACGCCGACCAGTCCCACCTGCACCGGGACGTCGTGGCGTTCACCGGGGCGACCCCCGCGACCGTGGCCGGCGAGCCGTTCCTGGCGGTCGACGACCTCGCGTGGCCCAACCAGTAAACCCCCGCCGCGCGAACGTGAGGCGGCCACCGCTACCGGGCGGTCACGAACTCCCGCGCACCGCGCAGCCTGGTCCGCAGCTGCCGCTGGGTCAGGGCGCAGTCCAGCCGCACATCGATCGGCCCGGGCAGGTCTGTGTCGGCCCGCCGGCCGGACGGCAGCCGAGCCGGATCCAGTCCATCGCGCTGGGCGATGAGGCATCCGAGCTCATATCGGCTCACCGCATCCGCCCCGGCCAAGTGGTGGATACCGGCGCGATCGGAGTCCGCGAGCTCCAGGAGGGCTGCTGCCAGGTCACGGACATGTACCGGGCAGCGCACGTCGTCGGTGAACAACACCCCGCGCCTGCCGCCCGTGGCCAGCGCGTGCACGAAGTCTTCATGTGGAGAGCCGCCGTCACCGATGATCAGAGACGTCCGTACGACCACCGCCGTAGGATCGATCGCCTGCACGGCCACCTCTGCGGCCGCCTTCGCCGCTCCGTACGGATTGACCGGATCGGGGACACAATCCTCGGCATAGGTGATCGCCTTGCCGGAAAAGACGGCATCGCTGGACACGTGCACCAGGCGTGCGCCGTTCCCGGAGGCCGCGACGGCCAGGTGAGCGGGGCCCATGGCCGTCGTCGCCCAGTCCGATTGGCGGTAGGCGGCGTTGATGACGACGTCAGGGCCGAACGCGCCGATCAGGTCGACCGTAGCCGTACGGTCGCGCACATCGAGCGGCAGCCAGTCGGCCCCTGTCGCCGTACCCGGTCGCGTCAGGCAGGTCGCGGCCACGACCTCGCCGGCCGTCACGGACTGCCGCACGAGTTCGGCGCCGAGAAAGCCGCTGCCGCCCACGATGAGGAATCTCATGAGATGTGACCGTAATGGACTGTCCTTTCTGACCGCCGGTAGCGGTCGGTCCCGCCCGGCTCACCACGGCGACCCGATAGAACTGGGGAATGCATCGCGATCGCACTGTCGGCGAGCTGCTGCGGGAGTGGCGCCGGCGGCGCCGCCTGAGCCAGCTCGACCTGGCCGTACAGGCGGACGTGTCCAGCCGGCACATCAGCTTCGTCGAGACGGGGCGTACGATCCCCAGCCGCCGGATGCTCCTGCACCTGGCCCAGCACCTGGACGTCCCCCTGCGCGAACGCAACCGGCTCCTGGTCGCCGCCGGGTACGCCCCCGCCTACGAGCGGCGCCCGCTGGAGGACCCGGAGCTGGCGCAGGCGTACGAGGCCATCCAGGGCGTGCTGCGCGGGCACGAGCCGTTCCCCGCCGTCGCCGTTGACCACCACTGGAACGTGCTGCTCAGCAACCCGGCCATGGAGATCTTCCTGGACGGCGTCGACCCGGAGCTCCTGAAATCGCCGGTCAACATGATGCGGCTGGGCCTGGACCCGCGCGGGTTCGCGCCCCGGCTGCAGAATCTGGGGCAGGTACGGGCGTACCTGCTGCCTCGGCTCGCCCGCCAGGCCGCCCGCACGGGCGACCCCGAACTGAGCGCGCTGTACGAGGAACTCCGGTCCTACGGCACCGAGGACGCCCCGCCCACCGCCGGGCCCGCCGACATCGCCATGCCCATCCGGCTCCGGTATGACGGGGTCGAATTAAGCTTCTTCAGCACGATCACGACGTTCGGCGCGGCCTTCGACATCACCCTCGAAGAGATCGCCATCGAAACCTTCTTCCCCGCCGACGCCACGACCACCGCCTACCTGCGGCGCTCGCAGGAAGCAGCGACGAACAGGTAGTTGCGCCTGCGCGTGCTCACCCGGTCCGCCCGGTGCCAGACGTGCATGCGGTAGCCGCGCGCGATCAGCGAGCCCGCCACCTCGGCGGAGTCCCTGCCGTACTTGCCCAGGTGACGGTCCTCGATCTCCAGCAGCAGCGCGGGCCGGTGCTGCTCGATCGTCCACTCCGCGCCCTTCAGCCCCTCCTCCAGGTGTGCCCAACCGTGGATGGGCAGGCCGAGCCGGTACGGCACCGGTAGCATCGCGGCCACGGCCTCCACTCTCATCATGCCGGTGACGGTAAGGACAGTACGGGAAGCGGCGGATCCCTCTCAGGAGCGCAGTCGCGAGCCCCGGCGTGCCGCTGGAGAGGGACTGCCGGGGACGACCAGGCCGCTCTCGTAGGCGAGCACCACTGCCTGCGCCCGATCGCGCAGGCCCAGTTTGGTGAAGATCCGGCCGACGTGCGACTTCACGGTCTCCTCCGCGATCGTCAGCTCTCCGGCGATCTCGGCGTTGGCCAGCCCGGAGGCCACCAGCCTGAGCACGTCCAGCTCACGCGGGGTCAGCGCGTTCAGTCGCAGCGCCTCCCGCTGATCGATGGGCTGCCGGGTCGCGAACTCCTCGATGAGCCTGCGCGTGACGGAGGGCGCGAGCAGCGCCTCGCCGGCGGCTATCACGCGTACGGCGGTGATGAGGTCGGCCGGCGGCGCGTCCTTGAGCAGGAAGCCGCTGGCCCCGCCGCGCAGGGCCGCGTAGACGTAGTCGTCGATGTCGAAGGTGGTGAGGATGAGCACCTTCGAGTCGCCGCCCGCTGCGGTGATGCGCCGGGTGGCCTCCAGGCCGTCGAGATTGGGCATGCGCACGTCCATGAGCACGACGTCCGGTCGCAGATCGCGCGCCGCCGCCACCGCCTCCAGGCCGTCCGCGGCCTCTCCCACCACCTGCAGGTCGGGCTGCGCGGCGAGCAGGGCCGCGAACCCGGCCCTGATCATCGCCTGGTCGTCGGCGACCAGCACCCTGATCATCCAGCTCCTCCTTCTCCTCCCTGTGGCGATCTCGTGGATCGCTCGGCCGCCCGCCGCGGCAGCCGCGCCCGGACGACGAAGCCGCCCTCGTCCGTCGCCGCTGCCGTGAGGTCGCCGCCGAGCACCGCCACGCGCTCGCGCATCCCGATCAGCCCGAGTCGCGAGCCCGGCTGCACCGTGCCGGACGCGCGCGGAGGCGGCTCGTTGTCCACGGCGAGCGACACCGCGTCCGCCCCGGCGCCCACGGACACGGTGGTCCTGGCTCCCGGCGCGTGCCGTACGACGTTGCTCAGCGCCTCCTGAACGATCCGGTAGACGGTGACGGACTCCACGGGAGAAAGCGACGGTGCGGGGGCGCAGACCGTCAGCTGCACGGGCACGCCCGCCCGGCGCACCGATTCGGCGAGCGCGCCGAGATCCTCCAGCCCTGGCTGCGGTGCGGTCCCCGGTTCGTCGTCCGAGCCCCGCAGCGCGCCGAGCAGGTGCCGCATGTCGCGCAGGGACTCGCGGGCGGCCGCGTTGATGGCCGCGAACTCCTCTGCGGCCTCCTCGCTCACCCCTCCGGCGATCCGGTAGGGCGCGCTGGCTGCCTGTACGGCGATCACCGACATGTGGTGGGCCACCACGTCGTGCAGTTCCCTGGCGATCCGCGCCCGTTCCTCGAGGATCCGGCGCTGCCCGAGCTCGTCGGCGACGCGTAAGGTGGCCAGCCGCCTCATGCGCCTCGCGTGGCCGAGGACCACGGCCAGCAGCAGGGCCAGTGTCCAGGCCAGCAGCCCTCTGGATACGCGGTCCGGCGCCAGGTCCTGCGGCACGGTGATGGCGATCCCGACCGCGAGCGTGACGGCGACGGCGACGGCCGTCACGCGCCGGGCCGACGACAGCGCCAGCACGTACATGACGGGGAGCTGGGCCAGCGTCTGATCGAGCAGCCACGGCTGCGGCACGATCGGGCTGTGCAGCGCCAGCCCGAGGCCGGTGATCAGAGGCATGGCCACCACCATGGCCGCCCAGGCGGGCAGCGGCCGGTACCACGCCATGAGCACGGGACCGGCGAGCAGGACGGCGGCCGGGACGGCGAGCACCCCGAACCCGGCGGTCACGACGTAGAACAGCACGCTGAAGATCAGGAGCGCCCCGGTCAGCACGGCGAACGGCAGGCGGCGGAGCATGGGCCGGCTCGCGCCCGGCGACGGGGGCACTCGGACGTACCATGCGTCCCGAAGCACCCCCATGAATCCCACCTTATGGGGTGTCGCCGAGCGGAGCCGGGGCCATGGCTGGTCAGTCCTGCGGTGCGGGCTCGCTCGTCGGCTTCCTGTGCGGGCTGAACAGGAAGCAGAACAGGGCGGCGGCCACCAGGACCATGGCGCACGCCACGAGGGTGGTGTGCATGGCGTCGACGAAGCCGACGGCGAACGTGTCGGTGGTGACGCGCTCGTACAGGGCGGTCGTGGCGAGGTCCAGGCCGTCGGGCGGCGTGGGCGGGCTGTAGTGTCGCGCGGCGGCGGCGCTGCTGTCGATGAACTGGCTGCGCAGACTCTCCGGCAGCTGACCGGCGCGTTTCTCGGCCTCGGTCCGCAGGGTCGAGGACAGGCGGGCCGACAGCAGGGCGCCCAGCACGGCGGTGCCGAGGACGCCGCCGATCTGCCGGGTGGTGCTGGAGACGCCGGAGGCCGCCCCGGCCAGCCGCGGGTCGACGCCGTGCATGGTGGCCTGCTGCAGTGGTGCGAACGTGGCACCGCTGGCGATCCCGATGATGGTCAAACCGGGCAGCAGGTTCCACGCGCTGCCGGCGGGGCCGGCCATGGCCACGAGCACCAGCAGGCCGGCTGCCAGCGACATCAGCCCGATCATCAGGACGCGCTTGCCGCCGAACCTGTCCGACAGCCGTCCGGCGTACGCCGAGCCGACCGCGGTGAGCACGGCGTTCGGCAGCACCACCAGGCCGGTCTCCAGCGCCGAGTACCCGCGCGCCATCTGCAGGTACAGCACGACCACGAACATGATGCCGATCATGCCGAGCTGGAAGACGAACCCGACCCAGCTGCCGACCGCGAAGTTGCGCGAGCTGAACAGGGCCGGCGGCATCAGGGGCTCGTGCCGCTGCCGGTGCTGCCAAAGGACGAACACCACCAGCAGCGCGACGCCCGCGACGATGACGGAAATGATGTTGATCGGGCCGGTGATCGTACCCCAGTCGTAGCGTTCTCCCTCGATCAGGCCGAACACGATGCCGCTCAGCCCGGCGGTGGCCAGCGCGACGCCGACCAGGTCGAGCCGGTGGGTACGGCCCGAGCGCATCGGCGGTACGAACGCCAGCGCCAGCACGGCGGTGACGATCCCGATCGGGATGTTGATGAAGAAGATCCAGCGCCAGCTGAGATGGGCGAGCAGGAACCCTCCGACGACCGGGCCGAGGACCGGGGCGAAGCCCACGATCGCGCCGAACAGGCCGAACGCCCGGCCACGCAGCCGCGGCGGGAAGATCGTCAGGATCGACGAGATGACCTGCGGGAACAGCAGCGCCCCGCCCAATCCCTGCAGCGCCCGGGCGGCCAGCAGCCATCCCGGCGAGGTGGCCAGCCCGCACAGCGCCGAGGCGAAGGTGAAGACGATGATGCCGATCACGTACAGCCGGCGGTATCCGAAGATGTCCCCCAGCCGCCCGGTGGTGATCAGCAGCACCGAGAAGACGAGCATGTAGCCGTCGATGACCCACAGCACCTGGTCGTACGAGGCGCCGATGCCGTGAATCAGCGTGGGGACGGCGACGTTGACGATGGATCCGTCGAGCAACGACATGAAGAAGCCGATGCACATGATCGCGAGGACCGGCCACGGACGCCGCGTGACCAGTTGTTCGGTGGATTTGACTTCCGGCACTCCGGAGACCTCCCTGAGGGAAACCGGGTCCGCTGCGCAATGACGCGGATCAGCCCGCAGATCCTCAGGGCTCGGAGAGAACACGCTTCGCCACCACAACAGAGCACCCTTTTCCCAGGATGTGTTGAGTGACTTCCACCTTCCCCGCGTCATCGGGACCCGGGTGAAGCTGGTTGGCGAGGCGGAAAGCCCAACGGTGAGAAGCCGAGTGGCACATTAGCACAGCGAGTTCCCGGTGGCGGCGCTCAACTCCGGAGGAGGGAAGTGGGGCTAGCTCCACCCCTCTTTACATCCTGCTCCATACCGCGCCCTTCGCCCGCTTCCTAACGTCGACACCACGACCGACGACGTGGAGGAGAGCCAGACATGGCAACCACCGATCACCCGACCCCGGCCGCGCCATCTGGCTTGTCGACCGACCAGAGCGGCGCGTCACCGCCGCGGCTGTGGTTCGTGGACAATCTGCGGATCCTGCTGACCTCGCTGGTGGTCCTGCACCACACCGCGATCGTCTACAGCGGCCTCCCGCTCTGGTACTACACCGAGAAGCCGACCAGCGCAGCCGTGGGCCTCGGCCTGTCAGTCTTCCTGCTGGTCGACCAGGCATGGTTCATGGGGGCGTTCTTCCTGCTCTCCGGCTACTTCACGCCCGGGTCGTACGACCGCAAGGGCCCGCGCGCCTTCCTCCGCGACCGGCTGATCCGATTGGGGATCCCGCTGGCGGTGTTCTACTTCGTGCTCAACCCGATCCTGTGCCTCGCCTCCTACCGGGGCGGCTCGCCGCTCGACACCTACCTGAACACCATCGGAAGCGGGCCGCTGTGGTTCGTGCTCGCGCTCCTCGTCCTCGACGGGACCTACGCCGCCTGGCGCCTGGCCAAGCGCCCGCCTCGCAATCTGAAGCCCCGGTCGCCTGCCTTCCCAGCGGTGATCGGGTTCGTGCTGGTGCTGGCCCTGGCGACGTACGCGCTGCGGATCGTGATCCCGCAGGGCTTCTGGGTGCCGGTCATCGACTTCCCGACCAGCGCCTACCTGCCGCAGTACGTCAGCTTCTTCGTCCTGGGGACGGTGGCGTACCGGCGCGGCTGGTTCCACGCCATCACCGCTCGGACGGGCTGGGCCGGGCTCGGCATGGCCGTCGGCGCCACCGTGGTGTTCCTCCCGCTCGCGCTGGCCGGCGGAGCCGACGCGTGGACGGGGCACGGCACCCTGAGCTCGCTGTTCTACGCGCTGTGGGACTCCACCTTCGCGGTCGGCGTCGTTCTCGCGTTGCTCACCTTCTTCCGCCGCAGGCTGAACGCCCAAGGGCCGCTGCGCCGGTACCTGTCCGGTCACGCGTTCACCGTGTACGTGATCCACGCGTTCGTGGTGACGGCGGCCGGTTATGCCCTCAGCGTGCCGGCCCTGCCGACGTCGGCTAAGTTCGCGATCGCGGCCGTCGTGGTGCTCCCGGCCTGCTTCGCACTCGCCGGCCCGATCCGCCGGCTTCCGGGCGTCCGCCGCGTGCTCTGAGATCCGGCGACTGAATCGGACCTGCCCACTACGACGTCTGAGGGCAACTGAGAATCGTTGCTGAAGAGACACTTCTCAGTTAGCCCTCAAAGGGCTGCTCGCCGACGCCCTCGTCTGCTTCGTCGATGGCGCAGGCCCTCGGTCAGTCGTCGAGCGAGACGCATCGGCCGCGCGGTGCGTTGGGCGAGGGTGAAGCCGGTCCCAGGCGCGGGCGCTCCGCGTGCTGCCCGACTCGGGCACCCGGCCTCGACGTGGCTTACTGATCAACGCGGGCGGCTGAGGGCGACCTCGGCCAGATCCGTCCATTTCTCGGCCGAGGAGTGGGGCACGACCACCCAATCCTTCATCGCCCTGCCCTGCCCCGAGGGGTCGAACAGGGACGCCCCGGCCAACTGGAGCGCGGCTGTGTGTTCGGGGGTGTCCCTGACCAGCCGGAACACCATCGCGCCGTCGCGCTGCAAGCTCGCGAACACCTTCCCCGCCTGATCTTTGAGCGCGGGACTCCCCATCATCCTGGAGATCCGTACACCCAGGTCGGCCAGCTCGGCGCCGACCTGCTTGAAATCCTCTTCCGCGCTCATCGTTTCGTCAGTCGGTCCCAAACTCCGTGACTCCTCCACCCCGTAAACGAGGTGGCTTCTCGCTATGCCGCGCGGGCGTCGCGGAGGACCAGCCCGGCCCTCTTGATGTTACTCGCCCCGACCACGTCCGCGTTGGCGGCGTACCCGCACGTGACGCAGACGAAGTCGGCCTGGGTGGTGCGATTCTCCCCTGACACGTGCCCGCATTCGGGGCAGGTGCGGGAGGTGTTGCGGGGATCCACCGCGATCACGTCCCGACCGGCGCTTTCAGCCTTGTTAGTCAGGATCGCGAGGAACACCCCCCAACCCGCGTCCAGGATGCTCTTGTTCAGCCCAGCCTTCGCCGCTGACCCGTTGTGCAGGAATCCACCCGCCTGCTCCGGGTCAGGCTTGGCAGTGGGGCTCTTGGTCATGTTCGCGATGCGCAGGCCCTCGACCGCGATCACGTCGGCCGTGCGGACCAGGCCAAGCGCGGTCTTGTGCGCGTGGTCGGTGCGCTGCCGGGCCACCTTGCGGTGGATCTGCCCGATCTTCTTGGTAACCCTCTTCCTGCGGGTGCTGCCGCGTCTGGTGCGGGCGTAGGCCCGCTGCGCGGCGGCCAACTCCTCCTGCACGGTCTTGAGATAGCGGGGATTGGCGATATGCCCGCCCTCGTCGGTGACGCCGTCGATCGGCTCGCTCACGGTCGCGAAGTGCGCGACGCCCATATCCACCCCAACCTCCCGGCCGGTCGCAGGCAACGGCACGGCAGGCACATCGTCGCACGAGCAGATCACATACCAGCGCAAGCCCTCCCGTTTGATCTCGATCTGCTTGATGCGCCCGGCGATCGGCCGGTGCTGGTGCACCCGCAGGTGCCCGACGCCCTGCACGCGGAGGTAGGTCGCGGCCGGATGGTGCGGCTGGGAGTCCCATCTCGCGCCGTCGCCCTCGACCAGAGTGACGGTGTCGAACCAGCCCCTGCCCTTGAACCGAGGATAGCCAGGCCTCTCACCGGCCCTGATGCGGCGGAAGAACGCCTCGAACGCCTTGTTCAGCCGCCGCAGGGTCTGCTGCTGGCTGGTGAACGACCAGCGGCCCTGACCCTCGGGGTCAGCGTCACGGATCTCCTTCAACTGGGCGGACTGATCGCCGTACCGGATCGAGACCTTGGAGCGCCGCCACGCTTCCCGGCGTTCCTCCAGCGCGGCGTTGTACAACGCCCGGTGATCGCCCAGCATCGCCGTCAGAGCGATCTCCTGGTGGCGGGTCGGCCGTAGCAGGAACTTGAACGACCTACGCATCCTCGCCCCCGCTCTTGGCCTTGCCGGCACGCTCGTCCTGGGTCTCGATGTACCGCTGGAGCGTGGCCGCGCTGACCGCGCCCACACTCGCCACAAAGTACGAGCGCGACCACAGGGTCGGCAGCCGCGAGCGCAGGTGCGGGAACTCGGCCCGCAGGTGGTGGGAGGTGTAGCCCTTGAACTGGTTGGCCACGTACGACGGGGAGTTCTTCGGGTGCGGCTTGACGAACAGATGCACGTGGTCGGGCATCACCTCCAAGGTGATGATCTCCCAATCGTGCTCAGCAGCCTTGGCGCGCAGCAACTCCTCCAGCCGGGCCTTGACCCGGCCGCCCAGGACAGGCCGCCGATACTTGGGGCACCACACCACGTGGTAGCCCAAGTCGTAGGCCGCACCGGGGGAAGTACGCACCTGACGAGACACACGATCAGTATAACCAGCGTGTTCTTATAACACCGCCGTTCGCCGGAACCCGCACGGGCCCGCGACTGAAGACACACTCAGCCGCTAGAGCGCCCTCCCGCTCGGCATTCCCCCGCTCCCCAAAGGGAGCGGTCCCCTGCCTTCGACCTGATGGCGGCGTGGTCGAGCCGCTCGTCATGGTCGAGGCTCTTCCCGCGTGATGCGATCGCCTCGACCTCGCCTTTCGGCAAGACGGCGATCAGGCTAGTCCTGGCGGCACCGATCAAGGCCGGATGCGGAGTGCCGACCATGCCGAATACCGCCGCCGGTCCTCGACTATGCGCGATAGATCATCATCGGCGCCGGCCAGGGCAAATGCGAAGATCAAGCGCCTCCTTGCGGAAGCTTGGTCTTGAGTGGGGTCCAGCAGGCCCACTCGGTAATAGGGCAACGAGCGGGCTTGGGGTGGGCTCCAGCAGGCCCACCGCGTAACCAGACAACGGGCGGGGATGGCGAGCGAAGCGAGCGGGGGTTTCGGGGGGTCGAAGGGGGGCGTGAGCCCCCCTGGGAGGCGCTGCCTGGAACCCCCTGGCGCGAAGCGCCCCATCGTGGAAGGCCATGCTTCCGGGGGTCGAAGGGGGCGGGAGCCCCCTGGGGGCGCTGCCCGGAGTCCCCTCGCGCGCAGCGCCCCATTGCGGAGGACCGTGCAGTTTCCCGCTCAGGCGGTTTTGTGGCCGGCGCGGAGGAGGCCGTAGGTGACTGCCTGCTCCAGAGCCTGCCAGGACGCGTCGATGATGTTCTCCGCCACCCCGACCGTCGCCCACTCGGACGTGTCGTCGCTGGAGGTGATGAGGACGCGGGTGATGGCGCCCGTTCCGTGGGTGCCCTCGAGTATGCGGACCTTGTAGTCCACCAGCTCCAGCTTGGCCAGCTCGGGGTACAGCTGCTCCAGCCCCAGCCGCACGGCCTTGTCCAGGGCGTTGACGGGGCCGTTGCCCTCGCCCGTGGCGACGATGCGCTCGCCCTTGGCGTGGAGCTTGACGGTGGCCTCGCTGACCAGCTCGCCGCCCTTCGTACGCTCCACGATCACACGCCACGACTCGACCTCGAAGTGGCGCTTGCGCTCCCCGTCCACGGTGTCGCGCAGCAGCAGCTCGAACGACGCGTCCGCGGCCTCGAAGGTGAATCCGCGCGACTCCAGGTCCTTGACCCGTTCGACCAGGGTCTTGGTGTGTTCGGGGGTGAGGTCGTAGCCGAGTTCGCGGCCCTTGAGCTCGACCGAGGCGCGGCCGGCCATGTCGGAGACGAGCATGCGCATGTCGTTGCCGACGGCGGCGGGGTCGATGTGCTGGTAGAGGTTGGGGTCGACCTTGATGGCGCTGGCGTGCAGGCCGGCCTTGTGGGCGAAGGCGGACGTGCCGACGTACGGGGCGTGGGAGTTGGGGGTGACGTTGGTGACCTCGGTGATCGCGTGGGCGATGCGGGTCATGTCGGCGAGGGCGGCCGTCGGGACGAGGTCGAAGCCGCGCTTGAGCTGGAGGTTCGCCACGACCGTGAAGAGGTTGGCGTTGCCGGAGCGCTCGCCGTAGCCGTTCGCGCAGCCCTGTACGTGCGTGGCCCCGGCCTTGACGGCGGCCAGGGTGTTGGCGACGGCGCAGCCGGTGTCGTCGTGGCAGTGGATACCGACGCGGGCGCTGGTCTGGACGGCCTCGTGGACGATCTCGGCCAGCTCGTCGGGGAGCATGCCGCCGTTCGTGTCGCACAGGGCGATGACGTCGGCCCCGGCTTCGGCGGCGGTCCTGAGGACTTCGAGCGCGTAGGCTGGATTGGACTTGTAGCCGTCGAAGAAGTGCTCGGCGTCGAGGAAGACTCGCTGCCCCTCCGCACGAAGGTGAGAAACCGTGTCGCGGATCATCGCGAGGTTCTCCTGGAGAGTCGTGCGGAGGGCCAGCTCCACGTGCCGGTCGTGGCTCTTGGCGACAAGGGTCACGACCGGCGCGCCGGATTCGCGCAATGCGGCCACCAATGGGTCGTCGGCTGCCTTCACACCGGCCCGGCGGGTCGCACCGAACGCGGCGAGCTGCGCGTGCTTCAGGTCCAGCTCTGTTTGAGCACGCCTGAAGAACTCTGTGTCCTTGGGGTTGGCGCCCGGCCAGCCCCCCTCGATGAAACCGACGCCCAGACCGTCCAAGTGGCGCGCGACGGCGAGCTTGTCGGCGACGGTGAGGTTGAGCCCCTCCTGCTGAGCGCCGTCACGCAGCGTCGTGTCGTATACGTGGAAGCGGTCGTCGGCCATGAGTCTCTCTTCTCTGGAAGTCCTCTGGAAAGCAAAAAGACCCCTCACGGACGTGAGAGGTCTGCGCGCTGGCGGTGTCCTTTGTCAGCCAGCGCGCCTGCCGATAATGAGCAGACCGTAGAACATGGTGCCGCCCAGTCTGCCATACGCATTCAGCATCTGGCACATCGATCTCAGCTTCTGGGACAAGCCTTTACACGGTGACACCGTCACCACCTGTGATGACGCGCTCGAGCGCGGCCGGGTCGAACGCCTCGTTGCCCAGCAGCCGCCCGTCGAGCAGCACCGTGGGCGTGCCCTGGAGCCGCACCTTCGCGGTCTCCGCCAGATGGGCCTGCGCGTACGACTGCGTCCTGACGCACTCGTCCACCGACGCCCCCGCCTGCCTGGCGGCCTTGACCAGGTCCTCGACGGCGAATCCGGACGCCTCGCCGTGCGGCGCGGGCTGCATGGCGTACAGCTCGTCCCTGAAGGTGAGCCAGTTCTCCTCGGGGACGCAGCGGGCGGCAGCGGCGGCGCGGATGGAGTTGGAGCGCATGGGCTCTTCCTGGAAGATCGTCACCGGGTGGAAGACGACCTTGACCTTGCCCTCCATGGCGAGTTTCCTGATGACGCCGTCTACCTTGGCGTGCATGTCCTTGCAGATCGGGCAGTCGAAGTCCTCGTACACGTCCAGCACGGGAGCGTCCCCGCCCCGGTCGGCCAGGACCATCGAACCGTCCACCTGCCGGGTCAGCCGCACCCCGTCGGACGACCGGCCCGGCTCCGAGAACGACAGCACCCCGAGTACGGCGATGGCCACGCACGCCAGCGCCACCACCAGCAACCGCTTCATCATCAGCCCACTCTCACCTCATTGATCGCGCAGACCCTACCCGATGCCGGGAGAATGGACATATGAAGGCATACCTCCTCGATCCCGCTGTAGCACAGTACGTCTTCGCCCACACCACGCCGCCCGACCCCCTGCTGGACGAGCTGGCGAAGGAGACGCTCCGCGTCACCGGAGACGCCGCGGGCATGCAGATCGCCCCTGACCAGGGCACCTTCCTGACCATGATCACCCAACTCGTGGCGCCCCAGGTCGTCGTCGAGGTGGGGACGTTCACCGGCTACTCGTCCGTGTGCATCGCCAGGGGCCTGTCCGGCGGCCGGCTGCACTGCTTCGACGTGAGCGACGAGTGGACCTCCATCGCCCGCCGCTACTGGCACGAGGCCGGGGTGGAGGACCGCGTGACGCTCACGCTCGGGCCAGCGCTGGAGACGCTCGCCGCTTTCGACCAAACCATCGACCTGGCCTTCCTCGACGCCGACAAGGGCAACTACCCGGGCTACTACGAGCTGCTCATGGAGCGCCTGCGGCCCGGCGGGCTGATCGTGGCGGACAACACGCTGCGCAGGGGCCACGTGGCGGACCCGGCGCACGAGGAGCAGACCACCGTGGAGATCCGCCAGTTCAACGACCTGGTGATGGAGGATCCGCGGGTGACGGTCCTCATGCTGCCGGTCGCGGACGGGATGACCCTGATCAGGAAGAACTAGGCGCGGCGGCCGGGCCCTCGCGGACCCGGCCGTCCCAACTAGGCGATCTTGTGGATCCAGTTGTGGGTGTCGGGGCGGGCGCCGTACTGGATGCCCACCAGCTCCTCACGCACCCGCATCGTCACCGGGCCGGGGTTGCCGTCGGCGACGCTCCAGGAGCGGTCGGCGCCCTTCACCGTGCCCACCGGCGTGACCACGGCCGCCGTCCCGCACGCGAACACCTCGGTGAGCTCCCCGGACTCGCATCCAGCCTGCCACTCGTCGATCGAGATGAGGCGCTCCTCGGTCTCCAGGCCCAGGTCGCCGGCCAGCTCCAGGATCGAGTCCCTGGTGATGCCGGGCAGCAGGGTGCCGGTCAGCGCGGGGGTGACGAGCTTGTTGCCGAGGACGAAGAACAGGTTCATCCCGCCCATCTCCTCGACGTACTTGTGCTCGTGGGAGTCCAGCCACACCACCTGGTCGCAGCCGTTCTCCACGGCCTGCCGCTGCGCGACGAACGCGGCCGCGTAGTTCCCGCCGCACTTCGCGAAGCCCGTGCCGCCGGGGGCGGCGCGCGTGTACTCGGTGGACAGCCAGACGGAGACGGGCTTGAGCCCACCCGTGAAGTACGAGGCCGCCGGGGAGGCGATGACCATGTACTTGTACGACTTCGACGGGTAGTTGACGCCGAGCCCCGCCTGGGTGGCGATCATGAAGGGACGCAGGTAGAGGCTGTGACCCTCGGTCGTGGGCACCCATTCCTTGTCGGTCTGGACGAGGAGCTCGAGCGACTCCACGAACGCCTCCTCCGGCAGCTCCGGCATGGCCATCCGGAGCGCGGAGCGGTTGAAGCGGCCGGCGTTCGCGTACGGGCGGAACGCGACGATCGAGCCGTTGATCTGGCGGTAGGCCTTGAGCCCCTCGAACAGCTCCTGCGCGTAGTGGAAGACCGAGGTGGCCGGGTCGAGCGAGAGCGGGCCGTACGGCAGGAGCTTCGCGTCGTGCCAGCCCTGCCCCTCGGTGTAGTCGATCGAGATCATGTGATCCGTGAAGGTCTGCCCGAAACCGGGGTTCGCCAGTACCTGCTCCCGCTCGGCCGCAGTGCGAGCGTGGTCGGATAGCTGCACGTCGAAGCTGAGCTTCTGAGCGATGGTCATGACGGAGGTCCTTCTCTCTGCGAATCTGCCCAAATCTACAGAAAACTGCGGATCGGCGCTGATGGGCGGGCGCTGCCCGGAAGGCAGCCCCGTACTTCCTATTGTCTCGCTATATGGGATGGCAAGCGGCCAATGGGGCGATCAGCCCTTTTGGACGCAAAAAAGCGCCTGGCGGCCCTCTTCGGACCACCAGGCGCGTTGGAGGCTAGGCGGTCCTAGCCGGATACTCGCGCGGTGATGTCGTCACCGATCTCGTGGGTGGTGCGACCCGCCCAGCCGGCCAGCCGTTCGAGGATGTCGTCGGCGACCGCCTGCTCGACCTTGGCCGCCTCGGCGTGCAGGCCGAGGTGGTCGAGGAGCATGGCGACGGACAGGATGGTCGCGGTGGGGTCGGCCTTGCCCTGGCCGGCGATGTCGGGGGCGCTGCCGTGCACCGGCTCGAACATGCTCGGCGCGGACCGCTCGGGGTTGATGTTGCCGCTGGCGGCCAGGCCGATGCCGCCCGCGATGGCGGCGCCCAGGTCGGTGATGATGTCACCGAACAGGTTGTCGGTGACGACCACGTCGAACCGCTCCGGCTGGCTCACGAAGAACATCGAGGCCGCGTCGATGTGGCAGTAGTCGGTCGTGACGTCGGGGTATTCCGCCGCCAGGCGGTTGACCGTGCGCTGCCACAGGTCACCGGCGTAGGTGAGGACGTTGGTCTTGTGGACGAGCGTCAGCTTCTTGCGCGGCCGCGTGACGGCCTTCTCGAACGCGTAGCGCACCACGCGCTCGACACCGTAGGCGGTGTTGAGCGACTCCTGGGTGGCGATCTCGTGCGGGGTGCCGCGCCGCATGGCGCCGCCGGTGCCCGCGTAGAGGCCCTCGGTGCCCTCGCGGACGACGATCATGTCGATGTTCTCCGCCGGCGTGTCGGCCAGCGGGGTCGCCACGCCGGGGAACAGCTTGACCGGGCGCAGGTTGACGTAGTGGTCGAACTCGAAGCGGAGCCGGAGCAGCAGATCGCGCTCGAGGATGCCTGGCGGCACACTGGGGTCGCCCACGGCGCCGAGCAGGATCGCGTCGTAGCCGCGCAGCTCTTCGAGCACGGCGTCGGGCAGCGTCTCACCGGTACGGTGATAGCGTGCGGCTCCCAGGTCGTAGTGAGTGGGCTCGATCTTCGTGCCGACTGCCTCCAGGACCTTGAGCCCTTCGGCCACGACCTCGGTGCCGATCCCATCGCCGGGGATGACGGCCAGACGGATGTTACGCGACTCCATGGGCCGTACCTTACCGCGTCGTCTCGACTGACGAACACTTCATCTCATTTTTCGGACGCCCTCTTTGTCCGTATTGCGGTTCTTTGACCGTTTCGTTAAAGTCACCGACCAGCCTAATCCGCGCAGCCGCTGCGTGGAGTCGGGGACCCAACTTCCCCCTGGGGCGAGTCGGCACCCCCATGCCGTAGGGCTACTTCCAGGCCCGAGCCCGTCAGCTAACCCGGCCGGCCGTATGGAAGGACAGACCCCTGTCTCGAATCGCCATTGTCCTGGCGGCGGGCGCCGCCGGGCTCATCCTGGCCTCCCCAGCCCATGCCTCGACCAAGATCGACGACCCCACCACTCTGACCGGCAACCAGATCAAGGACATCCAGGAGAAACAGGCCCCGAAGCCCGCCTGGAAGATCGCCATCAAGTACGCCATGAGCAAGCGCGGCACACCGTACGTGTGGGGCGGCGCCAGCCCGAGCGGATACGACTGCTCCGGACTCATGCTCAGGGCGTACGAGCACGCCGGAATCGAACTCCCCCGCACCGCGGCCGAACAGTACGGCGCGTTCGGCAGAAAGATCGCCTGGAAGGACCTCAAACCCGGCGATCTGGTCTTCTTCCACGGCCTCGGGCATGTCGGGATGATCTCCCGGCCCGGCTACATGGTCCACTCCCCGCGCACGGGAGACGTGGTCAAGGAAGAGCGCCTGACCTCCTGGCGCAGGGACTCCTTCGTGGGGGGCGTCCGCCCTGACCCCAAGGGCGTACGGCTCTGGACCAAGCTCAAGAAGGAGCGCGACGAAACGCCCACCACTCTCACGGCCACCCTGTAGGAGGCTTCCGCGTCCGCCTCCCCGCGTGCGGTCAGGGGAGGCGGGCGTCGAAGATGAGGTCCCATGCGCGGGCCCTGGCGCGGGCCACCGCGCCCAGCAGGACGCCGCTGTCTCCCAGTGTGCTGGCCACCACCGACGGCCGCAGCGGGCCGAGCTCGGCGATGCGGCCCTCGATGGCCTCCCCCAGGAGATCCAGGTTGCGGCCCACGCCGCCGCTGAGCACGATCACCTCCGGATCCAGCACGGCCGCCACCGCCACCAGCAGGCCGCCGATGCGGCGCCCCTCGGCCTCCACCACCGAGCGGGCGACGCCGTCGCCGGAGGCCGCCGCGGCGAAGACCTTCTTGGCCGTCTCCAGGCTCAGGCCGGCGGCGCGGGCCGCGCGGACCACCCCGGGCGCGGCGGCCACCGCCTCCGTGGCACCGTGGGCCAGGGCGTCGCCGGCCGACGGCGGGGGGTCCTCGGCCGCGGGCAGGTACGAGACCTCCCCCGCCGCCCCCCGGGCGCCCACGTACAGCTCGCCGTTGATCACGATGCCCATGCCGACGCCGGTGCCGATGGACACCAGCGCGAAGTTGGACTTGCCGCGCCCCGCACCATGCACGTGCTCGGCGACGGCGGCCAGGTTGATGTCGTTCTCGATGACGAGGTCGACCTCCAGCGCGGCGCGCAGGCGCTCGGCCAGATCGGGGCCGGGCAGGTTGGGGGCGAACTCCAGGCGTCCGAGCGCCGAGTCGTACACGCCGGGCGATCCGACGACGGCGCAGGCGATGGCGGGCCAGTCGACGTCGGCCTCGCGGGCGGCGGCCCGGCACAGCTGCCCGACCAGCACGGCCAGCTCGGCGGAGGTGAGGGCGGTGTTGCGCCCGTCTCTCCGGCCGGCGAAGGCGCCGCGCAGGTCGGCGACACCGACCCTGATCCAGTCGCGCCCGATGTCGACGCCGGCGACGTGGGTGGCGGCGGCGTTGAGGTCGTACAGGGACGTGACCGGACCCGGGCGGCCGGAGACCTCGCCGACGACGTGGACGAGCCCGTCCTCCTCCAGCCCGGCCAGCGCCGCGGACACCGTGGGCTTCGACAGGCCGGTGATCTTGGCGAGGTCGGCGCGCGAGGCGGGGCCGTGCTCCTGAAGATGGTCGAGCAGGCGGCGCTCGTTCAGCACTCGCAGCAGCCGCGGATTACCCAGGTCCCCCCGCATCTCACCCTCCTTTGAGGAAGCAGAGCCTAGCCAACTCGGCTGATAGTAAATTACCTTACTTACCAAGCACAGGGGCGGCACATCCGGAAGGACGAAGTGCGATGCACCGAGCATGGCGATCAATCCCTGTCGCGGCGGTCCTCCTGGCCGCCGCCTGTGGAAACGCCGGGAACAGCACCGGAAACGGCACCAGCACCACCACCACGACCACGCAGAGCCAGGGCGGCAAGACGATCGCGCTGTTCCTGCCCGAGTCCAAGACCACCCGGTACGAGGCGTTCGACCGCCCGCTGTTCGAGGCGAAGGTCAAGTCGCTCTGCCCCGACTGCAAGATCCTCTACAGCAACGCCGAGCAGGACGCCCCCAAGCAGCAGCAACAGGTCGAGGCCGCGCTCACCCAGCAGGCCGACGTGCTCGTGCTCGACGCCGTGGACGCCAACGCCGTGGCCCCCCTGGTGAACCAGGCCAAGCAGAAGAAGGTCCCGGTCATCGCCTACGACCGGCTGATCTCGGGCATCGACTACGCGTACTACGTCTCGTTCAACAACGTACGGGTGGGCGAGATGCAGGGCCAGGCCCTGCTCGACGCCATGACCGCCAGGGGCACGGCGGCGAAGGGCCAGATCGTGATGATCCACGGCTCCCCCACCGACCCCAGCTCGGCCGACTACAAGAAGGGCGCCAAGAGCGTGCTGGACGGGAAGGTGAAGGTCGGCAGGGAGTTCGACACGCCCGACTGGAGCCCCGACAAGGCGCAGCAGGAGATGGAACAGGCCATCACCGCGCTGGGCAAGGACACCATCACGGGCGTGCTGTCCGCGAACGACGGCATGGCGGGCGGCGCGATCGCGGCCATGAAGCGCGCGGGCTACCAGCAGCTCCCGCCGATCACCGGCCAGGACGCCGAGCTGGCCGCCGTCCAGCGCATCCTCACCGGCGAGCAGTACATGACCATATATCTGGACATCAGGGCGGAGGCGGAGAAGTCCGCCGAGCTCGCCGTCGCCCTCGCCAAGGGCGAGCAGCCCGCCGCCCCCGCCAAGGTCAACAACGGCGCGGCCGACATCCCGGCGTTCCTCCTCGACCCCATCCCCGTCACGGCCGACAAGGTCAAGGACACGATCGTGAAGGACGGCTTCTACACCGCCGCCCAGCTCTGCACGGGCGAGGTCAAGGCCGCCTGCGAGAAGCAGGGCATCAAGTAGATGCTCGCGGCGACGGGCATCTCCAAACGGTACGGGGCGGTCCAGGCGCTCGACGGGGCCGGCCTGGACCTGCGCCCCGGCGAGGTCGTGGCCCTCATGGGCGACAACGGCGCGGGCAAGTCCACGCTGGTCAAGGCCATCTCGGGGGTCGTGACGCCGGACGCCGGCACGATCACCGTGGACGGTTCGCCGGTCAGGATCGCCAACCCGCACGACGCGCAGGCCCTCGGCGTCTCGACCGTCTACCAGGACCTCGCGCTCTGCGAGAACCTCGACGTCGTGGCCAACCTCTTCCTGGGCACCGAGCGCCGCCGCGGCTCGCTGCTGCGCCACATCGCCATGGAACGCGCGACCCGCGACCTCCTCGGCCAGCTCGACGTGCGCATCAGGGACATCAGGGTGCCGGTGGCCATGCTGTCGGGCGGCCAGCGGCAGTCGGTGGCGATCGCCAGGGCGCTCATCGGCGAGCCGCGGCTGGTCATCCTCGACGAGCCGACGGCGGCCCTGGGGGTCGAGCAGACGGCGCAGGTGCTGGCGCTGATCGGGCGGCTGCGCGAGCGCGGGCTCGCGGTGCTGGTCATCTCGCACAACCTCGCCGACGTGCGCGCGGTGAGCGACCGCGTGGTGGTGCTGCGGCTGGGCCGCAACGCCGGTGAGTTCACTACGGCCGCCGCCTCCCAGGAGGAGATCGTGGCCGCGATCACGGGGGCAGGGTCATGACCGACACGCTGGTACGCAGGCCGTACACGCCGAAGGTCGCCGTCGAGCGGCTGCGCCAGGGGGACGTCGGCGCGTGGCCGGTGGTCGGCGGGCTGATCGCGATCGCGATCGTGTTCAGCACGCTCAACGACCGTTTCCTGTCCCCCGAGAACCTCACCAACCTCGTGCTCCAGATGGCCGCCACCGGCACGATCGCGCTCGGCATCATCATGGTGCTGCTGCTCGGCGAGATCGACCTGTCGGCGGGCTCGGTCAGCGGCCTGTGCGCCACGATCATGACGATCGTCCACGTCAAGCAGGGCTGGAACCCGCTGCTCGCCATCCTCCTGGCGCTCGCCGTCGGCGCGGCGATCGGGTTCCTGCACGGCCTGATGCTGACCAAGCTGCGGATGCCGTCGTTCGTCGTGACGCTGGCCGGGCTGATGGGCTGGCTCGGCCTGCTGCTCTACCTGCTGCGGCAGGGCGGGACGATCAACCTGCCGTTCACCGGGTTCATCTCGAAGCTGAGCGACACCTGGCTGCCGGGCTGGCTCGCGTGGACGGTCGCGGCGGGCCTGGTGGCCGTGTCGGCGGGCGCGTCGCTCGTGGTCAGGAGGCTGCGGCTGGCGGCCGGGCTGCCGGTGACGCCGCTGTGGTGGTCGCCGGCGAAGGCGGGCGGGCTGGCGGTGCTGCTCGCCGCGGCGGTGCTCGTCATGTCGGCGGACCGCGGCGTGCCGCTCCTGCTGATCATCTTCGGGACGCTGGTGGTGCTGCTCGACCTCATGCTGAGGCACACCACGTTCGGGCGGCACCTGTACGCCGTCGGCGGCAACGCCGAGGCTGCCAGGCGCGCCGGCATCAACGTCACCAGGATCAGGATCCTCGCTTTCATGCTGGCCTCCACGCTGGCCGCTGCCGGGGGCATCCTCGCCGCCAGCCGCCTGTCGGCCGTCAACCAGGGTTCGGGCGGCAGCGACATCCTCCTCATGGCGATCGCCACCGCGGTCATCGGCGGCACCTCGCTGTTCGGCGGGCGCGGCCGGGCCTACGACGCGCTGCTCGGCGTCCTGGTCATCCAGGCCATCTCCAACGGCATGTACCTGCTCAGCGTGGACTCCTCGGTGCGGTTCATGGTGACCGCCGCGGTGCTGGCGCTGGCCGTGGCCATCGACTCGCTCGCCCGCAGGGGCGCCGCCCGATGACCCGGGTCCTGGGCATCGACGTGGGCGGGACGAAGGTGGCCATCGGGATGTCCGCGGCCGACGGCCCCGCGCTGTCCGCCCACGTCCGCCTGGACACCGGGCCTGACACGCTCGCGCGGGCGCTCGCGGCGGCCCGGGCCATGGACGGCGCGCCCACCGCGGTGGGCTTCTCGACGTGCGGGGTGATCCGCGATGGCGTGGTACGGCTCGCCCCGAACGTCCCCGGCTGGGAGGGCCTCGAACTGCCGAGGCTGCTCCAGGAGGCGTACGGCGCCACTCCGGTGGCCATCGACAACGACGTGAACGCGGCCGCCGCCGCAGAGCTGCGCTGGGGCGCCCTGCGCGGGGTCTCCACGGGCGTCTACCTGAACCTGGGCACCGGCCTGGCGGCGGCCCTGGTGGTGGACGGCCGGGTGATGCCGGGAGCCCACGGCGCGGCAGGGGAGATCGGCTACCTCCAGGTGACGCCGGGCGAGCCCGCCTTCGCCGACGGCCGGGTGCCCCTGGAGGAGCGCGTCTCGGGCGGCGCGCTGGCCGCCCGCGGCGCCGCGCTTCTGGGCCGCCCCGTCACGACAGCCGAACTCCTGGGCGGGGATCACGCGCGGGAGCTGGTGGACGAGGCGCTGCGGACGCTGGCCATGAGCGTGGCGAACCTGTGCGTGGTCCTCGATCCCGAGCGCCTGGTGGTCGGCGGCGGCATGATGGGCGCGGCGGAGCTGATCCTGCCGAGGCTGACGGCCGAGCTCGGCCGGGCGGTGCCGTTCCCGCCGGAGGTGCGCCCGGCGCGGTTCGCGGACGAGGCGCCGCTGCTGGGCGCGCTTGCGCTGGCCCGTGCGGCGGTAGCGTAGGGGTATGGCGCCGGAAAAGGTGCAACTGACCGGGGAGAAGGCCACGCTGCTCGCCACCCTGTACGGGCGGGCGCTGGACGCGCGGTCCCCGGATCCGATCCTCGGCGACGACCTGGCCGCCGACGTGGTCGAACGCATCGACCACGACTTCAGCACGACCGGGATGAACGCCGGCCTCGCCGTCTCCGTCGCGATCAGGGCGCGGTTCATCGACCGGTGGGCGGCCGAGTTCCTGGCCACCCATCCTGAGGCCACCGTGCTCCATCTGGGCTGCGGCCTCGACACCCGCGTCCACCGGCTGGACCCGCCGCCCACCGTCCGCTGGTACGACGTGGACTACCCCGACGTGATCGAGCTGCGGCGGCACCTGTTCCCCGAGCGGCCCGGCTACCGCCTGATCGGCTCGTCGGTCACCGAGCTGGGGTGGCTGGAGCAGGTCCCGGACCGCGCCCCTGTGCTGGTCGTGGCCGAGGGCCTGCTCTACTATCTCGATCCCGGCGAGGGCCGGGCCCTCATCAGGGCGATCGTCGACCGCTTCCCCGCCGGCCGGTTCGTCTTCGACGCGGTGAGCCCGCTCGGGCTCAAGACGCAGAAGTTCAACAGGCCGGTGCGCAAGGCGGACGCTCACCTGGTCTGGGGCATCGACGGGCCAGGCGAGCTGCTGGCGATCCATCCGAAACTGCGCTGCCTGAGCGCGGTGAGCGTGTTCGACATCGAGGGGTTCGACCGCCTGCCGACGCCGCACCGCGTGGCGGCCCGGATCGCCGGGCTGCTGCCGGGGGTGAGACGGGCGGCGGTGTTCTACCGGCTCGGATTCTGAGGGGCGCCGCCGTTGTCCCTGCGGTCCAGGGCGGTCTGCAGGGCCTGCACGGCCTCGTCCTCATGCTCCTCGGCACGGTTCCAGGCATACATCTCGTACATGTGACTCATCTCATTTCGCGAGCGCGTTCCAGAAGGGGGGCCGGAGCTGCGTTTGATTGCCGAGCCCGCTCGGAGGACTGTGATGGATGTCCTCGCTACGCTGCGGATCCATCACAGCGCTCGAACCCGACCGGGCCTGTCTCTCGTGGGGTCCGGATCACGGACCGGACGAATGGGACTTATTGGCCGACACACCACGACGCTCCGCGGCGAGTCGTCGACCTGCCCTAACAGGCCCCGCCGCGGCAGGTAATAAGTACGAGCACCTGGCGCATTACCAGCAACAGTACCCCAGCAATCTCATTGGACGTCCTAGTATCTTGCATGCTGAGACAGCAAAGGCCGCCACCCGGAATCCGGGCGGCGGCCTTCAGGCCGGGAAGGAGGCTCAGCCCTCCAGGTCCACGGAGCGGCCGCTCTCGGCGCCGATCTCGCTCATGATCTGGTCGATCACGTCGGCCGGGATCGCCGAGTCGACGGTCAGCGCGATGAGCGCGTTGCCGCCCTTGGTGGAGCGGGCCACCTGCATCGAGGCGATGTTGACGCTGTGCTCGCCGAGGAGGCGGCCGACCACGCCGACGATGCCGGGACGGTCGGTGTAGGTGAAGAACGCGAGGTGGGCCGTCGGCTCGATCTCCATCTCGTAGCCGTTGACCTCGACGATCTTCGTGATCTGGCGCGGGCCGGAGAGCGTGCCGGACACCGAGACCTGGCGTCCGTCGGCGAGCACGCCGCGCACGGTCACCACGTTGCGCCAGTCGGGGCTCTCCGAGCTGGTCACCAGCTCCACGGTGAGACCGCGGTCCTTGGCCAGCAGCGGCGCGTTGACGTAGGTGACCTGCTCCTCGATCACGTCGGTGAACACGCCCTTGAGGGCGGCCAGCTCGATCACCCGCACGTCCTCGGAGGCGATCTCGCCGCGCACCTCGATGTCGAGCTTGGTGGCCACCTCGCCGGCCAGGGCGGTGAACACCCGACCGAGCTTCTCGGCCAGCGGCAGGCCCGGCTTGACGTCCTCGGCCACCACGCCGCCCTGGACGTTGACCGCGTCCGGCACGAACTCGCCCGCGAGCGCCAGCTTCACGCTCCGCGCGACCTGGGTGCCGGCCTTCTCCTGGGCCTCGTGCGTGGAGGCGCCCAGGTGCGGCGTGACGACGACCTGGTCGAGCTCGAACAGCGGGCTGTCGGTGCACGGCTCCTTGGAGAACACGTCGAGACCCGCTCCCGCGACGCGCCCCTCCTTGACCGCCGAGTAGAGGGCGCTCTCGTCAACGATGCCGCCGCGGGCGACGTTGATGATGCGCACCGACGGCTTGACCTGGTGCAGCTCCCTGTCGCCGATGAGACCGACGGTCTCCTTGGACTTGGGCAGGTGGACGGTGATGAAGTCGGCCTGCTTGAGCACCTCTTCGAGGCTGAGGAGCTTGACGCCCATCTGCGCGGCGCGGGCCGGCGGCAGGTAGGGGTCGTAGGCGATCAGCTCGACACCGAACGGCTGCAGCCGCTGGGCCACGAGCTGGCCGATCTTGCCCAGGCCGAGGATGCCGATGACCTTCTCGTCGAGCTCGACACCGGTGTACTTGGAGCGCTTCCACTCACCGTTCTTCAGCGCGGCGTGGGCCTGGGCCGTGTTGCGCGCACTGGCCAGGATGAGCGCGATGGTCTGCTCGGCGGCGCTGGTGATGTTGGAGGTCGGCGCGTTGACGACCATGACACCGGCCTTGGTGGCGGCTTCGACGTCGACGTTGTCGAGGCCGACGCCGGCGCGGGCGACCACGCGCAGCTTCGGCGCGGCGGCGATGGCCTCGGCGTCGACCTGCGTGGCGGAGCGCACGATCAGGGCGTCCACCTCGGCGAGAGCGGGCAGGAGCTGGGAACGGTCGGCGCCGTCGGTGTGGCGGACCTCGAAATCAGCGCCGAGTACGGCGAGGCCAGCCTCGGACAGCTCCTCTGCGACCAGAACGACGGGCTTGTTCACTGGTGTGGATCCTTAACGGCACGGCGGGCATTCAGGGGACACGTCCACGGATCCCCCGACGGTCCCACAGAGTCTATCTGGGGCTTGTGAACGCGTTCACGAGGCACCCACGATGTGAGACAAGCTCCGCCGTACCCCCTGGGGAAGAAACTCATCCACTCCGCTCACATCTTTGTCTTGATCGGGAGATTTATTCGCCATTAGCCTGATAAGCCGTGGCCGAGTACCTAGGGTTCGTCTTATGAGCATCGGGAATCCTGCGCTTGCCGACGTGCTCGCTCAGCATGGCACTCCGCATCGCCTGCTGGGCGCTCTCGCCGACGGTGGAGTCCTGGTGGCAGTGCGGCCAGACCGCTCGGTCGTCCTCGGGACGACCCAGGCCGGAGACCGGGTGTTGCTCGGTTACACCGGCGCTGCCACCTATGCCAGGCACCGCGGCAGTCATTCCCTATCGGCGTGCGACGCCGACACCATCCTGGACATCCAGCGCGTCACCGGCGTGCGGGAGATCGTGATCGACGCGGCCGGACCAGCCGCCGCGGCTGTGCCCATCGACGACCTCCAGCGCTTCATGTCCTCGACGCGCACGGGGCCGACGCCCGTCCTCTCGGGGGCGGTGCCGGCCGCGTACGCGACGGGGGCGATGGCGACCGTGTCACGCGGTGCCGCGCTGGCCCAGGTGGCACCTCCGACTCCGCAGGCGCCCACGCTGCCGTGGGTGCCCGCGCCCCGGCCGCACCTGTCGGGGCCCATGCAGCAGGTGGACCCCGGCTACCGCCGGTGCGCCCACCCGATCCTGCCCGCGCTGCGGCAGGCCATCGGGCTGCTGCTCATGGACTTCCCGCTCGTGCACCACGTCTGGATCTCCGAGGCGCGCACGGCGTCCGGGGCTCCGGGGATCATGCTGCACGTGAAGGTGCACATGTCCGCGGCCGAGGACGTCGTACGCGACCTGCACCGCCTGGTACGCGCCCGGCTGCCGCAGTTCGCGGCCTCCGGGGCGCCGATCCTCATGGCGAGGGTGGCGGACGCGCGCAGCGAGCAACGGATGATCGAGATCGGCGCGCACGTGGTGTGCGCCAACGTCATCGACTGACGCGACCCAAGAGCCGCGGGGCCCGGGCGACCGGGCCCCGCGGCATGGGAAAAGTGGGCCCTCCCAAACAAGCTCTCGCTCGGCTTCAATGAGGGAATGATCACACCGGCGGTCAGCGCGTCCACGGTCTCCAGGGGCGTGCGCCTCGGCTACGGCGTGGGGTCCTTCTGCACGGCCACGGTCACCGCCGTGCCCGGCCTGCTCCTGCTGTACTACATGACCAATTTCCTGGCCGTGCCCGCCTGGCTGGCCGGGGTCGTGGTGACCGCGCCCAAGGTCTGGGACCTGGTCGTCAACCCGCTGATCGGCCGCTGGTCGGACCGGACCCGGTCGCGGCTGGGCCCCCGGCGCCCCTGGCTGCTGGCGGGCGCCTGCACGCTGCCGATCGCGTTCTTCCTGGTGTTCGCGGGGCCGCCGCTGACGGGCGTGCCCGCCGCCCTTTACGTGGGGGTGTGCTTCCTCGCGACGGCGACGGCGTACGCGCTGTTCGAGGTGCCGTACAAGGCGATGCCCGGCGAGATGACCCACGACTATCACGAGCGCACCGCGCTGCTGCAGTGGCGCATGGTCTTCATCGGCGCGGCCACCGCGATCAGCGGCGTGCTCGCCCCGGCCATCGTCACGAGCCAGGGCGAGCACGGCACGCTGGACAGCTACCGGCTGATGGCCACGGTGATCGCGGTCATCCTGCTCCTCGCCATGCTGGGCTCCTTCTTCGGCACCGCCCGCGCGCCCATGACCGGCGCGCCGGAGGCGGACCGGGGAGGGTGGCGCGAGCAGTTCGCCGCGATCAAGGGCAACCGGCCGTTCCTGTGGCTGACCATGCTGGCCTGCACGCAGATGCTCGCCGTGAGCATGATGCTGGCCGCCGCGCCGTACTTCGCCGCGTACACGCTCGGCTCGCCGAAGGCCACGCAGACGCTCTTCGCCGCACTGGTCGGCCCGATCCTGCTGACGATGCCGCTGTGGGTGCGGCTGGCCAAGCGCTTCGACAAGCGGGGCGCGATGATCCTGGCGGCGCTCCTGTACGCGGGCGGCACGACGGCGGCCATGGCCACGCCGGTCCTTGGCCTGGTGTGGGCGCACGTGACGATCCTGGTGGTCGGCGTCGGCTACGCCGGGGTGCAGCTGCTGCAGTTCTCGATGCTGGCGGACGTGATCGCGGCGGACGCCGCCGAGACCGGCAAGCGGCGGGCGGGCGTGCTGACCGGGCTGTGGACGGCCATCGAGAGCGGCGTCAGCGCGTTCGGCGCGCTGATCTTCGGGGTGATCCTGTCGATCGGCGGCTTCATCGAGTCCGAGCCGAGCAGGCCGGTCGAGCAGCCGGACAGCGCGGTGACCGCGGTCCTGATCGGACAGACCGCGGTCCCCGCGCTGATCATCTTCCTGTCGGTGCTGATGACGCTGAAGTACCGGCTCAAGCCACCCGGCGAGCCGGCACCAGACGCGTCCGCGTGAACAACGCCGCCGTCAGCGCCGCCAGCAGGGGCAGCCCCACTACGACCCCGACCAGGAAGAGCCAGGGGACGGCGATCGTCGTGGCTCCCGGGTTGAAGAGCTCCATGGTCCCGTAAACCCGCCGGGTCAGCGGCCAGGTCAGCGCGATGCCGCTGACGGTGCCCGCCACCAGGCCCACCAGGGCGCCGAGGCCGGAGATGTAGGCGGCCTGGGCCGCCACCACGAGCCTGCGGACCCGCGCCGTCCCGCCAACCGCGGACAGGGTGTCGAGGTCCGGGCGCATGTCGGCGGCTGCCAGCCCGGTGGCCGCGAACGTGCCGCCGAGCACCAGGACCAGCGCGGCCGCGAGCAGGATCAGCAGGGTGACGAAGCGGCTCTCGGCGTTGCCCCGCTCCACGATGGCGTAGGCCTGTTCGCCGATGAGGACCTTGATCTCCGTGGTCAGACGGTGGTCGTCGACATCTGTGTACGCCGCGTAGAAAGTCCGTTGCAGCACCTTGAGCCCCGCCTGCGTCACCACGGACGGCGGGATCAGCACGCCTGTCTGACCGGCCTCGGCCGGTGCCGCCGCCACGGCGGGAACCCGTAGGGTCGTGACCGGCTTCTGGTCCCAGTCCTCGACCTGGATCGTGATCAGGCCGTCGCGCACCGCGCCCGGGCTCAGCGCCACGGCCTTGCCCGCCGCCAGTGCCGCCGCCGCCTGCGGATCCCTGCGTTGCTGGAGGAAGGCGAGCACCCCTTCGTCGGCCACCTCAACGGAGCCGTAGTCATGGTCGGCAGGGTCGCATGTGGAGGGTGTGCAGCCCTCCGGCCAGGCGACTCTCAGATCGAGGGGCTCGCCCTGTGCGTCCTTCACGTCCAGCCCGTTGACCAGGCTCACCCCTGGCAACTTCTGCTGGACGAGCGCCCGCACCCGTGCCCACCCCTGATCGTCGGTCTTCCAGGCACGGATCACCGTGGTGCCCGCGGGGACGTTCGAGTTCCGATGCGCCTCCTGGTCGACATAGTCGCTGTTGAGGCCGATGCCCAGCGTGACGGCCCCCATGGTGGCCGCCATGACCGCGGCGGTGGCGGAGGCCGTACGTACGCGGTGGCGGGCGGCGTCGCGCACGGACAGGCGCAGCGGGAGCGGCAGCCGCCCGGCGAGCCGCCCTGTCGCCTGGACCAGCCACGGCATCAGCGCCACGAGCCCGAACACCACCAGCGTCGAGGCCAGCGCGACCGACAGCATGCCCCGGTGCAGGGCGAACCCTGTCGCGGCCAGCCCGAGCAGCACCAGCACGGTCCCGAGCACGGGACGGCCCGCGCGGCCGGGTGTGTCCACGGCGGCGCGCCCGGCCAGCACGTGTACGGGGCTCTGCCGGCTCGCCTGGATCGCGGGCACGATCGCCGCGGTCAGTCCGCTCACCACGCCCAATACGGCCACGCCGAGCACCTGCGCCCACGGAACGTCCGCCGGGCCGTGCGTCCAGTCCAGCCAGCGGGCCGCGAACCACTCCGCCACCAGCCCAGCGCCGATGCCCAGGGCGGCGCCCAGCAGGGCCGCCGCACCGCCGAGCACCAGGCCGTCGGCCAGCACGATGGTCTTGAGGTGCCGCCCGGAGCCGCCCTGCGCGGCGATCACGGCGAGCTCCCTGCGCCTGCGGCGCAGCCCGACCGCGAAGGCGGGGCCCGCGAGCAGGACGGTCTCGGTCACGATGAGCACGACGGCGACACCCAGCTCGACCAGCCCGTGCAGATCCCGGGGGCCTGAGTCGCCGGCGCCGGAGCGCTCGATCAAGACCCGGGACTTGACGGCCAGACCTACCTTGTTGAGCCTCCGCACGTCCGGCCACTGGACGGGGGCGGCGGTGTCGATGAGCCAGCCGCTGTCGTTGCCGTCGTTCTGGTGCGGGAGCAGCCCTTCCGGCAGGGCCAGCATCTCGCGCAGGCCGGGCCGGTTCGGATGCTCGGCGACCCCGACCACCCGCACGGTGCGGTCCGGCCGCCATGTCTTGATCGTGTCGCCGATCCGGACCCCGCCGTCGATCAGCGCGGGGGACACGGCGACCTCGCCGGGCGCGGCGGCGAACCTGCCCTCGACCAGGCGGCGCATCCCGCTGGTCAAGGGGTCGCGCAGGTCGGCCTCGAACACGTCGACCCGGCTGTAGCCGTCCACCAGGCGGGCCTGCACGATGTTCGCCTGGTAGCGGAGCAGGCGGCCCTGGAGCAGCGTGCCGATCTCGGCGGGCGTCCACGGCCGCTGGGACCGCGGCGCCTCGCGCACATTGCTGATCTCCCCGTCCGCGCGCTGCTCGACCGGGGCGCGGGACGGACTCGTGGCGATGCGGGCGTCGGCCGCCCCCAACACCGAGTCCAGCTTGTCGCGGGCGGTGATGCTCGTGGTGGCAGCGGCGGTGAGCGCCGCCGTGATGACCAGGACGGGCAGGCCGATCATCACCATGATCAACGCGGTGCGGCCCTTGAAGCGCAGGGCGTCCCTGCGGGAGATGCGCAGGGCGGCGCGGAAGGCGCTCATCGGGCACTCTCCAGCCGCACCGCGCTCGACTCCACGATCGCGCCGTCACGCAGGTAGACCACCCGGTCGGCCCAGCCCGCGTACCGCGGTTCGTGGGTGACCAGCAGGACTGCCGCGCCCTGGTCGCAACGGGTGCGCAGCAGCTGCAGGATCTCGTCCCCGGTGGCGGTGTCGAGCGCGCCGGTCGGCTCGTCGGCCAGCAGCAGCCGCCGCTCGCCGGCCAGCGCCCTGGCGATGGCCACGCGCTGGCGCTGCCCGCCGGACAGCTCCTCGGGGAAACGGCCGGCGACCTCCCCGGCCCCCACCTCGGCGAGCACGGCCAGCGCCTCCTCGCGGGCTGCCCCGGAGCGCACGCCGTCGAGCTCCCTCGGCAGCATCACGTTCTCGGCGGCCGTGAGGGACGGGATCAGGTTCAGGTCCTGGAAGACGTACCCGACGCTGGTGCGCCTGAGCGCGGCCAGGTCCTTGACCCTGGCCAGGTCCTCGCCCTCGATCGTCACGGTCCCCGACGTGGGCCGGTCGAGACCGCCCGCCACGTTGAGCAACGTCGACTTGCCCGAGCCCGACGGGCCCATGACCGCGACCAGCTCCCCCGCCGCCACCTCCAGGCTCACGCCCTTCAGGGCCTGCACCTGGCCGTGCTCGCGGGTGACGTCCCGCAAACTCACCACAGTCATCGTTCTTGCTCCTTGGACATCTGCTTGGAAACGGCCTCGCAGTGGTCCAGCCAGCGCTGCTCCGCCTCTGCCTTGAAAATCAGCGAGTCGAGGACCAGCCGCTGTGCGAACCCTCCTGTCGCGGCCCTCTTGGCCCGGGTCAGCTCCTGCAGCCCGCGCATGGTGGCCACGCGCTGGGTCTGGATGACCTCGGCCACGTCCAGGTCACCGGCCACGGCCATCGCGATCTTGATGGCCAGCTCGTCCCGAGGCCGGTCGGCCTGGGCGACGGGGGTGCTGAACCATCGCTCCAGCTCCTCCCGACCGGCCTCGGTGATCGTGTAGACCGCGCGGCCCTGCTCGTCGGCTCCCCCTGGCGCCACCAGGCCATCGCGCTCAAGCCGGGAGAGCGTCGTGTAGACCTGGCCGATGTTCAGCGGCCAGGTCGCCCCCGTGGACGCCTCGAACTCAACCCTGAGCTGATAGCCGTAACGCGGTCCGCTGCTCAGCAGCGCGAGCAGTCCGTGTCTGATCGACATGGATACTGAGTATGCATACTGAGTATGCCCATCGCAAGCGATCCGCGTTTTCTGGACAGCGAGCGCCCTTCAGTCCGATACTCGCTACATGAGCTCGACCCAGCCGCCTTTTCGTGCATCAGACGGGGAACGCGACCGCGCGATCGACGAGCTCAGGGACCAGGCCGTGGAGGGCCGGATCTCCCACGACACGTTCGTGGGCCGGGTTGACCAGGCGCTGCGCGCGCAGAGCCGGCACGAGCTCGACGAGCTGGTCGCGGACCTGCCGCGCAAGCCGACGATCAGGCAGCGGCTGACCGACGCCGTCTCGTCGGTCTCCGAGTTCACCACCCGGATGCAGTCCGCGTGGCGGCGTCCCCGGCTGCCCAAGCTGGCGCTGCCCGACGACGACCGGCTGCGTTACGTGGTGGGGCGCGGGTCGGCGTGCGACCTCGTCCTGTCGGACTTAACCGTCTCCCGAGTCCACGCCGAGCTGCGCCGCGAGGGCGACGGCGGGTGGATGCTGGTGGACCTCGGCTCGCTCAACGGCACCCGGCTCAACGGGTGGCGGCTGGTGGGGCCGGCGAGGGTGCGGTCGGGTGACGAGATCTCGTTCGGCGACTGCGGTTTCATGGTGACCTCGGGCCAGCCGTCCCTCTGACGCCCCGCCCGACATATACGGATATTTGCGGATTGCAGATGGTCCGCGGCGGTCCATGCTGGCATGGCGACTCCCCAGTCATTTGGAGACCCCCCATGCGGCGTACCTCAGCATCCCTCGTCGCGGGCGCGCTCGTCGCGGCCCTCGCGTGGGCGTCCAGCCCCTCCTCCCCGGCCGTCGCCCTGGAGCCCTCCGCGGGCGTGGCGGACCTCACCCAGGACATCAACCAGATCCTCAGCGACTCCCGGCTCACGATCGCCAGGGCGGGCGTGGTCGTCAAGAGCGCCGCCACCGGCGAGGAGCTGTACGCCACGGACGCGGGCAAGCTCCTGACCCCCGCTTCCAACACCAAGCTCTTCACCTCCGCCGCCGCCGCCGAGACCCTCGGGCTCGACTACCGCTTCCCCACCACCGTGCTCTCCTCGGGCCGCAAGGCCGGGTCGGTGCTGGCCGGCGACCTGGTGCTGCGCGGGACCGGCGACCCGACCATGCTGGCCGACGACTACGACGCGCTGGCCGCCAAGGTCGCCGCCGCGGGCGTCAAGGTCGTGACGGGCAAGCTGGTGGCCGACGACACCTGGTTCGACGCGCAGCGGCTCGGCAACGACTGGTCGTGGGACGACGAGACCGCCTACTACGCCGCGCCCATCTCCGCGCTGACCGCCTCCCCCGACAGGGACTACGACGCCGGCTCGGTGATCGTCTCCGTCGCTCTGTCGCCGGGGGCCGACGGTGACAAGGTCAAGGTGTCCACCACGCCGGAGACCGGCTACCTGAAGATCGTCAACAGGGCCACGGTCGGCTCGGCGACCGACGTGCTCATCGAGCGCCAGCACAGCACCCGCACCGTCGTGATCACCGGCACGGTCAAGGACCCGTACCAGGAGTGGGTGGCCGTGGACGACCCCACGGCGTACGTCGCGTCGCTGTTCCGCTCGTCGCTGAGCAAGCACGGCGTCAAGGTGCTCGGGCCGACCGCCGCGGGCGCCGCCCCGGCCGAGGCCAAGGAGCTGGCCAGGCACGAGTCGATGACGCTGGGCGAGCTGCTGGTCCCGTTCATGAAGCTGAGCAACAACATCCACGCCGAGATCCTCACCAAGGCCATGGGCCGCAAGGTCGCCGGTCAGGGCACGTGGTCGGCCGGGCTCAAGGTCAGCACCGACTTCGCCAAGGCCAACGGGGTGCAGGTCATCAACATGCGGGACGGCTCCGGGCTGTCGCGCCGCGACGGCTTCTCGCCGGGCTCGATCGTGCAGCTGCTGACGGCGGTGCGGAGCAAGCCCTGGTTCGACACCTGGTACGAGTCCCTGCCCATCGCGGGCAACGCCGATCGCTTCGTGGGCGGCACCCTGCGCAGCCGGATGCGGAACACGCCGGCCGCGAACAACGTCCACGCCAAGACGGGCTCGCTGACCGGGGTGACCTCGCTGTCCGGGTACGTCAAGAGCGCCGAGGGCGAGCCGCTGATCTTCTCGATCATGCTGAACCAGTACCTGTCCGGCTCCCCCAAGGACATCGAGGACAAGATCGCCATCCGGCTCGCCCAGTTCACGCGCGCCACCGCGACGGCCGACGCCACGCAGCTCCGCGCCACGGAGCAGGGCGAGGCGGGCGACCTCGAATGCTCCTGGCTGAAGCCCGTTCAGTGCTAGCCATCACCTGAAACCGCGCGGCCCCCTGACGCCCAGGGGGCCGCTGTGGTTTACCGGGATCGAGGTGGCCGGATCACGATTCAGCCACTTGGAGCTCCAGGTTAGGTCTGAAATTTCCGTACATAGCCGACCCGGGAGCGCCAGAATGCGGGTTCGACGCAATGTCGAGCCCTGAACCGGAGGAAAGAATGCGCGCACAGCTCCAGGCACTCATCTGCCTCGGGAGTCTGGCGGCGTTGAGTTTCCCCGCGACCGCCGCGCAGGCGGCCCCCCAGGCCGCCTCGGCGCCGGCGTGCCGCGTGGTCGCGGCCAAGCCGGTCGTGACCAGGGGCGTGGTTCGGGGCACCGCCGCCAGGACGGGCTGCACCGACCAGGCCCGGCTCAGGGTACGCATCCAGGTCGTCACGTCGGGCCCCGACCGGGTCCTCAAGAGCGGCTCGAAGCTGGTCGGCACCGGGCGGATCACGGCAGCCGTGCAGTGCTCCCCCACCCCACGCGGCTACTACGTGGTCGCGGTCGACTCGAAGGGGCGCAGCAGCCGCTCGCGCCCGGTGAGGCTGTCGTGCGCGTCGGGCGGCGGCTTCGCGTCCCCGATCGAGACGGAGGTCGTCAAGCTCACCAACCAGGCCAGGGCGAAGAAGGGCTGCCGGCCCCTCATCCACGACCCCAGGCTGCACCTCGCCGCCGAACGCCACTCGGCCGACATGGGGGCCAACGACCGCTTCACGCACAACTCGAGCAACGGGCGCACGTTCGACCAGCGCATCAAGGCCGCCGGTTTCTCCTTCAGCTCAGCCGCCGAGAACATCGCCACGGGCCAGCCCACCGCGGAGGCCGTGATGAGGGACTGGCTCAAGAGCTCAGGACACCGGGCGAACATCCTCAACTGCTCCTTCACCCACATCGGTGTCGGGCACAACGCCAAGGGACCCTCCTGGACGCAGGACTTCGCCGCCCAATGAGCTGAGCCGAACCCACTGAGCCAAGGGAGCGTCGGGCCTCCACCGGCCACACCCGCCGGTATCCCACCGCACGCCCACGCGCTCCCTTCCGAGCGGGCCCGGCCGCGCCTCCCCCGCACACAGGACCGCGGCCGGGCCCGCACACTCCCCGCTTACGAGCGGTCGGAGAAGCGGGCCAGGACCAACGACTCGACCACGCCGACGACCGCGTACGCCAGGATCGACACGGCGGTGACCACCACGATGTCCGCCCACACCTCGTCGTAGCGGAAGCCGCCGATCGCCCGCAGGATCTCGGCGCCGATCCCCCGCCCCGTGGCCAGCCACTCCGCGATGAGCGCCCCGATGATCGAGGCGGGCACGGAGATCCGGGCCGAGGCGAAGACGGAGGGCATCGCGGTCGGCACGGCCACCTTGCGCAGCACGGTCAGGCGCGTCCCGCCGTACGCCATGATCAGGTCGGTGGCCTGCGGCGAGGCGGAGCGCAGCCCGAAGGCGATGTTCACGAGCGCGGGGAAGAAGACCACGATGCCGCCGATCACGGCCACGCCCAGCAGGTCACGGCCGAAGATCAGGGTGATCAGCGGCGTCATCACCACGAGCGGCACCGACCGCAGCAGCATCGCGACCGGCATGAACGTCTGCTCGACGGTCCTGAACAGCACGAACGCGACCGCCACCACCATGGCGGCGATCATCCCGCTGGCGAACCCGATGGCCGCGTCCCTGATCGTGATGCCCAGCGCGCCGAACACGGCCTCGCGGTGGGCGGCCGACGAGGTCAGGTACTCCCAGACCTGCGGCGGGCGCTTGCCGACGAGCGGGCTGATCCCGAACGCCTCCAGGGCCACCCACCACGCGGCCACGACGATGACCACCGAAGGAACCAGCGGCCCGACGATCCTCAGCACGGTGCGGCCGATCACTGTGACTCGCCTCTCGACCAGGGGGTGACCACGCGGGCGACGAGGGCGACGAGCGCGTACCCGAGCCCGGCGATCAGCCCGGACACGAGCGCGAGCCCCCACGTGCGCGGCACCTGGAACTGCTGCTGGGAGATCATCAGGGAGACGCCCAGCCCGGCGTCGTTGCTGCCGAGGTACTCGCCGATGATCGCGCCGAGCAGCGCGGAGGGCGCGGAGATCTTCAGGCCCGCGAACGTGCTGGGCAGGGCGGAGATGATCTGCACGTAGCGGAGCCTGGCCAGCCGGCCGCCGCCGTACACGGTGACGACGTCCAGGCTCGCCCGGTCGGCGGAGCGCAGCCCGAGCAGGGCGCCGATGAGCGTGGTGAAGAAGACGGAGATGGCCGCGAGGAAGACCGCGGTGGCATCGCCGCCGAAGACCACCAGCACGATGGGCCCGATGGCGAGCAGCGGGATGCAGTAGCTGATGACGGCGAGCTGGGTGGCGACGGCCTCCAGCGGGGGCACGAGCAGCACCAGCAGGGCCACGCCGATGGCCAGCCCGTTGCCCCACAGAAAGCCCTGGACCGCCGCGCCCAGCGTGGCCGAGACGTTGGGGCCGTAGAAGGCCCAGCCGTCGGCGCCCATGGCGGCCAGCACAGCCCACGGGGTGGGCACCGCGCCGCCGTCCGCGAACACGGTCGCGGCGAGCAGCCACCACAGCGCGACGAGCGCGACGACGCCGAGCAGCCCCTGGACGCGCCTCATGCGCCGTGCCCGAACAGCAGGTCGCTGAGGTGGTCGTGGATCGCGTGGAACTCGGGCGTACGCATCATCTCGGGGGTGCGGGGCCGGGGCAGGCCGATCTCCACCATCTCGATGACCCGTCCCGGGCGCGGGCTCATGACGGCGACCACGTCCGAGAGGAAGACGGCCTCGCCGATGCCGTGGGTGACCATGAGCGTCGTGGCGGGCTTCTCGGTCCAGATGCGCAGCAGCTCCAGGTTGAGCCGCTGCCTGGTCATGTCGTCCAGGGCGCCGAACGGCTCGTCGAGCAGCAGCACGCTGGGCTTGACCACCAGCGCGCGGGCGATGGACACGCGCTGCCGCATGCCGCCGGACAGCTCGGCGGGCCGGGCCTTCTCGAAGCCCTCCAGCCCGACCAGCTTGACCAGGTCCTCGATCACGCCGGGCTCCGGCTTGAGCCCGGCGACCTCCAGCGGCAGCCGGATGTTGGCCGCGACGCTGCGCCAGGGCAGGAGCGCGGAGTCCTGGAAGGCGATGCCGAGGTGGTGGCTCCTGCGCAGCTCCTCAGGGGTCTCGCCGTTGACCCGGATCTCGCCCGACGTGGGCTCCTCCAGCCCGGCGAGGATGCGCAGCACCGTGGACTTGCCGCAGCCGGAGGGGCCGAGCAGCGACAGGAACGAGCCCTTCGGCGTCTGGATGTCGACTCCCTGGAGCGCGGTCACTCCCTTGCCGAAGGACTTGCTCAGCCCCGCGATGCTGATCCCCGTCATGACAGCTTCAGGCTCGGGTCGGCCTTGTAGATCTCGTCCAGGATCGTCAGGTCGAAGAGCTGCTCGGCCTTGATGTTCAGGCCGGCCTTGGCGAGCGAGGCGATGTTCTGCTCGATCAGCTCCGGCGTCATCGTGAACAGGCCGTTGGCCTTGACGTCGGGGGTGACCACGAGCTCGTTCTGCATCTTGGCCTCCTCGGTCTGCTCCTTGACGTCGAGGTTCTGGTCCTTGCCGTAGACGGTGGCGGCCAGCTCGGCGGACTTGGCCGGGTCGGCGACGGCATCCTTCCAGCCCTTGATCTCGGCGGTCAGGAACGCCTTGAGCTTGTCGCGCTCCTTGTCGATGGTCTCCTGCGTCACCGTGAACGTCTCGGCGACCAGCGGCAGTCCGGCGTCGGCGAACAGCAGGTAGGCGGGGTCGTGGCCCTGCATCCGCAGCCGTACGGGACCGCTGGTGACGTAGCCGACGTAGCCGTCGAGCTGCCCGGAGGTGAGCATCGAGGGGTCCGACTGGAACGGCACGCGGGTCACGCTCGACGGGTCGAGGTTGTTGGCCTTGAGCAGCGCGTTCCAGACCAGCTCGTTGGAGTCCTGGACGCCGATCTTCTTGCCGGCGAGGTCCTTGGCCTCCTTGATCGGGTTCTTGTTGAGCGAGACGATCGCGAACGGGTTCTTCTGGAAGGTCGCGCCGACGATCTTCAGCTGGGCGCCCTGCAGGACGGCCGGGGCGGTGATCGTGGGCGCGGACAGGCCCGCCCAGCAGCGGCCCGTGGCCAGGCCCGACTCGACCGAGGTCCCGGAACCGCCGCCCGACAGCAGCTCGACCTGCGAGAATCCGGCGGCCTTGAAGTAGCCCTTGGTGTCCGCGAAGTACTCGCCGGCAAACTCGACGTTCTTCTTCCAGGAGAGCTGGAGCTTGACGGAGCCCAGCCCGCTCGCTCCGCCGCCGGCGGCCGGGGTCTCGCCGCAGGCGGCCAGGCCGAGCGCCAGACCGGCCAGACCTGTTGTCCGCAGAAACGCGCGGCGGTCGAGGGAAATAGCCATAATTCATCCTTGAGCGGCGGTGAACGTGCAGGTCAGGACGGTATCCATTGATTATTACCATCGTGTGACGGTGGTTTTGGACGCCCGCGCACCGGAAGCCGTCACGCAGGGAGAATGCGGGAAAACCGCTGGCGAGCCCTGTAGGTCCCTACGAGAGGGCCACCCGAGGACCGTAGATCCCTCCAGCCACCCGGCGGCTCCGGTAGCGTCGGGCATGAAATGAGACTCGACGGAATCCCCCTTTGGGACGGTACCGAATATCGCGGCCCAGTCGATCTGAGCTGGGAGCCGGACCGGATCATCAGCGTGCAGCCGGACGTCGTGCCTGGCAATGACGGTCTGTGCGTGCTCCCGGGTCTGGTGGACACGCACGTCCACCTGGTCGGCTACGCGGGACCCGGCGACCCGCCGGACTTCGCGACCTGGCCGCTGGTGACCACCCGGGACGAGCAGGTGCTGCACGGCGTCGCCCACGCCCAGCGGGCCATGCGGCACGGCGTGACGACGCTGCGCGACCTGGCGGGTGACGAGGCTCAGATCGCGCTGCGCCGGGTGTTCGACGCCGGGGTGCTGCCCGGTCCGCGCATCCAGGTGCACGGCGTGGTGGGGATGACCGCCGGGCACAACGACCTGTTCGTGCCGCCCGCGTTCCCCGTGCGCAAGCCCACGGCGGACGGCCCCGACGAGTGCCGCAAGCTCGTACGCACCTGGGCCCGCGCCGGCATGGACGGCATCAAGCTCACGACCAGCGGCGGCGTGCTGTCGATCGGCGACAAGAACGCCTGGCGCAACTACACCCGCGACGAGATCAGGGCGGTCGTGGACGAGGCGCACGCGCTCGGCATGCTCGTGGCCTCGCACGCCCACTCCGAGGACGGCATCCGCGTGGCCGTCGAGGAGGGCGTCGACTCGATCGAGCACGGCACGCTCATGGCCAAGGACCTGGCCGAGACGCTCGCCGCCCGGGGCACTCCGGTCGCGCCCACGCTGCTGATCAACGAGGCCATCGCCCAGGGCCGCGTCCCCGTCACGCCCGAGGCAAGCGCCAAGGCCGCCGAGCTGATCGCCCAGCGCGACGTGCTGCTGGCCCAGGCCGCCGCGCTGGGCGTGCGGTTCGTGCTCGGCACCGACGCCAACGGCCACCACGTGCAGTTCGGCGACCAGTACGCCGAGGTCGTCCACATGACGCGGGTGCTCGGCATGGACGCCGAGTCGGCGCTGCGCGCGGCCACCTCCGACGCGGCCGACTCGATCGGCATGCCCGTGGGACGGATCGCGCCGGGTCTGGGCGCCGACTTCGTCGTGCTGCGCGGCCGCCCGTGGGAGCGCATCGAGGACCTGGCCACGGAGAACATCGTGGCCGTGGTCTCACGGGGCCGCGTCGTCGCGGGCCGCCTGCCCGTCTCTCCCTGACCGCAGCGCCAGATAGAGGTCGGTACGGTCGCGCATCGACGACATGCGCCGCCCGGTCAGCTCCTCGATCCGCTGCATCCGGTAGCGCAACGTGTTGACGTGCACGTACAGCTCGTCGGCCGTGCGCTGCCAGGAGCCGCACGTCTCCAGGAAGATGTCGAGCGTGCGCAGCAGCTCGGAGCCGTGCCGCGCGTCGTACTCCTCCACCGGCCCCAGCAGGTGATCGCGGAAGGACCGGCGCGCGCTGGCAGGCAGCGCGGCCATCAGCAGGTCGAAGCTGTCGATGTCGGCCACCGACATGATCGACACCGGCCCCGGCCCGCCCCGCGCGGACTCCATGCCCCGCCTGGCCGTCTCCAGCGCCTCGCCGAGCTGCGACACGCTGGCTGCCATCTCGCTGATCCCGGCGGCGATGCTCAGCCCGGGGCGCTCCGCCACCAGGCCGCGCAGCTCGTCGGCCAGGCTCTTGCGCGACGCCCGGCCGTTGACCAGCACGATCGCCTCGTGCGGGGCGCCGCCGACGACCAGGTGCCGGCCGCTCCTGGCCAGGCCCTCGTGCAGGACCTCGGGCAGGTCGTACTCATTGTTGGCCGGTCCGGTCCGCGTGACCACCATGGCAGCGGTCGGCAGGCCCGGGTCGGCGCCGAGCAGCCGCAGGTGCGCGGAGACCTCGCCCGGCGGGATGTGGCCCAGCACGTCGAGCAGCGTCTGCGCCCTCATCCGTTCGGCCCTGCGCTGCTCGGCCGCGAACCCCTCGGCGGTCACGACCTGGGTGATCGCGCCGAACGACTGGTCGGGCGCGGCCAGGAGCAGCGGGAGCCGGCGCCGTTCGCACGCCTTGACCAGCTCCTCGGGCAGCTCTCCCAGCACGATCAGCCCCACGACCAGGCCGGCGACGTCGGTGGCCCACAGCGCGTCGGCGAACCGCTCGCAGTCGGCCGGCTCGCCGTACCAGACGCCGCTGGTGAGCACGAGGTCGCCGGACTGCAGGTAGCGTCGCGGGTCGGGCAGGTCCGTCGGGTACGCGCGCCGGATCTCGCGGTCGACCTCCTCGTGACCTGTCACAAGCGTCAGCCGCAGGTCGTCGCGCGCGAGCAGGTCCGACAGCCTCATGAGTTCCGATGTTATGCCAGACGATGAGAAACCTCCGAGGCGGACTGCCGCTACGGTCGCACCCCGGCGCGACAGTGGAGCGGCAGTCTGATTAGGAGGTTTCTCATCGGAAAAGCCCGCGCGTTCAGAGGTTCGCACGATACTTCCATCAGCCGGGGTCGGGTTTACTCGTTGCCATGCGTCCCAAAGCAGAGCTCCATCTGCACATCGAAGGCACCCTCGAGCCCGAGCTCGTCGTCGAGCTGGCCAGGCGGAACCGGATCGACCTGCCGACCTTCGACGTGGACGCCATCCGCTCCCGCTACTCCTTCACCGACCTGCAGTCGTTCCTGGACCTCTACTACGAGCACATGGCGGTCCTGCGCACCGAGGAGGACTTCTACGACCTCGCCGCCGCCTACCTGCGGCGGGCCAAGGAGCAGGGAGTGCGGCACGCGGAGATCTTCTTCGACCCCCAGGCGCACCTGAGCCGGGGCGTGCCGCTGGAGGTGGTGTTCGGCGGGCTGTCGGCGGCCTTGAAGGACGGCGACGTGTCGGCCGCGCTGATCCTGTGCTTCCTGCGTGACCGGGGGGCGGACGAGGCCGAGCAGGTGCTGCGGGCGGCGCTGCCGTACCAGGAGTCGTTCATCGGGGTGGGGCTGGACTCGGCGGAGGTGGGCTACCCGCCGTCGCTGTTCAGGCGGGTCTTCGAGATCGCGGCCGCCGAGGGATTGCACCGCGTGGCGCACGCGGGCGAGGAGGGCGGGCCCGACTACGTGTGGGAGGCGCTGGACATCCTGCGCGTCGAGCGGGTCGACCACGGGATCAGGGCCATGGAGGACCCGCAGCTCGTGGCCAGGCTCCGGGACGAGCGGATCCCGCTGACGGTGTGCCCGCTGTCGAACGTACGGCTGCGCGCCGTGCCGTCCCTGCGTGACCACATCCTGCCCGCGATGCTGGACGAAGGGCTCGTCGTGACCGTCAACTCGGACGACCCCGCGTACTTCGGCGGTTACGTCGAGGACAACTACGCGGCGCTCCAGCGGGAGCTGGGGATGACGGACGAACAGCTCGACCGGATCGCCCGTAACTCCTTCGACGCGTCGTTCGCGTACGAAGGCTGACCATGCGGGAACCTGCCCCTCGGCATCGGCCGCCGAGGAGCAGGCCCGGTAGCGGCATCGCTGTTTCTGGCGAGGTGTTCGAGACCGCCGCCTCCGAGGGGCCTGCGTAGGGTGGCGGACGCGGATTCGAAGTGCGGGCCGACCACCTGCGCGCGGCCTCTCTCACAGACGAGATTGGGCGGGACCGTGAGGCCCGACCCTGCGGGCGGGCCTCTCAGTCACGTTTCTCAGCCGCTGAGGAGACTTCAGGCGAGCGTGCACTTCCGGTTGTCGTTCTCGCTGTGGCTGCCGAGGATGAGGTTGCTCAGGATGTCGCCGGTCTCGACGTTCAGCAGGCGGTTCTCGTTGTCGTTGATGTCGCCGCCCGCGATGTAGTTGTCGTCGCCACAGACGAACAGGATCTTCCTGTTGTCGTCCTTGTCCTTCGGCCAGCTGGTGGTGGTGGCCGCGAACGCGGAGCCGCCGAACACAGCCATCCCAGCGACGAGGCCGGCCAGAACGAGCCCGTGTCTATACATGTCGATTCCTCTCAGTTACCTGACAACTACTCTACGTAGCTGTCGAGAGGAATGTCCCCGGCCCTTAACTTCGACAAACACCCACACTTTTCACTTTTGGCCCGCATCTCACAGGCGAAATTGAGCGAGCCACGGGGCCCGACCTTTCCAGGCGGGCCCCGTGGTTACGTTTCTCAACCGCTGAGGAGACCGCTTCAGGCGAGCGTGCACTTCCGGTTGTCGTCCTCGCTGTGCCGGCCGAGGATGTTGCTCAGGATGTCGCCGGTCTCGACGTTCAGCAGGCGGTTCTCGTTCTTGTTGATGTCGCCGCCGGCGATGTAGTTGTCGTCGCCACAGACGAACAGGATCTTCCTGTTGTCGTCCTTGTCCTTCGGCATGGTGGTGGTGGCCGCGAACGCGGAGCCGCCGAACACAGCCATCCCGGCGACGAGGCCGGCCAGAACGAGCCCGTGTCTATACATGTCGATTCCTCTCGGTTACATGTCGACTACTCTACGTAGCCGTCCAGAGGAATGTCCCCAGCCCTCAACTTCGACAAACACCCGCACTTTTCACTTTTAACCCCGCGCGCAGCCTGTCTCGCAGGCGAAATTGAGCGAGCCACGGGGCCCGACCTTCCAGGCGGGCCCCGTGGTTACGTTTCTCAACCGCTGAGGAGACTGCTTCAGGCGAGCGTGCACTTCCGGTTGTCGTCCTCGCTGTGGCTGCCGAGGATGTTGCTCAGGATGTCGCCGGTCTCGACGTTCAGCAGGCGGTTCTCGTTCTTGTTGATGTCGCCGCCGGCGATGTAGTTGTCGTCGCCACAGACGAAGAGGATCTTCCTGTTGTCGTCCTTGTCCTTCGGCCAGCTGGTGGTGGTAGCCGCGAACGCGGAGCCGCCGAACACAGCCATCCCGGCGACGAGGCCGGCCAGAACGAGCCCATGTCTGTACATATCGATTCCTCTCTGGTACATGTCCACTACTCTCCGTAGCTGCCGAGATGAGATGTCCCCGGCCCCCAAGTTCGACAAACGCCCACAATTTTGCTCTTGACCTGGCGAAATGGCCTGCATGGTCGAACCGGTGCACAGTTCGCTGATCTTGACGTTGCGGTGTTCCCCTGCGGGGATTCCTGTACCTTTTCCAGCCTCGCCACAGACCATGGCGCGGGCGCAGCTGGGGGCTCACACTGGTACATGCGGGGGGTGATCATGACCATGTGTGACGATCCGGACCTTCGGGCGGCTCCCGAACGGCGGTCCGAGCTCGACGCCATGCGTGCCCTCGTGGTGGTCGGGCTGGTGTTCTTCCACGCGTCGCTGGTGTTCGACTCCCAGGACGACTTCTACCGGATTTGTCCGCAGTGCTCCGGCCTTCAGACGGGGGGCGAGGCGAACCATCCCGGTTGCCGGGAGGGCAGTCGTCAGGCGCGCTCGCCGCGTCAAGCCCGCCACCGTAAGGCAGGAGGGAATCTCCCCCGTTCACCGGAGGAGAGCACTCAAAGTGCTGCACCAGCCGATCGTCGTCGTGGCGGTGGCCTATTTCGTGGTGGGATGGCCGGTGCCGATCCCGGTCGAGTATCTGCTGATCGTGGCGCTGGCGCTCGTGCTGACCGTGGCGGCCTACGACGTGCTGGTGCGGCGCACCAGGGTCACCAGGTTCCTGTTCGGGATGCGGGAGCCTACGGCAAGGTGAGGATGACCGGGCCGTCCGCGGTGATGGCGACCGTGTGCTCGACGTGCACGCTCCTGCTGTCGTCGCCCGAGCACACCGACCAGCCGTCCTCGGCCATGTAGTAGGCGTCGTCGCCCCCGGCCATCAGGCTCGGCTCGATCGCGATCACCAGGCCGGGACGCAGCCGCATCCCGCGTCCGGCGCGGGCCTCGTTGGGCACGAACGGCGACTCGTGCATGGCCCGCCCGATGCCGTGGCCGCCGAAGTCGTTCTGCATGCCGTATCCCGCGCCGCGCCCGACCGTGGACATGGCGTGGCCGATGTCGCCCATCCGGCCGCCGGGCACTGCCGCCTCGATGCCGGCGGCCAGCGTCTCCTCGGCGACTCTGATGAGCTTGAGGTCCTCCGCGCGCGGCTCGCCGACCGCGAAGCTGACCGTGCCGTCGGCGTGCCACCCGTCCACGAACGCGCCGCAGTCGACGCTGATCAGGTCGCCGTCACGCAGCCGGTACGGGGTCGGCAGGCCGTGCAGCATGACCCCGTTCACGGACGTGCAGATGACCCCCGGGTACGGGGTGGCGCCGAACGACGGGTGATACCCGAGGAACGACGCTCCGGCCTTCGCGTCCCCGATGACCGCCCGGGCCACCTCGTCGAGCGCTTTCAGCGAGACGCCGACGGCGGCCCGCTCGCGCACCGCGGCGTGGACGGCGGCGACGACCCGCCCCGCCTCCCGCATCGCGTCAATCTCCCCGGCACTCTTCAGCTCGATCATGACCCCTCCTCACGTGCAACACCAATAACTATACCGGTATTACTATCACGCGGCGAGGGGCGGGCGCATCGCTCTAGTCGAGCCCCTTTCTGCCGGGCGTCCAGAAGGGCTTCGTACGGACGTCCCTGCGCTGCCAGCCGCGCTCGTTGACCAGGTGGGCCCGGATGGCCTGGATCGTGCGCGCCTCCCCGGCCAGATAGGCCATGCCGGGCTCGTCCGGCAGGTCCAGCTCCCTGACGGCGTCGACCAGGACCTCCGACCTGGCCGCCGGCTTGTCCCCCCGGCACACCTTGACCAGCTCCTTGGGCAGTTCCAGGTGGTCGCCCGGCCCCTCGGCCTCCACCGCGCCGTACGCCGCGACGCCTTCCGGGAGCGCCCGCAACATCGCGCCGAACGCCACCGAGGCCGTCTCCTCACCCGCGAACAGGTGGTAACGGGCTTCCTGCGTGACGAAACTGCCGTCCGGCCTGGTGAAGGAGATCTCCATGCCGGGCTGGGCGTTCCTGATCCAGGAGGCGCCCGGCGAGTCGCCGCCGTGGTCGTAGCCGATCAGGTCGAGGGCCTCCCAGGTCGGGTCGTGCTGCCAGATCGAGTACGTGCGCAGGACGCCGCCCAGCAGGCCGCCGCCGTCACCGATGAAGAGGCGTACGTGCTGGCCGGGCGTCCATTCCAGGCCGGCGAGCGCCTCTCCCCCGATCCTGACCCGCCGCATGCGGGCGGTCACCTCCTCGACCTCGACCACCTCACCCGTGAGGAACATCCGGTCGAGTAACCGTCGCGCGACGCTCCGCCTCATGGCGCTTCCTTCCATGGCCGCCTCCTGGTGTCCAGCTCCTCGATCCTGCGGCGGGCCTCCACGAAGACCTCCTGGATGCGCTCGACCACGGCAGGGTCGCCGTGCGCGTGGGCCAGCGCCTTCACGGCCGCTTTGACCAGGCGCAACGCCGGTCCGACGATCTCGGCGGCCTCGGGCTCGCGGAACATCCCCCACTCGCCCCTGCTGGCCGCCCGCCCCCACAGCCGCTCGATCTCGTCGGCCTGCTCCTCGGCCGCCCGCCTGCCGTCCTCGGTGACGTGGTAGACCTTGCGGCCGTCGGTCTGCTCGACGCGGACGAGCCCTTCGTCCTCCAGGAGCTGGAGGGTGGGGTAGATGGAGCCGGCGCTGGGCTCGTAGGTGCCGTTGAAGCGGTCGGCGAGGCGGCCCATGACCTCGTAACCGTGGCCGGGCCGCTCGACGATCAAGGCCAGGATGGCCAGGCGAAGCTCGCCAGGACCGAAGAAGCGCCCGGTGAGGCCCCGCTGGGGGCCGCGACGTGCGTTCATCATGGCTCGGATGCTATATCGAACGATATAGCTAAGCAAGTATCGATCGAGCTCATCGCGGACCGGCCACCCGGCAAAGCCGCAGGACAGGGCTCTTCTTCGGAGGTGATGGCAGCGGTTGGTGATGCCACTGGCGGGGGTATGGAGGCTTACGGTGCTGTTGTGGAGGGTGTGGGTTGCTGTTGCCGGAGGGCGGGTGCACCGTATGCCCCGCTTCCGCCCGACGCCCGCTATGACGGACGTCTGAAAACAAGGCTATGGCCTGTCTATGCCCGGCTCCTCGGCGAACATGGCACAAGCCACAGAACGCGTCTCCGCTTCGTCACAGAGCGCGACCGTCGTGGCACTGTACTCATCCAAGGTCCGGGGCACGCGGGGCGAGCCATCCAACACAGGGGGATTGATGAGTACACGGGGGAACGGCAAGCGGCTGCGGATGAGGGGGCTGCGCGCGCACGGCGTACGGGCGCTGACCGTGGGAGGCGCACTGGCCGCCTCGCTGCTGGCCGTCGCCGGGCCGGCGCACGCTGCGACCGACGTGGGCGTGTCCGGTTCGGAACTGCAGATCTTCGGGGGCGCCGCGTCCGACAACATCGACGTGTCCCTGTCCGGCCGCTACGTGATCGTTTCGAACGCCGGCGACTCGATCGCCACGTCCGCGCCGTGCAAACAGCAGAGCGCCAACCGGGTGGCCTGCCCGGCCGACCAGATCGAGTCGATCCTGGCGCTCACCGGAGAGGGCGACGACACGATGCGCAACCGTACGCGCCTGCCGATGAAGGCCCATTTGGCGCCAGGGCGGGACAACCTCATCTCGGGGAACGGGGTCGCCACCATCGGCGGCTCCGGCAACGTGATCGAGATGTAGTCGGGCGACGACGTGCTTTCCGGCGACGCGGGCACCGACCTGGCCGGCGGCCGCGATGGCACGCACAGGTGCGACGCCGAGTCCGGGAAGTCCGGCGAGAACTGATCGCCGGGTGAGCGCCCCGCCGCTTCAGGAAAGGAGGCGGCGGGGCGCTGACTGGAACCGGCGGATCTCCGCCCCCAACCCGCGCAGCGACTCGACCGGGAGCTCGGTCTCCGTCCACGGAGGCGTGAGATCCGTGTCGGTGTAGCGCGGAACCACGTGAATGTGGAAATGGAAGACGCTCTGCCACGCGGTTTCGCCGCTCGCGTGCCACAGATTGACGCCCTGCGCCCCCAGCGCACCCGTGAGCCGGCGAGACACCTCCGCCGCGGCCCGCATGACGTGGGCCGCCTCGTCGAGCGGGATCTCCGTCAGATCCCGGTGATGCGTTCTCGGCACGACGAGCGTGTGCCCTTTGGTGGCCTGGGCGAGGTTGAGGAAGGCGATCGTGTGGTCGTCCTCGTGGATCGTCTGTGAGGGCTCGGTGCCTTCGATGATCCGGCAGAAGACGCACTGGGCGCCGCTCACGCCGCGGGCTTCCGCATGCGATCGAAGGCGAGAGCGTCGTAGCGCCGGCGAACGGGCTCGGTATCGGTCACGGATCATGATGATCGCAGCCCCTCCGAAACCCGCTCAACCGTTTATCCGGCGTCGTGCTCGAACAGGCGGTGGAGGAGCGCGCCCTGGCCGGATTGCAGCACGTGGCCGTGTCGGAGCGGGATCCAGAAGCACTCGAATAGCGTGGGCGGCTCGTTACCGTCATGGTCTTCGCTGCTCGCCCACCGATCCGGGGTCTCTTCGTGGAGGGCCAGCTGGAAGATGTGGCGGCGTTGGAGCTCGGCGCGGTAGGGGGTCGTGTCGTACTCGGCCACACCGAGTTTCCGCACGACGGTGAAATCGTGGAGCCCGGTCTCCTCCCGCGCCTCTCTGAGCGCGGCGTCCCGAGGGTCCTCCCCTTCCTTGATGGTCCCCGCGGGGACCTGCACGCCCACTTCCTCAGGGCTGTAGTCCACGTGGCGGAACACGAGCAGCTCGTCATTGCGGACGATGTAACAGAGGGCTTTGTCGCGGATCGGTCTGTCAGGCATAGGCGATGATCGCATAGCGCTCGTCGTACACCGGACCGCCCCAAAGGTCGGCGTCGTCGCTGAGCGGCTCGACGCGCAGGTCGGCGACCAGCGGGCGGACGGCGGCGGCCAGGTCGGCGGCGCCGAGACCGCCGTTCCAGGGCAGCGATCCGGCTCCCTCCACATAGGGCGACCCGGTCTCCCGCCAGCGCCCCTCCACGAGCACGAGCCTGCCGGACGGGCGCAGGCGGCCGGCCCACTCGCGCAGGGCCGCCTCGGGGTCGGGCAGGGTCCACACCAGGTGCCGGCAGAGCACCACGTCGAAGCGGTCGTCGCCGGTGGGCGGGGCGGCGGCGTCGCCGACCAGGAACCGCCCCGCGAGCCCGGCGGACGACAGCTTGGCGCGGGCCTGCTCGATCATCCGCGGCGCCACGTCCACACCGGTCACCCGGTGCCCGGCCGCGGCCAGCAGCATGGACAGGGACCCGGTGCCGCAGCCGACGTCGAGGACGTCGGCCGGGTGGGACGGGGTCCAGGCGCGCAGGCGGCGGTCCCAGGCGGCACGCGTGCGGTCGGCCCGCAGGCCGTGGTCCGGCTCCTCGTCGAAGGTGGGGGCGGCGGCGTCCCAGTAGCCGGTGATCGCGGAGGTGAGATCGGACATGGGCCCGATCCTCTCAACCGCCACCGACAATTCCGCCGTCATGCCATGGTGATGACGACCTTGCCCCGAGCGTGACCTCGCTCGATGTAGCCGATCGCCTCGGGGACCTCGCTCAGCGGATGGGTCCTGTCGATGACCGGCCTGATCTTCCCCGCTTCGAGGAGGTCGCGCAGGGCCACGAGATCGTGCGGGTTCTCGTCGGCCACGTGTCCCGCGACCAGGCTCTGCCGTACAAACAGGGACGACACCATCACGTGGAGGATGCGGACCATGACCCCCACCCAGCGCCCGCCCCTGTCGCCGCTGTTGTGGAGATAGATGCCCCGAGGAGCGAGCACGCGCCGGCAGTCCGACAGGGAGCGGTTGGCCACGTTGTCGAGGATGACGTCGTAGCGCTCGCCGCTGCGCGTGAAGTCCTCCTTGGTGTAGTCGACGACGTGATCGGCCCCGATCGACCGCACGATCTCCACGTTCCCGGGGCCGCACACGCCGGTCACCTCGGCGCCCAGCGCCTTGGCGATCTGCACCGCGAACGGCCCCACCCCACCCCCCGCCCCGTTGACCAGCACCTTCTGCCCGGCCCTGACCTGCCCCTTGTCGCGGAGCGCCTGTAACGCGGTGACGGCCGCGACCGGCACGGCCGCCGCCTCCTCGAACGTCAGCCCGGCGGGTTTGCGCACCACGAACCCCTCCGCCGGAAGGGCCACGTACTCGGCGAAGGCGCCGCGGCAGAAGCCGTACACCCCCTCGCCAGGCTGCAGCACGGTGACGCTCCTGCCCACCGCCACGACCTCCCCGGCCAGGTCGGCGCCCAGCAGGTGGGCCTTGGGACGGGTCAGCCCGGCCTGCGCCCGGAAGATGTAGGGCAGGCCGCGCAGCAGGTGCCAGTCCCCCGCGTTGACGGAGGCCGCCCGGACGCGGACCAGCACGTCGTCGTCGCCGATCTCGGGCTTGTCGACGTCCTGGAGCTTGATGACGTCGGGCGAGCCGTAGGAGTAGTAGCGGATGGCCTTCATGGCGATGCTCCCTGGTCAGAGTCTTCGGTCATGTGTAAAGTTCTTCTTACACATGAAAGACGGTAACACTCGCCGATCGCAGCCGACAATGCTCACTGATCGATAGCAATTGCTAAGGTCCGCAGCTACGAGATGGACCCACAGCTCCATCTCAACGGCGGCTTCTACCGCAATGCGGGCGAGCGCTCCCACTCTTAGGTGGCAGGTGAAGGCCCGCGCGGAAAAGCCCCTCTTGGGCCTGAGCGTGCGCTGGCCTGAACTGAAGGACCGAGCGTCACCACGCGCCCAGTCTTGTGTCATTTCTGGTGTCGGTCCTGGGACTGGATGTACGTGCGGACGGTGGTCAGGTTCGCGCCGCCGGTCGAGCCCGCGTAGTAGAAGCGGGACCAGAAGTGCCCGCCCCACAGGCATTTGCGGACGTGGGCGGCGTATTCCTGGCGCAGGTAGCGGGCCGACACCCCGTCGAGGCTGTTAACGAGGAGCTCAGAGCGACCTTGGGCGGGTAGTGGACGAGGAGGTGCACGTGGTCGTCCTCGCCGTTGAACTCGGCGAGTTCGCAGGCGAACTTCTCACACACCTCCTTCATGATCTGCTGGCAGCGCGTGAGCATCTCATCGGTGAAGACGTTGCGCCGGTATTTGGTGATGAACCCCAAATGCGCGGTGAGTTCGTGAACGCAATGGCGACCCGTTCTGATTTGAGGATTCGGTTCTCACCTCGGTGACGTACACCAAATGACAAAATGTGGTTTGTGGAGCTGGAGAAACGCAACCGCGCTCATGTGGCGCGCCTGGACCTGGACAGTCGCCAGTCGGCCATCCTGGATGGCCAGGCGCACAGCGCGCGGGCGCTGTGGAACCTGCTGCACGAGTACTACACCTTCCGGCAGGGCCGCTTCGCCACACTGAAGGACTGCGATGAGGCGATCCGGGAGGCGCGCAGGGACATCGACTGGTTGAAGGACCTGCCCGCGCAGGCTTCCCAAGCTGTGCTCAAGACCTATCGGCAGGCGTGGGCGAACTTCTTCAACCCCGACCATCCCGCGCAGCGGCCGAAATTCAAAGGGCGTTTTCGGTCCCGGATGGCCGTGGATGTTCCGCAGGGGCGGGATCTGCACATCACCCGGGTCAACCGGCGGTGGGGCGAGGTCAACATCCCCAGACTGGGCCGGGTCCGGTTCCGGTGGACCAAGGACCTACCCGGCATCACCGGATCCTCCGCCGACGGGAAGATCACCGGTGCCCGGCTGGTCAAGGAGGCCGACGGCTGGCACATCATCTTCCGCACCCAAACGATGGAGATACCCCCGACCCCGCATGAGGGTCCGGTGACCGCGATCGACCGAGGCATCACCGTCCCCCTGGCCCTGGCTTCAGGGCAGAAGATCCGCCACCGCGAGCAGTGGCTGTCGCACAAGGAGGCCGAGCGTCTGCTCCGGCTGGAACGCAAGGCCGCCCGCCAGAAACGGGCCGCCAAGCCGGGCCGGCCGACCTCGAACCGGTTGAAGAGAACTTATGACCAGATCGCCGGCCTGCGCGCGAGAGCCAAGCGCCGGGTGATCGACTGGCAACACCAGACCACCGCGAAACTCACCGACCGCTACAGCGTGATCGTGCTCGAAGACCTCAAGGTCAAGAACATGATGGCCGCCGCCTCGGGCACCGTGGAGGAACCGGGGACGAACGTCGCCCAAAAACGCGGCCTGAATCGCGCCATCGCCGGTGAGGCATGGTCGCGCACCGCCGAGTTCCTTGCCTACAAAGCCCTCGACAAGGGCGGAAAAGTCGCCTACATCCCGGCGGCGAACACCAGCCGGGAATGCCACCAGTGCCACACGATCACCCAGGGATCACGGCAATCCCAGGCCAGGTTCGTGTGCAAAAACCCAGCTTGCGGGTGGATCGGCAACGCCGACACCAATGCCGCCCGCGTCCAGGTGTACCGGTACAACTCAGCCGTCGGACAGGCGGTAAACGGACGTGGAGGCCTTGCGGTACTGGGGCCTGTGAAGCGTCAAGCCACTCATAGTGAGACCACGCCCGCCCCGCAAGGGGTGGCCGCGTAGCGGCCATGAGAATCCTCCCCGTTCACGGGGAGGAGCATGTCAAATCCAGTACGCCGACCACCACCGCACCCCACACTCTCCCGTGGGTCTTCCGGTTGATGAGCGTTATAGGAAACCACCCTCTCGGCCGATGATCAAGCGTAGATGCCGTAATGATCATGAACCACCGAAACTAGTCGCAGGGGGATCGCCTCTCGCAGCTGGAGCGGGTTTGTAGCCATTGAACTGCTGCGCCTCCCGATCGGCCTTACTGACTGCCCTAAGGATCATTCATGCAGAAATCTACGCAGAGGCGTCGATGATGGCTGACAGCATGAGCAGAACTGTGATCAACCTCGACGACGAGGCCACGGCCGAAGCCGGGGAATCCGAGAAATGGCGTAGGCGGGCGGTTGCAGTGGCTCGCATGCGTGAGATGGTGGCCGCAGGAGAGATCGAATTCTCCGTCATCGAGGAGCGGCACGCATAGCTCTCCCTACGATTCGAGGCGTCGTTCCAGCTGTCCGGGATCGACAGAATCACCCTCCTGACGTGCAAGCTTGCGGGCTACCTTCTTGGCTCCCGCACCATCACCACGAATATTCGAAGATCCCTTTCCATCCAAGCCGGATCCGCAGGAGATCTGAGGACGGGGGCTCTGGCTGGTCGGCGCGATGTCGATGCAGTGGGGGGTGCGCTGGCTCCCCCGCGAATGGTCGACGGTTTGGGCGCTCACCGACACCTCTCCAAACGCTCGGAAGCGAGAAGTGCGCGGTCATGAGTCTCAGCGCCGTGATCGCGGCTGTTTACTTCAAGGACCCGCGCAACCGGCCAACCAGCCGAGAGCATGTCGAACGGGTCGTCCTCTTCCATTTCGGCTCGTGGGAGAACGCCGAACGCAGACGGAAGGGCCGTCATCGATCACTACTGGTGGCCGCTCGTGAACGCCGAAGAGGACGACCGCTGGAAGGCCTCTGGCACCTAGCCAGCCAAGGAATGGGGGACGACAGCGGCGCTGGCTCGGGGTGTGCGCCGCAGGCGCCTCAAGCAGGGGCGTCTGAGCGAAGCGAAGTCCTACAGGGGTCGGGGCTCCGGCCCGACTGGAAGCGCCGCCTGAGCTTTCCAGCGCGAAGCGGCCCATGCGAAGACCTTGCGCGCCGTCAGGCGCGCCCCGGGAAGGCGCCCGAGCGGCAGCGAGGACCACTCGGGGCGGGCTCCAGCAGGCCAAGCCGGTAACCGGGTCCCGGGTGGGCGATGGCGCCGTAAGGCACGGGGGTGCGCCGCAAGGCACCCAAATGAGAACGCCTGAGCCCCTTGGCGCGAAGCGGCCCCCTGCGAAGACCTTTGGCTCGGGGCGGGCTCCAGCAGGCTGACCACCCAGACGGAAAACGGGTGGGTGCGCCCGGCTCACCTACGCCGACGCCCCACCCGTACCCCGAAGAACTGACTACGCCTTCAGCCAGCTCATCATCGGACGCAGCTTGGCGCCCGTCTTCTCGATCGGGTTCTCGGCCAGCTCGTCGCGGTGACGCTGGAACTCCTTCTGGCCGCTGTCGAACTCCTCGACCAGCTGCCGCGCGAAGGTGCCGTCCTGGATCTCGCCCAGGATGCGGCGCATCTCCTGACGCGTCTCGTCGGTGATGACGCGCGGGCCGCGGGTGTAGCCGCCGTACTCGGCCGTGTCGGAGACGGACCAGTACATCTTCGAGATGCCGCCCTCGTACATGAGGTCGACGATCAGCTTCATCTCGTGCAGGCACTCGAAGTAGGCGACCTCGGGCTGGTAGCCGGCCTCGATCAGGGTCTCGAAGCCCGCCTTGATGAGCTCGGACACGCCGCCGCACAGCACGGCCTGCTCGCCGAACAGGTCGGTCTCGGTCTCCTCCGTGAAGGTCGTGCGCAGCGCGCCGGCGCGGGTGCCGCCGATGCCCTTCGCGTACGAGAGCGCCAGGTCCAGCGCCTTGCCCGAGGCGTCCTTCTCGACGGCCACGAGACACGGCACGCCGCGCCCGGCCTCGAACTGGCGGCGGACGAGGTGGCCGGGGCCCTTGGGGGCGACCATGCACACGTCGACGCCCTCGGGGGCCTCGATGAGGCCGTAGCGGATGTTCAGGCCGTGGCCGAAGAACAGCGCGTCACCCTCGACCAGGTTGGGGGCGACGGCCTCGGCGTACAGGTGGCGCTGGATGTGGTCCGGCGCCAGGATCATGGTGAGGTTGGCCTCCTCCACCGCCTCCGCCGGGGTGACGACCCGCAGCCCGTCGTTCTCCGCCTTCTCGCGGCTCTTGGAACCCTCCGGCAGACCGACGCGCACGTCCACGCCGGAGTCACGCAGGGAGAGCGCGTGGGCGTGGCCCTGGCTGCCGTACCCCAGCACGGCCACGTGGCGTCCCTGGATGATCGACAGGTCGGCCTGGTCGTCGTAGTAAATCTCGGTCACTTGCTCAAAACCTTTCAGGCGGTACGGTCCAGTGCCCTGAGGGACCGGTCAGTGATGGAACGGGCGCCGCGGCCGATGGCCACCATGCCCGACTGGACGAGTTCTTTGATCCCGAACGGCTCGAGGACCTTGACGAACGCCTCGAGCTTGTCGGGGGTGCCGGTGACCTCGATGGTCACGGCGTCGGCGGCCACGTCGACGCAGCGCGCGCGGAAGAGGTTGACCAGCTCCAGCACGTGGGAGCGGCTGTCGGCGTCGGCCTTGACCTTGATCAGCATCAGCTCGCGCTGGACGGACTGCGACGGGTCGAGCTCGACGATCTTCAGTACGTTCACCAGCTTGTTGAGCTGCTTGGTGACCTGCTCAAGCGGCAGCTCCTCGACGCTGACCACGATGGTCATGCGCGAGATGTCGTCGTGTTCGGTCGGCCCCACTGCCAGCGAGTCTATGTTGAAGCCCCTTCGGCTGAACAACGCGGACACGCGTGCCAGTACGCCCGGCTTGTTCTCGACAAGCACCGACAGAGTATGCCTACTCATCCTCGTTCTCCCACTTGGGCGCCATGTCACGGGCGATCTTGATGTCGTCGTTGCTGGTGCCTGCCGCGACCATGGGCCAGACCATGGCGTCCTGGTGGACGACGAAGTCGACCACGACGGGCACGTCGTTGATCTCCATGGCCTTCTTGATCACGGCGTCCACGTCCTCGGCACGCTCGCATCGCAGGCCCACACAACCATAGGCCTCGGCCAGCTTGACGAAGTCGGGGATGCGGCGGACCGTCTGCAGGTCGGTGTTGGAGTAGCGCTGGTCGTAGAAGAGCGTCTGCCACTGGCGGACCATGCCGAGGTTGCCGTTGTTGATGACGGCGATCTTGACCGGCACGCCCTCCAGGGCGCAGGTGGCCAGCTCCTGGTTGGTCATCTGGAAGCAGCCGTCGCCGTCGATGGCCCACACCGTGGATTCGGGGCGGCCCATCTTGGCGCCCATCGCGGCCGGGACGGCGAAGCCCATCGTGCCGAGGCCGCCGGAGTTGATGAACGTGCCGGGGTTCTCGTAGTCGATGAACTGCGCGGCCCACATCTGGTGCTGCCCGACCCCGGCCACGTAGTACGTGTCGGGCCCGGCGATCGCGCTCAGCCGCTCCATGACGTACTGGGGCGCCAGCGTGCCGTCCTCGTACGTCTCGTAGCCCAGCGGGTAGGTCTGCTTGTAGCCGTTGAGCGTCGTCCACCATTCGGTGTAGTCGCCCTTCTGGCCGGACGCCTCGATCACGGCGACCAGGTCGCCGATGACCTCCTTGCAGTCGCCCACGATCGGCACGTCGGCGTGGCGGTTCTTGGAGATCTCCGCCGGGTCGATGTCGGCGTGCACGACCTTGGCGTACGGGGCGAACGACCCCAGGTCGCCGGTCACCCGGTCGTCGAAGCGCACGCCCAGCCCGACGAGCAGGTCGGCCTTCTGCAGCGCGCCCACGGCCGACACGCTGCCGTGCATCCCCGGCATGCCCATGTGCTGCGGGTGGCTGTCGGGGAACGTGCCGCGCGCCATCAGAGTGGTGACGACCGGGATGCCGGTCAGCTCGGCCAACTGCAGCAGCTCGGCGGAGGCATGCGCCTTGTGGACGCCGCCGCCGACGTACAGGACGGGCCGCTTGGACTCGGCGATCAGCTTGGCGGCCTCGCGGATCTGCTTGGAGTGCGGCCTGGTGACCGGGCGGTAGCCCGGGAGCTGCATGGTCGGCGGCCAGCTGAAGGTGGTGTCGGCCTGCAGCGCGTCCTTGGAGATGTCCACGAGCACCGGGCCGGGACGGCCGGTGGAGGCGATGTGGAAGGCCTCCATGATCGTGCGGGGGATGTCCGCGGGATCCGTGATCAGGAAGTTGTGCTTCGTGATCGGCATGGTGATGCCGGAGATGTCGGCTTCCTGGAACGCGTCCGTGCCGATGGCCGCGCTGGCCACCTGGCCGGTGATCGCCACGATCGGCACCGAGTCCATGTACGCGTCGGCAATCGGCGTCACCAGGTTGGTGGCACCGGGGCCGCTGGTGGCCATGCACACCCCGACCTTGCCGGTCGCCTGCGCGTAGCCCTCGGCCGCGTGACCGGCGCCCTGCTCGTGGCGTACGAGCACGTGCCGGACCTTGGTCGAGTCGTAGAGAGGATCGTAGGCCGGCAGAATGGCACCGCCCGGGATCCCGAACACTGTGTCGACTCCAACGTGCTCCAGCGCCCTCACCAGGGCCTGTGCACCTGTCATCCGTTCGGTCATCGGCTCGTTCCTTGCGTGGCTACTCGCTTAAGGACATAAAAAATGCCCCTTCCCACCGGACGGCGGGTCTGGGGCGGCGCGCAGGTCGTCGTGCTTCGCTATCGGCCTGCGCGCCGGCGAAGTACTACGAGAATCTCACTGCGAAGCATGGCCTACACCATAGCCGCACCGAACGCCCTGGTGTCAACTTCGTGGACACTTGTCTCAAACAGTGAGACTCGTACGCATCAACGAGTCGACTCCGCGCGCCGCCATCGGCCGTGCGACTAGGAAACCCTGACCCTTCGTGCACCCCATCCGCTTGAGCAGATCGAGCTGTTCGGGACGCTCTATCCCCTCTGCCACCACGATAAGCCCGAGGTCGTGGCCGAGCCGCACGATCGTACGGGTGAGCAGGGTCAGCGTGTCGTCCTTGCCCAGCCCCGACACGAACGACGGATCGATCTTGATCATGTCGACCGGGAGTTGCCGCAGGAACGCGAGCGACGCGTAACCCGTGCCGAAGTCGTCGATGGCCAGCCGCACACCGAGCGCCCGCAGCTCCGACAGCCGCTTGATCGTCTCCTCGGCGTCCTCGACCAGCATCTCCTCGATCACCTCAAGGGTGAGCGCGGAGGCCGGCAGCCCGCTCTCGGTCAGCGCCTCCTCGACCGTCTCGACGAACCGCGGCGCGGTGATCTGACGGGCCGAGAGGTTGAGCGACAGGCCGATGTCCCAGGACGAGGCCCGCCAGGCGGCCACCTCGCGGCACGCCTCGCGCAGGATCCACTCCCCCAGCGGCACGATCAGCCCGGTGTCCTCGGCCGGGCCCAGGAACCGCTCGGGCGGTACGAACACCGACCCGCGCCACCACCGCACCAGCGCCTCGACCGAGGTCACCCGCGAGGTGGCCAGGTCGACGATCGGCTGGTATTCGATCGCGAACTGCTGCTCGATCAGCGCCCGCTGCAGGTCGGCCGCCAGCTCCAGCCGGCGCACCACGTCGGCGTGCATCTGCGCGGCGAACACCTCCACCCGCCGCCCGCCCAGCTCTTTGGAGCGCGCCATCGCGACATCCGCGTTACGGATGAGGTCGCCCGCCGGCATGTCGTCCTCGGTGAAGGCCACGCCCACGCTCGCGGTGAGCGCCACGTCGCGGTCGGCGACGCGGAACGGCTCCTGCGAGACCGCGCGTACGAGCCGCTCGGCCAGGTCGACCGCGACCTGCGCGTCGCCGCCCGTCTCCACGAGCACCGCGAACTCGTCGCCGCCCCACCGGGCGAGCGTGTCGTCGGCGCGTACGGCGCCGCGCAGCCTGCGCGCGGCCTGCCCGAGCAGGTAGTCGCCGCTGGCGTGGCCCACCGAGTCGTTGACCGAGGTGAACCCGTCGAGGTCGAGGAAGATGACCGCGACGTTGGCCCCTCCCGTGCCGGAGGTGCGCCCCGAGAGCACCTCGCGGGTGCGCTCCTCGAAGTAGGCGCGGTTGGGCAGCCCGGTTACGCCGTCGTGGAAGGTCAGGTGGGCGACCTGGTTGCGCAGCGCCTCCTCGTCGCTGATGTCCCTGGTGGTCACCAGCAGCAGCTCGTCGCCGCCGACGTGGCGGGTGGCGACGGACTCGGTGGGCCGCCACGTGCCGTCGGCCGCGCGCACCCGGCAGGCGATCAGGCAGGCGCCCGGCGCGGCGTTGTCCTCGTCGAGGTGCATGGCGCGCAGCGCGACCTGGATGCCGGGGACGTCCTCCGGGTGGATGTAGTCGAAGATCGACCCGCCGACCACGTCTTCGGGGCGGTAGCCGTACGTGACCTCGACCCCGGCGTCGATCTCGCTCACCACGCCCTCGTAGTCGCAGAGGAACACCACGTCACCGGTGCTCTGGGCGAGCTCCCTGAGCTGCCGCTCACCGAGCTTGACCAGGCCGCGCAGGCGCATGTTGGTCGCCGAGACGAAGAACAGGCGGACGAGCAGGAGCAGCACCACGGAGACCGCGACCACCACGACGCCGGTCACGGGCCGCTCGGCCCCGCCGCCGACCAGGTGGGCGAGCAGCGTGCAGGCGGCCACGGCGACCAGCCCCATCGGCACCAGCGCGACCACACCGCCGACGGCGGACCTGCCCGCCGCGCCCGGATGCGGCACCCACGGGACGGCGGCGAGCAGCAGGAACGCGACAGGCGCGAGCATGACGGTCCAGATCTGCGGGTCGCCGCCGTCGAGCCTGGCGACCCCGGCCGCCAGGCCCGCCACGGTCATGGTGGCGAGCGCGCCGACGCCTGCCAGGGCGAGCGGCCAGGAGGAGGCCCGGCTCGTCAGCACCGACGGGATCACGGCGCACGTCACCAGCAGCGCGATCATCGGCGGCAGCATGACCAGCGTGAACGCCGCCGGGTCCGCCGCGTCGTCGTAGACGTGCCGCAGCGCGGCCACCCAGCCGATCAGGAAGAGCGACGCCGCGCACAGGTAGGCGTCGGTGACATGCCGTAAAACGACCCTGGCCGGGAATCTGCGGTCGGCGGCGATCAGCGCGCCTCCGGCCGTCACCACGGTGCCGAGCAGCACGAACAGGTCGGCGAAGCTGACCAGGAAGCTCTCGGCGAACGGGCGCAGCGCCACGCCGGCGGCCCAGATGACGGCTCCGCCGCCCATCCAGCGCGCGCCCAGCGCCGTCGGCCGGTGACCGGCCGACTTCACCGAGGCGAACAGCAGCGAACCGGCCGCGATCAGCGCCGCCAGCCCGCCGGCGACAGCGCCGGTGAGCAAGGCCTGACCGCGTACGCCGAGCGCGGCGGCGAAGGCCACCGCGCCTGCCGCCGCCGCGGCGGTCAGCGGCACCCGTGGATCACGCCAGCGGATCACAGTCGTTGCCCATCCCGTCTCGAACCCTGCACCTGCGACCGCCGAAGCCCGGTCGATCACTTCGCCAGTGTGTGCGCTCGTGGGTGCGCGGGTGGTGACAACGCCGATGTCGTCACCGATCTGATAACCACACAGACCAATTTCCGCCAAGAGATCCTTGACAGCGAGTCAGGACCTCCTCGCAAAGGCAACCGTACGCACCGAAGGTCACGGACCAGCCACGTTCCGGGATCCTCTCAGTACGAGTCGGTGATGACGTTGACCAGCGGTTCGCCTGCGAGGTAGCGCAACAGCTGGGCGCGGATCAGGCGCAGCATGCGCCGCCCGGACGCGGGGGTGCTGCCCGCGACGTGCGGAGTGATCAGTACGCCCGGAGCGCTCCAGAGGGGGTGGCCCTCGGGCAGCGGCTCGGGCGCGGTCACATCCAGCGCGGCGCGTAGCCTACCGTTTTTGAGCTCCGCGATCAGCGCGTCCGTGTCGACGACCCCGCCCCTGGCGGCGTTGACCAGCACGGCGCCGTCCTTCATCCGCGCCAGGAAAGCCGCGTCGACCATGCCCGCGGTGTCGGCCGTGGCGGGCACGAGCAGCACCACGACGTCCGCCTCCGGCAGCAGGGCGGGCAGCTCGTCCATGGCGTGCACACCGTCGCGGGCGTTCCTGGCCACGCGTACGACCTCGACCTCGAACCCCTCCAGCCGCCTCTCCAGCGCGGCGCCGATGGAACCGTGGCCGACGATGAGCACCGTCGAGTCGGCCAGCACGTCGGTGTGGTGGTAGGTCCACTCGCCCCTGCGCTGCGCGTCCACGAACCCAGGGAACTCCCGCAGCACCGCGACCATCGCCCCGACGGCCCACTCGGCGGTCCCGGCGTCGTGCACGCCGCGGGCGTTGCACAGCACCGCGCCGTCCGGCATGTGCGGCTGGTACGGCTCCACGCCCGCGGTGACGGTCTGCACCAGCCGCAAGGAGCTCATCCTGGCCAGCGTGCCCGGCACGTCCGGCACGGTGACGAGCGGCGGAATCCAGACCTCCACCTCCTCGATCCCTTCCGGCATCGGGGCCGTGCCATCGTAAACAGCACATTCGACCCCAGGCAGGTCGGACAGAACATCAGCCACCGAATCGGACGCAACCCAGGTCTTCATGCCGAGAACCTTACGGCTCCACGGGAAGTATGGAACACATGAGGAAGCTCTGGACGATCATGCTCATGGCCGTGCTCACGGCCTGTTCCAGCGGTCTGGCCAGCGACGGGGAGGTGACGCCGACCGCCACCGTGCCGGCCGGGGCCGGGCCGGGAGAGCCCAGGGACGTGGCGACGGGGCTGGCGGTGCCGTGGGCGATCACGTTCCTGCCCGGAGGCGACGCGCTGGTCACCGAGCGCGACACGGCCAGGCTGCTGCGCGTGACCCGGGACGGGAAGGTCACCTCGCTGGGCACCATCCCGGGCGTGAGCCCGGCCGGCGAGGGCGGGCTGATGGGGGTGGCGGCAAAGGATCAGCAAATATTCCTTTACTACACCGCCGAACAGGACAACCGGATCGTCCGCTACCAGCTCACCGGCGACCGCCTCAGCGACGAGCGGGTCCTCGTGCGGGGCATCCCCAAGGGCGGGATCCACAACGGGGGACGGCTCGCGTTCGGGCCCGACGGGTTCCTGTACGCCTCCACGGGCGAGACCGGGGAGGACCAGCTCGCCCAGCAGCGCGACTCGCTGGGCGGCAAGATCCTCCGCATGACCGTGGACGGGACCCCCGCACCCGGCAACCCGTTCGGCACGCTCGTCTACAGCTACGGCCACCGCAACGTCCAGGGGCTCGCCTGGGACCAGTCCGGGCGCCTGTACGCGTCGGAGTTCGGCCAGAACACCTATGACGAGGTGAACCTCATCAAGGCGGGAGGCAACTACGGGTGGCCGGAGGTCGAGGGGCGCAGCGACGACTCGCGCTACGTCAACCCCATCGTCACCTGGTCCACCGACGAGGCCTCGCCGTCAGGGATGGCGTACGCGAACGGCTCGCTGTGGGTGGGGGCGCTGCGCGGGACCCGGCTGTGGCAGGTCCCGCTGGGGGCGGACGGCTCGGCGGGCACGCCCGTCGCCCGCTTCACCGGCCGCTACGGCCGCCTCCGCGCCGTCACCGCGGCTCCGGACGGCACGCTGTGGGTCGGCACCAGCAACCAGGACGGCCGCGGCTCCCCACGGCCGGGCGACGACCGCATCCTCTCGGTCCCGCTCTCGTAACCGCCTCAGACGTCCCCAGACCGGAGCACACGCTCTCGGGGTGCCCGGGTACCGGCCGGACGGGTCCGGCGCCGCCCACGCGCCACACACCGCGCGGGAGCGCCCCACCCCCGGAGCGCGGCCCTGGCAGGAGGGTCAGTTCGTGGCGCAGGTGGTCTGGGGCTGGGGCCGGTACTTGGTGGTCAGCTTCTTGTCCTTCTTGACCACCTTGCCGTCCTCGTGGAACACCCGGGTCACGTCGATCGTGAACCCCTGCTCCCCCACCGTCGGCAAGCACCCGGGCGCCGAGCTGCTCTCCGTCCGGAACGGCCGGAAGTCCCGCTTCTCGGACGCCACCGCCTCCACCTCGTCGTACCGCTTGGTGCTCCACAAGGTGACCGTCACCGACGTCTCCGTGAAGGCCGTCTTGACCAGCACGCCGAAGTCGGAGTCGTTGCGCCACTTCAGGTCCGTTTCCGGATAGAGCAGCGCCACGTCCCGCCCAGGCGGGTAACGGGGGGCGTAGTAGTCCATCGGCTGGTGCTCGACCAGGTCGAACCCGCCGAAGAAGGCGGCGTTGTACATGGTCGTGGCGAACTGGGAGACCCCGCCGCCGACGATGCTCACCATCCGCCCGCCGACGATCTGTCCCGCCTCGACGTACCCGTCCTCGACGGTGCGCTCTCCGATGACCTCGTTGATCGAGAACGTCTCCCCCGGCTTCACCAGGTGCCCGTCGAGCTGCTGCGCCATGCGCTGGATGTTCTTGACGCGAGGCTGGCCGGCGTCGAACGACGTGGTGAACGCGCCCACGGTCTCCTTGATCCCGAGGTCGCGTACCTGCTCCGTCGTGACGGCGGGGGCGACGGCGCCCAGCCGGACCGGGATCGTCCGGCTGCCGCCCTCGGCGAACACCCGCTCGGCGTCCCTGGCCAGCAGCTTGTCGTTCACGCCCCGCCCCGTGCGGGCGGGCACCAGGACCGGCTTGCCGTTCACGATGTCGTACGTGGCGTCACGCGGCTGCTGGGCCGCGTCCACCAGCCGGGTCTCCAGGGCCGCCAGCACCGCCGTGGTGTCGAACTGGGGCGCGAGCCCGCCGGAGCCGTCGGAGTTGTAGGTCAGGTTGGCGGCGATCATGGCCGGGGTGATCTGCGCCTGCTTGTCACCGAGAGTCAGCGTGACGGGCGCGGAGACGGCCGTCTTCGCCCTGGCGAGGGCGGTCGCGACGGCCTCGGCGGTGGTGACGGGCTTGGCCGGCCTGAGGGTGAGCACGACGTTGCCGCCGCCCTGCAGGAAGGCGTCGCCGATCCGGCGTACGGCGTCCTCCCGGTCGAGCAGCACGCCGTCCTGAGGCTGGCGGACCTTCGGCTCCAGCCCGGAGAAGGTCACCCGGCCCTCATGGGCCTTCTTGTCGGCTGCCTCGGCCAGGCCCTCGACGGTCCTGGTCAGCTGCGAGGAGTCGAGGTTGACCTTCGGCTGGAGCTGGGTCTTGCCGGTGAGTCCCCGCCACACCTCCTGCGGGCTGGGGAACCCGCTGGGCGCCTGGCCGATCGTGCCGACCACGTCGAGTTCGAGACCGGCCTCGTCGGCCTGGATGGTCTCCTTCCGGCCGGCGATGTCGACCACGACCGGGCGGCTCAGCCGGGTGCCGAGCTCGTTGCGGAGCTTGTCGGCCGCCTGGGTGACGGTCAGCCCGCCGATGTCGACGCCCGAGACATGGGTGCCGCGCAGGACGGAGCCCGACATGAGCACGGCGGGCACCACGTACGCCAGCGCCGCGAGCACCACGATGAACACCAGCAGCCCCGGCAGGAGGCGGCGCTTGCGAGGCGGCTCGGGCTCGTACGGGCTCTGCCGCTCCGAGGGGGCGCCGAACACGGGCGCGGGCGGGGTCGGCGGTTCCTTGCCGGTCACCGGCCATGGCTGCGCCGGCGGCGCCACAGGGGGCAGCGCGCCGCCCGAGGGACCGCCCGGGGCGCTCGGGCCTTGGGCCGGCCGGGGTTCCTGCCTGTCCGTGGGGCCGAAGATGTCCCGGGAGACACCCGGGGGCAGCCCTTCGATCCGCGGCTTCTTGGAGACACCCGACGTGGGTAATGGCACCGAGGCGAACGGGTCGGTCGGTGATTCGATCGGTCCGGCGTTACGCACGCCTCAATCTCCTCCCGGTCCGCAGCCAAGTCTCAGGCAACAGTAAGGCACGCGGATCCGCATATGTCACGGGAAATGGCTACGGAAGTGTGTCAACCTAGCCACCGGTAGCGATGTTCCGGTCGGCCGGCGGTGCCGTAACGGGGCCGGAACTCGGCCTGTCCGGCCACGCACAGGTATTCGAGATAGCGGCGGACGCTCACCCTCGACAGGCCCGTGAGCTCGGCCGTTTCGGTCGCCGACAGGTCGCGGCCCGCCTCCCGGAGGGTCTCCGCGACCAGTTCGCACGTGGCCGCCGACAGCCCCTTCGGCATCGGCGCGGAAGTCTTGGGGCTCCCGAAGAGCCGGTCCACGTCGTCCTGCCGCGCCTCGGGGCCGATGGCGGTCAGGCGCCTGCGGGTGTCGGCGTACTGCTGGAGCCGGTCGGTCAGCGCGGCGGCGGTGAAAGGCTTGATGAGGTAGTTGACGGCGCCGCCGCGCATGGCCTCCCTGACCGTGGGCACGTCGCGGGCGGCACTGATCATGAGGACGTCCACGTCATGGAGCTGTTTGAGCACCTCAAGTCCCGACATGTCGGGGAGGTAGATGTCGAGCAGCACGAGGTCCGGCCGGAGCTCGGCCGCCGCGGCGAGCGCGTCGGCCCCGCTGTGCGCCACGGACACGACCCGGAATCCGGGTACGCGCGCCACGTAGCCGCTGTGGATGCGGGCGACCATGAAGTCGTCGTCCACCACCAGCACCCGAATGTCACTCATGACCGCACCTCCGCCGCGGGTCCCGGCACGCGCACCTTTGCCGCGGGTCCCGGCACGCGCACCTTTGCCGCGGGTCCCGGCACCGGGATCACGTGCGGGCCTTCGCCGGGAGCAGGGCCGTGAAGACCGCGCCGCCCGAGTTCCGTACACGTACCCAGCCGCCCCGGCGCAGACACGCCTGCCGGGTCAGCGCCAGCCCGAGCCCGCGCGGCCCCGACCGGGCGGCCTTGGTGGTGAACCCCTCCCTGAACACCTCTTCCACCAGATCGGGCGCGATGCCCGGCCCGGAGTCGCCCACCCGTACGCGCAGCCCGTCGGCGTCGGCCTGCACCGACACCTCGATCGTGCCCTCGGCGCCGTCGAGCGCGTCGATGGCGTTGGCGACCAGGTTGCCGACCACGAGGACCGCGTCCTGCGGGTCGCCGAGCAGGCCCTCGGGCACGGCGGAGTCCTCCGACAGCACGAGCCGGGCGCCCCGCTCGGCCGCCTCGGCGGACTTGGCGAGCAGCAGGGCGGCCAGGGTGGGATCCTGGACGCGTTCGCGCAGGTCGGTGGCGTACGTGCCGTGAGTGGTGCGGGTGATGAAGTTGACGGCCGCCTCGTGCTCGCCCAGCTCCAGCAGGCCGACGATCGTGTGCATGCGGTTGGCGAACTCGTGCGCCTGGGCCCGCAAGGCGTCCGTCGCGCTGCTGGTGTCGTGGAGCTCGCGGGCCAGCCGGGTCAGCTCGGTGCGGTCGCGCAGGGTGACGACCCAGCCGCGGTGCTGGCCGCGTACCGAGACCGGGGTGCGGTTGAGCACCAGCACGCGCTCTCCGTGCAGCACGACGCGGTCCTCGCCCGGGTCGGCGCCCCCGAGCACGTCGCGCATGCGCTCGGAGACCGGCATCTGCGTCAGGTCCTCGCCCACGTTGCCCAGGAGCTCGCGGGCGGCGTCGTTGACCAGCGTGACGCGGCCGTTGAGGTCGAGCGCGAGCACGCCCTCCTTGACGCCGTGCAGCACGCCCTCGCGCTGCTCCAGCAGCGCGGCGATCTCGCGCGGCTCCAGCCCGAACGTCTGCCTGCGCACCCGCGCGGTGATCACCGCGGCCAGCGTGAGGCCCGCCAGCAGCACGGCCAGCGCCGTCCAGATCAGCGGCGGGAGCGCGGCGCCGAGCTGGCCGACGACCGTGGTCTCCAGCACGCCGACCGAGACCAGGCCGATCACGCCGCCGTACTCGTCGCGGATGGGGGCCTTGCCCCTGACCGTGGTGCCGATCGTGCCGGTCTCGGTGCCGACCCAGCTCCTGCCCGTCTTGAGCACGGTGGTGCCGTCGGTGGACAGCTGCTTGCCGATCAGCAGGGTGTTGGGATGGGCGTAGCGCTTCTGCTCGGCGTTGGCGATCACGACATAGTCGGCGCCGGTCTCGTGCTGCACGCTCATGGCCAGCGGCTGCAGGACCGACTCCGGATTCTTCAGCTTGAACGCTTCCCTGACCTGTGGGAGCCCTGCCACGGACTGCGCGATGGCCAGCGCCCGCTGCTGGTGCAGCGAGTCGAGCTGGTCGCGCGTGTGCTCGGCCCACACCCCTGCGGTGCCCCCGACGGCGAGGATCACGATCACCATCTGGAGCACGAACAGTTGGGTCCCGAGGGAGGCGTCACGGACGCGTCTCACGTTGCACATGGAAACAAACGCAGGTCACGGCCAGGTTGCGACCAATACGACCACTATGACGGCAAGCGTGCAAAGCCTCGACGTGGGCGGGATGGGGCTTCACGATCCCAGTTTTACAACCGTGAAACACCCCCTGGAGTGATCATGCGCTTGCGCGTATTCGCCGCCCTCGCGGCATTCTCCCTCGCCGCGCTGACCGGCTGCGGCGAGTCAGGCACCGGCACGTCCGCCAGCGGCTCCTTGCGGATCATGGCTCCGGCCTCCCCCGGCGGCGGCTGGGACCAGACCTCCCGCATCGCGGAGCAGGCGATCAAGGCCGCCGACTCCAAGCGGAAGGTCGAGGTGTACAACGTGCCCGGCGCGGGCGGCACCATCGGCCTGGCGCAGCTCGCGGGCGAGAAGGGCAACGGCAACCTGCTGATGACCATGGGCCTGGTCATGGTGGGCGCCATCGAGCAGAACAAGTCCAAGGTCACCCTGGCCGAGACCACCCCAATCGCCAAGCTGACCGAGGAGTACGAGATCGTCGTCGTCCCGGCCGAGTCCCCGTACAAGTCGCTCGCCGACATGGTGGCGGCCTGGAAGGCCGACCCGAAGAAGGTGTCGATCTCGGGCGGGTCCGCGGGCGGCACCGACCACATCGTGGCCGGCCTGATGGCCAAGGCCGCGGGCGTCGACCCCAAGCAGGTCAACTACATCGCCCATTCGGGCGGCGGCGAGGCGCTCAACGAGCTGCTCGGCAACAAGGTCAGCGCGGGCATCTCGGGCGTGGCCGAGTTCGCGGAGCACGTGAAGTCCGGCAAGCTGCGCGCCCTCGGCGTGACCTCCGCCGAGCGGATCCCCGGCCTGGACGCGCCCACGCTGAAGGAGGGCGGCCTGGACGTCTCGTTGGCCAACTGGCGCGGCTTCGTCGCCCCCGGCGGCCTGTCCGACGCCGACAAGAAGGCGCTGACCGACCTGGTCACCAAGATGCACGACTCGCAGCCGTGGAAGGACGCGGTGACCAAGAACGGCTGGATCGACTCGTTCCAGACCGGGCAGCAGTTCACCGACTTCCTGAACTCCGAGCAGACCCGGGTCAAGGGCATCATCGCCGAGATGGGGCTCGTTTCCTGATGGCTCGCTGGTGGCGGCCCGAGCTCGGGCTGGCGGTCGTGGTGCTGGGCCTGGGCGTGCTCGTCGTGATCGGGACGCTGGACGTCTCCGCGGCGGCCTCCCAGCTCGGCATCGGGCCCCGATTCTTCCCCATGCTGGTGGGCGGCGCCATGGTGCTCATCGGCCTGTTCTACGTGGTCGATGTCATCCGCGGCGGCCACGGCGACCCCGAGGAGAGCGAGGACGTGGACGTGGACGCGCCCACGGACTGGCGCAGCGTCGGGCTGGTCAGCGGGATCTTCCTGGCGTTCACGGCGCTCCTCAACGTGCTCGGCTGGATCATCGGCGCGAGCCTGCTGTTCTTCGGGCTGTCGCTGGCGCTCGGGGCCGAGCACAAGGGCCGCTCGGCCGTGGTCTCGGTGGTCGTGGGGCTCGCCACGTACCTGCTGTTCGTCAAGGGCCTCGGCGTGGCGCTGCCGGGCGGGCTGCTGGCGGGGGTGATCTAGGTGGAGTCGTTCCAGCTGCTGATCGACGGGTTCGCCGCCGCGCTCACCCCGGTCAACCTCCTGTACGCGCTCGTCGGCGTCACGCTCGGCACCCTGGTCGGCGTGCTGCCCGGCATCGGGCCCGCGATGACCGTGGCGCTGCTCCTGCCGATCACGTTCACGGTGCCGCCGGCCAGCGCGTTCATCATGTTCGCGGGCATCTACTACGGCGGCATGTACGGCGGTTCGACCACCTCCATCCTGCTCAACACGCCCGGCGAGTCCTCGTCCATGATCACGGCGCTGGAGGGCAACAAGATGGCCCGGCGCGGCCGGGCGGCGCAGGCGCTGGCCACGGCGGCCATCGGCTCGTTCGTGGCCGGGACGATCGCCACGGCCCTGCTGGTCGTGGCCGCGCCCGCCGTGGTGAGCTTCGCGATCTCGTTCGGCCCTGAGGACTACTTCGCGCTGGCGATCCTCGCCTTCACCGCCGTGTCGTCGGTGCTGTCCCGCTCGGTCGTGCGCGGCCTGGCCTCCCTGGGCCTCGGGCTGGTGATCGGGCTCGTCGGCATCGACCAGCAGACCGGCCAGGCCCGGCTCACCATGGGCATCCCGCAACTGCTCGACGGCATCGACGTCGTGATCGTCGCGGTCGGGCTCTTCGCGCTCGGCGAGGCCCTCTACGTGGCCTCGCGGCTGCGCCACGCGGCGCCCGAAGTGGTGCCCGTCGGACGGGCGTGGATGGGGCGCGCGGACTGGCGGCGCTCCTGGTTCCCGTGGCTGCGCGGCACGGCGCTGGGCTTCCCGTTCGGCGCGCTGCCCGGCGGCGGGGCGGAGATCCCCACCTTCCTGTCGTACGCGGCCGAGAAGCGGCTGGCGCGCGGGGAGGCCCGCGAGGAGTTCGGCAAGGGGGCCATCGAGGGTGTGGCCGGGCCCGAGGCGGCCAACAACGCCTCCGCCGCGGGCACCCTGGTCCCGCTGCTCACGCTGGGCCTGCCCACGTCGGCGACGGCCGCGATCCTGCTCGCCGCCTTCCAGCAGTACGGGCTCCAGCCCGGGCCGCAGCTGTTCGACCACAACCCGGCGCTGGTGTGGGGCATGATCGCGTCGCTGTTCATCGGCAACACGATGCTGCTGGTGCTGAACCTGCCCCTCGCGCCCCTCTGGGCCCGCGTCCTGCGGATCCCCCGCCCGTACCTGTACGCCGGGATCGTCCTGTTCGCCGCCCTCGGCGTCTACGCCCTGAACGGCACCGTCGTGGACCTCGTGGTCCTGTACGTCCTGGGTCTCCTGGGCTACGCCATGCGCCGCTTCGGCCTGCCGGTCGCCCCCGCGGTGATCGGCATGATCCTGGGCCCGATGGCGGAGATCCAGCTGCGCCGCGCCCTGGCGATCGGGGCGGGCGACGTGACGGTCCTGGTGCGCAGCCCGGTCGCCGTGGTGCTGCTGGTCCTGGCCGCCCTGGCGCTGCTCACGCCGGTGTTCAGGACGCTGTCGGCCCGGCGGCGGGAGGTCACGCCGGTCGATTGACGGGCTCACGAGCTGGTTCCGCCGGTGCGACCGGATCGGCGGAACCGCTCGCTGCCCGCCGCGCGAAGGACCGGGGCGCGATCGCCAGCCCGGCCAGCGCCATGACCAGCGTGGCCGCGTACACCGTCCAGTAGCCCGAGTGGGCCGCCGTGAACAGCGCACCGGTGACGGCCACCGCCACCACCGAGAACACCGACTCGCCCACCTGCAGCGCCGAGCTGTTCCTGCCCTGCTCGCCGGGCGCCGACAGCTCCAGCGTCAGCACCGACAGCGTCGGGTAGACCAGGCCGATCCCGAACCCCGTGATGATCCACGCCGGGTAGGCCAGCGCCACCGGCACCGCGGTGAACGTCACCGTGCCCATGAGCAGGATGCCCAGCGCCATCATGGCCGCGCCCAGCCGCAGGTTCGTCACCTGGCTGAAGGTCTCGCGGCCCTGCAGCCACGAGGCGAACGACCAGGTCAGAGAGCCTCCCATGAGCACGAGGCCGGCCGCCAGCGTCGACAGGCCGCGCGCCTGGATCAGCATGAGCGGCACGATCACCTCGGCGGCGAAGAACGCGCCGGAGACCAGGCCGCGCAGCCCGACCACGGACGGCAGCCCGCGGGCGGCCCGGAGCGTACCGGTGGGAAGCAGCCTGGGCAGCGCCACGAGCAGCACCGCCAGGCCCGCGATCAGCAGCACGAGCCGCCCGTCGCTGCCGTACTGCATGAGCCCGGCGCCCACGGCCGTCACGACCGCCCAGCCGATCTTCCCCAGCAGGCCGGGCTCGGACTCGCTCTGCCCGCCGGCCAGAGGCTGGCCCGCCAGCCCGCGCAGCAGCACCAGGCCACCCGCCACGGTCAGGATCGGCACCAGCAGGAACACCCAGCGCCACCCGAGCGTCTCGGTCACCACCCCCACGATCGCCGGCCCCGCCATCGAGGGCACCACCCACGCGGTCGCGAAAAGGGAGAAGATCCGCGGATGCAGCTCCTCGGGATAGACCCGGGCCACCACGACATAGAGCGCCACGCTGACCAGCGCGCCGCCGAACCCCTGCAGGAACCGGCCCGCGATCAGCATCTCCATGCTCGGCGCCAACCCCGCCACCGTCAGCCCGCCGACGAACCCGGCCACGCCGGTCCACAGGGGTGCCAGGGGGCCGCGTACGTCCGCCCAGCGGCCCCCGAGCACGGTGCCCACCACACTGGCGGCCATCGCCCCGCTGAACGCCAGACCGTAGAGCTCCAGCCCGCCGAGCTCCTTGGCCACGACCGGCATGGCGATCGCGACCGCCATGTACTCGAAGGCCACCAGCGACACCATCGCCACCAGGCCCGCCGTCAACGCTTTTCTCTTCATGCCTCGAACGCTACGGAGGCCTACCTCCCGGCACCTCCAGCCCCGGTCCTAGCCGGCCCCGGCAATTGGGCCTAGGACCCGGCGCCAAGAAGGGCCCCGCCGTCGGAACGGCGAGGCCCTCGTTGTTTGCCCGTGTTACTCGGAGACGCCCAGCTTCTCCAGGATCAGCTGGCGGGCGCGGGCCGCGTCGGCCTTCCCCCGGCTGGCCTTCATGACGCCGCCCACCAGGGCGCCGGCCGCGGCGATCTTGCCGGACCTGACCTTCTCGGCCGCGTCGGCGTTGCCGGCCAGCACCTGGTCGATGATGGCCAGCAGCTCGCCCTCGTCGCTGACGATCTGCAGGCCGCGCTTCTCGACCACCTCGTCCGGCGTGCCCTCACCGGCCAGCACGCCTTCGAGCACCTCGCGCGCCAGCTTGTCGTTGAGCGCGCCGGAGGCCACCAGCTCGGTCACCCTGGCGATCTGCGCCGGGGTGATGGGCAGGTCGGCCAGCGCGGTGCCGCTCTCGTTGGCACGCCTGGCCAGCTCGCCCATCCACCACTTGCGCGCGTCCGCCGCCGGGGCGCCCGCCGCGACCGTGGCCTCGACCAGATCGATCGCGTCGGCGTTGTGCATGGCCTGCATGTCGAGGTCGGACAGCCCCCACTCGGCCTGCAGCCGCTTGCGCTTGACCGACGGCAGCTCGGGCAGGGCCGCCTTCAGCTCCGCCACCCAGGCGGTGTCGGGCGCGATCGGCACCAGGTCGGGCTCGGGGAAGTAGCGGTAGTCCTGCGCCTCCTCCTTGGACCGGCCCGACGTGGTGGTGCCGGTGTCCTCGTGGAAGTGGCGGGTCTCCTGAATGATCTTCCCGCCGTCGGCCAGGATGGCCGCCTGGCGCTCGATCTCGCTCCGCACGGACCGCTCGACGCTACGCAGCGAGTTGACGTTCTTGGTCTCCGTACGGGTGCCCCACTCCTCGGAGCCGCGCGGCATGAGCGACACGTTGACGTCGCACCGCAGCGAGCCCTCCTCCATGCGCACGTCGGAGACGCCGAGGGAGCGCATGATCTCGCGCAGCTCGGTGACGTACGCCTTGGCCACCTCGGGCGCGAGCCGGTCGGTGCCCGGGATGGGCTTGGTCACGATCTCGACCAGCGGGATGCCTGCGCGGTTGTAGTCGACGATCGAGTAGTCGGCCCCGTGGATGCGCCCGGTCGCGCCGCCCACGTGGGTGGACTTGCCGGTGTCCTCCTCCAGGTGCACCCGCTCGATCCCGATCCGCACGATCTGCCCCTCGACCTCGACGTCGAGGTAGCCGTCGAAGCAGAGCGGCTCGTCGTACTGCGAGATCTGGTAGTTCTTCGGCATGTCCGGATAGAAGTAGTTCTTCCGGGCGAAGCGGCACCACTCGGCGATCGAGCAGTTCAGCGCCAGGCCGATGCGGATGGTCGACTCGATGGCCGCGGCGTTGGCCACCGGCAGCGACCCGGGGAGCGCCAGGCAGGTCGGGCAGACCTGCGTGTTGGGCGGGGCGCCGAAGGCGGTCTTGCAGCCGCAGAACATCTTCGACCTGGTGCCCAGCTCGACGTGCGTCTCCAGGCCCAGCACCGGTTCGAACCGGTCGAGCGCTTCGTCATAGACCATGGTCATAGCGACGGGGCCTCCTTCAGCAGCGGGCCGCCCCAGCGGCTCTCCAGGGCCTTCTCGACGGCCGCACCGACGCGGTAGCAGCGGTCGTCGGCCAGGACCGGCGCCATGATCTGCAGGCCGACCGGCAGGTTGTCCTCGTCGGCCAGGCCGACCGGCACCGACATGGCCGCGTTGCCCGCCAGGTTGGACGGGATGGTGCACAGGTCGGCGAGGTACATCGAGATCGGGTCGTCGGCGCGCTCGCCGATCCCGAACGCCGTGGTCGGCGTGGTCGGCGACACCAGCACGTCGACCTGCTGGTAGGCGGCCTCGAACTCGCGGGAGATGACCGTGCGGACCTTCTGCGCCTGGCCGTAGTAGGCGTCGTAGTAGCCGCTCGACAGCGCGTACGTGCCGAGCATGATGCGCCGCTTGACCTCGGCGCCGAACCCGGCGGCCCTGGTCAGCGCCATGACCTCCTCGGCGCTGCGGGTGCCGTCGTCGCCGACGCGCAGGCCGTAACGCATGGCGTCGAAGCGCGCCAGGTTGGACGAGCACTCCGACGGCGCGATCAGGTAGTAGGCGGGCAGCGCGGTCGTGAACGACGGGCAGGAGACCTCGACGACCTTGGCCCCGAGCGACTCCAGGAGCTGGACGGCCTCGTGGTAGCGGGCCAGCACGCCGGCCTGGTAGCCCTCGCCGGCGAACTCCTTGACGACGCCGATCCGCATGCCGGCGACGTCGGCGTGCCTCGCGGCCTCGACCACGCTCGGGACGGGCGCGTCGATCGAGGTGGAGTCCATCGGGTCGTGCCCGGAGAACGCCTCGTGCAGCAGCGCCGCGTCGAGCACGTTGCGGGCGAACGGGCCCGGCGTGTCGAGCGAGCTGGCGAACGCGATGATCCCGTAACGGGACGAGCCACCGTAAGTGGGCTTCATGCCCACGATGCCGGTCACCGCGGCCGGCTGCCGGATGGAGCCGCCCGTGTCGGTGCCCGTGGACAGCGGCGCCTCGTACGCGGCCACGGCGGCGCTGGAGCCGCCCGACGAGCCGCCCGGCACCTTCGTCAGGTCCCACGGGTTGTGGGTGACCTGGTACGCCGAGTTTTCCGTGGAGGAGCCCATGGCGAACTCGTCCAGGTTGGTCTTGCCCAGGAAGACCAGCCCCGCCTCGCGCAGCCGCGCGGTGACGGTCGCGTCGTACGGCGGGCGCCAGCCCTCGAGGATCTTGGACGCGGCCGTGGTCGGCATGTCGCGCGTGGTGAAGATGTCCTTGTGCGCGATCGGCACGCCGGCCAGCGGGCCGAGCTTCTCGCCCGCCCTCAGCCTGGCGTCGACGGCGCGCGCCTGCTCCAGCGTCGTCTCGCGATCGATGTGGAGGAACGCCTGGACCTTGGGCTCGACCTCGGCCATGCGGTCGAGATGCGCCTCGGCCACCTCGACGGCCGACACCTCGCCGCCGGCGATCATCGATCCCAGCTCGGCGGCGGTCTTTCTGATCAGACTCATGCCTCCTCCCCGAGGATGCGCGGCACCCGGAAGCGGTCGTCCTCGACGGCCGGCGCGCCGGAGAGCGCCTGCTCAGGTGTCAGGCACTGTCGTACCTCGTCGGCACGGAAGACATTGGTCAGCGGAAGCGCGTGCGACGATGGCGGCACGTCCTCGGCGGCGACCTCGGCCACCTTCGCAACCGCTTCGATGATGGCATCGAGCTGGGTGGCGTAGTGGTCGAGTTCGTCGTCGGTGAGTGCCAGCCTGGACAACCGGGCCAGGTGTGCGACCTCGTCGCGGGTTATGGCGGACATGAGTCGTGTAACCCGTTTCGTGGATGGAGTCTTGGACAATGCCATCCTAGGGGGCTTGACGTCGCACCCCCGAACCGATTAACCGCGCCGAAACGAACCTCCCCCTGCGCCCGCTCGTTATCCGCTTGGGGACAGGGGGTCGGCTGTGGAGCGGAACGGCTGCGGCGCGGGATGCCTCGTGGTGCTCATCGTGGTGACGATGCCTCTGGTTCTCATCGCCGGAGTGTTGCTGGCGGCCGCCACCGTGTCCGCCGCCGAGCTGGAGTACCGGGCCGCGCACGGGGAGGGCACGATGGGCACCTTCACGGCGACGGACCTGGACTGCTCGGGCCGCGGCCCCTGCCGCTGGGAGGGCGTCTTCGAGTCCGCCGCGCGAACCCGGCAGGACGCCTGGATCTACGGGTACGAGCCCCTCGACCTGTCCGAGGGCGACCGCGTGCCCGCCCTGGACGCGGGCCACGACGTCAAGGTGTTCCGTCCGGGCCACTACGACTGGCCCGGCGTGCTCCTGCTGTCCGTACTCTCGCTCGCCGCCCTGCTCCTGCCCGCCTACCTGCTCCGGCGCGCGCTGCGGAAGCACTCGCCACAGCCGCCAGGCTCGGGCCACCGGGTCAGGCCGAGCGGCTGACCTCGGGCTGGTAGCCGTACTCGATCCCGGGCCCCGCGCCGGTGTGCTCCCTGAGCCAGACGGTGGCGTCGGCGGCGGGCATGGGCCGCCCGAACAGCCACCCCTGCCCCATGTCGCATCCCATCTCGTCCAGCCGCATCGCCACCTCGTCCGACTCCACGCCCTCCGCGACCGAGCGCAGGCCGAGCGAGCGGACCAGGTCCACGATCGAGCGGACGATCCGGTAGTCGTCCTCCGACTCGGCGATCCGGCGCACGAAGGAGGCGTCGATCTTGACCTCGGACACCGCCAGGCGCTGGAGCCGGATCAGCGACGAGTAGCCGGTGCCGAAGTCGTCGAGCGCCAGCGGCACGCCCAGCGCGGCCAGCGCCTTGATGGTCTCGTGGGTGTAGGCCTGGTCGCCCGTCAGGATGCGCTCGGTCACCTCCAGCTGGATGGCCCCCGGCGGGAGCCCGGAGGCGGCCAGGCCGACCTCCAGCTGCTCCGGCAGGGCCGAGTCGAGCAGGTCGCGGGCCGAGATGTTGACGGAGATCTGCACCTGCAGCCCCGTGTGCCACCAGCGGGCCGCCTGCTCCAGCGCCACCTCGATGACGTACGCGGTGAGGGGCCGCATCAGGTACGACTGCTCGGCCAGCGGCACGAACTCCGACGGCGGGATCATCCCGTGCACCGGATGGCGCCACCGCAGCAGCGCCTCGACGCCCTGGACGGCGCCGGTGCCGAGGCTGACCTTGGGCTGGAAGTGCAGGCGCAACTCGCGGTTGTCGATGGCGCGGCGCAGGTCGCCGAGGAGATTGAGGCGTTCGGGAGAGTTGCGGTCCTTGTCGGGCTGGTAGAGCTCAACCCCGCTGCGCCCCTCCTTGGCCAGGTACATGGCCACGTCGGCCCGCTGCAGGAGCAACTCGAAATCGGGGGCGTGGTCCGGGTAGAGCGCGATCCCGACGGAACCGTCCACGTCGAAGGTCATGCCCTCCAGCCGGACCGGCTCGGTCAGCGCCGCCCGCAGCCGGGCCGCGACCTCCCTGGCCGCGTGGGCGTCCCTGATCGAGGGCAGCAGCACGGCGAACTCGTCGCCGCCCAGCCGCGCCACGACGTCGCCGGGGCGTACGGAATGGGTGAGCCGGTGCGCCACCATCTGCAGCAGCCGGTCGCCCACCGGATGCCCCATCGTGTCGTTGACCTCCTTGAACCGGTCGAGGTCGAGGAGGAACAGCCCGACCCGCTCGTCCTGCCGGGCCTCGGCCAGCGCCTCCTCCGTGCTGACGATGAGCATCTTGCGGTTGGGCAGGCCGGTCAGCTCGTCGTGCAGGGCCTGGTGGTCACGGCGCATCGAGAGCGTGGCGGTGAAGTAGACGGCGGCCAGTGGGGCGACGAAGAGGGGCACCATGCCGGGCGAGTGCTCCATGGCCACGACGACCAGGGGCGCCAGGCCGAGCAGCCCGACGTACACGAGGCTCTGCGGGACGAGCGTGACCTTGAACACCCGCGTGATCGAGCGCCGCTCGTGCAGCGCGACCGCGCCGCACACGAGAGCGGCCCTGGTGGCGAAGTACGCGACCCCGGCCAGCGCGATCGCCGGCAGGTCCGACCCGTCCGGCACCCAGGGCGCGGCCGGACTCGGCGCGATCCCGAACACCCCCATCACCACGGCCGCCGCGGTGAGCGCGAGCGTCGACTGCGCGATGTTGAACATGACCCGATGCCACGCCTTACGCGTCACCACCCCGTTCATGGCGACGGCGACGGCCTGCATGAGCACCGCGACGGGCAGCCCGAAGTGCAGGAGCACGGCGAAGGTGAACATGGTGGAGGGGTACGTGCCACCCACCGAGGCGGCGGACGACACCATCACGGGCCTCAGCTCGCCCAGGATCACCAGCACCGACAGCGCCCAGAACAGCGGCGTGCGGGCGAGCTCCACCAGCCCGGCGGCGTCCAGCCGCAGCATGGCCACCACGAGCGCGGTGAAGCCGATCACGGTTACGCCCGCGAGGAACGCCCAGAGCGGCGTGCCGACGCGTGGTCCGGTGTCGCGGGTGTCGGTTGGGTCAGTCATCGGTAACAGAACCCCCATTAGGTCACTATGGGAGGGTACGACCTTCACCCCACTTCGCGAAACCAAGCGCGTACGTTCCGTCACTTCTCCTTTCCGACATATACCCAAAAACCACCCTGGGTAGCAACCTGCCTACCCTCCCCACACACCCGCCCCTGCCGAGCGCCGCGACACCGCCGCCACACCACGGCCCCAATACGCGGCCCACCCCGCCACCGCCTCCCGCGCATCGGCCGGGCGTCGCGCACCGACGCCCGGTCGTCGGAAGGTGCTAAGCCTCCGGGGTTACCGCGACCTCCGCCGCCGCGTCCGGGCCGTCCTTCAGCAGGACCTCGAACCCGGCCCCGTCCAGGATCGGCACCCCGAGGCTCACCGCCTTGTCGTACTTCGACCCCGCGTTCTCCCCCACCACCAGGAACGACGTCTTCTTCGACACCGACCCCGACACCTTCCCGCCCTGGCTGGTGATCGCGTCGGCCGCCGAATCGCGGGTGTAGCCCTCAAGCGTCCCCGTCACCACGAACGTCAGCCCCTCGAGCGTCTGCGGCCCCTTCTCCGGCGCGGGCTCGTCCTCCATCCGGACCCCCGCGGCCCGCCACCGGTCGATGATCTCCCGGTGCCAGTCGACCGAGAACCACTCCCGGATCGTGGCCGCCACCCGGGGCCCGATGCCCTCGACGGCGGCCAATTCCTCCTCCGAGGCATTCATGATGCGCTCGATCGAGCGCATCTCGTCGGCCAGCGCGCGGGCGGTCGGCGGGCCGATGTGCCGGATCGACAGGGCGACCAGGACGTTGGCGAGCGGCGCCTGCTTGGCCCGCTCCAGCTCCTCGATGAGCTGCAGCGCGTTCTGGCTGGCCCCGCCGTCGATGTTGGAGAAGAAGGTGACGACCTTCTCCTCCCCGGTCTTGGGGTCGATCTTGGGCAGGCCGGTGTCCTGGTCGCGCACGACCGACTTGATGGGCAGCAACTGCTCCAGCGTCAGGTCGAACAGGTCGGCCTCGGTGCGCACCACCGGCTGCTGGGGCGGCAGCGGCTGGGTGAGGGCGGTGGCCGCGACGTAGCCGAGCCCGTCGATGTCGAGCGCGCGCCGCCCGGCCGCGAAGTAGATGCGCTCGCGGATCTGGGCGGGGCAGCTGCGGGCGTTGGGGCAGCGCAGGTCGGCGTCGCCCTCCTTCTCGTACGCCAGCTCGGTGCCGCACTCCGGGCAGTGGGTCGGCATGACGAACTCGCGCTCCGACCCGTCCCGCAGCGCCGTCACCGGCCCGACGATCTCGGGGATGACGTCGCCCGCCTTGCGCAGCACCACGGTGTCGCCGATGAGCACGCCCTTCTTGACCACGATGGCGGCGTTGTGAAGGGTGGCCCGCTCGACGGTCGAACCCGACACCACGACGGGCTCCATCACCGCGTACGGCGTGACCCGCCCCGTGCGGCCGACGCCTACCTCGATGCCGAGCAGCTTGGTGTTGACCTCTTCCGGCGGGTATTTGTAGGCGATCGCCCACCGCGGCGCCCGCGACGTGGAGCCCAGCTCCCGCTGCGTGCGGAAGTCGTCGACCTTCACGACCACCCCGTCGATCTCGTACGGGGGATCGTGCCGGTGCACGCGGTAGTTCTCGATGAACCCGTTGACCTCGGTGAGCCCCGGCACCACCTGGTAGAGATCGCTGACCGGCAGCCCGAACTCCCGCAACCGGTCGTACACGTCGGACTGCGCCCGAGGCACGGCCGAGCCCTCCCAGATGCCGATGCCGTGCACCAGCATCCGCAGCGGCCGCTGGGCCGTGACGCGCGGGTCCTTCTGCCTCAGCGTGCCGGCCGCGGAGTTACGCGGGTTGGCGAACGGCGTCTTGCCCTGCTCGACCAGCTGCTCGTTGAGCTTCTTGAAGTCCTCGACCGGGATGTAGACCTCGCCGCGCACCTCGACCAGGCTGGGGACGTCGTCGCCCGTGAGCCGGTGGGGGACGCCCTTGATCGTGCGGACGTTGGCCGTCACGTCGTCGCCCGTGCGCCCGTCGCCGCGGGTCGTCCCGCGCTCCAGCTTGCCGTCGCGGTAGACCAGCGCGATCGCCAGCCCGTCGATCTTGAGCTCGCAGAGGTAGGGCCCCGGATCGCCCTCGGCCAGCCGCTCGGCCCGCTGCATCCAGGCGGCCATGTCGGCTTCGTTGAAGGCGTTGTCGAGGCTCTCCATCCGGTTGAGGTGCTGCACCTTGGCGAAGTCGCCCGACACGGGAGCGCCGACCTTCTGCGTCGGCGAGTCGGGCGTCTGGAGCGACGGATGCGCCTCCTCCAGCGCGAGCAGCTCCCTGAACCACCCGTCGAACTGCGCGTCGCTGACCGTCGGCTGATCGAGCACGTAATAGCGCCAGCGGGCGTCGTCGACCAGCTCGCTCAGCTCGGCATGCCGCTTGAGCGCGGCCACGGGCACACCCGCCACCTCGGCGCCTGGCTCACTCACCGTATGCTCCCCTTCCGAACCCGAACCCGAACCCGTACGTCAACCTGTGCAAACGCTACCGCCGAGCACCGACAACCAGTGCTCACCCCTCTTGCGGCCCGGCCTCCGGGTCCTCCCTGAGCACCTGGGCCGCCTTCCGGCAGGCCGCCAGGGCCGCGCGGGCGTACGCGGGTGACGCCCCGGCCAGCCCGCACGCCGGGGTCAGCACGACCTGCTCGGCCAGCCGGTCGGGCGCGAACCCGAGCCGCCGCCACAGGTCCAGCGCCGGTTTGGCGACCACCCCGACGCCCGGCAGCCGGGTGTCCCGGCCGGGCACGACCCCCAGCAGGAACCGCAGACCCGCCTCGACGGCCTCCCCGACGGATTCCTCGTCCCTGCGCCGCAGCAGCGCGGCGTCCACCGACACGCCGCGCACCCCGGCCCTGCGCAGCACGTCGAAGGGCACGGACGGCGCGCAGCAGTGCACGATCGGGGTGTCGAAGGAGCGCATCGACTCCTCCACCCGCCACTCCTCGACGGCCGCCAGCCGCCCGAACCCCGACGCCGTCGGCACGGTCCCCGCCAGCACGCCGGGCAGCCCGGGCTCGTCGAGCTGCAGCACGATCTCCGTCACCCCGGGCAGCCGCCGCCGCACCTCGGCGCAGTGGTCGGCGACCCCCTGCGCCAGCGAGGCGGTCAGATCGCGGACGGCCCCCGCGTCGGAGAGCATCTTGTCGCCGTGTTTCAGCTCGATCGACCCGGCCAGCGTCCACGGGCCGCAGACCTGCAGCTTGAGCGGCCCGGAGTAGTCGTGGCCGACCTCCTCCAGCCCGTCGAGATCCCGCCGCAGATGATCGACGGCCCGCTGGTGGTCGCGCCCCGGCCGACCGCTCAGCCGCCACCCGGAGGGCTGCACCTCGACGGGCAGCTCGACGAGCAGCCCGGCCGTCCTGCCGATCATGTCGGCGCCGACACCTCTGGCCGGCAGCTCGGGCAGGTACGGCAGTCCGGGCACCTCACCGAACACGACCCTGATCGCCTCGAGATGGTCCTCGCCCGGGTGCGAGCCGACTCCGGTGGCTTCCCACGTTGACATGGGCACAAGCGTAGGCTCTGCGGAATGGAGCTGACGAAACACGAGCACGCCTGTGTACGCGTGGAGAAGAACGGCAAGGTCCTGGTCATCGATCCCGGGACGTTCAGCAAGGGACCGGTGCTCGACGGCGCCGACGCGGTCCTGATCACCCACGAGCACTGGGACCACGTGGACGTCGACAAGTTGAAGGCCGCCTCGCCCGCCCTGGAGATCTACACCTGCGAGGGCGTCGCCGCGGATCTGACGGATGTTCCGGCGAAGATCCAGGTGGTACGGCACGGCGACGCGTTCGAGGCGGCCGGTTTCCGCGTGCGGGCCTTCGGCGAGTGGCACGCCAAGAACCATCCCGACGTGCCCGTCGTTCAGAATGTCGGGTTCCTGATCGACGACGAGATCTTCTACCCGGGTGACGCCTTGACGCTCCCGGGCGTGGACGTGCCCACCCTGCTGGTGCCGACCGGCGGGCCATGGCTGAAGCTCGGGGACATGATCGGATATCTCCGCGAGATCCGCCCCCAGAGGGCGTTCTCCACCCATGACGGCTTGTACAACGACATCGGCCTGGGCCTGGTGGACACCTGGCTGAAGATGGAGTCGGAACACCAGAGCGCCGACATCCGCCGCCTGACGGTCGGCGAGTCGGCCACGCTCAACTAGCGAAGACGATCGTCGCCGAGCCGATCACGGTGTCGCCGGAGTAGAGCACCGCCGCCTGGCCCGCCGCCACCCCGGTGGCCGGGCGGTCGAGGTCGATGCGGAGGCCGCCGCCGCCCTCCTCGAAGCGGCACGCGTAAACCTCTCCGTGCGCCCGCAACTGCACGGTCAGGTCCTCGAAAGTGGACGGGCCGTTCCACACCGGGCTGCCGCACGTGATCGAGGTGACCTCCAGCGCGGAACGCGGGCCGACCGTGACCGTGTTGGACACCGGCTCGATCGACAGCACGTAGCGGGGCCGGCCGTCGGCCGCCGGGCGGTCGATGTGCAGGCCCTTGCGCTGCCCGATCGTGAAGCCGTGGGCGCCCTGGTGGCTGCCGACGACCTCACCGCTCTGGTCGAGGATGGGGCCCTCGGCCGCGCCGAGCCGCTCGGCCAGGAAACCGCGGGTGTCGCCGTCGGCGATGAAGCAGATGTCGTGGCTGTCGGGCTTGTCGGCGACGGTCAGGCCGCGCCTGGCGGCCTCCTCGCGCACCTGGGCCTTGGTCGAGTCGCCCAGCGGGAAGATCGCGTGGCTGAGCTGCTCGCGGGTGAGCACCCCGAGCACGTACGACTGGTCCTTGCCCTGGTCGGGGCTCCTGGACAGCACGCCGTCGACCAGCTTGGCGTGGTGGCCGGTGGCGACCGCGTCGAAGCCCAGCGCCAGCGCCCGGTCGAGCACCGCCGAGAACTTGATCTTCTCGTTGCACCGCAGGCAGGGGTTGGGCGTGCGGCCCGCGGCGTATTCGGACACGAAGTCCTCCACCACGTCGCGCTGGAAGCGCTCGGCCATGTCCCAGATGTAGAAGGGGATGCCGATCACATCGGCGGCGCGTCGCGCGTCGCGCGAGTCCTCGATCGTGCAGCAGCCCCGCGCGCCCGTGCGGTGGGATTGGGGGTTGGCCGACAGAGCGAGATGCACGCCAGTGACGTCGTGACCGGCCTCGGCGATCCGAGCGGCGGCCACGGCGGAGTCGACGCCGCCCGACATGGCGGCAAGCACACGCAGTCCCATGACCGTTCCAGCGTACTGTCCGCGCGGGAGTGCGCGACCATGGCCGGGGTCTGCGAGTATTCAGGCCATGCGACTGTTCGGGCGCAAGGGCGCAGACGACGAAGAGGCCGGCGACGGGATCGCCGAGTTCTGGGCGTGGTGGCAGGAGTCCAGGCCGGGGCTCGACTCCCTGGTCGCGAACGGCGACGTCGAAGGGCTTGAGGAGCGGCTGGCCCCGGCGGTCGCCGCGATCCACCCGGGGCTGGTCTGGGAGGTGGCCCCGGGCAAGGAGGCCGCGCACGCCCTGGTGGTGACCGCGGCGGGCGACCCCGAGCTGCGCTCGCTCGCGCACCGCTGGGCCAAGGCGGCGCCGCCGTCCGACATGCTGTGGGAGTACCACCCGTCGCGGCAGGCCAATCCGCAGGCCATGGACCTGACGCTCGACGTCGGCGGCTTCGAGTTCGCGCTCGACAAGCTGATGCTGGGGCTGCGGGTGCCGAGGGACCAGCCGCGGGTCGACGTGTCCGCGTACCACCCGATCTTCGGCGAGCTGGACGAGGACACCAGGATGGAGGCCACCCTGCTGGCCCTCGACTGGCTGCTCGGCGAGGACGACGTGGCCCGGTGGGTCGGGGAGATCACGCCGGCCACGTTCCAGCCGATCGACTCCGTGGCCGCCGTCCACCTGCCCGCCGTGGTCGCCGACGTGGCCTCGGGCTACACCGAGGAGGAGTGGGTGCTGCTCGAAGGGCAGACCGGCAGCGGCGCGCCGCTGGTCGCCACGGCCCGCCACCCGCTGCGGCCGGTGGACTATCCGCTGTTCGACCAACACATCGCGATCACGCTCCCGTACACCCACCGCGACGAGAACGGCCTGCCGGTCGGCGACTCGCTGACGGCGCTGCGCGACTTCGAGGAGCGGCTGGCCGCGCGGCTGCTCAAGCTGCGCGACGACGCGGTGCTGGCGGCGCACATGAGCGCCGAGGGGCATCGGATCATCCACGTGTACGCCGACCCGACCGGCGACGCGGCGATCCATGCGAAAGAGCTGATCGTCAGCTGGGAGGAGGGCGAGCCCCGGGTGGACGTGGCCACCGATCCGTCCTGGTCCGCCGTCTTGGCCTTCCTGACCTGACGCCCGGGCTGCCCGGGTCTCAGCTGAGGCCGGCTCGGCGGGCGCGTTCGACGGCGGCGGGGAGCACCTCGATCAGGCGGTCGACGTCGTCGCGGGTCGAGGTGTGGCCCAGCGTGAACCTGAGCGACCCCCGCGCCGCCGCCGCCTCGGCCCCCATGGCCAGCAGCACATGGGACGGCTGCGCCACGCCCGCCGAACAGGCCGAGCCCGTCGAGCACTCCACGCCCTTGGCGTCGAGCAGCATGAGCAGCGCGTCTCCCTCGCAGCCGGGGAAGGAGAAGTGGGCGTTGCCGGGCAACCGGTCGGCGGGGTCGCCGTTGAGCACCACGTCGGGGACGGCCTGGCGTACGCGCTGGATGAGCTCGTCGCGCAGCGACGTCAGGCGGCGGGCCAGGGCCTCCTGCTCCTTGACGGCGGTGCTGACGGCGGCGGCCAGCCCGGCGATGGCGGGCGCGTCGAGCGTGCCCGAGCGCACGTCGCGCTCCTGACCTCCGCCATGCTGCACGGAGACCGGCGTCAGCCCTCTGGCCAGCAGCAGCGCGCCGGCCCCCATCGGGCCGCCGACCTTGTGGCCGGTCAGCGTGAGCGCGTCGACCCCCGAGGCCGAGAACGACACGGGCAATTGCCCCACCGCCTGGACCGCGTCGGTGTGGAACGGGATGCCGTGGTCATGGGCGATGGCCGCCAGCACGTGAACGGGCTGGACGGTGCCGACCTCGTTGTTGGCCCACATGACGCTGATCATGGCCACGTCGTCGGGGTCGCGCTCGACGGCCTCGCGCAGCGTCTCTGGATGGACCCGGCCGTACTCGTCCACGTCGAGCAGTTCGACCTCGGCGCCCTGGCTGTCGGCCAGCCAGTGGGCGGGGTCGAGCGCGGCGTGGTGCTCCACGGAGCTGATCAGCACGCGCCGCCTCGGACGGCGCGACCAGTAGAGGCCCTTGATCGCGAGGTTGTCGGCCTCGGTGCCGCCCGAGGTGAACACGACCTCGCTGGGCCGGGCGCCGAGCGCGTCGGCGATCGTCTCGCGCGCCTCCTCGACCACCCTGCGCGTCCGGCGGCCCGCCGCGTGCAGCGAGGAGGCGTTGCCGACGCGTTTGAGCTGCTCCGTCATGGCCTCGATCGCCTCGGGCAGCATGGGCGTGGTAGCCGCATGATCAAGATAGGCCGACGGTCTGGTCACCCGATCAGGGTATCTCGTTTGCCACTGTACCGTCCGGACGGTACAGTAGAGGCATGCGAAGAGACGAGCTTTTGGACGCGGCAGAGGACCTGCTCTGCGATCAGGGCTCGTCCGCACTCACCCTGGCCGCCGTGGCGGACCGGGCGGGCGTCAGCAAGGGCGGCCTCCTCTATCACTACGGCACCAAAGAAGCCCTGATCAAGGGCATGGTGGAGCGCCTGATCGAGGACTTCGACCAGCTCATGGCCGCGCAGTCCGGGGAGACCTACACCGAGCGCTACCTGCACGCCACGCTGGCCGCCGTCCGCTCCGGGCGGCTGCGACGATGGGCCGTGGTCACGGGCGCTTCCGGCAACCTCTTCCTGCTCGCGCCGCTACGCGAGGCGATGGCCCGCTGGCATCGCGAGGGGTTGAGCGAGGAGCCGGATCCCCAGGCGTCGCAGATCGTACGACTGGCGTGTGAGGGGCTCTGGGACGTGGCCAGCCACGACCCGGAGCTCAACACGGAGGACGATCTCCAGGCGCTCGAGACCCGGATGAAAGCGCTGCTCAAACCCCCTTCCTGACCCCCTGGCCCGCCCATGCGGGCCCTTCTGCCGCCTTCCCGACTGCTCGCTCGGACGACGGCCGGTACGGCGCCGCCCCGACCGGGAGCGCCTCCGGCTGGAGCGCGTCCTGCTCAAGGCCGCGCTCCCGTCCGAGCCGATGCCCGGACCGGGCCGCGGACCTGCCAGGCACGGGACGGCACCCGACCACCGCCCGACCCAGGCGCACGCCGCCGACCCGACCACTCGGCCTCGGCGCCGGGCTTGGCCTCGGGCGCCCGGCCAGAGACCCGGCCCTCAGCGCTCGACCTGGGCGCTCGGTGCCGGGAGCGGCGGCCTCGGCCGGTGACGGTGCTCGGTACGAGCGGGTCAGAACCCTTCAGCCGAACCCCTCAACCCCTCGACACGAGCTCGCTCCGGCCACCCGGCGCGACGCTCGGACGTGGGACGGGCGGCAACGAGACCTAAACAGTGCGAATTCTTGTGAGGAGTTAAGCGATGACCCGTTCCCTGAGGAGTGCCCGTTACGGGGCGGTTCTGACGTTTGTGTTGGGCGGACTGATGGTGGGCACCATGACGGTGCGCATCCCGGCGTTGACCGACAAGCTCGGCCTGTCCGAGTCGACGGTCGGCGCCGTCCTCCTGGTGTGGGGCCTGGGCGCGCTGGTGACGATGCAGTCCATGCGCCGGATCATGGCCCGTGCGGGCAGCCGGGCCGTGCTGCGGATCGGCGGGCCGCTCACCGCGCTGGGACTCGTGGCCGTGGCGTTCGCCCCGAACCTCCCGTTGCTCATGGTGGCCGTGGCGTTCTTCGGCATGGCGTTCGGCACCGTGGACGTGGCCATGAACGCCCAGGGCTCCACGGTCGAGCAGGCGTACGGACGGCCGCTGATGAACGGCATGCACGCCGGCTGGTGCGTGGGCGCCATCTCGGCGGGCGCGCTGGGCAGCCTGGCGATCGCCGTGGGGCTGCCGTTCACCGCCAACGTCGCGCTGATCGGCCTGATCTCGCTGCCCGTCATGGTCCTGATCGGCCGTACGTACCTGCCCGAGCCCCCGGCGGCCGGGAACACGACGGCGGCCCGCCGGCGCATGCCGCCGATCGTCTACCTGCTGGGCGCGATCATGTTCTTCGCGTTCATGGTCGAGGGCACGGTCGCCGACTGGAACGGCCTCTACATGCGGAACGAGTTGGGTGCCCCCGAGGCGCTGGCCGCCCTCGGCTACCCGGTGTTCGAGGCGGGCATGCTGATCGCCAGGCTCACCGGTGACCGGCTGCGGACCAGGTTCGGCGTCCGGGGCATGCTGACCGTCTCCGGGGTGGCGACGGCCGGGTTCTTCGCGGTGGTGCTGATGGCGCCGGCGGCGCTGGTGGCGGTGTTCGCGATGTTCTTCGTCGGGCTCGGCGTGGCGACGATCTCGCCGCTGACCCTGTCGCTTGCGGGCACCGCGACCGACTCCCCAGGACCGGCGATCGCCCAGGCGGGCGCCATGGGGTACGCCGGCCTGCTGCTCGGGCCCGTCGTGATCGGCTTCATCTCGGACGCCACGTCACTGCGTACCGCGCTCGGCATCGGGGTCGTCCTGGGCGTGCTCATCGCCGCCGCCTCCCGCTTCCTCCCCCGCAGCGAGCCGGCCACGCTCACCCCGGCCGCCGTCACGCTCACGGACCGCGAGCCCGTCGAGGTCGCGGCCTGACATTTGTCACCGTTCAGCCTCGTACATAGGCCACTGCCCCGTTCAGGGCCGCCGTGCGAGGCTGATCGCCATGTTCAAGCCGTACACCACAGCCGTGGTCCTCGTGATCACGGCGGTCCCCAGCCTCCTCCAGTTCGCGATCCCCGGCCTGGAGCCCGCCCTGATGCGGGACCCGGCGGCGATCGGCGGGGGTGAGTGGTGGCGGCTGGGGACGGCGCTGGTGGTACAGGACAGCGGCCTGCTGGGCACCCTGTTCAACCTGGTGTGCCTCGCCGTGCTCGGCTACTTCGCCGAGCGGACGTTCGGCCCGGCCCGCTGGCTCACCCTGTACGCCGCGGGCGCCGTGGCCGGGGAAGCGGCCGGATATCTACTGGGCCGCGTTGACGGACCTCCACGGGGTCGCGCTGCTGAGTGGCATCATCGTGGGATGGATCTTGAAAGGAACGTACCCTTCGACGTCCAGGCGTACGAAGCCCGCGTGACGTCCTAAGAGTTCTCTGTGGATCCACGGCAGGCGGCGGCGCGCACGCCCACGTGGGGGCGCCCCGGCTCACAGACAACTCACAGACTCCTCAGAACTCCCCCAACCACCGCCCACACGCTGGACCCATGATCCAGCTCGACGGACTGACCAAACGCTACGGCGACGTGCTCGCCGTGGACGATCTCACCTTCACGGTGCGCCCGGGGCTAGTCACGGGCTTCCTGGGCCCGAACGGCGCGGGCAAGACCACCACGATGCGCATGATCCTCGGCCTCGACCTGCCCGCCTCGGGCACCGCGACGATCAACGGCCGTGCCCACCACGAGCTGCGCCACCCGCTGCGCGAGGTCGGCTCGATGCTGGAGGCGCAGGCCGTGCACCCGAGGCGCAGCGCGTACAAGCACCTGCTCTACCTCGCCCAGACGAACGCCATCCCCGACGTCCGCGTCGCCGAGGTGCTGGACCTGGTCGGGCTCACGGCGGTGGCGGGCAGGAAGGCGGGCGAGTTCTCGCTGGGCATGGGGCAGCGGCTGGGCATCGCCGCGGCGCTGCTGGGGGATCCGCCGGTGCTGATGCTCGACGAGCCGGTCAACGGCCTGGACCCCGAGGGCGTCCTGTGGATCCGCACGCTCATCCGCGGGCTGGCCGCTGAAGGGCGCACGGTGCTGGTGTCCAGCCACCTGATGAGCGAGATGGCGGTGACGGCGGACCGCCTCGTGGTGATCGGCAAGGGCCGGCTCATCGCGGAGGGGGACGTCGGCGACTTCACCGAGGGCGGGGCGGCGGTGTTCGTACGCACGCCCGACGCCGCCTCCTTCGCCCGGCGCCTGGAGCTGTCCGGCGCCCACGTCCAGCCAGGCGGCGCCGACGAACTGCTGGTCACCGGCATGACGGCACCCGACGTAGGGCGGCTCGCGGCGGCCGAGGGCGTGCCGCTGTTCGAGCTGGCCCCCCGCCGTGCGTCGCTGGAGGAGACGTTCATGGAGCTCACGCGGGAGAGCGTCGAGTACGGGGTGGCACGATGATCGACGCTGGGGTGCTGAAAGCGGAGTGGACCAAGTTCAGCAGCATCAGGTCCACCATGGTGCTGTCGGTGGCAGCCGCCGCCGTCGCGGGGCTGCTGGGGTGGCTGTTCAGCAGCACGGCCGCCAAGGAGTACGCCACGGCCACGGCGCAGGAGCGGCTCGACTTCCAGCCGCTGGACCTGGGCATGCGCGGTGTGTTCATCGTGCAGCTGCTGGTGGCGGCGCTGGGCGTGCTGGTGGCCTCCTCCGAGTACGGCTCCGGCACGATGTGGGCCAGCCTGGCCGCCGTGAGCAGTCGCGGCCGGTTGCTGGCGGCCAAGTGCGGGATCACCGTGCTGACCGCGCTGCCGGTGAGCGTGGCCGCGGTGTGGCTGATGTTCGTGACGAGCCAGATGACGCTGTCCGCGGGCGGAGCGCCGTCGGTCATGCCGGGCGATCCTGTCGCGCTGCGGCTGCTGCTGTTCGGGCCGCTCGTGCTGACGCTCCTGGCGCTGTTCGGCCTGGCACTGGGCGTCCTGCTGCGCGGCACGGCCGCCGCCGTGAACGTCAGCACCGCCTTCCTCCTGCTCCCCGTCATGGCCGGGGCGTCGCCCGGTTTCCTGCGCGATCTCATCGGCGTCTACTGGCCCAGCATGGCCGCTCTCCAGTCCGTCTCCGGGAAGTCCGAGCTGCCGGGGGCGCTGGGGTTCGGGCTGCTGGTCGGGTTCGTGGCGGCAATGCTGGTCGCCGCGTACGTCCAGCTCAAGAATCGCGACGCCTGACTACGCTGGACCGGGGAGGTGCCTCTCGTGGGAGAACGGCTGCTCGTGGTCGACGACGAGCCCACCGTCAAGGAGCTGCTCTCCGCGACGCTGCGATTCGCCGGCTTCACGGTGAGCTCGGCGGAGAACGGCGCGCAGGCGCTGGAGTCGGCCCGGCGCGACCCGCCGGACCTGGTCCTGCTCGATGTCATGCTGCCTGATCTGGATGGGTTCGAGGTGATCCGTCGGCTGCGGAGCCTGCCCAGGGGCGGCGGGCGGCCCGGTCCGGTGCCGGTGCTGTTCCTCACGGCGCGGGACGCCACGGCCGACAAGATCAACGGGCTGAGGCTGGGCGGCGACGACTACGTGACCAAGCCGTTCGACCTGGAGGAGCTGCTGGCCCGCATCAGGGCCATCCTCCGCCGCACGGGCGCGGCCCCCGACGATTCCACGCTGGTGGTCGGGGACCTCGAGGTCGATCCCGACGGCCACCAGGTCACCAGGGCCGGGCGTCCGGTACGGCTGTCGCCCACGGAGTTCCGCCTCCTGCTCCACCTGGTGCTCAACGCCGGGCGCGTGCTGCCCAAGTCCCAGATCCTGGAGCACGTGTGGCGCTACGACTTCGCCGGCGACACGAGCATCGTGGACACGTACGTGAGCTACCTGCGGCGCAAGCTCGACGCCGGCGAGCCCAAGCTGATCCACACCGTCCACGGCGTCGGCTACGTCCTGCGCAAGCCCCAACGATGATCGGCCGGCTGTCGCTCGCCGCCCGCCTGCTGGCCATCGCGGTCGCACTGCTGGTGGTCGGCCTGGTGGTGATCAGCTCGGTAGTGCTGCGCCAGCTCGAGACCCAGCTCATGACGCGCGTGGACGCCCAGTTGGAGCCGATGGGCAAGGCGGCGTCCGCGATCCCGCCTGACCTGGTCGTCAAGCTGTCGCGCAGCCCGATCCCGACCGGGCAGTTCGACCTGATGGGGAAGGGGTTCGTGGCCTACCTGGCGGCGGACGGGTCCGTACTGCGCGAGCTCGGTGAGCTCGCCGGGCCCACGCTGCCCCGGCTCGACAGCGCCGCGGTGGCGGCCCGCGCCGGGCGGCCGTTCACGGTGAACGGCACGGACGGCGAGGAGTGGCGGGCGGTGGCGCTGCCCCGTGCGGGCATGAACGGCCCGCGCCCCGGCTCCGGCGGCAGGAGCCTGGGCCCGGCCGATCACACCGCGGTGGTGGCGGCGGTCTCGCTCGCCGAGATGCACACCACGGTCGACCGCCTCCGGGTGGCCTGCCTCCTCACCGGCGCCGTCCTGCTCGGCGTGCTCGCGCTCGTCGGCGGGGTCGCCATCAGGGCCGGGCTGGCGCCGCTGCGCCGGGTGGAGGAGACGGCGGCGGCCATCGCGGACGGCGACCTGACCAGGCGCATGCCCGAACCGGCCGGCCTGTCCACCGAGGTGGGCCGGCTGGCCCGCTCGCTCAACAAGATGCTGGCCCAGATCGAGCAGGGCGTCGCGGCGAAGGTGGAGTCGGAAGCCAGGATGCGCAGGTTCGTGGCGGACGTCAGTCACGAGCTGCGCACCCCGCTGTTCGGCATCAAGGGCTTCTCGGAGCTGTACCGCATGGGCGGCACCGAGGCGGGGCCCGCGCTGGCCCGCATCGAGAGCGAGTCGGGGCGCCTGGCCCGGCTGGTGGAGGATCTGCTGCTGCTCGCCAGTCTCGACGAGAGCGACGGGCCGGGGCTCGACCTCACCCCCATGGACCTCCGTACGCTGGCCGCCGACGCCCGCCACGACTTCGCCGCGCTCGCCCCGTCCAGGCCCATCGCCTTCACCGGCCCTTCCGGCGGCCCGGCGGCATCCGCGCCCGTGCTGGGGGACGAGGCCCGCCTGCGGCAGGTGGTCAGCAACCTCGTCGGCAACGCCATCACCCACACGCCCGCCGGCACCCCGGTGCGGATCGGCGTCGGAACGGAGGGCGGGGAGTCGGTCCTGGTCATCGAGGACGAGGGGCCTGGGCTGAGCCTCGAGGAGGAGGCCCGCGTCTTCGACCGCTTCTACCGCGCGGACGCCTCCCGCGCCCGGGCGACGGGGGGCGCGGGGCTCGGGCTGGCGATCGTCCGCTCCATCGTCACTGCTCACGGGGGCCGGGTGGAGGTCCGCTCCTCGCCGGGCAAGGGCGCGGCCTTCCAGGTCCGCCTCCCCACGACCGACCGCTGACCGGCCCGGAGTCCCCGGCCGGAACGGAAGAAGAACGGAAGATCGGTTTCGTAGCGTCCTCAGGCATCGGCCATGACCAGGCGGGAGAAGCGCTGACCGAGCGCGCCGGTGCCTGGCGACGGCGCCGATTCACGCCGGGTTCATGCCATGGAGGCTTCGTGATCAGTAGACGTCAGCTCATGCGTACGGTTGCGGTCGGCCTGCCGACCGCCGTACTGGGCGGGACGGTTTCGCAAATGTCCGCTGCGCACGCGCACTCACGGACGAAATCGAACACAGCCGAAGTCCGCGAGCCGCAGTCGTGCGCTCCGGGCAGCGGCAAGATCATCCAATGGGGTCCGGCCAGCGCCCCGGCAGTACCCGCGGCCGGTCTGTCGGGAGTAACCGCCGTCTCCACCGGGGCATGCGCGAACCTGTACAACCTCATGCTCAAGGACGGGCGGGTGACCACCTGGGGAAACTTCAACCTCAACGACACCAACCAGCAGAGGTTGTCCCGAGTGCCTGTCGCGGCGACCAAAGACGTCACGGCGATCGCGACAGCCGGCACGTATTCCTTCGCGCTCAGAGACGGTGGCGTAATCGTCTGGGGCGGCACCCACGACGGCCAGTTATCCCTCCCGGAAACGGCGAAATCCGGTGTCACCGCAATCGCCGGCGCGAATGGCGGAAGCTCGTACGGCCTCTTTCTCAAGGACGGCGGCGTCATCCAATGGAATGGATATGTCGCCCTTCCTGACGAGGCGAAGGAGGGCATCGTCGCGATTTCCGCCCGGCAACATGCTCTTGCGCTGCGGGAGGACGGCCGCGTCATCACGTGGGGGCCCAACCTCCCCGCGAACCTGGCGGTGCCCGCCGAAGCACAGTCCGGTGTCACCGCCATCTCCGCGGGCGGCGGTTTCAGCCTCGCCCTCAAGAACGGCGCCGTGATCGCATGGGGCGACAACAAGTACGGGCAACTGGAAGTCCCGTACGAGGCACAGTCCGATGTCGTCGCGATCTCCGCCGGGAACTTGGCCAGCATGGCCCTGACCGCCAGCGGCAAGATCGTCACGTGGGCCTACAACTTCTACGGGCAACTCGACATCCCCGAGGAGGCGCAATGCGGGGCGAGCGCCATCTCGTGCGGGTACGTCTGCATGGTGCTGCTGTGACGGAACTGCGGGACTGAGTCGTCCCGGCCGCGACGGGGGCTGGCCGGGACGACACCACCCTCGCCTGGATGGAGGCCGGCGAAGAGATCCCGCTCACCTCGGACGAGCCCGGCAGAGCGCGCCGGGCCCGATCGTGTGGTCAGCGGCCTTTGGCTGCGGAAATGCCACAAACGGCGGCTGGTCCGGCCGAGCCGGGCCGAGAGCAGTCCGCGATGGGTTACGGTCTCCGCCCTCGAGGGGTGCCTCTTAGGCTCAGCATGTGCTGACCTTCGCCTTCGACGTCGGAGAGACCATCATCCGCGACGACCGATACTGGGCGGCGTGGGCCGACTGGCTCGACCTCCCCCACCACACCCTGTCCGCCCTCGTCGGCGCCGTCGTCGCCCAAGGCCGGGACAACGCCGACGCCCTACGCCTCCTCCGCCCCGGCATCGACCTCGAAGCCGAGTACGAGGCGCGCGAGGCCGCCGGGCGTGGCGAGCGCATCCAAGAAGACGACATCTATCCCGACGTCCGCCCTGCCCTGATCGCGCTCCGGGCGGCCGGCCACCGCCTCGTGATCGCGGGAAACCAGACGACGCGGGCTGCCCATCTGCTGCGCGCGCTTGATCTTCCGGTCGATGCGATTGCCACCTCTGGTGAGTGGGGCGTCGCCAAACCTGACCCGCGCTTCTTCGACCGGCTGGTCGAGTTCGCCGGAACCCCGCCGGATCGCATCGTGTACGTCGGCGATCATCCGGCCAACGACGTCGCACCGGCCAAGGCTGCGGGCCTGCGAGCCGCGCACATTCGCCGCGGCCCGTGGGGTCATCTGTGGGCGGACACCCCTGCCGCCGCAGCGGCCGACTGGCGGATCAGCACGCTTTCCGAGCTGGCGGCGATCGTCACGTAAGCCTGGGCAGATCTGTCACGAGGCGACTACAGTCCGGGAAGAGCCTCGCACTGGAGCCCTAATGTCTTCAGCCCCCCACAGCGGGATAGGCCGGCGCATCGCCTACCACCGGAGCGTCACCCGCCTCACGCAGCAGCAACTGGCCGACGCTGCCGACATCCATGTCGGGACGCTACGGAAAATCGAACGCGGAGCACGTGGGGCAAGCGATGGGGTCGTGGAGTCGATCGCGGCCGCGCTCGGCATCGACCCGTCGCTACTGCTGGCCGATCGGGCGCAAGCGAGCTCCCGCATCAAGGCCGCGATCCCCGCGCTGTCGGCCGCAATCGCGGCCTACGACGTGCCTGACGATGCTCCCGTACGCGCACTGCCCCTGCTTCAGGGCGCCGTCGCCGAGGCGGTGACCTGGCGGCTCGCCGCCCAATACGTGCAGATCACCCGCCACGCGCCCAGTCTGCTCACCGAACTGTTCCGCGCGCTGCAGGCCGCTCCGCCCCGGCATCAGCCCGATGTGGCCCGGCTCGTCGCCTCCGCGTGCCGGTCGGCCGACGCCGTCGCCTACAAATTCGGCGCCCACGATCTGAGCGCTCGACTCATCGATCTGATGCGGTGGGCAGCGGGGCAGACCGATGACAGCCTCCTCGACAGCATGGTCGCGTATGTCCGCACGGAGACATTCTTCGCTGCTCACGCGCACGAGCACGGCCTGCGCGCCCTGGAGGTCGCGCTCGACTCCGCAGCTTCGCCCGGCAGCGCGGCCTCCACAGCCGCTCGAGGCGCCCTCCACATGCGGGCCGCGGTCCTCGCGGGCCGGGCCGGCGACGTCGACTCGGCCCACACGCATCTCGCCGAGGCCCGCCGCCTCGGCGACCAGGTGCCGGAGGCGGTGTACAGCGGCACCGCTTTTGGACCGTCCTCGGTCCGCATCCACGAGGTGTCCGTCGCGGTCAGCCTCGGCAGCGAGCATGTGCACCGCGCCCTTGAAGTAGCCCGAGAGTGGGCGCCGCCACCGGAGCTGCCCGCCGAGCGGCGCAGCGGTTTCTACATCGAGCTGGCGCGCGCCCAGCTCTGGTCGGGCCTGCCCGACCACGCCTTCGAGTCGCTCAAGGTCGCCAGGAAGATCGCGCCTCAGCACACTCGGGACCACCGTTGGGTCCGCGAGAACGCCGCCACGCTGCGCAGGCTGAAGCGCGCCGACGCCAAGAGTCTCACCAGCTTCGCCGAGTGGTGCCACGCGACCTGATACCGAGCTGACCCACACTGGGTCACTTCCGCCTGCCCGCAGATCCCACTATCTGACTGTCACGACGACAGCGAGATGGGGTCAGTATGGCGGAGCCAGGAATATCCGGCGTCTCCAGGCCGATTCTCATCCACGACACCACCAGCATCGCCCGCCTGCACGGCCTTGCCTGCATCAACTGCGGCGCCGAGACAAAGCGCCTGCACGCTGTGGGAAGCGTGTCGCATCGAGGCCGCCTGTGGCCCGTCGTCGCCTGCGATCTCCACGTCCGTCTGTATCCGCCCCCGGGCCAGACGACATCACCGCTGGCCCGGGAACTTGATCAGGAAGCGAGGCTCCTGACCCATGACTGACGACATCGCCGAACGCCGAACTGGCCCCATGAACCCCTACGACGGATTCTTCTCCTGGTCGGCCCAAGACCAGAACGGCCGTGGTGCGTGCGGCGTCACCAACGAGCCCGCCCGTGCTGAGGCCCGGCTGAACGCGGCCCTCGACACCCTCGAAGCGGGCGCGGTCGGCGTCGTTGAGCTGGTACGCCTGGACCGGGAAGCCAGCCAGCCCGCGTACGTTCACGGCGCGGTTCTGTTGCGCTCCCGTCGCCGGGACACGCTTCTCGAGGTGGTGACCGAGCGATGACCACCACCGCGTCAAGTGAGCAGACGGTCATGAGGACGCCCAAGGAGGTGGGAAACCGTATCGAGATCGCAAGGATGGAACACAGCCCCGGGACGACGCGCCGCTACGCCAGGCATTTGCTGGGCCGGCAAGGGGTGACGGTTGGGGTGGTGCTTTCCGGCTCGGTGGCGTTGGTCAAGCTCGACGGCGACCCCTACGACTTCCCGCAGGGTTGCCGACGCTGGGCGGTGCATTGGCGCGACCTCGACGTGATTGAGCCCGCAGCGCAAGGCACCAGGGAAGGGGCCATTCCCTACCGCGTGGGTCTGTCGCTGGCCAAAGGCAGAGCGCTCCAGCATGCGGTCATGCTGAACCAAGATCCGCATGAGCTGGGCGAAGAGGTCATTGAGCCGGACCATGGCCAGGCTTTGTGTGGAGAGCAGGTCCGCTGTCCTCCAGTATGCGGGTGGTCCCTGCAGTTCCTGCCCACGGTGGCCGCAGCATGTCCCGCTTGCGTCGAGCAGGTGGTGGGCTCACAAGCCGAACGAGAGGAGGCTCGGTGATGGCGTGGCGTCCTGTCCAGCGTGAAGGGAGCTGCCCCCATCGCTGCGCTCATAGACGGCAGCAACGCGGTTGAGGCTCCTCACGCCGCCGCGGGTTGAGAGCCCGCGTTGCTGCCCACTCTTCCCCCTCCATGCCGATGCCGCCGACGGGGTAGGGCATCCCACATGAGTCTTTCATCCCGGGAACCGCGGCTACTGGTCACAGCTTGATCGCGGGTCCCACGTCGGCCTGATGACACCGCAGTCCCCTGCAGACGGGTTGATCATCACAATTACCACCATCACAACGACGGTCGGCGAGTCCGCTCTTGACTGTCAGCCGGCTACTTCAAAACCCCGAGTTCCTATCACACTATGTGTCACACAATTGACGGCATGGCCGCGAGATCCGAGAAGCAGCCGAAGCTGCCGCCAGAGGGCGTGACCGTGTCGGCCGACACCATGGTGCGCAAGACCGTGACGTTGCGCCGTTCGACCGTCGCACGGGTGGAGGCCCGCACTGGTAGCCGCGACTTCTCCGCTTACGTCGATGGAGCGGTGGCTCGCCAGCTCGCCATGGACGATGTTCAGGACGCTTTGGACGAGGCCACCACCTGGCTGGAACCGGTTAGCGACGAAGCGATAGCCGAGGCCGAGCGAGCGTGGAGAGAGTCCGAACGTTGGCGACGCGGGTAACTCGCCCAGATGTCCAGCGAGGCACACGCGTCAGAGACAGCCTCGTCGATCGCGATCAACTTGAAGCGTTCGGCGAGTTGGTACGGGTCGAGCGGGCGGACGGATGTGTCGGGATCGCGAGCATGGAGCACCCCGGAGGCTGAGTTCCCCGAGCGTCACCACCGACATCCCCTACGCGAACCGACTGGCGTCGAAGCACGCCGCTGCCAATCTGCTGAAGCTCGACGTATCAATCAGCGCGCGCTTGCGCGCCCCACGGCAGATCGTCCGTCGTCTCGATGAGAGCGTCCCGAAGGTCGTCCGTCAGGCCAGCCCTATCAACGTCGAGACCGATCAGTTCGGTACCGATTTCCACCGCGGAAATCCAGCGGCGACGACAAGAGACTGGAATGATCTTCGCAACCTGTCGATTGTCCCGGAGAACTTCAATCTCCTCGCCGGACCCGACGCTCCGCAGCACCTCAGCGGTGTTGTTGCGCAGTTCCTGAGCACGAATGACAGTCATGCCATAACTGTGGGCAAGTGGCTACGCCCAGCAACAGCTTCTCCCACTTCGTATGCCTGTCGCGCACGGAATCGGCTGCCGAATCGGCGAAGCGGGTTTTAGGCGGGGGTTTGGGGGGCCGCGCCCCCCAATGTCACAGCCTGAGCGCTATAGCGCGAAGACCATGCTTTCCCCCTGCCGCTACTTGCGCTTGTTGATCTCTTCGGTGAGCTGCGGTACGACCTGGTGGAGGTCGCCCACCACGCCGTAGTCGGCCAGCTCGAAGATCGGGGCCTCCGGGTCCTTGTTGATCGCGACGATCGTCTTGGCCGTCTGCATGCCGGCCCGGTGCTGGATGGCGCCCGAGATGCCCGCCGCGATGTACAGCTGCGGCGAGACCGTCTTGCCCGTCTGACCCACCTGGAACTGGTGCGGGTACCAACCGGCGTCCGTGGCGGCGCGGGAGGCGCCGACGGCGGCGCCGAGCGAGTCGGCCAGGCCCTCGATGATCGAGAAGTTGTCGGCGGAGCCGACGCCGCGCCCGCCCGAGACCACGATCGCGGCCTCCGTCAGCTCCGGCCGGGCGCCCTTCTCCTGCTTGACCCGCTCGACGATGCGGGCCGCCTTGGCGGCGTCGGACAGGGTGACCGACACCTCCTCCTCGGCGCCGGCGGCGGGGGAAGCCGCAGGGGCGGTCGAGTTGGGGCGTACGGCGACGATCGGCGTGCCCTTGCTCACCTTGGACTGCACGTTGGTGCCGCCGCCGAAGATGGACTGGTCGGCCACGAAGCCCTCGCCCAGGCCCACGGCGTCGGTGATGACGCCGGAGTCGGTCTTGACGGCGAGGCGCCCGGCGACCTCCTTGCCCTCGGAGGTGGCGGCCACGAGCACGGCGGCCGGGGACTTGGCGGCGACGAGCTGGGCGAGCAGCTCGGCCTTGGGCGCGACCACGTAGTCGACGATGTCGCTCGACGGAGCGACGTAGATCTTGTCAGCGCCGTACTCGGCGAGCCTGGCCTTGGCCTCGGCCGTGAGGCCGGGGCCCGCCCAGACGGCGGAGGGGGTGCCGAGCGAGCGGGCCAGGGTCAGCAGCTCCAGCGTGACCTTCTTGACCTCGCCTTCGACCTGCTCGACGAGAACGAGAATCTCCGACATATCAGCAAAACTCCCGTTCTCAGATGAACTTCTTGGACGCGAGGAAGTCGGCGGCCTTCGCGCCACCGTCGCCCTCGTCCTTGACGATCGTGCCGGCCGCGCGCGGCGGGGCGGCGGCGAAGTCGACGACCGAGGACCACGCGGCGGCCAGGCCCACCTGGGCGGCGTCGATGGAGGCGTCGCCGATGGCCAGCGTCTCGACCGGCTTCTTCTTGGCGGCCATGATGCCCTTGAACGACGGGTAGCGCGGCTCGTTGATCTTCTCGACCACGGAGACGACGGCCGGCAGCGCGGCCTCGACCTTGTCGAAGCCGTAGTCGGTGATGCGCTGGATCGCGATCGAGGAACCCTCGACGTCGACCTTGTTGGCCAGCGTGAGCTGCGGCGTGCCGAGGCGCTCGGCCAGCATCGCGGCCAGCACGCCGGTGCGCGCGTCGGTGGACTCGGAGCCCAGGATGACCAGGTCGAACCCGATCTTCTTGAGCACCTGCGCCATCGCGTACGAGGTGGACAGCGCGTCGGAGCCGTGCAGCGCGTCGTCGCTGAGGTGGACGGCCTTGTCGGCGCCCATGGCCAGCGCCTTGCGGATGGTCTCGGTGGCCTTGCCGGGGCCCATGGTGAGCACGGTCACCTCACCACCGTGGGCCTCCTTGAGCCGCAGCGCTTCCTCGACCGCGTACTCGTCAAGCTCGTTGACCACGCCGTCGACGGCGTCGCGGTCGAGCGTCTTGTCATCGGACCGCAGCTTGCGCTCGGTCGCAGTGTCGGGGACCTGCTTCACGCAGACGACGATGTTCATGGCCGGTGGCCGACCTCCCGTGTTCGCGTGCGCCACCGCCTCGTTGCGGCCGGCGCCGAATGCAATGCTGTCCAGACTGCCAGGTGCCCACCGGGCCACTGACAGAGGGTCTGCCCTAGCTTTCGCGAGTTATGTTACCCGTGGGTAGCTTAACTGCAAACCCGCAGCTACCCACTATACAGAACTTTGTTCGGTCTAGGCGGACAGCAGGAACACGACCCCCACCACGAGTGCCGTACCCGCGAACAGCGCCAGCGTGAACGTGCTGAACACCGCCGCCAGCCCGAAACACAGTCCCACGGCCCCCGCCACGCTGACCAGGTCCGTGATCATGCGGCTGCGCCGGAACAGGCCTTTCGAGAGCAGCGCCACCCCGGCGTCGGCCACCACGACCAGCGCGTACGCCGCCAGCAGGAACAGCGCCACCTCGGGCAGCGGCTCGCGGGCGGCGGCGGCCAGCAGCGACACGAACAGCCCCGAGCCGATCAGCCAGCGCCTGCGCACCTTCTCCCGATGCCTGGCCCTGGACTCCTCCACCGACCTGCGCGGACGCTCCTTGCCCGGCCGCCACTCCCTCGTGGTCAGGTCGTCGGCGGCGCCCACCGCCCGGGGCTGGACGTGGCGTACGTGGGAGACCGGCTCGACCCCCAGCCTGGCGCAGAGCTGCGCGGCCGTCGGCCGCGCGGCGGGGTCGGTGGACAGGCACTCGCGTAACAGCGACGCCAGCCACTCGGGCACGCCCTCCAGGTCGGGCGAATGGTGCACGACCCGGTAGGCCACCGCGGAGGCGGGCCCCTGCCCGTACGGCTGCCGCCCGGTCGCCGCGTACGCCAGCGTCGCCCCGAAGGAGAACACGTCGGCCTCCATGCCCGCGCTCTTGCCCTCCAGCACCTCGGGGGCCAGATAGCCGGGCGTGCCGACCACGGCGCCGGAGGCCGTGACCGACAGCGAGTCGAGCGCGCTGGCGATGCCGAAGTCGATGACGACCGGCTCGCCGTCGGCCATCATCACGTTGGCCGGCTTGAGATCGCGGTGCACCACGCCGGACTCGTGCATGGCGAGCAGCGCGTCGGCCAGCCCGGAGGCCAGCCTGCGCAGGTCGGGTACGGGCACGGGCACGGCGCTGAGCGGGCGGCCCTGGACGTAGCGGGTCACGAGGTAGGGCCGGTCGTCATCGAGCGAGGCGTCGAGCACCTCCGCCACGTGCGGCCCGCCGACCCGGCGCATGGTCTCAACCTCGCGCGCCAGCCGGGCCAGCGCCCCGCCGTCGGCGGTGACGTGGGGGTGGAGCACCTTGACCGCGACCGTCCGGCCCTCGGCGTCGAGGGCGAGATGAACCTCGCCGAACCCGCCAGCCCCGAGCTTCGAAAGAAGCTCATATGGGCCGAGGTGCTCGCTCATACCTCATCTCTCCCCCCGAGAGCCCATGGGGACACTCAGGACCAGGGAGTCAGGAACCCCAGCCCGAGGTCGCTGAGCAGGCTGTCGATCAACCCGGTGATCAGCCCGACCGTGCTCTGCCTGGCGTTGCTCGCCAGCTCGTCGATGACCGACTCCGGCGCCCGCCACGGGTACCACACCGCGTCCTGCCCCAGCGCGAACATCACCGCGAACAGCGCCGCCGTGCCCACCAGCACGACCGCTACCAGCGCCGCACCGGGGCTGCGCAGCACGCCGGTCAGCGTGCGGGTGACGGCCTGGCGTGGCGCGCCGCCGCCCGGCAGCACGAACAGCCCGGCCGCGAAGGCGCCCGACGCGAACGAGGCCGCCTCGTTGACGCTCATCCCGCCGACCCAGTGGAGCAGGCCCCAGACGCACAGGCCGAACAGCAGCGCCAGCGGCACGTGCACGGCCGTCACGAGCGCGGACTTGACCAGCGCCCACGGCGTGCCGACGACCGCCAGCAGCGGGTCGGCCGAGCTGCTGCCACGCATCTGGCGCCGCTTGACCAGGTCGCCGAAGAGGTATTCGCCGAGCCGCAGCACCAGCGCGAGCGCGACGGCGATCGCGCCGACCATGACCGGCATCATGACGGTCAGCGCCACCAGCGTGACCAGCAGGAGCAGGCCCACGACCTGGCTGCCGAACAGGTATCTCTTCCGCTCGGACGGCGGGGTGTACTGGGGCGGCGGCGTGTACGGCCTGACCTGCGACGGCGAGGTGGGCGGCGGCGCCGGGTAGCCCGCGACCCGCTGGTCGGTGCGGGGCATCGGCGGCCTGGCCGCGACCGGCGCGGGCACGTAGGGCGGCGGCCGCTCCTCCCGGTACGGCCGCTCCTCCCGGCGCGTAGGTGGCCGTTCCTCCCGGCGCGTGGGCGGCCGCTCCTCCCTGGCCGGGGGCGGCGCGGTCTTGCCGTACTCGACCGGCGGCAGCAGGTCGGAGAACGTGTCCATGGTCCGCGTGCCGCTGCCCATGCGCTTGGTGCCGGTCGGCCCGTCGAAGGACGTCTCGTTGAAGGTGGTCACGGCCGGGTCGAGCGCCCTGGCCATCCGCAGCAGCTCGTGCGCGCTGGGCCGGGAGGCGGGGTCGACCTGCAGCGCCCTGCCGAGCCAGCCGCGCAGCCACGCGGGCGCCTTGTCGATCTGCGCCCGCCCTTCCATGATGTTGAAGCAGACCGCCTCGAACGTTCCCGTGCCGAACGGCGGCGCCCCCGTCGCGGCGAAGAACACCGTCGAGGCCAGCGCGTGCACGTCGGCCGCCTGGGTGATCTCGGAGTCGCGGATGATCTCGGGCGCCAGATAGCCCGGCGTGCCCACGAACATGCCCGTCTGGGTCAGCCTGGTCGCGTTCACCAGGTGGGCGATGCCGAAGTCGATGACCAGCGGCTCGCCGTTGACCAGCATGACGTTGGACGGCTTGAAGTCGCGGTGGATCACGTCGGCCGTGTGGATGGCCACCAGCGCCTGGCAGAGGCCCTGGGTGAGCCTGATGACCTCGCGCGCCTCCAGCGGCCCGTCGGCCAGGACGGTGTCCTCCAGCGTGCGCCCGGGGGCGAAGCGCGTCACGACGTACGGCTGGCCGCCCACGAGCTCGGCGTCGATCACCTCGGCGACGTGCGGGCTGCGCACCCGGCGCATGGTCTCGACCTCGCGGGTCAACCGGTCGCGGGCCTTGAGGTCGGCGGCCACGTGCGGGTGGAGAACCTTGATGGCGACTTCGCGGCCCTCACCGTCGAGACCGAGGTGGACGACCCCCATGCCACCTTCGCCGATCTTCCTGACCAGCCGGTACGGGCCCAGCCGTTCTGGTGCTTGGGTGCTCATCGCCACCTTCCCCGCGTCATCCCCCGGAATTCCCCCTTAGCCCATCTAGCTGTTCGACCACTGGATTGACGTTCAGCGGAGTCCATACGGCCCCCCTTGGCTTGTCCCCGAACGTGCCGGCGGCGAGGATCAGCGAGAGCGCGGCGGCCGCCGCGAGAGCCCCCGCCATCACCATCGCCACTGTCCTCGAGGGTACGAGCGATGAGAGCGTTCTGCGCATCTGTTTGCCAGGACCCTCCACTCCCGGGCCCGCGCAGACGGTCCACAGCGCGACCGCGGCGCCCCAGGCCAGGGCGTTGGACGGGTCCATCCTGGCCACCACGGTGAGCAGCAGCGTCACCGGCAGCCCCAGGATGAGCGCGTACAGCACGAGCGCCAGCGTGATGCCCACCGATTTGGCCAGCGCCTGGGGGAAGGCGAAGACCCTGACCACGTCGAGCGCCGCGGCCCCCGCGGCCCTGCGGGAGGCCAGCTGGGGCTGGGCCAGGTCGGCCGCGCGCAGCAGGACCGCGGCCGGGATCGCCACGACCGCGACCAGCACGGGCGCGATCACGGCCGCCACGATCAGCAGGACCAGCAGCATCGCGCCGGCCACGCCGTACGCCCTGGACCGCTGCAGCATCTTGCCCGGCGCGACCGACGGGATGTACGGCTCCCGCTTGGTGCTCGGGTCGGGCTGCGGGTACTGCGGCGGAATGTACGGGGGCGGCTGGAGCGGGCTCGGCGCCGGCCTGGCGTAGTCGGGCACGTCGGGACCCGCGCTCGGCACCTGGGCATTGGGCATCTGGGCGTTCGGGACCGGCGTGTGGATGCGCCCGTAGTCGGCCGAGTCGGGGCGAACCCGTCGGGTGGGCACGTCGCCCTCACCCGGCGGGGCCGCGAGGCCGTGGTTGTTGACCGGCTGCTGCGGCTGCCAGGGCGGCGGGGTCAGGCCGCTCTCGCGCTGGATGCGCCGCAACTCCTCCGGCGTCACCCTGCGGGTCGGCCACGGGTCCGGCTGGTTGGGCAGGAGCGAGACGTACTGCTGGTCCTGGGGCGGCGCGGCGGGCTGCTCCTGGGGCTCCAGCAGGCGCTTGGGCGTCACCGGCGGCGTGGAGACGTCGTACGACGGCTTGTCCTGCACCCGCGGGGCCTCGGTCGGCCGGGGAACGGTCGAGATCTCGTCGGGCGAGGTGCTCGGCGTCTTCGGGAGCATCCGGGCGGTCTGCTCGGCCAGCTCGGCCGCCCTGGGACGCTTGGCCGGGTTGCGCTGGAACGCGGCCTTCAGCAGCGGCTGCAACGTCGCCGGGGCGGCGCTCACGTCGGCCTTGCCCGCGGTGATGTTGTAGAAGATCATCTCCAGCGTGCCCTTGCCGAAGGGCGGCAGGCCGGTGGAGGCGAACAGCAGCGTGCCCGCCCACGCGTGCACGTCGACCTCCGGCCCCGCCTCCTGGCCCTCGATGATCTCGGGCGCGAGATAGCCGGGCGTGCCGATGAACATGCCGGTCTGCGTCAGCCGCGTCGCGTCGACCGCCTGGGCGATGCCGAAGTCGATCAGGACGGGCTCGCCGTCGAGGATCAGCACGTTTCCGGGCTTGAGGTCGCGGTGGATCACGCCCACCGAGTGCACGGAGGCCAGCGCGGCGGCCACCCCGTGCGCGACCTTGACCAGCGAGGGCAGGTCGAGGGGCCCGTCGTCCTTGACGATCTCGTCGAGGGGACGGCCGGGGACGTAACGGGTGACGATGTACGGGCGATGGCCGGTGACATCGGCGTCGAGCACCTCGGCGATGTATTTGCTCCGCACGCGCCGCATCGTCTCGACCTCGCGCGAAAGCCGCCGCCTGGCGACCTCGTCGCCGGCGACCTCTCCGCGCAGGACCTTGACCGCCACCTGCCGCCCCTGCGGGTCGACAGCGAGGTGGACAACGCCCATCCCGCCTTCACCGAGCCGCCTGAGCAGCCGGTAAGGGCCTAGTCGGTCATCGTTCATGGCATGAAGCACCATACCGGCTTAATCCCCGCCCACGAGATGAACCATGAGGCCACATTCCCACTCGTACAACGTCCAGAAAGGCCCCATCGGTTTCCCATCCAACGGTCTCGAATCGGCTTCAGTTTTCCCTCAACCGGCCAGCGGCAGCACCTCGGCGCTCTTCAGCCCGGCCAGCGCGGCACCGGACACGGCCAGTTTCGATCTGCGCACACCGCTCCCGATCACCACTCTGGGGTGCTCCGCGACGTGCGTGTCCACCAGGATCGGCCAGTCGGCGGGCAGGCCCAGCGGCGTGATGCCGCCGTATTCCATCCCGGTCAGCTCGACCGCGTCGGCCATCGGCGCGAAGCTCGCCTTGCGGGCGTCAAGATGGCGGCGGACCACTCCGTTGACGTCCACGCGCATCGTCGCGAGCACCATGCAGGCCGCGTAGCGCGTCTCGCCGCCGCGCTTGGCCGCGACGACCACGCAGTTGGCCGACTCGTCGAGCGTCACGCCGTACCGCTCGCAGAACGCCGCCGTGTCGGCCAGCTCAGGATCGATCTCGGCCACGTCGACGCCCTCCAGCTCCGGCACGGCGAGCGCGACCGGGTCGGCCAGCAGGTCGGTCCGTTCGTTGGCGGGCACCCAGTGCAACGCCATCCCATCTCCTCGTTTTCATCTCCGCAGATCGCTTCTCCCAGGAGCCTACGGTGGCCGCGGGAGTAGCGTGCGGCCTCACGCGGACTGCAGCACTCGCTGGTGCAGCTGGGTGACGGCGCTGCGGGCGGACTCCATGGCCCCCGCCTGCCACGCGATCAGATGGGTGAGCCAGTCGCCCGCGAAGTAAACCCTTCCGGCGGGGCGTTGCAGAAAAGTGAAGGACGAATCAAAGTCGGGCCAGCGCACCCAGCCTCCCTGGATGTGCTGCTGGCGCTCCCAGGCGATGGAGACGCTGGACAGGATGTTCTGGCGGTATTTGTCGCCGTGGATCTTCTTGCCCTGGGTGAGCGCTCTGCGCCTTCTGTCCTCGGGGGCGAGGGCCGCGTACAGCTCGGCGTTGCGCTCGGTGTTGTAGTAGCCGACGAGGAGGCCGCGTTCGGAGTGGTAGCCGTGGGACGGGTACCAGATGTGGGTGATGTCCAGGTCGGTCTCGGTCACGCCGCCGTAGATGCGGTCCTCCAGCTCCCACCAGCGCCGGCCGTACTCCAAGCCGATCTTGCCGGCGGCGACCGGGATCGGGGTGCTGAGCGCGGTGGTGACCTGGGCGCCGAGGTTGTGCGGGATCTTGGCGAGGATGTGGGGCGGCAGGGCGGCGATGCAGTAGTCGGCCTTGATGCCGCCGCCCTCCCAGGCGACCTCGACGCCGTCCGCCAGGCTGGTGATCTTGGTGACCTTGGCGCCGGTCTTGATCCGGTCGCGGCCGACGGCCTCCGTCAGCTTGGTGACGATGGCGTCCATGCCGCCGACGGGCTGGAACATGGGGGTGGCCTGGTCGTAGCCGAAGTCGTTGGTGATGGCCCGGCCGGTGCCGGCGGCGAGGACCTGGTGGAGGGTGCCCGGGGCGTCGAGGGGGGTGCCGGTGTCGATCGCCGGATATTTCGTGAAACCGCGGCGCATGGACCCTTCGTACTCGTGCTTCGGGCCCAGGTCGCCGAACCTCCTGAGGAAGTCGAGCAGGCTCTCCTGGTCGGCCTTGCTGATGGCCCTGTCCAGCGCGCCGACATTTGTCGCTTTCGCCAGTAATTCCGCGATATAGCCGTACATGTCGGCTCGGGCAGTGCGCGCCCGCACCGTCCGGCCGTTGGTGTGCACGTAGGCGGCGGCGTTGTTGTTGACGAAGGTCTCGATGGGGATGCCCAGCTCACGGCAGTAGTCGAGGGTCACCATCCAGGGGGCGATCCGGCCGGGGCCCGCGTTGAAGTAGACGCCCTCGCCGAACTTCACGTCCTGGGCGGGGCCGTTCAGCTCGGCCAGCCGGTCGCCGCCGCGCAACGTGAGGTTCCGCCCGCCCGCCTTCTCCCTGGCCTCGAGGAGCGTGCAGTCGTAGCCGGCCTTGCCCAGCTCGTACGCGGCCGTCAGCCCCGCCACCCCGGCGCCGAGGATCACGACCTTCGCCGCCCCCTTGCCGCTCAGGCTGAAGTCGCCCGGCCTGGGGGCGGCGAACTGCTTGTCCTGCTCGGACGGCGCCAGGCCGAGGGCGCCCATGGCGGCGTACATGGCGCCCGCGCCGCCCACCGCCCCGATCCCGACGAGCAACCCCCGCCGGGTCAGCGCCGCACCCTCCACGCCGCCTTCCCTCCCTGCTCCACAAACCGCTCCGCGCCGTAAACCCAAGGTCAGCCGTACGGGCCGCTGCCGCAGGCGATCTGGCCGCCGATGGTGGCGAAGATGCCGAACAGGGCCATGACCTGCGCGAAGTCGTCCGTCGTGAACTCGATGTGCCGCGGCCCCACCGACTTCACGCCCGGGATCAGCGCCACGGCCGCCGCGATGGCGGTGGAGTTCCACTCCACCCCGAGCGTGTACGGCGCAGCCACCGCATAAGGCGTGAAGTCGCTCAACCGGTTGAGCGCACGAGCCGTCGCCTCACGGATCCTGGCCTGCGCGACGCTCGGCGGCAGCAACTCGGCGGAGAACTTGTCGATCCCCTTCTTCACCGCGACCGTCTCGACGTCGCCGAGCACCTCGCGCGCCTCTTCCCCGACGGCCTCGTCCCCGGCCACCAGGACGACCGGCACCCCGTGGAACCCGGCGCACGCCGCCACGAGCCTGGTCTCGCCGCACAGCTCGCCGTTCAGGTAGACGTTCTGGATCTCCTTGCCCATCCAGGTGTGGTTGAGCACGCCGTGCGGCACGCCCGCGCGGGCGTGGTAGCCGACGAAGCACGCCGCCTGGAACGAGCCGTCGAGCCCCTGGGCCATCCGCTGCGCCTTGCCCGGGCCGCGGATGAGGCTGGCGCGCGGGTCGAGCAGGTCGATCCGGAGGTTCTTGGTGGAGCCGTGGGCATCGTTGACCAGCACGCCGGTCGCCCCGGCGTCGAACGCGCCCTCGATGGCGGCGTTCGCGTCGGCCGTCATCAGCTCGCAGCCGCGCTCGTACCCACGCTTGCCGGCGTGCATCTCCTCGGGGTCGGTCAGCCCCGTCACGCCCTCCATGTCGACGGACAGATAAACCTTCACGCGCTCCCACTCCTCATCAGGCCACTCCTCATCGGGTGCCCCATGTCTCCACCCGGCGGACCTCGTCCTCCGTCATGAGCCCCACGTGCTTCTCGACGAACGCCGCGGCCTCCTCGCGCCACCGATCCGGGATCTCGGCCAGGGCTCGCGGGTAGCAGCGGTCCAGCCAGGCCGTCGACTCCTCCGAGACGTCGAAGTAGTCGAGCGCCTTGGCGAAGAGCGTGTTCTCGATGCCGGGGACGCGGGCGAACCCGTACTGGATCATCTCCTGCCCGCCGTACGGCGGCTTCTTGAGATACTTCTGCGCGACGGGGCGGTCGGCGGTGATGGGCGTGTCGAGGGGGCGGCGCTCGACGGCCGCCTGGATGAGCTCCTTGTAGAGGCACTTACCGCAGGTACGGCACGGGCCGTCGGTGCCGCGCAGGCACCAGCGCACATAGTCCTTGAGGTCTGATCCGAGGGCCAGGCGCATCGTGGTCGCCTCGCTCACCCCGCCGACGGGGAGCACGATGTGCACGCCGGCAGCGGCGAACAGCCGGCCCCACCTGCCGTGCGGCGACCACATGGGATTGTCGGGCGTGTAGCGCCACAGGTAGCGGCCCCCGCCGAGCCAGCGCGAGCCGAGCTCGTAGCCGAAGCCCAGCCCGCCGAGGTCCAGCTGGTCGGCGAGCAGCAGCGCGCCGGCCGCGACCGCGTGGTGCTCCGGATAACCGGGGCGCGGCTCGGCCAGGGTGAACTCGAGGTCGGAGGTGACCGTGCTCAGCTCGCGCCCGGTCTTGGCGGCGAGCTTGGCCAGGACGTCCGACCGGTAGTGGGACCAGCGGTTGGGGACGCGCGGGTGCGGCACCCGCCGGAAGTGCACGAACGGCGCCTGCGGGTAGATGGTGGCCGCCGCCACGGAGTCCGCGCCACCGCTGTACGAGATCGCGAGCCGGGCCCCGGGACGGCGGGGCTCGGCTCCCACCGGCCCGGCCTCGACGCCCCATCCGGAGTGCAGGGCGTCGGCGAGGTCCGCCGAGATGGCGCGGTCGAAGGAGATGCGCTTCCTGGTCCACGGCGCCACGACCGTCCAGGCGGCGAGGGCGAAGAGGTCCGGGTGGGCGTCGTCGGGGACGCCGCCGATGGAGCAGGAGTTGATGGCCAGCTTGATGGGATGCTCGTCGGAGGCCTTGCCCGTGATCTCGTCCTCCGCGTCGAGGCGGAAGGTCAGGCTCGTGCCGCTCCAGGTCACGCGCACGGCTGCTCCCCCGGTTGCCCGGAGGCGCGGCCGGCGCGGAGGTCGTCGATGGCCTGCCAGACCAGGACCTCGTTCTGGAGCACGCCGTCCAGCGCCTTGGCCGTCTCCTGCGCGAGCCGGTGGGTGTCGTCCAGCTTCGCCCTGTCAGCCTTGCCGAGACCGGCGCCGGTCGCGGTCGGGCGGGCGTTCCTGAGCCGCTCCACCTCGCTCTGGAGGGTGGCCATCTCCCGCCGGAGCGTCTGGACCTCCCAGAGCGCGTCCCTGATGTCCTGACGGTGGTCGGAAATGGAGATGTAGCGGGAGTCGAACCACGTACGCACGGCCTTCCGGAGCCGCGCAGGGACCAGGACGCGCATCATGAAACGCCACCATACTGGCAAACCCGCGCCCGATAGGACGAGCCGTTCGAATGGGTCGACTTTCCCTTTTCAGCGGCCGGTGAACTTGGGCTTGGCCTTCTCCGAGAACGCCCGCATACCGACCTTGGCGTCGTCCGTGGCGAACAGCCCGGAGAACTGCAGGCGCTCGATCTCGAGCCCCGTGTCGAGGTCGGCGTCCAGGCCCTGATCGACCGCTTGCTTCGCGGCGCGGAGCGCGACCGAGGGCCCGCCGACGAACGTGGCGGCCCACTCCAGGGCGGCCGTGTAGACCTGCTCGTCGGGCACCACCCGGTCCACCAGGCCCAGGTCGAGGGCCTCGGCGGCGGGCACGTGGCGGCCCGTGAAGATCAGGTCCTTCGCCCGCGCCGGGCCGATCAGGCGGGGCAGGCGCTGGGTGCCGCCCGCGCCGGGGATGAGGCCGAGCAGGATCTCCGGCTGGCCCAGCTTGGCCGACTCCCCCGCGACCCGGAAGTCGGCGCAGAGGGCGAGCTCGCAGCCGCCGCCCAGCGCGTAGCCGGTGATGGCGGCGATGACCGGCTTGCCGATCCGCGCGACCGCGGTGAAGCAGGCCTGGAGCGTACGGGAGTGAGCGGCCATGTCGGCGTAGGACATGTCGGCCATTTCCTTGATGTCGACGCCCGCGGCGAAGACCCTCTCGCCGCCGTAGACGATCACGGCCTGCACCTGCGGGTCGGCGTCCACCTCGCGGGCCGCCTCGGCGATCTCTTGCTGGGCCTGCCCGTTGAGGGCGTTCATCTTCGGACGGTCAAGACGGATCGTGGCGATCTGGTCGGCCACCTCGACGCTCACAAACTCACCCATGAGCCGAACCTAACAGAGTGATCGCGTTCGTCCACGGCAGCCACGGTCAGCGAGCGGCGGAGATCACCTCGTCCACCGTCTTCCTGCTCCGGGAGGCGCGGACGAGCGCCGCCGACAGCCGGGCCAGCTCGTCGTTGGAGTGGGCCAGCTTGGCCAGCGGGCGCGCCTGGCGCGGCAGCCCGAGCTTGCCCGCGCCCTCCAGCACCCGCTGGTCCAGGTGCGGCGCGACCTGGGGCCACACGGCCTGGACCTCGCGCAGGAAGATGTCGGCCCCCGTGGGACCGATGCCCGGGAAGTCCGTCAGCAGCGCCGCGATCCTGCGGTCGTCGCCGCCGGCCTCCTCGCGCAGGCGGCGCAGATCGCCCTTCCAGCGGTCGATGAGCAGTTCGGCGCCCTTGCCCAGCATCGTCGAGGTGCGCTCGTCGTAGCGGACGTAGTGGCCGCGGTCCAGTGCGTCCACCCGGTCCTGCCAGCTCGCCTCCCGCATGGCCTTCGGCGTGCCGTACCCGGCCTCGAACAGCTCCCTGGCGGCCGCGACGGCGACCTCGGCCGAGATGCGCGCGCTGAGCAGCGTGGCCAGGACCAGGAGTTGGTACAGGGGCTTGGGCTGGTCGGCGAGTTTGATGCCGGCCTCCCGGGCGAACGTCCGGCCGTACCGGTCGAGCAGCACGTCCACGACGGCTTTCTCGGTCTTACCCATGCCCGCCCGCTACCCACGGCGTGTCGTGACATGCCGGGTTTGGGGTGCAGGTCGCTGGGGAGGCGGAGGGTTGGCGACTGCGAAGGAGCTAGCCGTGCTGACCTTGACAGACAACGCCGTCGAGGCGATCCGCGATCTGATGGTCGGAGAGGACGTGCCCGCCGACGCGGGCCTGCGCATCTCCCCGAAGCCCGACGAGGCGGGAACGCTGGAGCTCTCGCTGACGAGTACGCCGGAAGCGGGTGACCAGGTCGTCGAGAAGGAGGACGTCCGCGTCTTCGTCGCCGAGGACGTGGTCGAGATCCTCGACGACAAGGCGCTCGACGCGCAGCCGGGCGCGCCGGGGCAGCCGACGTTCCGGCTGGATCGGCGGGCCTGACAGGTCCTACCCGAAATCGGGCCCGGTCTCGGGCGGGCGCACGTCGCCCAGCCCGAACAGACCCACCAGCGTCCCGTCCACCCGGGTGACGACGACGTGGTCCACCTTGGCCCGGTCCATGCGCTGGACCAGCGGTTCGAGCTCCTCGCTCGGCCGTACCGTGGTGACGCCGACCCGCATGGCCCGCTCGGCGACGCCGTTGAGGTCGACGCCCTTGAGCTCGCGCGAGCCGATGACGCCCTGGACCACGTCGTCGTCGTCCACGACGACCGCCAGCCCGGCCGGGTCACCGATGATGCGCTCGGTGATCTCGTCCAGGGGGTCGTCGAGGGCGGCCCGTACGGGGTCGCGGCGCAGGTTCCGCGACACCAGCGCGGCCGTGCCCTCATAGGGCAGGTCCGCGGAGAGCCAGTCCATCTTGCCCTGCCGGTAGTCGTACACGTCCTCGAACCCGAGGTGTTCGAGCCGGTGGGCGGCCCGCGGGCTCAGGTCGCAGAGCCAGTCGTGGCAGTAGACGACGACCGGCCGACCCGGATCCAGCTCGCCGGCGGACGTGCGCATGGCGGCGAGCGGCAGGTGCACGGCCTCGGGCAGGTGCGCCCACGTGTACTCCTTCTCCGGCAGCACCTCCACGAGCTGGGCCCGCCGGTTGGCGACCAGGTCCCGCACGGCTTCGCGATCGATGATGTTCGTCATGGCGTCCACGTACCCTCAGACGGCGATTCGTGTCACGATGACGAGGCGTCCTCTTCAGGGAGTGCCCGATGTGTGACGATCCGCTGCTGCCCGCGTCCGTGGCCCGCGCGCTCGCCGACTATCGCGAACTGCGTGACGCGCACGGCCCCTGCTGGGGCGAGCCGCCCATCCCGTACGTCGTCCAGGCCTGGGCCACCGTCTTCCTCGACCACCGCCACAACTACTGGCAAGCGGCGCTGCGGCAGCTCGCCGGGCGCCATCCCCCGGAGGAGATCGAGGAGCATCTCGACGAGGTGGACCCGGAGCGGGTGGTGCGTGACGCGCTGGCGGGCGACGTGCTGGACAACCTGGCCGCGCTGCGCCTCACCCCCGAGGGGTTCGCGCTGGAGGCCGTCACCCGGGTGGTGCTGGACGAGCGGCCCTTCCGTACGTCGCTGCTCCTCGACTCCGGCGTGGACGAGCCGGTCACGGTGGTCGTGGACGGCACGCCGTACGAGGTGCCTCCCCATGGCGCCCGGGTGGTCGGCCTCGAGCGGGACGTCAGCGTGGCCGGGGAGCCCGTGGACCTGTCGCCGCTGCGCAGGCGGGCGGAGGCGGCCACGATCAGGGTGCGGGCGGGGTTCCCGTGCCGGTGGAGTGTGACGGGCGCCAACGGGCAGGGCTGGTACCCCGAGGGCGCCCTGCCCAAGGTGGACGTCCACCGCAGGCCGTTCTTCCACGGCGACGACCTCGTGATCGCGGTGCCCGCCGAGCCCGTCACGGTGGCGGTGGCCAGGGGCATGGAGTACACCGCGTCCGAGATCGTGATCACTCCGGAGGCGGGCGCGGAGACGCTGGTCGAGCTCGCCCCCGAGCGCCTGTACGACGCGGCGGCCCGCGGCTGGTACGGCGGCGACCTGCACGTTCACCTCAACTGGATGGGCGAGGAGCCCGCCGCGCCCGAGCTGGCCGCGGCGGCGCAGCACGGCGAGGACCTGCACGTGCTCAACCTCGTGGCGGGCAATGTCGCGAGCGGGCGCGTCTACGACGTGGAGGCGCTGGAGCACTGGGTGGGCAAGGACCTGCCCTGGTCCGACGACCGCCACCTGGCCAGGCTCGGCGTCGAGTACCGCAACGACGTCGTCGGCCACCTGACCGCGTTCGGCCTGCGGGAGCCGCCGCGGCGCTACCACACGGGGTTCGAGGGCACGGTCGACTGGCCGCCGAACGCGGTCGCGCTGGAGGAGCTGCGCGGGCTCGGCGGGGTGACGGGGTACGGGCATCCGTTCCACACGGCGTTCTCCGACGACGACCCGCCCGACGTGGTGCTCGACCGGGGGCGCGACTGCTCGGCCAGGGAGATCGTCGCCGACGCCGCGCTCGGCCTGATCGACACGCTCGACGTGCTCAACCACTCCTCGATCGCCGGCACCGCCGCCGTCTACCGCCGCCTGATCGGCGCGGGCAACAGGCTCACGGTGACCGCGGGCACCGACGCCGTGCTGTCCTTCTGCCGCCGCGGCACCGCGTCCAGCCCGCCGGGGTGGGAGCGGGTCTACGCGAACGTCGGGGGCCCGCTCACCGCCGAGTCCTACGCCGAGGCGATCCTGCTCGGCCGTACGTTCGCCACCACCGGGCCGTGGCTGGAGCTGACCGTGAACGGGCACGGGCCGGGCGACACGCTGGAGCTGGCGCCCGGACAGCGGGTGGAGATCGTGGTCTCCTCGATCGGGCCCGAGGTCGAGTCGCTGGAGATCCGCACCGCCGAGGGCGTCCTGGCGCACGGGCCGCCCGGGCGGCTGGTCGCCTCGATGACGGCGGGCGAGCCGACGTACGTGGTCGCGGTGGCCTCGGGCGGGCCCCACCCGCGCACGGCGCACCGGTCGGGGGCGTACGCGCACACCAGCCCGGTGTACGTGGACGTCGCGGGCGGGCACGTGGCCAGGGAGGCGGACGTGCGCTGGTGCCTGGCGTGGCTGGACCGGCTGGAGGTCCTGCTGCGGCAGTACGGCACGTTCGAGACGCCCGCCCAGCTGGACGACCATCTGGAGCTGTACGAGCGCGCCAGGGCCGTCTACCGTCGGCGGCTCCCCTAGGCGAGGCCCGCCAGGACGCGTTCGAGGCCCCAGCGGAACTGCTCCGTCGACACGTACGCCGCGATCGCGTCGGTCGCGGCGTGCGTGCGCGGGAAGGCCTCGGGGTCGATCGAGAGTGCGGCGCGGCGGGCGGCGATCCGCTCCTCCTCCGGCGGGACCGGGCCGTGCACCTCCGCGGCCTCCAGCGCGATCGCGCCCAGCACGTACACCATCACCGTGTACGACGCCCGCGGATCCGGCAGGGCGGCCAGGAGGCATTCGCCCACGCGCAGCGCGACCGGGCCGCTGAAGGCGGCGCCGAGGATCGCGGGGACCGCCGCGGGGTGGCGCATCAGCACGTCGCGCAGGTCGAGCGAGAACGCGACGATGCGCTCGCCCGGCGGGCGGCTCCCGTCCTCCAGCAGCGCCAGGTCGGCCTGGCCGAGCAGCCGGTCGGCCAGCTCGGTCACGATCGCGGCCCGGTCCGGGAAGTAGGTGTAGAGCGCGCCGGGCGTCAGGCCCACGCGGGTGGCCAGGGCCCGCATGGTCAGCCCGCCGGCGTCGATCAGCTCCAGGGCGGCGTCCAGGACGGCCCTTTGGTCCACCGAACGTTGAGGTCCTCTCTTCACAAGACAACTCTAAACGGTGTTTAATACTGAACATCGTTCAGAGTTAGGAGCCCTGCCATGAGATGGACCCTGATCGTCGCCGTCGTCGCCGCGAACGTCGCCTTCGCCGGCCTCTCCGCCACCTTCGGCTACCCCGGCGTGCTCGCCGAGCCTCCCGCGCGGATCCTGGCCGCGTTCGCCGCCCACCAGGGCGCGGTCTCGGCCTGGTTCCTGGTGCTCGCGGCGAGCTCGCTGGCGCTCGTGCCCGGCGCCGTCCTCCTGGGACGGCTGCTGCCCCCGGGGCCCGCGGCCTCGCTGTCGACGCCGGTCGGCGTGCTCGCCGGGCTCGTGCAGGTGCTCGGGCTGCTGCGGTGGCCGTACGCCGTGCCCGCCCTGGTCGACGCGCCCGACCCGCGCGCCGCCGAGACGACCTTCGCGGCGCTGCACGGCTACCTCGGCACCGGCGTCGGCGAGACGCTCGGCTACCTGCTCACGGCCGGCTGGACCGTGCTGGTGCTGGCCGCGCTGCCCCGGTCGCCGCGCTGGTTCGCCGCGCTCGGGATCGGGTCGGCGCTGGCCATTGCGGCAGGCGTCCTCACGCCGCTCGCCGTGCCGGGCGCCGACCTGGCCAACTTCGCCGGGTACGTGGCCTGGAGCGCCTGGGTGGTGGCCCTGGCCGCGCTCCGCGACCGCCTCCTGCCCCGGCGCGCCCCGGCCGTCCCCGCCCACTCGGGCTGAGCTCACTCCCCCGACAGGCGTTCGACGACGCGCAGCAGCGCGGAGTGGTCGAGCGCGCCGTCCCCGGACGCGTTCGCGGCGGCCACGAGCTGGGCGACCAGCGCGCCGAGCGGCAGCACGACGCCCGCCTCGCGGGCCGCCGACGTGACGATGCCCATGTCCTTGTGGTGCAGGGCGATGCGGAAGCCGGGCTCGAAGGAGTGGCTCAGCATGTTGGCGCGCTTCTGCGCCAGCACCGCCGACCCGGCCAGGCCGCCGCCGAGCACCTCCAGCGCCGCCTCCAGGTCCACCCCGTACGCGCGCAGGAACACGACCGCCTCGGCCAGCGCCTCGATGTTGGCGGCGACGACGAGCTGGTTGGCGGCCTTGACCGTCTGGCCCGCGCCGCTCGGCCCGACGTGGACCACCGTCCTGCCGAGGGCGTCGAAGATCGGCCGGGCGGCCTCGAAGGCGTCGCCCGCGCCGCCCACCATGATCGACAGGGCCGCGTTCTTCGCGCCCGCCTCGCCGCCCGAGACGGGGGCGTCCAGATAGCGCAGGCCGCGGCGGGCGGCCTCGGCCGCCAGCTCGCGGGTGACGTCGGGGCGGATCGAGGAGAAGTCGATGACCAGCGCGCCGGGGGCGGCGTGCGCGAACACGCCGTCCTCGCCGGTCAGCACGTCCTGGACGTCGGGCGAGTCGGGCACCATGAGGGCGACCGCCTCGGCTCCCGACACGGCGTCGGCGATCGACTCCGCCACCCGGCCGCCGGCCTCGGCGAGGGCCTTGGCCTTCTCCGGCGAACGGTTGTAGCCGGTCACCGTGTGCCCGGCCTTGACCAGGTGGATCGCCATGGGGCTGCCCATGATGCCGAGGCCGATGAAGGCGATGGTGGTCACGTTGATCCTTTCCCGTTTCAGCGCCCCAAGGCTCCCGGGGCCGCGCGCCGGTCGCGCGGGAGCCAGGCGAAGCGGTCCGGGCCCTCGGAACGGTATTCGAGGCCGATATATCCGTCATATCCGGCGGCGTACACGTCGTCGATCCACTGCTGGAGCGGCAGCGCGCCCTCGCCGGGCGCGCCCCTCCCCGGGGCGTCGGCGATCTGTACGTGGGCGATGCGCGGGCCGTACCGCTCGATGGCGGCGGGCACGTGGTCGCCGTTGGTCGCCAGATGGTAGAAGTCGGCGAGCAGCCCCACGCCGGACCCGTCGCCCAGCCGGTCGAGCACGGCCACGGCGTCGTCCGCCGTCAGGAGGGGATAGCGCGGCGCGCCGCTGACCGGCTCCAGCAGCACGGTCCCGGTCACGCCCCGGGCGCAGGCCGCCAGCATCTCGACCGCCAGCTCGTCCTGCTCCTGCGCCGCGACCCCGTCCACCCGGTTGCCGTAGAGCGCGTTGAACGCCCGGCAGCCGAGCCGCTCCCCGATGGCCGCCACCACGGGGACGTTGTCCAGCAGCTCTCGCGAACGCCCCGGCCACGACACCAGCCCGCGGTCGCCGCCCGGCATGTCACCGGCGAAGAAGTTGAGCCCGGTCAGCCGCACCCCGGCGTCCTGGACGGCGCGGACGAACGCGTCCACGTCCCGGTCCGCGGGGACGGCCACCGGCCACGGCCACCAGAACTCCACCGCCGAGAATCCGTCGGCGGCCGCCGCGGCCGGGCGTTCGAGCAGGGGCAGCTCCGTGTAGAGGATCGAGCAGTTCACGGTCCACTTGGTCACGCGCAGGCCTCTTCCCGTCAGACTCGGAACATTGTCACGCAAGTGCGCAGGAGTTACAAAAGCCGGGCGACACGCGCGTGTCGGCGGAGTGGCTTCGTGAAGTCGTGGCGGGTCTATGATGTTGGAAACTGAAGCGGCTCCGGTCCCCGGTCGCCGCCGGGCAGAGCGTTCGGAGGTCGGCGCATGCTGGAGTCGCAGTGGGCCCGTGACACGTTCGGGCAGCGGGTGCCGGCGATCAGACAGGCGATCGCCGAGGCGCTGTCGGTCGCGCTCGACAACGCCCGCGACGCCCAGACGGCCGCGCAGACCGAGCACACGCACCCGTTCGGGTTCACGCTCATGTCACGCAAGTTCGAGGCGCTGGCCGAGGCGTTCGAGGACATGGGCGACGTGCGCATCATCAAGCCCGCCGGGTCCCCCCACGAGCTGGTGGTGCTCGACGGCAAGCTGCTGTTCCCGTTCCGCTATGCCAAGGACCGCTCGATCAGCGTGATGAGCGCGCGCATCGGCGAGGGCCGGCCGTCGGCGCTGGTGCAGGCGCTGTTCAACCGGTTCGGGCCCGAGCCGCGGATGCGGCAGCTCTCGCTGCACGACCTCGCGCCGCAGGCGGTGCCGGTGGCCGAGGCGCTGTCCGACCTGCCCGACGACACGGGCCTGGTGCTGATCGCCTACGCCTGCAACGCGCACGCGGGGCTGCTCGACGCCTGGTGGGGCGAGGCCGAGCTGCTCGACCGCACCGGGAGCCTGCGCTGGCACGTGTGCGAGCCGATCCCCCTGGCTCAGGACGCGACGGCGGCCGGGCAGGGCGAGGCGCAGCCGGCCGCGTTCGACCAGGGCGTCCTGCCCACCCCGTCGCTCAACCCCCGCACGGGGGCCGGGCGGCTCACGGCGCCCGTCAGCGAGGCCGTACCGATCACCAGGGCAGAAGCCGCCGGCGGTGAGTGAGTTCAAGACCGGCACGCCGACCCCGCAGGCCGTCGCCGACGCGTTCGACGCCACCCGCCTCACCCAGGCCCGTCACCTGGCCGCGCTCACCAAGAAGGAGGTGGCCGAGCTCCTCGGCGTCTCCCCCGCCGCGGTCGGGCAATACGAGGCGGGCGTCACCCGCCCGCGCCCCGACCTGGTCCCGCTGCTGGCCGAGGCGCTGGCCGTGCCGATGGCGTTCTTCCTGCCCGGACGGCCGCACGGCAAGCTCGACGGTTCCATGGCCCACTTCCGCAGCCTGCGCTCCACCCGCGCCTACCAGCGGGCCAAGGCCGTGGCCTTCGTCGAGCAGGTGTGGGAGCTGACGTACGCGCTGGAGAAGCGGGTCCAGCTGCCGGCCGTCGACCTGCCCGGGTTCGCGGGCGGCGAGATGCACTCGTCGCTGCCGCGCGACCCGGCGGGCGCGGCCCGCGCGCTGCGGGCCCACTGGGGGCTCGGCACCGGCCCGGTCAGCCACCTCGTACGCCACATGGAGTCCCACGGCATCGTCGTCGCCTTCCCCCGCCACGACCCCGACGCGGTCACCGTCGACGCGTTCTCCACCTCCAGCCTGCCGCGGCCGATCGTCGTGCTGACCCCCAACCGGTTCGACGACATCTACCGCCACCGCTTCACCGCCGCCCACGAGCTGGGCCACCTCGTCCTGCACGGCGACACCGCGGCGGGCGACAGCCATCAGGAGCGCGAGGCCGACGCGTTCGCCGCCGAGTTCCTCACGCCGCGCGACAGCATCCTGCCGCAGCTGCCGCAGCGGGCCGACCTGCGCAAGCTCGCCGAGCTGCGGCGGACATGGGGGGTGTCGGTCGACTCGCTGCTCTACCGGTGCCGCGAGACCGGGCTGATCTCCGACTCCGCCGCCGGCCGCGCCTACCAGCGCCTGGCCGCCCTGCGCGACCAGCCGGGCTTCACCAACGAGCCCGTCTCCGGCTACCCCGGCGAGCAGCCGGTCCTGCTCGCCCACGCCTTCGACCTGGCCACCCGCGAGAGCGACCTGACCGCCGCCACCCTCGCCCGGGAGCTGGCCTGGCCCATCACCCGCGTACGCGAGCTGATCGGCCTGCCCGACCAGCGGCCCTCACTCAAGCTCGTCCTTTAGCCCCGCGCCGATGGCGTCCAGCTCCGCGACCGCGTCCGCGGGCAGGACCAGGTCGGCCGCGGCGACGTTCTCGCGGAGATGGGCCGGTGAGGAGGTCCCCGGGATGAGGACGATCGTGGCCGAGCGCTGCAGCAGCCAGGCCAGGGCGACCTGCTGCGGCGAGGCGCCCAGGCGGGCGGCCACGTTCCGGAGCGTGTCCGACTGGAGCGGGGTGAAGCCGCCCAGGGGGAAGAACGGCACGTAGGCGATGTTCTCGGCCGCGCACCGCTCGACGAGGGCGTCGTCCTGCCGGTTCGCCACGTTGTAGAGGTTCTGCACGGTGACGACGGGCGCGATGGACTGTGCCTCGGTGAGCTGGGCCGCGGAGACGGCGCTGAGGCCGAGGTGGCGGATCAGGCCCTCCTCACGCAACTCCGCCAACGCCCCGAACCGCTCCGCGAGCGGCTCGTCGGTGGTGCCCTCGTGCGTGACCACGCGCAGGTTGACGACGTCGAGGACGTCCAGGCCGAGGTGCCGGAGGTTCTCGTGCACCGCGATCTTGAGGTCCGCGGGGTCCTGAGCAGGCATCCACTCCCCGTTGGGGCCGCGGCGCGCGCCGACCTTGGTGACGATGCGCAGGTCCGCCGGGTACGGGTGCAGGGCCTCCTTGATGAGCTCGTTGACCACGGCGGGGCCGTAGAAGTCGCTGGTGTCGATGTGGTTGATCCCGAGTTCGATGGCTTCGCGTAGCACGGCGATGGCCTGGTCGCGGTCTTCGGGCGGCCCGAAGACGCCGGGGCCGGCCAGTTGCATGGCGCCGTACCCCATACGGTTGAGGGTGAGGTCGTCCGCAAGTGTCAGGACGTTATCCGACATTTCATGCTTTCCTCTCATTCCGTCGACACGCTGCAACGTGCCTGCTCCAGGTGGCAGTACCCGCTGCTCCTGGAGCCACATGGCCCGCGGCATCCACTGGTCGACGACCTCACCCTGGTCACCTTTCCACGCACAGCCAGACAGCCTCAGCGCTTCCGGCGCGGGCTCACCGCTTGGGGCGGCCGTACGACATCCGCCGGAGGAACACCTCCGCCGGGCCCCGGTGGCCGACGACGCGCATCCACTCGGCCAGCACGATCGACAGCAGCCAGACCCCGACGGCGATCCCGAAGGTGGCGGCGAAGCTCACGCCGTCGTGCAGGTTCAGCGTGAACGGGTAGAAGAGCACCACCCAGACCACGGCCTGGAACAGGTAGAACGTCAACGACCGCTGCCCCAGCGCCGCCAGAGCCGTGGTGAGCCGGCCGCCCCGGACCTTGACCGCGACGAGTCCGACGGCGGCGGCCATGCCGATGCCGCCCGCGTACCCGGTCAGATCGTGCGCGACGGCAACCGCCCAGCTGACAGGGGCCGAGGTGGGCATCCACCCACCGGCCGCGAGCAGCGCCGCGGGCAGCCTGCCCGCCACTGCCACGCCGATGAGCACCACGGTGGCGCGGCGCAGCAACGGCAGGTGCCGCTCGGGCTCGTCGAGGAACCGGCGCCTGGCGGCCCAGATGCCCAGCATCATGCCCGGCACCACCATGATGGTGGAGATCGCGGTCTCCACCGGCCAGGACGGGATGCCGGCGACGAGGTGCGCGGCGAACGTGGGCTCCATGAACTCCGCCATGGTCACCGGCTTCGCCTGGGCCGCCACGCTCTGCCAGGCCAGCAGGAGGGTCGCGGGGACGAGCGTCAGCAGGCCCGTCCACCACAGCACCGAATCCCGCGCCCGCACCAGGGGAGCGAGCACCAGCAGGGTCAGCCCGTACACCGCGATGATGTCGATGGGCACGAGCACCAGCGTGTTCAGGAAGCCGATGACGATCAGCCAGAGCGCCCTGCGTCGCAGCAGGCTCCGGATCGAGGTCCAGTCGCTCCCTCTGATCTCCTGGCTGTGGACCAACTGCCCGAGCCCGTAGCCGAACAGGAACACGAACATGTCGCGGGCCTGGTTGTCGGCGAGCAGGGACTTGACGAACTTCGCCGCGGTGTTGAGCGCGGCAGGCCCGGCGTCCCAGTCGCCGACGAACGCCGGCGCGTGCGACAGGGCGATCAGCAGCAGCATGAAGCCGCGTGCCAGATCCGGCGCCAGCGCTCTCGCTGTCACGCTGGTGGGGGCCGTGAGGGTCATGTCGATTTCCTTCCGATTCTGCGCGCCGGACCACTGCGGTCTGACGGCGCCGCTCAAGTACTGGGGACACGGCGGGGAGGTCCGCCGCTTCTTGTCCTGCGCGGACAGCCGCCTCAACGGCACTGCTCACGCGTGTCCGTCGAGGTCCCGGCTCACCGGGAGCCACCTCGACGGCGCTGCTCATGCGCAACCGGCGACGCCACGACTGGCCGGAAGCCGCTTCAACGGCACCGCTCACGTGCAACCGGCGACGCCACGGCTCACCAGGAACCGCCTCGACACCGCACTCATCCGCAACCAGCGGAGCCACGGCCCACCGGGAACCGCCTCGACGGCACCGCTCACACGCACCCAGCGACACCACGGCTCACCAGGAACCGCCTCGACACCGCACTCATCCGCAACCAGCGGAGCCACGACAGGCCGGGAGCCGCTTCGACAGAGTTCTGCCGCGAGCAACGGCGCTGTCCGTTCGACCAACTGCTGCGCTCGACGCTGAACGCTCAGGTGCGGGGGGACCTCGCCCGCGCCCAGCCGTACCCGACGAGCGCGAGGGCGGCCCACCAGGCCACGGCGACGAGACCGGTGGCACCGACCGGCGTTCGGGTGAACTGGCCGCGCAGCGTCTCGATGATCGGGGCGAACGGCTGGCACTCGGCGAACCACCGCACCCCAGCGGGCATGGACTCCAGGGGGACGATGGCACTACCGAGGAAGGGTGGGAATCGCAGCGGCAGGGCGGCACTGCCCGTGGACCCGGCGGTCTTGCTCACCAGGCCGACGCCGGCCACCAGCCACGTGAGCACGAACGTCAGCAGCGCCAGCGGCGTCACCCGGCTCAGCTCATCACCTCCGTCACCTCACCTCCGTCACCTCGTCATCTGCGCCTTCCGTCACCTCTGTCAACGGCGTCAACGGCGTCAACGGCGTCAACGGCACCACGGTCGCTGCGAACGACCCGGGATGCTCCCGAAGCCGAACCGTGCCTCGGAGCCGCGCTCACGACCGGTCGTGACGTCGGTGGCCCCTGCTGTGCCGCACTCCCTGTCGTGATCGTCACTAACGTCGGCGAGGGGCACGGCCCCCTCGTCCAGCGCCCGCCGGACACCCGCATGAACAAGGACTCCCACCATCCCTCCATTCGCGATAGTACGTGTTTAGTCGAACCCAAAAGCTACGTTGCATTTAGCTTTATGTCAATGAGCCAGAGCCGGAGAATCGTGCATTTATGCAGCTAGATAGGGATGAAGATTGCAATAAACCTGAAGCTGAATGCAACTCCCAAGCTCACTGCTATTGCAATGGAATGCAATCGAACGCAATACTGGGACCCATCAGATCGCAGGGACAGAGCCCCAGGAGGCGAGTGCCAATGCCGGGAGGCAGGCTGACCCAACAGGACCGCCGGGACATCGCCGCAGGCCTGGCGGAAGGGCTCGGCTACGCCGAGATCGCCCGGCGCCTGGGCCGACCGACCTCCACCGTCAGCCGGGAGGTCAGCCGCAACGGGGGCCTGGGAACGTACCGGGCCGACCGGGCTCATCAGGCGACCGAACGACGCGCCCGCCGCCGCAAGCAGACCCCGCGATCAGCGCCACTGGCCACCAACACGGCGTACGGCCGCGACCCCGAGGAGATACGCGAATTCGCGGAGCACCTCGTCGAAATCCTGGTACACACGGGCTTGCAACGGATGGCATCGAGGGTCCTGGCCTGCCTCTACACCACCGACACCGGCGCGCTCACGGCCAAGGACCTCGCCCAGCGCCTGCAGGTCAGCCCGGCCTCGATCTCCACCGCCATCGCCTACCTCGAGGACCAGGAGCTGATCAGACGCGACCGGGATCCGCGGTGGCGCCGCGAGCTGTACAGCGTCGACAACAACGTTTGGTATCGGTCGTTTCTGGCAAGCGCCCAGCGAAACTTCTTGCTGGCCGAGACCGCCCGCAACGGGGCTCGCATCCTGGGCGCCACGACACCCGCCGGCGCACGCTGTGAATTCGTGGGCGAATTCCTTCGACGTACCGGCGAGGACATGCTCCAAACGGCCGAACGCTGGCGTCACCTTTTGATCCCACAAGCCCGCGATAACCCTTAGTAACGAGGAGTAATTTAACGCGACCCCCCGAAACGGCAACACCGACGCCCATCGCCAACCAGCGGACGAGCGCAACCATGCCATACGCCCGAACACGCGACCTCGGCACCGACCAGACACACCGAAACGCAATGGACCACCACAGGACGCACTGCCGGCTGGCCACCGCTAGCGCACTCGCCGACAACTGGCCACCGCCAGCGCACTGCCGACGACCGACCACCGCCGAGTGGGCCAATGGCGACTGGGCCAATGGCGACTGGGCCGCCGCAGAGCGGGCCAATGCTGGCCGACCACCGCCGAGCGGACTGGCGACTGGGGCGCCCTGGACCCTTTCCGCTCGTCACGATCTGAGCTGGCGAGGGTCGGTGCGGGGGTATCACTCTAAGTGTGGAAATGATCACTCTGGGTAGATGATCGAAGGTAAAGATCAACCACACAGCATTCGGGGGAATGTGGATCATGTC
>NZ_JBITHZ010000022.1:0-200043 GCF_044458585.1 Nonomuraea sp. NPDC050451
CCGACAGCTACCTCGCCGGCCTTCACCTACGCGGAGCCATCTTGTGGATCCGAAGCCTTCAACCCATCTGAAGATCTGAACTCCGTACAGGCCCTAGAACAGGCCGTGCTGGGCCTTGTCGAAGAAGTTGTGGTGGATCACCATCCCCGACATCCCGTCGTCCATGTAGACGGCCTGGTTGCCGGCCGGTCCGACGTTCCTGAAGAGGTTGTAGGAGATCACGTTGTTCAGGTACGTGTAGTCGCGGCCCGCGTAGATCACCCCCTGGTCCGAGGCGTGCGTCACGAGGTTCTCGAACCTGTTGTGACTGATCTCCATGTCGTTGCCCATGATCTGGATGGCCATGTGCGGCGCGTCGTGGACGTTGTTGTACCTGAAGGTGTTGCCGACTCCGTACAGGTAGCCCGCCGGGGTGTAGGTGGCGAGCTTGGAGAAGTCGTAGATCTCGTTGTGCTCCACGACGTGGTCGCCGCGCTCCAGCGAGTCGCGGTCGCCGCCGGCCGTGAACACCCCGCCGCCGCCCAGGTCGTGCAGCCTGCTGTTGACCACCCGGTTGCGGTGGCCGCCCCGGCTGGTGCGGTATTCGGCGATGGCCGTGATCGCGTCGTTGGCCTCGCCGATCGCGACCGCGTCCATGCTGACGTTGAGGATCTCCAGGCCGTCGACGGTGCACGACTCCGCGTCGAGCAGGCGTACGCCGGTGCCGGTCGTGCCGTTGAGCCGCAGCCCCTTGAGCGTCACCCCCTTGACGTTCTCCAGCGTGAAGAACGGGGCGTCGAAGGAGGTCAGGCTGATCCGCTTGCCCTCGACCGTGCCGCCGGGCGGATAGTAGTAGAGGACGTCGCCGCCGTTCCAGCGGTCGATGTAGTACTCGCCCTCGGCGTCCAGTTCGCTCAGCACGTTCTGGGCCACGAACGACGTCCATTTGTCCGTGGCGGCGTACATCGTGGGGTAGCGGGTCCTGAGCTCGTCGCCGTTGACAGAGTCGATGCGTACGCGGTCGTTGGCATAGTTGTTGCCGAAATATCCGGACAGCCAGCCGTCGGTCTCGTACTTCGTGTTGTCGGGCGTCCCGCCGGGCGGGGCCCACGCGGCGGAGCGCTCCTTGAGCGCGGGGTCGACGGCGGTGTAGGCGGGGCCGGGCAGCTTCAGCATGTCCTCGTAGGGCATGGTGGTGCCGTCCGCGGTCTTGTCCGAGAAGTAGTCGCGGGCGCCCTTCGGCGCCTCCTTGACGGTGAGGTCGGCGCGGTCCAGCTTCTCGCCGCCGTTCGGGTACTGCGCCAGCGTCTGCGCCACGTCGTCGGTGATCAATTCGGGTGCGTACGGCTGCGGCTTCCAGTTAAACCCGTTCTTGTTGAGCCGCCCGGCCGGGATGCCCTCGGCGCCCAGGTCGTAGACGTGGACGTTCCCGTACACCGAGTCCCGGACCCGCGACCTCGACGACCACTTGGCCTCGCCCGCCGGGACGTCGCCCAGCCTGCGGAACTTCTCCGGCGAGAGCGTGGTGACCCCGGCGAACTCCACCCGCTCGCCCGGATAGGCGGCATAGGTGACGTAGGAGTTGCGCTTTCCGCTGAGCTGGATGGTGCTGGACGTCCGGTAGACGCCGCCCCTGATGCGCACCACCCCGGGGGAGCGGGCGTTCGTCCGGCCCGCCAGCGCGTCGCGGGCCTGCTCGACGGTCGCGAACGGGTCCTGCCGGGTGCCGTGGGCCCCGTCCCTGCCGTCCGGTGACACGTACACGGTAAGCGGGGCGGCTGTGGCCAGGGCTTCCGTCGCGGCGGTCGCCGGTAAGGCCGCGACCAGGACAACCAGCACACTTCTGATTCGACTGCGGCGCAACTTATCCCTCAATCGATAAAATATGACAGTTTTCGCCGACCGTAACTCCATCGCGCTGGGAAATCAATCGTTTGACCAACCCCTCCCGGGGTCAGCCGTTGTGCAGGTGGCGGAAGTCGTCCAGGCTCTGGCGGTAGAAGGCGAGATCGCTCTCCAGCTTCTGCCTGGTGAGGCGATGAGGCTCGGACTCCCGCAACGCCCTGCCCATCTCGCTCCAGAAGTCGTCAGGGGGGAGCTCGGCGGCGCCGCCGGGGAAGAACTTCAGCGCCTCGGCCACGGCGTCGGCGGCGAAGCGCCAGTCGGTCTCGATCTTGCCGAACTCCTCGGGGTCCGAGGGGTCCGCGGCGAAGAACAGCGCGCCCTCCAGAGCCCGGCTCGCGTAGGTGGCGGCGATGAGCACCCACTGGCCGGGGTCGATCAGCTCGGAGAGGCCGGTGCCGAAGATCAGCCCCGCCTGCCTCGCCACGACCTCGGCCTCCTCGGGAACCAGGACCTCCGTGTCGCCGAGCCGCACCACCCAGCCCTCGGCGTCCTCCTCGACGACCGCCCGGCGCGACGCGCCCGCCTCACCGCCGTCGGCCACCAGGTCGAAGTAGACGTACGCCTCCACGAGGGAACGGGCCAGACCGCGCTCAGGCATGCCGGCCCGCCAGGTCCTGGTAGGTGTCCCTGACGACGAGCAACCGGTCGAGCTGGAACCTGCCGGGGTCGGCCGCCCGCATCTGCTGCCCGCGCTCGGACCAGAACCCGTCGTCGGGCACCGCGTCCGCCCCGGGCGGCACGAACTTGACGATTTCCTCCACCGCCGCGGTCGCGACCCGCAGCGTGCGCCGGGCCTCGGCCCGGTCGTCCACCGGCACGTTGCCCGCGCTCAGGTCGGCCACCCACAACCATTCGCCCGCGTCGAGCAGCTCGGACGGCTCCGCCCCGCCGAACGTCGGATAGCCGGTGGGCAGCACGGGACGCTCCGGCAGGCCGAACAGGTATTCCCGGGCTGTCCCGCACTCCCCGCACACGCCGGAGTAGCGGTTGACCAGCCCATCCTCGACGCTTACCAGCCCGCTGTTCCAGGTCGTGTCGACCGACCCACACGTGCACGGGTGCAGGTCGAGGTAGAGATGCGCCTCATCCCTCGTCCGCGCCACCGCGAATGCCATAGCCGTCCTCTCCTCGGGAGTCCCATCATGCCGGAACGCGCGATCCCGGTCACACCGCCATCGTGCGCGCCGCTGCCGGTGCCTGCCCGTCGCGCAGGCCGCACTCGCACGGCCCGTCGGCGGGGCACCGGCAGTTCTCTTCTTCCGGCGGGTACCAGCCGGTCGTGTTGGCGAGCGTGCGCAGGCGGTCCATGTACGTCGGCCAGTCCTTGGGACGCGCGCCGTCCGCCAGCGTGGTGAGCTCGGCGGCCAGCGGCTGCGGGATGAGCTGCCACACCTGGGGGCGGGTGGTGGCGAGCAGGTCGTGGAGCACGCCGAGCCGGGCCGGCCGCTGGCGGGTGGTGGCCGCGCGTGCCTGGCGCACGGCCTCGTTCAGCTCGGCCAGGGCCGCGTGGTCGCCGGCGGCCGTCGCGCCCAGCGTACGGGCGACCGCCTCGGCGGCAGTCGCGGCGGCGGCCCGCTCGTTCGCGCCGATCGTCAGGTGGCCGTCGACCTGGAAGGTCAGCATGCCCGGCTGCGGGTCACCCGCAGTGCCGTCCACCGGGGCGGACCGTACCTCGACGGAGATGGGCGGGCGGCCGGGGATCACGATGTCCAGCAGGCCCGAGCCGTGGTCGTGGACGCGGGCGCCCATGAGCGCCGCGCCGCGCTCGACGGCCCTGGCCGCGGCCGTCTCCGGCAGCGTCGCATGGCCGCGGATCGCCGTGACGTCGGCAGGGGAGAGCTCGCCCGCCCGCGCCAGCGCCAGCAACCGGGGCGCGGCCCCGGCCTGGCCGGGCGCGAGGCCGGCCCGAGCCGCCTCGGCACGCAGCGCCTTGGCCGCGCCGCTCCACTCGCCCTCGGATGCCGCGCGGGCCAGCCCGCGCAGCCGCGCGAGCGTCGCGGCGTCGGCCACCCCGCCCGCCGGGCGGCCGTCCAGCGCGGCCGCGTGCGCGGCGATCTGCTCGGCCACCGCGACGATCCCGCGCCCGCCTCCGTCGGCGGGCACCCGAAGCGCCAGCCGTCCCCGCTCACGCGAGTCGACGGTCACGTCCGTGGCGCCCGGCGCGGCGTCGGCCAGCGCGACTGTGAAGGTCCCGCTCCTCGTGGACACCGTGAACTCGCCCGCGGGTCCCGCCGGAGCCACCTCGGCGACGCCGGCGGTCTGCGCCAGCCTGCCGAGCCCGGCCGGCGAGGTGTCCAGCCCCACGGGGCCTCCCCCGTTGAGCAGCCTCGCGATCCGGCCCAGCGGCTGAGGGGCGGCCGGCGCCCGCGGGCCCGTTCCCCACGGCGGCGCGGGTGGGGTGTGGCCGCGGCGTTCGAGGTCGGCCGCGATGGCGTCTATCGCCTCGGCCAGGCGCAGGCGCGTGGCCGGGTCGGAGGTCGCGTGCCACTTGCGCGACAGGTGGGCGTGCTCGTTCAGGCGGGGGAGCAGGCAGTAGTCGGTGCCCTCGGCCTGGTGCTCCGACAAGGAGGTCCTGATCACGCCCTGCGGCGCGCCCGACGACGCGGCGAGCGTCTCCTGCAGGACGTGCGAGAGCTCGTGCACCAGGACCGACGACACCACGTCCGGGTGCACGCGCGGCCAGAAGCGCATGATGTGCGGGTCGTCCGGCGTGCCCGCGCGCAACTCGGTGGAGGCGTCTAGCCCTTCGCCCGGTTCCCCGATCAGCACGCGGACGTGCTGGTCGGGCGCGGTGGGGACCTGGACGGTCACCACGTCGCCGTGCCAGGCGACGTGCGCGGCGGCGCCGCCCAGGTCGCCGAGGGTGATGTTCTGGCCGCGCAGCTCGTCCAGGGTCAGGTCGGGGACCCCGTCGGGCCGGGCCGACCGGCTGAAGGGCGTGCCCTCGATCGCGGGATCCGACATGGTCACCCCTTGGGCGACGCTTCCGCCCACCGGCTGGTTCTCCTCTTCCCGGTCGGCAGGCCAGGCCGGCTTGGCGGTGTCGAGCGCGAAGACGCCACGCGCCATCAGCTCTGCCTTGACCTGATGGGAGAAGGTGCCGGGGTTCTCGGAGTTCATGAAGACGTCGCGCAGATCGAGGCCGGCCTGGTCGGCGGCGTCCAGCACCGCGGGGGAGAGGGTGGCGAACGCCTCGGCGAACCCGCCGTCGGGGGTCTCGCTGTGCAGCGAGCCGTCAGGGGCGGCCAGGTAACGGTGGAGGCCGTCCGCCTCCCGGACCGCCACACGGGCCACCGCACCGCGTTCGCGGGCGGCCAGGCGCGCGTCCTGCAGGACCTGGATCAGCCCTTCGCGGCCCTGGGCCGGCACGAACTTGAACTTCGGCCATCCTTGATCAACGAGGGGCGTGAGCCGCACGTTCGCCTCCACCCGGGCGCGCAGCTCCTCGATCTCCTCCTCGAAGAGCGTCACGTCCACCCAGCCGCTGCTGGCGCCCGGCAGGTGGACCGGGTCGCCGACGACGCGCTCGTCGCCGTTCCGCCGCCGCGCCACGTGCTCGAAGGTGAAGTCGTAGTCCACCCTGAGCCGGACGGTGTAGGCCTGGCTGCTCTTCTCGGACTTGGTGCGCTCGCGGCGCCCTCCGTGGTGGTCGGTCACGCTCTCGGACGCCTGCTCCCCGGCCCGCACGCCGCCGTTGAGCCCCGATTGGCCGTCGCTCATGCTGCCGCTCTCGCCGACCGGCACCGCGCGACCGCGGGACACCGTCACGTTCTGCGCGTTGGCCGTCCTGTCGACCTCGCCCTTCTCCGCCTCGAACGGGCCGGCGAGGATGGTGAAGTCCGACATGCGGGCCCGAATCCTGACCTGGGCGCCCTGGTCCTTGAACTTCTGCCTGGCCACCCGCACGACGATGTCGCCGCCCGGCCCCGTCATCCGTTCGAACCCGGTCAGCAGCGCCTCCAGGGACAGCCGCTTGGTTATCTCGGACAGGCGTTCCGTGACCGTCTTGGCGCCCAGCATCTTCGTCAGCTGCGCGGTGACGACGTCGAAAAGGCTGGGTTTACGCGGGTCCTCCCACAGGGCGTCCGTGAAGAAGCCGGGGTGCAGCTCGACCTGCCGGGGATCGGACATCATGACGACCGGCCCCGGATCCTCGTCGGCGGGCCGAACCATGCCGATCGGGATGCGCCGCACGAGCGTGGCGTCGTATTTGACCGTGTAGGTGGAGGGGGGCCTGCGCCGGAGCTTGTCCGCCGCCCGCCGGGCCTTGGCCGGGATCTTGCCTCCACGCACCGGCGTGCGCGTGACCTCGATGACCAGCGTGGGCTTCTGCTTGACCCGGTTGATGCCGTTGAACCGGGCTAGCCGCTGCAGCCGCGTGCCCTGCTGGTTGGTGGAGCCCGTGTAAGAGCGGCCCCGGTCCGTCGACACGCCGGCCCCGCGGCCGTCGCCCTGGTCCGAACTGCTGTAGTCCATGCCCGCGGAGTAGGAGCCGTTGTACGACTCGGAGTGCGACAGGTCGGTGTAGCGGTAGCGCTGCATGATGACCCCGGCCTGCTTGAAGCGCGAGAGCAAGGTGGCCTTGCGGGAGTCGTCGGGTTTGCCGTACACCAGCCGGGTCGTGACCGTCACTTCCTCGGTGTGCCCGACCTGGGAGCCCGTCCGCACGTGGTAGCTCTTCTGGAAGCCGCGCGCCGAGAACATGCCGGGAACGTGGATCTTCACGGCATCCTGGGAGAAGTTGACGCTCAGCTCCTCAGCCAGGGTCGAGCTCCCGTCCACCGCCTCGGGGGCGGCGGCTCCCACGGCTTTCAGCACGGCGTCCGTGAAGTCGATGGGATTGCCTTGTTCGTCGGTCAGTTCGAGCGATTCCGTCGAGCCCAGGCCCATCCCATTCTCGTTCGACGGCGACACCACGACATCCCTGGAGCGCTCGATCAGGTCCGCCGCCTCGCTCAGCGTCTGGTCGAGTTGCTTCTCCTCGTTCGCCTGCCGGGCCGTGGTCGCCTTCGGGCCAAGGCCCGTCAGCTCCTGGAGCTTGGCGGCCAGCGCCCGCCGGGGGGTGCGGTCGGCGTACCCCACGTCCTCGCCGGCCCTTCGCGCCTTGGCCACGTCCATGACGTACCGCTGGACCACGGGCACGGCGAGGATCGGGTCGAGGGGCAGGCTGCCGTTGAGCAACCGCTCGATGGCGTCGGCCACCAGGGCACCCGGCAGCGGGAGCTCGCCTTCGGCGTACAGCTGCAGCGCCTCCTCCTCGGGAAGCAGGAACAGCCCGGTGCCCTGTGCCGGGGCCTCGCCGTTCTCGCCGAGCGGGACCCGGTCCCCCAGCGGCAACGCGTGCGCCGCGTTCTCCGAGCCGGTGAGGGTGAGGTCCACGTTGGCACGCAAGACGTACTGGCGGCCGAAGAAGATCGTGAGCTCCTCGGTGCCCCAGATGTCGAGGATCGACGTGGACTGGGAGGTGCCTCCCGACCGGGAAGGCAGCGAGAGCTTGCCGCCGTCGTTCGACGTGCCGCCGTCGTCGAGGTCGGAGACGTTCGTCGAGGCGCCGGCGGACACGCCGGACGACCCGCCCCAGGACACGCCGGCGCTGCCGAGCCCGAACAGGATGTCGCCGTTCACCTGGTCGACGACGCCCACCACATCCGTGTCGCCGACCTCGCCCCGCACCGTCAGCGACGAGCGGGTGGGCATTCCCCGGGTGCGGATCCCGAGACCGCTGGTGAGCATCCTCATCAGCGTCCTGGGGTGGGCGACGAGATTGCGCACGCCCAGGGTCGCCTTGATCATCTGGTACGCCACCGAATCCTCGCGCATACCTCTCGGCAGCACTTGCTTCGCCGCGGACTCCAGACTGCCGTGCGTGTCGAAGTGGATGAGCTTCGCCCTGGACAGCACCTTCCGCGACATCTTGCCGATGGACTGGGGCTCCGATCCGTCGTCCGGAGGAAGGTGGTCCGCCGCGAACAGCAGCTTGGCCCTACCACTTTCGGACGCCAGGGTGGTCGTATTCCCGTCGTGCACAAGCTTGGCGATCATGTCGTGGCGCACCGAGAAGCCCGCGACCAAGTCGGTGCTCTCGTGCAGGATGGGCACCACGTTGACCGTGTCGCCGTCACTCGAGCCCGCCGTACGGGTGCGGTTGCCGCCGGCGTTGACGCCCACCTCGTGCGACAGGCCGTCGTGCCCCTGGTCGGGGCCGTCGCTCTCGCTGACGGAGGCACCGCCCCCGTACGTCCTGGACCTGCTCGTGCCCTGGGCCGAGGTGTCGGAGCCGATTTCGAGGTTGACCACCGTCTCCGAATCCGTGTGCCCGAGGTACTTCACGTCGTCGAAGTCCTGCTTCAGCGACAGGTGCAGCACGTAGTGCTCCGGCGCGCTGTTCAGGCCGTGCATCATCAGGTCGACCTGAATGCCGTCCTGGGCCAGCGAGTCGTACGCGGACCTGATCCGGTGTTCGGACAGCTGTTCCTCGACCTCCTGGGCGTTGAGAACCTGGGAGGCGCGCGCGAGCAGGTTGGACGAGTACTGCGGCACTCCGTCCACGATCTTCGGGATGATCCCCCGCTCGGCGAGGTCGTCCATCACCTTGTCCCTGACGTCGTCCAGCCCGGCGATGTCCTGGACGAGGGCGGGGCCGGCGCCCCGCATCTGTCCCGGGCCGTCGCCGAGCCACACGGGCAGCTCGGGCTTGCGCCCCGGCGGCGGATCGGGATTCATGTCGCCGCGCAGCACCTGGTTGCCGTCCGCGTCGAGGAGCGGCTGCCCGTTCTTGTACATCAGCGCCGCGCGATCGACGGGCAGGCCGAAGCGGTAGGCGGCCGACTCCCGCATGCTGACCACCGCCTCACTGCGCACCGGCCGCAGCTTGACAGGCGGCTTGCCGATCAACTCCACGGTGAACGTGGTCACCACCACGAGCCGGTAGCTCTGCTTGTGGCTGGTCTTCCTGTGCACGCTCGGGTGGATGGCCTGCTTGTTGGCGGTGGACGAGTAGGACCGCGACGCCGACCGGGAGCCTCTGACCTGCGGCCCGATGGTGGGATGATAGTCGCCGACGCCGACCCCCTGCAGCGCGTCATGCTTGAACCCGGCCGAGGCACTCGCTTCCAGCGACCCGCCGGATGACGCGCCGCCCGGGGTCGCGACGAAGTCGACGAGCACCTCCTCCTCCCACTCGTCCGCGGTCGTCCCGCCCAGCGGCTCGCTCTCCACGAGCACGACCCGGCTCTTGGCGGTTACCTTCGCGTGCGGCTTGCCGTTCCTGGTGAAGGTCCGCTCCAGCTTTTTGTTGGCGGCATCGCGCAGCCGGTGGGGCAGCTCGTCGGTCACGAACGTGCGCAGCTGGTCGTGGGGGACGGCGCCGACCTTGGTGTACTCCCCGCCGAGCGTCGCCGCGATCTCGTCGAGGGCCCCCTCCAAGCCGTCCATGCTGGTGAGCACGTGGTTGGGGAGCTTCGGGTCCCGCTTGTCGTCGTCGATCCAGGCCAGCTTCCGCGGCGGCTGGTCGGTGAAGGAGTGCGAGACCCATATCCGCTGCGCGGCGGAATCGCCGGGTTTGCCGGAATTCACCACGGTGGTGTCCCGCCAGCTCTCGTCCTGCCCGGTGCGGATCTCGACAGTCCACGTCGCGGCGGCGTCGAACAGCAGCGACTCGCTCCTGTTGTCGGCGACGGAGCCGCCCTGCGCGTACATCCCCGCGCCGCCCGTCGCCGACCAGTTGCGCCCGGCGGCGACCCCGACGCCGACCCCGAGCAGCTCGACCAGCGTCCTGGGCACCTCGCCCTCGGCCAGGAGCTGAGCCAGGACGGAGCTGTCGAAGCCGACGTTCATCCCGCCGCTGCCCGACTCGGTGGCGGTGACCGTGCGGCCCGCCTGGAAGAACAGGCCGACCATCATCTCCGATGCCTTGACGCCCGGGTCGAGCACCTCGACGAGGTCGGCGAGTGAGAGCCTGACCCGCACTTCCGCCGCCCTGTCGCCGCGGCCGACGCGCAGCACGGCGCCGTCGGAGACGATCTTGTGGAAGTCGGCCCGCAGGGCGCGCTCCAGCTCGTCCGGGGTGAACTGGTGGCCGATCTCGTTGCGTTCCAGCATCTCGTTGACGGCGGTGGTGAGCGCGTTGAGGTGGGCGAGCCGGCCCGTCGGCATGGCCGTGGACAGGCTGTCCTTGTGCGGCAGCGCCTCGGCCAGCGCGTCCAGATAGCCCTTGTGATGCCGCCTGGCCTCGGCCTCCAGCGACCGGGCGATGGCGGCCATGCCGACCTCTCCTGGCCGGGTGGGCCCTCCTGGCTGGTTCATCGCCGCGAGCAGTTGCTCGTAGGTCTTCCGCGCCTTCGTCGCCTCCGCCAGCGCGGGGGCGTACGCCTGCGCGATCCTGGAGTGCCGCCGCTGCGTGGCCAGGTGCTTCCGCATCTCCTTCCGCGCCGTGCGGGCCCGCACGGACCGGCCCTGGTCGTGCTGCATCCGCGCCTGCACCGAGTCCCGCGCGGCCTTGCGGGCCTCCTTACCTGCCTCTTTCGCGCTGTCCTTCTTGGCGTTGATCTGCTTCTGGAGCGCATGCTCCGCCTCGATCAGCGCGTTGATGACGTCCTGAACCTCCTGGGTGGACGGGTGCTCGCCGGGTAAGGCCGGGGCGTGGCTCGGCCGGGTGGATTGTCCGGGCGCCCAGGGCGGCAGGGGCGGAGTGTGACCGCGTTCGCTCAGCTTGCGCGCCACGCCGTCGATGTCGACGGCGAGGAGCCGCTTCTCCGGGAGCGTCTGGGCCTGATGCCACTTCCCGGCCAGCAACGACAACTCGTTGTAGAAGGCGGGGACGCACGCGTCCTGCGTGGCCTCGCCGCCGCGCCGGCGCCGTAGGAAGCCCTGCCGCCTGCCCTCGCCGGCCGACCGCACTTCCTGCAGTGTGTCGGTGATCTCATGCAGCCAGACCCTGGACAGCTGGTCGGAGTCCACGCGGGGGTTGAAGTGCACCACGTGGGCTTCGTCCGGGCTCCTGCCCGATCTGATCTCGGTCTGGCCCATCAGATCCGAGGGCAGGCCGCCGATGACGGGGCGGAAGTGGTGGACGCCGTCCGTCTCCGTGTGGACCGCCAGCGTCCGGCGGCCCTCCGAATCCGTCGACCAGGTGAAGCGCTTGACGCCCTGGTCGAGGAAGTGGCGGGCGAGCCAGTTTCCTATCGAGCTCCGCACCTCGTCGAGGTCCAGGTCCGGGCCCTGGCGGCCGTCGGTCACGTACCTGGTGCCGGCGATCGGCCGCGACGTGACCGTCCCCGGCTTGCTCGTGTACGCCGGTGCGGCGGGGCCCTCGTCGGGTGCCGGGGCCGCCGCCGCAGGGGCGGCCGCCGCGGGGGCGGCCGGCTCCCCGGCCTGGGCGACCGTCAGCAGGGCGGTGGCCTCGGCCTGCAGGTCCGCGAGGTCCGAGACCTCCTCGGCCCGCATGTCCAGCGCGGAGCGGACGCGGCCCATGGTGGCCGCAGAGATCACGCGCACGCCCTCGGCGGTGGAGATGAGGAGGTCGCCCTCCGGGCCGATCACCGCGTCGGGGAAGTTCGTGGTGAGCGCGCCGATCAGCGCCGTACGGGCCCGGGTGGCGGCGGACACGGGCTGGCCAGCGGGGGCCGCCCCGTCGAGGGAGGTGACCGGGTGCCCGGAGCCGTCGTCGGCGAGCTGCGTCGAGCCGGTCGCGGCCTGGGCGTCGGGCACAACCTGAGCGTCGGGCGCAGTCTGGCCGTCGGGCGCAGCCTGGGCGTCGGGCACGGTCTGGCCGTCCGGCTGGGCGGGGCTGTTGTCGGAGTGTGCCGGGTCGGCGTCGGGTTGGCCGCTGTTGTCCGGGTGCGCGGGGTTGGCGTCGGGCTGGGCGGGGTCGCTGTCCGGCTGGGCCGGGTTGGCGTCGGGCGCGGTGGTGCCGTCCGGCGCCTGTCCCGCCGGCGGGGACTGCGGCGCGGCGTCGTCCTGGTCGGGAGCCGCCGTACGTGGGTCCGCCTGGTCGGGACCGTCGTCCCTGGAGCCCCGCCGGCGATCGGCCGCGTCCGGCTCCGGCGCGGAGGGAGCGCGCCGGCCGTCGCCGTCCCGGCTGCCGTCGGGCCTCGGGGTCGCAGGAGCGTCGGGCCTCGGGGCCGCCGGTGCGGTCGCCGGCCCGCCGGACCTCACGGTGGCGGGCGCCGCGGGATCCGGCTGGCGCACGTTTGCGGGCATGCCGGGCTGGGGGCCGCCGTTCGTGGGGCCGCCGCCCGTCGTGTTCCCGTCCGCCGTGCCCCCTGGCGGGCCACCCGCCGCGCGGACGGCGTCGGTGTGCGCGGCGATGTCGTACGCGGAGGCGAGAGAGGTGACCGGATGGGCCAGCGCGGTGTAGACCTCGGGGTTGAACGGGCTGATCGTCCCGGTGCGCCCGGCACCGCCCATGAAGCCGCCCAGGAGGGAATCGGTCGTGAACGGGTTCTGCCACTGGTCGTAGACCACGCCGTTGGCGATGAAGCTGCCGGCCGGGGAGGCGATCGTGTTGGTCAGGCCCGTGGTCAGGGCGCGGCCCGCGAATCCCGGCACGTGGCTGGTGACGCGGGACATGGGCCCGGCCAGCGCCGTGCCGAAGACCGCGCCGCTGCCCGCGCCGATGATCGAGGCGGCGGACTTGTCCCAGTTCCAGTCCTGGACGGTGCCCATCTCGCGCTGCTGGTACTGGGCGGCCGCGTCGATGAAGAACTCCTCGCCGATCTCCTCGATCAGCTCCCGGCCGATCGGCGAGACCAGCAGCCTGGCGATGAGGCCGCGCCCGGTGGCGCCGCTGAGCGCGGTCACCCTGGCCAGCTGCGTCACGCTCAGTTCCCTGCCGCCCAGGGTCATGAGCCTGACGAGGATCCGCGTGATGGCCGCGCGGGCCCCCGCCGCGTACGGCCCGATGATCGCGGTGGAGGAGCCGGCGGTGAAGAAGGCCACGAAGAGGGCGATCGCGATCGCGACGACCGTCACCCAGAAGGCCACGTTGACGGAGAGCTTGGAGTACTGCGTCTCGACGGCGAAGTTGCTGGCCTGCTGCGAATAGGCCCGCGCGTTCCCGGACACCCCGGACAGCCCGCCCTCGTGGCCGTACAGGAAGGTGGCCCTGGTGACGAAGTTCGCGGTCGCGGGTGAGATCCACCCGTCCAGGAGGACGCGCGTGGCCGCGCCCGCGGCGGGCGCGGAGCTGACGGATCCCTCGGCCAGATCGTCGTACGCCGCGGACAGCTTCGACAGCCCGCTCTCGCTGGCGCCCGGCCATTTCTGCCCGGCCGACAGCAGGGGGATCAGCCAGTAGACGACCCAGTCGGGCAGCTCCTCGGTCTCCCACGCGGGGAGGACGTCGCTGTCGATGCGGACCGCGGGCTGCGAGGCGGCCAGGCCGCCGCCGTTCTGGCTGCCGGAGCCGTGGACGCCGGTATCGGCGTTGACCGTCACGTCCTGGGCCTCAGATCTCCCGCACCAGCCCGGCCGCCATGTCGCGCTTGATGTCGAGATCCATCTTCAGGGTGTTGTCGACGGCCGTGCGCACTCCGCACCCCGCGCCGGTGATCTCCTGAGCCAGCTGGGTGCACTGGCTGAGCATCTGGGTGGGGCCGCCGTTGCGGAAATGGGCGGCCCTGAACGCCTCCCCCTCGGCGCCAGGACCCCATGGAGCGGCGTCGAGCGCCTCCTGGACCTTGGCGACCAGCCTCGCCGACTCGCGTTCGAGGTCTTCGGCCATCGCCGACCACTCGGAGAGCCCACGGTCCACGGTGGTCTTGGTGATCTGTGTGCCGTCCCAGAGTCTCATCTTTCACCCTCCATCCGCTCGGCGAGCTGCGTCAGGGCGGTTTCGACGTCGCCGTCGAGGTGTGCCTCGAGCTCCGCCCGGGGGATCACCGGCTCGAGGATCTCCGTGATGCGCTCCCGGGCGCCGGCCGCCGCCCGCTGAGCCGTCTCGACGATCGTGTCGGCCAGCTGCCGCGCCTCGGGCCGCCGGTAGATGCGCGGATCCAGGTCGAGCCGGACGAGCTCGCCGCGCGGACCGACCGTGACCGACACCAGGCCGTCGCGCGACTTCTCGGTGACCTGGACCGCTCTGGCCTGGGCATGCAGCTCCACGCCCGCGTCCTGGATCTGCCGGAACATGTCGCGCAGCTCGTCGGCGTATGCCCTCATCGCCGCCGAATCGGGCTGGTCAAGCGAATCCATGACACCCCCTGAAGCCGGGCCTCCCCCACGGGAAATCCTCTTACGGAACTTCCACGTTTCTAGTTAGTTTCCGTCACATGAACACCATGAGACAAGACTGTGTTCAAAAGTGTTGTTTCGCGACATTTAGTGGTTCGGCGTGTTCGTGGAGATCCGTCACCTCGGCCCGGGGCACCCAGAGGCGGTACACACCCCGCTCGACGCGCTCCAGCCCGAGCTCCACCGCCGCGGGCGCGGACCCGCCCAGGTACTCGAGCAGCAGCCGCCCGTCACGCTCGTCGTGCACGTCGAAGCGCTCTCCCCGCCAGGTGCACACCGTCGTCACGAAGTGCAGGGACGCGCACTCGGACACGGGCACCGGGCGCACGTGGCAACCGGGCTCGACCTCCTCGAACCCGTCCGCCGGCTCAGGGCTGCGCAGCCGGATCCACAGCTCCGCAGAGTGCGGCTCGGGGCTGGCCACGTAGTCCATGCCCTGCCAGCGGGCCCGGTAGAAGTGCCGGCTCATCCCGTCCGCCTCCCGACCAGCAGCCATCGCCCCAGGTCGCCGTGGTAGATGGCGCGCCGGTGCTCCGTCCCTCTGAAGGTGAGCTCCCAGATCTCCGCGCCGTGCGGCAGGCCCACGCCGTAGACCTTGTACTCGCGGATGACGTGGTCGACGTTCGGCACCAGGCCCATCCCCACGAACGGCGGCTCCTCGACCACCCAGCCCGCCACCGCGGCCCTGCCCTCCTCGTCGGTCCCGCCGTAGGGGGTGCGGTAGCCGTCCAGGCCCACGGGGCGCCAGCGCAGGATGTTCAGCGAGCCGTTCTCGGTCAGCAGGTCCGGCTGCCCCAGCGCCTCGGCGAGCACGACGGGCGTCGCGATGTGCGAGACGTCCAGGGCGTGATGGCAGTAGCCGGAGACGCGCGGCTCGCCCCCGGTCAGCAGGTCATGGACGGCGGCGGGGGACAGCAGCTTCTGGACCGCCGGCACCCCCGAGGCGGGATCGAGCATGAGGTCCTGGGCCAGCGTGGGCACCGCCAGCCTGGCCACCGTCCCGGACTCCAGCAGGAAGGCGGCCGTCAGCCCCGGATTGATCGCCAACCCCCATCGCGGGTCCGGCCAGCCGGCCGCCAGCTCGACCAGGGACAGGACGCGGCAGTGCGTGGCGACGCCCCCGGTGGCCAGCCGCATCGCCTCCACGGAGGTGTAGGCCAGCAGCCACGTCCGCTCGGCGTCGGCGGCGGTCGCCCACGCGGGGGCCTCGGTCCCGGCCGCCGCGGCGGCGGTGATCGGCAGCGCCAGGTCCGCTTCGCGGAGCAGGCTCAGGCACAGCGCGCCCTGCCCGTCCCGGTGCGCCGCCCACAACCGCTCCTCGAACGGCGTGGCCGGTTCGTGATCACTCGACGTCATCCGCCCAGTTTGCCGGAGCGGACCGCGTCAACCCAGGGCGTGATCGAGGTTGAAGGCGGCGCTGATCAGCGCCAGGTGGGTGAACGCCTGGGGGAAGTTGCCGAGCTGCTCCCCTGAGCGTCCGATCTCCTCGGCGTACAGGCCCAGGTGGTTGGCGTAGCTCAGGATGTTGTCGAAGACCCGGCGGGCCTCCTCCACCCGGCCCGCCCTGGCCAGTGCCTCGACGTACCAGAACGTGCAGATCGAGAACGTGCCCTCCGAGCCCTGCAGCCCGTCGGGGCTGACCTCGGGGTCGTAGCGGTAGACCAGCGCGTCGGAGACCAGCCCGTCGGCGAGCGCGTCGAGCGTGGACAGCCATTTCGGGTCCATGGGCGAGACGAACTTGGCCAGGGGCATCATCAGCACCGAAGCGTCCAGCACGTCCTCGCCGAAGTGCTGGACGAAGGCGTTCAGCGAGGCCGAATAGCCGTGCCGCATGATCTGGCGGTAGATGCCGTCGCGGGCCTCGCGCCAGCGCGGTATGTCGGCCGGGAGCCCGCGGTGGATGGCCATGCGCATGGCCCGCTCGATGGCGACCCAGCACATGAGCCTCGAGTAGACGAAGTTCTTGCGCCCGCCTCGGGTCTCCCAGATGCCTTCGTCCGGCTGGTCCCAGTTGCCGGAGACCCAGTCGACCAGCGTGCACAGCTCGTCCCAGCGGTCGCTGGAGATGGGCTGGCCCCACTTGTCGTACAGGTAGACGGAGTCGATGAGCGCGCCGTAGATGTCCATCTGGAGCTGGCCGGCGGCGGCGTTGCCCACGCGTACCGGGGCCGATCCACGGTAGCCCTCCAGGTGGGGGAGCTCGCGCTCCGGGAACTCGACGCGGCCGTCGATGCCGTACATGATCTGCAGCGGGCCCGACGGGTCGCCGCGGCCGAGCGTGACGTGCTTCGACAGGAAGCTCATGAACGCCTCGGCCTCCTCGGTGAAGCCCAGCCTGAGCAGCGCGTACACGCAGAAGGCCGCGTCGCGCACCCACACGTAGCGGTAGTCCCAGTTGCGCGGGCCGCCGATCTGCTCCGGCAGGCTCGTGGTGGGAGCCGCGACGATGCCGCCGGTCGGCGCGTACGTGAGCAGCTTCAGCGTCAGCGCCGAGCGGTGCACCATCTCCCGCCACCTGCCGCGGTAACGGGAGCCGGACAGCCACTTCCGCCAGAACCGGACTGTATCGGTCAGCTCCCGCTCGGCCTCGGCGAACGCGCACGACTTCGGGCCGAGCCCCGTGTCCGTCCGGTCGAGCGCGAAGACGGCCTGCTCGCCCTCGGAGAGCGTGAACTGCGCACGCACGTCACGCCCGTCGCTCTCCAGCGGCACGGTGGAGGTCAAGGTCAGGGAGAGCCCGGATGCTTCGAACGTGACCCGGTCGTCGTGCATGCGCACGGTGTGCTCCTGCGCGGCGTAGTCGAACCGGGGCGCGACCAGCACGCGGAACGGCAGCGAGCCGCGCACGCACACCAGCCGCCTGACCAGCCGGTGCCGGTCGGCCTCGTGCGTCTCCTCCTCGACGACCGGCATGAAGTCCTGGACCTCGGCCATCCCCTCGTCCGCGAAGAACCGGGTGACCAGCACGTTCGTGTCGGGGATGTAGAACTGCTTGGTCCGCATGTCGAGGTCGGCGGCCAGTTCGAAACAGCCGCCCCGCTCGGTGTCCAGGATCGAGCCGAACACGCTGGGCGCGTCGAAGCGCGGGCAGCAGTACCAGTCGATCGTGCCGTCCGTGCCGACCAGGGCGACCGTTCGCAGGTCGCCGATCAGCCCATGTTCGCCGATCGGCAGATATCCCATGACATCAAACTAGACCCGTCAAGGTCGGCAGTTGCCAAAACATCCGGCAAGGGATGTACTGCGTCGTGGGTCCGGACGGCCTCGGGGAGATTGCCACGATGGATTTCTCGATTCTGGGCTCCTTGCGCGTACAAGGCGCAGATGGGCCCGTTCGGCTGAGCGCCAAGCAGCGCGCGGTGCTCAGCGTCCTGCTGCTCCATCCCAACGTCGTGATTTCAACCGAGCGCTTGGTCGCCGCCGTCTGGGACGACCCGCCGCGCTCGGCCGTGGCCAACCTCCAGACGTACGTCTCCCAGCTGCGCCGCGTCGTGAGCGGCACCGCCCTCCGCCTGCGCACGGAGCCCGCCGGGTACGCGTGCGAGCTCTCGCCCGGCCAGCTCGACCTGCTCGCGTTCGAGGAGGTCGTACGCCGGGCCCGGCGCGCGCGGCAGGCGGGCGAGCACCAGGCCGCGGAGCAGGCCTACAAGGTGGCGGTGTCCCTGTGGCGGGGCAGGCCCGCCGAGGACAGCCGGCTCGGCAGCGCGATGGAGCCCAGGATCGCCGAGCTGGAGGAGCAGCTTCTCCTGGCCAGGTCCGAGTGGATCGACGTCCGGCTGGAGCTCGGCGGCGAGGACCTGGTGGTCGAGCTGCGCACGCTGGTCGCCGCCCACCCGCTGCGCGAGCGGCTGTGGGCGCAGCTCATGCTGGCCCTGCACAAGACCGGGCGGCGCAGCGAGGCGCTCGACGCCTTCCGCCAGGCCCGCGCGGTGCTCAGCAGCGAGCTGGGCATCGAGCCGGGCCGCGAGCTGGCCGACCTGCACGCCGCCCTGCTGGCCGGCGATCCCGCGCCCAGCGCCACGGCCGCCCCGCGCGTGCCGCTGTGCCAGCTGCCCGCCGACACCTCCGACTTCGTGGGCCGCAAGGCCGAGCTGGACGTGCTGCTCTCCGCCGCGCGGGCCCGGCCGGAGCGGATGTCGCCGCCCATCGTGGTCGTGTCGGGGCTGCCCGGAGTGGGGAAGACCACGCTCACCGTGCACGCGGCGCACCTGTTACGCGCCGACCACCCCGACGGGCAGGTCTTCCTGCGGCTGGGCCGGGACGCGGCCGGCCCGCGGCGGCCCGAGGACCTGCTCGGCGAGCTGCTGCGCTCGCTGGGCGTGGACGGCACGCTGGTCCCGGGGCCGCTGGAGGAGCGGGCGAGCCTGCTCAGGCAGCGCCTGGCCGACATGGCCGTGCTCATCGTGCTCGACGACGCCCAGGACGAGACGCAGGTGCGCCACCTGCTGCCGGGCACCGCGCGAAGCTGCGTGCTGGTGACGTCCAGGTCGCGGCTGCCCGCCCTTGAAGGGGCCACCCAGCTGCAGCTCGACCTGCCCGGCGAGCACGACGCCCGGCTGCTGCTGGAGCAGGTGGCGGGCGGGGCCCGCTTCCGCGCGGCGCCGGAGGCCGCGCGCGCGATCCTGAAGGCCTGCGGGCTGCTCCCGCTGGCGATCAGGGTCGCGGGCGCGCGGCTGGCGATCCGGCCCTCCTGGCCGGTCGGCGTGTTCGCCAGCAGGCTCGAGGACCGGCGGCTCGACGAGCTGATCGTGGGCGGGCTGGACGTGCGGGGCACGTTCGGGGAGAGCTACGCGGCCCTGCCGGAGCCGGCGCGGCGGGCGTTCCGGCTGCTGGGGCTGGCCGACCTGGGGAGCATCGCCGAGTGGTCGGCGGCGGCCCTGCTCGGCTCGTCCGGGCTGGAGGCGGACGCGGCGCTGGAGACGCTGGTCGCCAGGGGCATGCTCGACTCGGGCGAGGTCGACGGGGCGGGGCAGCCGCGATACCGGCTGCACGACCTGTTACGCGTGTACGCCGAAGAGCGGGCCCGGGTCGAGGACGACCTGGAGGAGCAGCGGGCGGCGCTGACCCGGCACGTGCTGGAGTGCCTGCGCCGGCTCAGGGCGGCCACCAGAGACCTGCCCATCCCGACGGCGCCGCCGTACCCGCAGGCGCAGGGGCCGGACGAGGTGGGCGACGGGGTGGGGATCGCGTGGCTGGCCGCGGAGCGCAGGACGCTCGTCCACAGCGTGTCGGCGGCCGTCGAGCTCGGGATGGCGGAGGAGGCGGCCGAGCTGGCGCACCACCTGTCGGCGTACCTGAACCTGGAGGGGTTCTTCGACGACGTGGAGCGGCTGCAGCGGATCGTGATCGAGGCGGCGCCGAGCGAGCGGATCGCGCTGCGGGCCGAGCTGGTGCTGGCCGGGGTGCCGCTGTCGCGCGGGGCCTACGGGTCGGCGGGGGAGCACTTCCGCCGGATATATCAGGACTGTTTGCGGGTCGGGGACTCCCACGGGGCCGCGTACGCGCTGATCAACCGGGCGGCCTGCCTCCACGGGGCGGGGCTGTTCGAGGAGGGGCTGGACGACGCGTACCGGGCCATCGCCCTGCTGGAGGAGCTGGGCGACGAGGGCGGGCTCGACTACGCCTGGACGTGGCCCGTCTACATCCACATGGAGCTGGGCCGGTACGGCGAGGCGGTCCGGCTCTGCCAGGAGCGGCTGGCCAAGGCGGGGGAGGACCGGCGGGCCCGCGGCGACCTGCTGCGTGCCCTGGGCATCGCCCACTACCGGCACGGCGAGGTGACCGACGCCGTGTGGTGCTACCAGGAGAGCCTGGTGATCAGCGAGATGATCGGGGATCGCGTCGCGGCCAGCAAGGGGTTGCGCAGGCTCGGCGAGGCGCTGGGGGCGCTCGGGCGGTTCGACGAGGCCGTGGAGGCGCTCGACCGGGCCAGGTCGCTGTTCCGCGAGTGCGGGGACGGGCTGGGGGAGGCGCTGGCCACGTACGCGCTGGGCGAGGTGCGGCTGCGGCAGGGACGCGCCGCGGAGGCGCTCGGCCTGCTGGTCACCGCCCGCGACGGGCTCGGGCCCGGCGGGCCGCCGACCTGGCGGGCCCGCGTGCTCAGGGAGCTCGGCCGCGCGTACGCCGAGCTGGGGGAGCACCCGTGCGCGGCGGCGGTGTGGCGCGAGTCGGCCGAGCTGTTCGAGAGCGGGCCGGAACGGGCACAGGTCGAGACCTTCCTGAGCGCGGACCAGGACTGACCCGACCGGGTGGCCCTACTCGGCCGGGCGGTGCCGCACCACGGGGACGGTTTCGAGGCCCGACTGCCGCGCCGCCCGCCGGGCGCTTCCCGGTGTGGGGCCCTCGCCCACGATCTCGCCGTCGGCCAGCGCCACCCACACGCCTGCCGGGATCACGTCGCCCAGCGCCCGCTCCACCACCGGCCGCGACGGCGCCGGCACGGGGCGGGTGCGCCAGAAGAGCCACTGCGCGACGATGAGCGGGCCGAGCGGGGTCAGCAGCGGGATCGCGCCGCTCCCGGACAGGAAGGCCGTGGCCGCGACGGCCAGCAGCGCGGCGTCGATCCCGGCCGCCAGCCAGCCGGCGACCCTGCCGTACCTCTTGTACGCCACCAGCGGCCACAACGTGAGCATGAGGCAGTCGCCCAGCCCGACGAGCGAGGCGTCGGCGCCGTAGCGGGTGGCCAGCACCGGCGCGAACGGCAGCCCGTCCAGCCGCGCCACGAAGTCGAGCGTGAGCGAGCTGAGCCCGGTGGCGAGCGTGTCGTAGCAGGTCAGGGCGGCGGCCAGGGCGGCCACCTGGGCCGGGGTGACGGCCGTCTGGACCCAGAGGTTGACCACGCCGACGACGAGCAGGATCACCGCCACGTCGTTCAGCACGAGGACGGCGGGCTCCCAGCCGGCGAAGTACGCGGCCACGTCGCCGCCGCACAGCACCGCTGCCGCGATCGCCGCCGTCCGCCCGCCGAGCACCGGCGCCAGCGTGAGCTGCGCGAGCGTGAACACCACCACGCCGAAGATCGTCACGACGATGCCGACGGGGATGTGCAGGTACGCGAACGGCATCGCCACCAGGGCCACGATCATGACGGCGATGTCGGACCCGACGAACTTGCCGACCGGCGGGCGCGGGATCTCGTACCGGGACAGGAACAGGGCCGCCAGCGCGACGGTCAGCGCGATGAGCGTGTGCAGGCCCAGGACGTGCGCGGTCATCGGGCTCCGATCGGGAGGTGCACTGCGTGCTCGAAGCTCTGCTCGATCAGGTCCGCCCGGACGTGGCAGGGGCGCGGCAGGTCGTCGGGGCTCTCGACCAGCACGATGCCCTTGAGCTCCGTCGCGGCGGCCCGCTCCTCCAGCCGGCCGAGCAGCGCCGGGTCGTCCTTGCCCGACACGACGTGCAGGATCCCGTCCTCGACCGCGAACCTGGTCGGCAGCGGCAGCGCGTGCTCGGCCTGCAGCAGGTCCAGCACGTCACGGGTGGTCACGTCGCCGTCCACGGCGCGTCCCAGGATGCGGGAGGTCGCCGGGATCGCCGCCAGGGCGCACGTGGGCGGCTCGGGCAGGGTTCTGACCAGGTCACCGGTGACGTACCGGAGCAGCAGCGTGGTGTCACGGAAGGTGGAGTACGGGGTGATGACCAGGACGCCGAGCGCGTCCGGCCCGGCGGGCTCCATGGTGACCGGGTCGAGCACCTCGATCAGGCCCTGGTCGGACGGAAGATGCAGGTGGCCGTCGTCGCAGACCCGCCCGGTGACGGGCGCGACCTCGGTCATGGAGTAGCCGTCGTAGACCCTGGCTCCCAGGGCTTCCTCGGCGCGCAGGCGCAGCGCGTCGGTGAGCACCTCGCCGCCGGACGTCACTTCGACCAGCCCGAAGTCGCGCGGGCTCCAGCCGCCGCGCTCGGCCTCCTGCACCAGCGCGGCCAGGTAGGAGGCGGTCACGTTCAGGTGCGTGATCAGGGGCTGCTTGCCGGGGACGTGCATCGGGGTGGCCAGCCGGTCGAGGGTGGCGCGCGGGTCGATCATGCCGAGGTGCACGAAGCCCGCGCCCGTCATCGGCACCGCCCGCTCGGCCACGATCTGGGCGATGGAACGGGAGCTGATGGCGTTGGCCCACAGGTGCTCGGAGCGCAGGCCGCCGTTCAGCATCGCGGCGAGCGCCGCCATCGACGACATCAGCTCGATCTCGTACGCGGAGAACCACACGAGCGTGGGGCTGCCGGTCGTGCCGGTCGTGTGCGCGAGCACGGCGGGACGGGCCAGCTCGGAGACGAACGCGGCGGACATGCCGCGCAGTGCCTGCTTCGGGGTGGGGGCGATGCCGGCCAGGTCGTCCGACTCGAGACCGCGGTAGTACGGGACCTCCGCGCGGGCGTGCCTGATCGTCCGGCGCAGGCGCCGCTTCGTGAGGTCCTCCTGGATCTCCGGGTCGGCGGCGGCGAGCATGTCGTCGGAGCCCTCACCGGGCGATCCGAACGCCTCCATGGTCGCCCGCGTGTCCTCCACCAGCGCCCGCACGTCCTTGATCCGGAACCTGCGGCCGGACATCATCGTCCACGCGTAGCCCAGTTGCCGCACCGCTGTGCCGAACACGCCTCGCCCTCCTGTCGCGATGGTGCAGTGTGTCCCCCGGGCCCGGAGCGCCCGGGGGACACCCGGGTGTCAGCCGTTGAGGACGAAAACCGCGGTCGACAGCGTGCTGATGGCGTACTTGGCGTACCGGCGAACGGTCTTGACCATGGGACTCTCCCTCGTTGTGCGGGACGAGGGGCTTCTCGCGCCCCTCTGCCGTAAACGATCAGCCCGGGGCCTACAGGGCCGCTACAAGCCCGCTACAAGCCGGCGTCGCCGCAGCACCAGGCCGGTTGCGGAGGCGAGGACGAGCAGGGACCCCACCGCCACCAGCACCCGCCCGTCGGGCCCCGCCTCACCACCGCCACCCGTGTCGGCTCCGCCCGCGGGGGTGCTGGTCTTCGTAGCCGTCTCGGTGGGGCTGGCGCTCGGGCTGGTGGTCTCGTCGGTTCCGGGGCTCGGGCTCGTGGTCTCGCCGGTTCCGGGGATGGTGAGGGGGTATTCCGTCCGGGCGTCCTCGTTCTTGACCTCGCACTCGATCACGCGCTCGCTGGGGCGAGGGCCGAAGTTGATGGAGGCCGCGTGAACGGTACCGGTGCCCGCTTTGTTGGCTGTCGTCTTCATGTTGACCGTCGTCGCGGGGAGCGGGATGGGTGCCCCGGGGATGATCGGCCCGATCGCCGCGACGCCGGTGGCCGACGTCAGCTTGTCGATGCCGCTGATGCCCGCGTACGCGTACAGGTTGAGGTCGTCCTCCAGGCCCGTGGCGGGTGCGCGTAACTCGGAGCCCTCGACGTACGAGCCGTGCCAGCCGATGGCCATCTCCTTGCCCACCTGCGCGTCCGTCGGCACCGTCAGCTCGACCTGGACCTTCACGTCCTGCGTCTCGCCCGTGGCGCTGACCTTGCAGGCGTACTCCACGACGTCTGCCCCGGCGGAGGCGGACGAGAGCAACAGGGTGGCGGCTGGGACGAGCAGCAGAACACGCACGGCGACTCCTTGCGACGGATGGGGACCATGAGGAGACGGGGCGCGGGGACGCCTGGTTGACAGCTCCGGGCGCAATAAGGTGACGGCATGGGCTTCATCGTCACCACCGGTGCCACCGGCCGCCTCGGCGGGCGGGTGGCCGCGCTGCTCGCCGCCGCCGGGGTCGAGCAGCGGCTCGTCTCACGGCAGGCCGACCGCGTCGCCCCGCTCGCGGGCGCGACCGCGGTCAGCGCCGAGTACGGGGATCACGGCGCGGTGCGGCGGGCGCTCGAAGGGGCCTCGACCGTGCTGTTCGTGTCCGCGTCGGAGAGCGCCGACCGCCTCGACCGGCATCGCACGTTCGTGGACGCCGCCCGCGACGCCGGTGTCGCCCACCTGGTGTACATCTCGTTCTACGGCGCCGCCCCGGATGCCACGTTCACGCTGGCGCGCGACCACTGGGCCACCGAGCAGCACATTCGCGACAGCGGCCTGCCCTTCACCTTCCTGCGTGACAACCTGTACGCCGACTTCCTGCCGGGCATGGTGGGGGAGGACGGCGTGATCCGCGGCCCGGCCGGGCAGGGGCGGGTCGCGGCGGTGGCCCAGGACGACATCGCGGAGGCGGCGACCGCGGTCCTGCTGGACCCGGGCGCGCACGAGGGCGCGACCTACGACCTCACCGGGCCGCAGGCCCTGACGCTGGACGAGGTGGCCGCCACGCTGACCAGGGCGACCGGACGCGCGATCACGTACCACGCGGAGACGGTCGACGAGGCGTACGAGTCCCGCCGTGGCTATGACGCGCCCGCGTGGCAGGTGGCGGCGTGGGTGTCGACGTACGAGGCCATCGCCGCCGGTGAGCTGGAGGGGGTCGGCGACGCGATCCCCACGCTCACCGGGCACCCCGCGACCACGTTCGAGGAGCTCCTGGCCAAGGGCCGAGGCTAGTCCGGCCACTCCTCGCCCCAGCTTTCGCTGTTGCTGCAGATCTTCACCGTCGTGCTCTTCGTGAACCTCGTCGGGGTGACCACCTCGAAGACGATGTTGTACGTGCCGGCGCCCTTCCACGTGATGGACGGCAGCAGGGGTTTCGACGAGGACGTGCCCTCCTGCCTGCCCTGGTTCTGGCCGTTGACGAGCCACCGGTAGCTGTAGGTGCCCGAGGCCGAGACCGTGGCCCAGATGTTCGTGTCATTGCGCCAGCAGTCGCTCAGCTTGTAGCCCTCGTACCTGAAGGTCACCGACTTCACCCCGCCGCCGCTGGTCGCGGTCGGCTTGGAGGTGCTGGGCTTCGTGGTGGGCGTGGTGGTGGGCCTGGACGTTCGGCTGACGGGGGGCTCCGCGGTGGGGCGCGTCGTGGTGGTGGCCTTGGGGGTCGTGGAGGTCTTGGGAGTTTTCGAGGTCTTGGGGGTTTTGGCGGTCTTGGTGGGCTCTTTCGCCCTGGCGCCCGAGTCGGAGACGGTCGGGGTGGAGGCCGTGACGAGGTTGGCGGTGGTGGCCCGGCCGGGCCACCACGGGGCCCAGGCCCAGGCGGCCGCCACGGCGCCGGTCACGACGACCGCGGTCACGCCGGCCAGGACCGCGAGGATGCGGCCGTTGCCGGAGGACGCCCGTCCGGGGTTGGTCCGCAGGTGGGAAACCGGCGGCTGATGGGGCCCGCCGGGATGCGCGGGCCCCCAGTTCGGGCCAGGCCCATGGGGTCCGCCCGGGAAAGGCACCTGACCAGGGACGGCCACGTGCGGGGGGCCTCCCTGAAACGCGGCCGGACCTGGAAACGCCCCCGAGCCCGGAAACGCCCCCGAGCCCGGAAACGCCCCCGAGCCCGGAAACGCCCCCGAGCCTGGAGACGCCGCAGGGCCTGGAGATGCCGCTGGGCCCGCGTGCCCTGATCGCAGGGGCGCTGAGCCGGGGGGCGCTGAGCCTGGGGCCGGCGGGGCTGGGGCGGCCGGATGAGCCGGTCGGCCTGGAGGTGGGGGCGCCTGCCCGCCGATCAGCTGGAACAGGACGTCCTGCATGGCCGGGCGGGCCGCCGGATCCTTGGCCAGGCAGGCGTACACGATCGAGCGCAGCGGCTCCGGCACCCCGCCGAGCTGCGGCTCCTCGTACTGGATCCGCCTGAGCACCGCGGGCACGGAGTCGTTGCCGAACGGCGGGGCGCCCGTGGCCGCGTACACGATGACGGCCCCCCACGCGAACACGTCCACCGCCGGACCTGCGGTGGCGCCCATGAACTGCTCGGGCGCCATGTACGCGGGCGTCCCCACGACGCTGCTGGTACGGGTCAGCGCGGCGTCCATGGCGCGGGCGATGCCGAAGTCGATGACGCGCGGCCCGTCGCGTCCGAGCAGGACGTTCGCGGGCTTGAAGTCGCGGTGGACGACGCCGGCCCGGTGGATGGCGGCGAGCGCGGTGGCCGTGGCGACCGCGAGCCGTTGCAGGTCGGCCCCGCTGTGGAGACCGGCCTGCTGGAGCGAGGGGCCGTCCACGTACTCGGTCACGATGTACGGCCGCGCGCCCAGCGAGGCGTCCAGCACCTGCGCGATGCAGAACGGCTCCACCCGCCGCGCGGCCGCGATCTCCTTCGCGAACCGGCCGTCACCCGGCATCCCCTCGCGCAGCGCCTTGACGGCGACCCGGGTGCCGTCGGGGGCGGTGGCCAGGTAGACCACGCCCTGGCCGCCCTCGCCGAGCTGCTTGACGACCCGGTACGGGCCGATGGCCTCCGGCATCATCATGTCGGGATGGCGCAGACGTTGAACGACACGCTCTTCTGCGCCGCCGAAGGGGAGGTGACCTTGAGGGCGACCGTGTGGCGCCCGGCCTTGAGCATGTACTGGCCGGAGGTCGACGCGAACGCGGTGTACCCGCCCTTGGACACCCACGACCTGTTCCGTGAGACCGCCTTGCCGTCCAACAGCCACGTGTAGGACACCCACACCTCTTGCCGGGTCGACTCCACGTTGGTCTGGAAGTGGACCGGCGGCATGTAGCAGCCGCTTCCCTGGCTCTGGCCGGGGCCGCCGAACAGCTCGATCTCGAGGATGCTGGTCCTGGCGCTCGTGACCGGCTTCTTGGTGGTCTTGGTGGGGGTGGGAGTCACGGTCGGGCGCACCGTGGTGCGCTTGGGAGTGGGCGTCGCCGACGGTGTCGTGCGTGTGGGCGTCGCCTTGGGAGTGTTCTTCTGGGCGGGTTTGGGGGTGGTCTTCGGGGTCTTCCGGGGTGACGTCTTTGAGGCTGGAGGATCCGTGGTCTGGGTGGTGGTGGCGGACGGGCTGGGCAGATCGGCGGCGAACGACGCCTGGCCGGGCTGCTTCGACCAGGGAGCGAGCCAGACGACACCGCCGACCAGCGCCACCACCATGACCCCCGACACCCCCAAGGCCACCGGAAGCACAACCCGCCGCCCAGCCGCCCCCCGCCGCCTCGACCCCTGACCCGGCCCAGACATCGACCCCTGCCTCGGGCCGGGAATCGGACTATGCCCCGGCCCAGGAGCCGGCCCCTGCCCGTGCATCGGCCCTTGCACCGGCCCTTGCATCGGCATCGGCCCGTTCCCAGGCCCGAAAACCTGCCCTTGCCCCGGCACCTGCCCTTGCCCCGGCACCGACCCTTGGCCTGGCACCGGGCTCCACGCGGATCCTGGCGTCGGACCGGGCCCCGCCCCCTGAGGGACTCCAGGCATCGGACCCTGCCCTGGCATCTGGAAGTACTGCTGAGCCTGCGCCTGCGCCTGAGGCCCCTGACCTCCTGCGGAGTTCTGCCCACTCAGCAACCGCAGGATGACGTCCCGCATCGTCGGCCGGGCATGCGGATCCTTGGCCAGGCAGTCGTACACGATGCCCCTCAACGGCTGCGGGAGGTCGCCGAGCTGGGGTTCGTTGTGGAGGATGCGGTTGATGATGGCCGGCAGCGTGTCCTGCCCGAACGGCGGCGTCCCGTTGGCCGCCCACGCCATGACCGACGCCCAGGCGAACACGTCCGCCGCCGGTCCCACCGACTGCCCCGCCAACTGCTCGGGCGCCATGTACGCGGGCGTGCCGACGATGCTGCTGGTGTGCGTGAGGGCGTCGTCCATGGCCCGGGCGATGCCGAAGTCGATGACGCGTGGCCCGCCGGGACCGAGCAGCACGTTCGCGGGCTTGAAGTCCCGGTGCACGATGCCCGCCTGGTGGATGGCAGCCAGCGCGGTGGCCGTGGCGACCGCGAGCCGTTGCAGGTCGGCCCCGCTGTGGCGACCGGCCTGCTGGAGCGAGGGGCCGTCCACGTACTCGGTCACGATGTACGGCCGTGGGCCGCTCAGCGAGGCGTCCAGCACCTGCGCGATGCAGAACGGCTCCACCCGCCGCGCGGCCGCGATCTCCTTCGCCAGCCTGTCGTCGAACCCCGAACCCTCGCGCAGCACCTTGACCGCCACGGGACTTCCGTCGGGAGCCTGCGCGAGGTAGACGGTCCCCTGGCCGCCCGCGCCCAGCCGGCCGAACAGGCGGTATGCCCCTACTGTCGCCGGGTCATCCTCCCGCAGCGGTTCGACTTGCGGCATGAGAGAAGTGACTCCTGAGACGGGGGCGGTTGATCGTTACGTACGATAGCGACTGCATACGGATTTGTGGCGAAGTTCCGGATCTGTCGGAAACCTTCCGGTTACCCGGGGCGCGGCCAGAAGGGTGTGATCATGCCGCTGACCACGGACGACGAGCTGGAGGACTCGCCCGTCGTGGCCAACAGCCTGATGAACCGCGAACGCCGCCTCCCCTCCTACAACCGGGAGCTCGGCATCGACGTCGTCGACGTGCTCCACGCCACGGAAGCCCGACCGGCGCGCTGGCCGGACCTCTGCTGCGGCACGGCGAACGCCCTCAACGAGGCCGCCGCACTGCTCGGACAGGACGCCGAGATCGTGGGCGTGGACCTGGTCGATCTCTTCGCCTGCCCGCCGAGACCGCCACAACTGCGACTGATCGCCGCCTCCGCCGCCAGCTGGCACCCCGATGCCCCGTTCGACCTCATCACCTGCGTGCACGGCCTCCACTACATCGGCGACAAGCTCGCGCTCCTGGCCAAGGCCGCCGACTGGCTCACCGAAGACGGCCTCTTGGTCGCGAACTTCGACACCCGGAGCATCCGCCTCCCGGACGGCACCCCTGCCGGCCGCCGCCTGACCGCCGCCCTGCGCTCACAAGGGATGACGTACGACGGGCGCACCAGAAGGATCAGCTGCCGGGGCCGCAAGCGCCTCGACCTCCCATACCGCTACCTGGGTGCGGACGACCAGGCCGGCCCCAACTACACCGGCCAACCCGCCGTCAACGCCCACTACGCACCGACCTGACCACCCCGGAACTGTCGGTGGTGCCTGGCAGAGTGTCCCCGAAATCTTCGGACCGGCACCGGCGACCAGGCCCGAGTGCCGATGCCACACGCGCATCGAAAGGGGGCACGGTGTCCGATCGCACCCGCCAAACCACAACCGCCCCCCACCCACTCACCCCCGCCACGCCCGACCCCCGCCACCTCGCCGCAGCCGACGTTCGTCACCCCGCCGCCCCCGACACCCGCCACCTCGCCGCAGCCGACGTTCGCCACCTCGCCATGCCCGACGCCCGTCACGTCACCGCAGCCGACACCCGCCACCTCGCCATGCCCGACGCCCGCCACCTCGCCGCGCCACTCGGCCCGAGCACCCCGGGTCCCACGGTCGTCGAGCCCGACCCCCATGGCACGGCCACCGTCACTGATGCCGCCGTTCCAGCACCCGCGACCAGCGGACCTGACGCCGGTGCGCGCCCCGCCACGGCCATCGGACCCGATGCCGGAGCTCAGCCCACCACGGCCGATCATTCCGATGCCGGTGCTTCATCCGCTATGGCCGTCCGCTTCAATACCCGTGCTTCAGCCGCCACAGGCGTTCGGCCCGATGCTGGCGTTCGGCTCGGTGCGGGCGGGCAGCGGGACGCCGGTGGTCGGGGAGCCTCGAAGCGTTCGCGTTCGCGTTCGATGTTGGCGCCGCTGGCGGCCAAGGGCTTCCGGCGCTATTACCTGGGCCAGACCGCCTCCGCGTTCGGCGACTCGCTGACCCCGCTGGCGATCGCGTTCGCCGTACTGCACCTCACCGGATCACCCGCAGACCTGGGGATCGTGATCCTGAGCACCCGGCTGCCCGTCATCCTCCTGACCCTGCTGGGCGGCGCGGTCGGCGACCGGTTCTCCCGCAGGACCGTCATGCTGCTCGCCGACCTGACCCGCTTCGCCGCGCACGGCACGACGGCGGTCCTGCTGCTCACCGGCGCCGCACACCTCTGGATGCTGATCGCCCTGCAGCTGATCGCCGGTGCGGGATCGGCGTTCTTCACCCCGGCCGCGGCGGGCCTCGTCACCGGGCTGGCCGGCAGGGAGCACGTACAGGCGGCCAACTCCCTGATCTCGATCTCCAGGAGCGCGGCGTCGATCCTGGCGCTGGGTGCCGCCGGAGCCCTGGTGGCGCTGGTCGGGCCGGGTTGGGCCATCCTGGTCGACGCGCTGACGTTCCTGGTGAGCGCGGCCTTCCTGTACCGCCTGCCCCTCGACACGGAACGACCGCGCCCGAGTGGCGGTGTGCTGGCCGGCATCGGCGGCGGGTTCGCGGAGTTCTCCCGGCACCGGTGGTTGTGGATGTGGACGATCCACAGCGCGCTCACGAACGTGCTCGTGGTTTCCCCGATCCTGGTCCTCGGCCCGTACGTCGCCGACCAGCACCTCGGCGGCGCCCCCGCCTGGTCGGTCGTCGGCATCGCGTACGCCGTCGGCGGGCTGGCCGGAGGCTTCGTCGGCGCCCGCTGGCGGCCGGGGCGGCCTGTGGTCGCGGCGCTCCTCTTCTTCCTCCTGATCGCCCCGCTCCCCGGGCTGCTGGCGATCCCCGCCGCGCTCTGGTTACTGGCGCTCGCGGCGGCGGCCGCCGGCATGGAGCTGGTGGTTTACAACGTCCTCCAGACCACCGCGATCCAGCGCCACCTCCCCGAGGAATTCGTCGCCCGAGCCACCTCCGTCACCATGCTCGGCGCCCTCGTGGCCGCGCCCATCGGCATGGGCCTCGCGGGACCCGCGGCGGCGTTGCTGGGCAGCGGGCCCGTTCTGACTGTGGGCGCCGTCGCGGCTGTGCTCCTCACGGTCGCGACCCTGCTCGCATCGCCGGTGTGGCGCATTCGTGACGAAAGCGGCTGAACTTTGCGCCGGGCCCGCCACTCGAAGCATGCGTACCGTTCGACACAGGGAGATCATCGTGATGAAGGTGCTTGTGGCGGTCCTGGCAGGCGGGGCACTGCTGACCGCCGGCGCGCCCGCGTTCGCCCAGTCCGCCAAGACCACGCTGGGGCCGTACGGCTACGGCAAGGTCAGGCTCGGCATGAGCGAGAAGCAGGCCAAGGCGACCGGAGCGGTCGTGTTCAAGAGGGCCGGCGAGGCGGGCTCGTGCTCGGGCTGGGACCTGAAGGCCCTGCCCAGCGGCAAGGGCAACGTGGGCCTGTTCCTCTCCAAGAAGCGCGGTGTGGCCCTGATCTTCGCCGCGAAGGGCGTCAAGACGCCTGAGGGCATCGGCCTCGGCTCCACGATGAAGCAGATCAAGAAGGCGTACCCGGGGGTCAAGACCGCGGCGAGCGGATACCCGTACGTGAGCGCCCCCGGCAACTCCAAGGCCTACTACTCGTTCCTGCTCTCCAAGGGCAAGGTCTACGAGCTGGCGCTCGGCCTCAAGACGCAGGACTGCGTCAACTGACCAAGCGATCCACACGGGGGTCATAGGATCGCGCCCACACCAAGCCCCACCCTCACCCCCGCTGCGGCCGAGTCAGAGTTGGAGTCGGGGCGGGGCGGAGTCGGGCGCGGGGCGCATACCGCCACCGGCAGCGCCGGGGGTGTGATCGCATACCGCCGCCCGCAGCGCTGAGGGCGAGGCCGTACACCGCCGCCCGCAGAGTCGGGGCCGGGGCTGCCCACCGCCGCCCAAGCGCCGTCAACGACAAGAGGTCGGTCACACGCCCGCGGCCGGTTGGTGTCGGCGCCGTAGTCCTCGCCGCTCGCCCTCGCGAGCACGACCTGCTCGTCTGCAGGGCGCAACCGAACCGGCGCGGACTGGTGGCGGTGGGACCGTCGCGTACGCCTCCGCGGGCCTGAGCGTGCTTGGCGGCGATCCGCTGGGAACGGTCAGGGGAGTACGGATCGGACGGCGTCCTCCGAGCGGGCGACCACCGTCGTCCCGTCGTCGGCCGTGATGATCGGTCGCTGGATCAGGATCGGGTTCTCCGCCAGCGCCCTGACCCACCGGTCACGGGTGTCCGCGTCGCGTGGCCAGGTGGCCATGCCGAGCTCGGCCGCCCGTGCCTCGCCGGTCCTGGTGACGTCCCACGGTTCGAGCCCCAGCCGGGCCAGGACCGCGCGGATCTCGGCCTCGCCGGGCGGGTCCTCCAGGTAGCGGCGCACGGTGTACTCGGCGGCCTCGGCGTCCAGGATGGACAGCGCGGAGCGGCACTTCGAGCACGCCGGATTGATCCAGATCTCCATGACACGCGACAGTACCGAGCTAATGGACGGCGAGCGGGAGCGACGCGGTCACGACCAGGCCGCCGCCCTCCCGGGGCTCCGCACGGACGTCCCCGCCGTGCGCCACCGCCACCGACCGTACGATCGACAGTCCCAGCCCCGCGCTCCTGGCCGTGATCACTCGCTCGGCCCCGTGCCGGTGGAACGGCTTGAAGAGCTGCGGGATCTCGTACGGCGGCACGCCTGGCCCGGTGTTGCTGACCTCGACCTCGGCTTTCCCGCCCGATTCGCCGGACACGACCCGGCTCACCACCCGCACCCATCCGGTCCCGTCGTCCAGGTTGTGCCGGATGCCGTTCTCGACCAGGTTGTGCACCAGGCGTTCCAGCAACAGAGCGTCCCCGACGGTGGGCGCCTGCGCGGGGACCTCGTACACGGTGACCTTGGAGTCGTGGGCGTCCGCGGAGGTCTGCCTGACCACGTGCGTCACCACGTCGGCGAGGTCCACCGGCGAGCGGTCCGCGATCTCCTGTTCCGACCTGGCCAGCAGCAACAGCCCGGAGATGAGCCGTTCGTGGCGGGCGTTGATCTCCAGCAGGCTCTCGCCCAGCTCCTTGATCTCCGTTGAGGCCGTACGGCGGTGCATGGCCAGCTCGACCAGCGCCCGGTTCAGCGTCAGCGGCGTGCGCAGCTCGTGCGAGGCGTTCGCCACGAACCTGCGTTGCCCGTCGAAGGACTGGTCCAGCCGCTCCACCATGGTGTCGAAGGTGTCGGCGAGCGTCTTGACGTCGTCGTCCGGCCCCTCCAGCGCGATCCGCTCGTGCAGCCCGCGCTCGGCCATGGGCGCGGCGGCGATCCTGCGCGCCGTCTCGGTGACCCGGTGCAGCGGGGCCAGCACCCGTCCGGCGACCACCCAGCCGAGCCAGACGGCCGCGGCGCCGACCAGGACCAGCGCGATCAGGCCCTGCGTGAGGAGTGACGTGATGGCCGCGCCGCGCAGCTCCAGCTCCTGCTGCCGCAGCCACTCGTACGCCGCGTCGCCGGAGAGCCTGACGCCGTCCTCGACGAAGAACAGCTGCTTGGACTTGCCCGGCGGGGCGATGAACCGGCTCTCGAACGACTGCGTCAGCTGCTGGTTGAACAGCAGATAGGTGACGCCGAGCAGGGTCAGCCCGGCGAGCATGAACAGGGCGCCGTACAACAGGGTGAGCCGCAGCCGCAGCGTGGGCCGCGGCCGTACGAGCCGCCTCAGGAAGCTCATGCGATCCGGTACCCGACCCCCGGCACGGTCTCCACCACCGGCGGGTCGGCGAGCTTGCGGCGCAGCTTGAGAATGGTGAGCCTGACCGCGCCCGTGAACGGGTCGGCGTGCTCGTCCCACGCCTTCTCCAGCAGCCGCTCGGCCGAGACCACGGTGCCGTTCGCCCGCATCAGCTCCGTCAGGACGGCGAACTCCTTCTTCGACAACGGGACGAACCGCCCGTTCCTGAAGACCTCCCTGCGTGCCGGGTCCAGCGTGATCCCGGCCCTGCGCAGCACCGGCGGCACGGCCGGCCGCGAGCGCCGCCCCAGCGCCAGGACCCGCGCGGCCAGCTCGGGGAACGCGAACGGCTTCGACAGATAGTCGTCGGCCCCCAGGGACAGCCCCGTCACCCGGTCGTCGAGCTGGACGGCCGCGGTCAGCATCAGCACCCGCGCGTCGCGCTCGGACGCGACGAGCTCCCGGCACACGTCGTCGCCGTGCACGCGCGGCAGATCGCGGTCCAGCACGACCACGTCGTAGTCGTTGACCGCGATCCGTTCCAACGCCGCCTCGCCGTCATGCGCCAGATCGACCGCGTGCGTCTCCTCGCGCAGCCACTCGGCGATCGCGTCGGCGAGCAGCGGCTCGTCCTCAACCACCAGCACCCGCATCGTGCACCTTTCTTCTGCTTACGAAGCTGAGTGTGGCGTAGACGGCATTTGCTCCGAATAAGCCGCGGACGGAAACGCTGAGGAAACAGCGGCCCCTATTGCATCTCCCCTCGAACCACGTTCATTCGACGGAGGAGAACACCCATGCGAGGACCAGTCCTCAGCGCGATGGCCCTGGCGCTCGCCCTGACCCTGGCCGCCTGCGGCTCGGGCGACGGCGGCGGCTCCGACGTGGCGTCGGTGTCCGGCACCGGAACCCAGGCCGCGGCCAGCGCGAAGCCCAGCGAGGACCCGCACGAGCGCGGTCTCAAATTCGCCCAGTGCATGCGCGAGAACGGCGTCGACATCCCCGACCCCGAGCCCGGCAAGGGCATCATGATGAAGTTCGACGGCAGCGTTCCGAAGGAGAAGGTCGAGGCGGCCCAGCAGGCGTGCAAGCAGTACGCGCCGATGATGGGCGGGCAGGGCGGCAAGGTCGACCCCCAGAGGGCCGAGGCACTGCGCAAGGTCGCCCAGTGCATGCGTGACAACGGCGTCGAGTCCTTCCCCGACCCCGAGGGCGGCGGGATGCGCATCACCGGTTCGGTCGGCGAGGACCCCGATTTCAAGTCCGCCCAGCAGAAGTGCGAGAAGGAGCTCTCTGAGGCGGGCATGGGAGGCATGTGATGGGGATGGCCACCATCGACGGGAAGGCGGAGCCCGGCTCCCCGCCCTCCCGGCCGCGCCGCCGGCGTGGCCGGGGCAAGGTGGTCGCCGGGCTCCTGATCGTGCTGGTCGGGGCGGGCGGCGGATTCGTGGCGATCAACAGCGCCGGCCTGCTGAAGGGCGGCGCCGGTCCCACGCAGTCGGCCAGCGCCCTGCCCCCGGCCACCACCCCGGTGACCAGGCAGACCCTGAACGACACCAGGGACGCCGACGGCGAGCTCGGCTACGGTCCCGTGACCACGGCGGTGAGCAGGAAGCCCGGCACGATCACCTGGCTGCCCGACAGCGGCGCCCAGATCGCCCGCGGCCGGTCGCTGTACCGGGTGGACAACCAGCCGGTCATGCTCCTGTACGGCGACACGCCCGCCTACCGCGACCTCAAGGTCGGCGTGGAGGGCAAGGACGTCGAGAACCTGGAGCGCAACCTCAAGAAGCTCGGCTACGACGGTTTCACGGTCGACGACGAGTACACCTACGACACCGCCGAGGCCGTCAAGGAGTGGCAGGAGGACCGCGGCCTGGACGAGACGGGCGTGGTCGAGCTGGGCCGGGTCGTCTTCGCACCCGGCAAGGTACGGGTGGAGAGCCTGGAGTCCGAGGAGGGCCAGCCGGCCGCCCCCGGGCAGAAGGTCCTGACTTACACGGGCACGTCCAAGGTGATCACGGTCGAGCTGGAGGCCGAGGACCAGCGGATGGCCAAGAAGGGCGCCAAGGTCCAGGTCACGCTGCCGGACGGCAAGAACGTACGGGGCAAGGTCACCGAGGTGGCCACGGTCGTCAAGCCGGGCGAGGGCCAGAACGCCGAACCGGAGACCCGGGTCGAGGCCCTCGTCTCGATCGGCGACTCCAAGTCCGCCAAGGGGCTGGACAAGGCGGCGGTGGACGTGACGTTCACGGCCTCCCAGCGCAAGAACGTCCTGACCGTGCCGGTCGCGGCGCTGGTGGCGCTGCGGGAGGGCGGCTACGGCCTGGAGGTCGTCGAAGGGGGCGGGTCCCGCTACATCAAGGTCGAGACGGGGCTGTTCGCCGGGGGACGGGTGGAGGTCAGCGGTGACGGGCTCACCGAGGGCATGACCGTGGGGATGCCGAAATGACGTACCCCATGATCGCGCTGACGGACGTCTCCAGGACGTACGCCGGCGGGGTGGCGGCGCTGCGGTCGGTGTCGCTGCGCATCGAGCACGGTGAGCTGGCCGCCATCGTCGGGCCGTCCGGCTCGGGCAAGTCGACGATGCTCAACGTCGTCGGCACCCTCGACCGGCCCACGTCCGGGACCATCCACATCGACGGGTACGACGTCTCCAAGCTCTCCGACAACCAGCTGTCGGCGCTGCGGGCCACCACGATCGGGTTCGTGTTCCAGTCGTTCCACCTCGCCGCGAAGGTCCCGGCGCTGGACAACGTGGCCGACGGCCTCGTCTACACCGGCCTGAGCAGGTCGGAGCGGCGCCGCCGCGCGGCCGGGGCGCTGGAACGCGTGGGGCTCGGGCACCGGATGGACCACGAGCCGCACGAGCTGTCCGGCGGCGAGCGGCAGCGCGTGGCCATCGCCAGGGCGGTGGCGGGCGACCCGCCGCTGCTCCTGGCCGACGAACCGACCGGGGCCCTGGACTCGGTTTCGGGTACGGGGGTGATGGAGCTGCTGCACGAGCTGAACGCGGGCGGCACCACCATCGTGATCATCACGCACGACCGGGAGATCGCCGCCAGCCTGCCCAGGCAGGTGCGGATGCGCGACGGCCGGATCATCTCCGATACCGCGCGGGTCCCGCTGGAGGCGGTGTGATGGCCGTCATGGAGGCGACCCGGCCGAAGTTGTCCCCGGCCAGGATGCGGCCCCGCGACGTGATGCGCGTCGGGGCGGTCGGCCTGCGCACGCGACCGCTGCGGGCCTTCCTGTCGGCGCTCGGCATCGCCATCGGCATCGCGGCGATGGTCAGCGTGGTCGGGCTCTCGTCCTCGTCGGGCGCCGAACTCGACCGTACGCTCTCCGCGCTCGGCACCAACCTGCTCACGGTCTCGTCCGGCACCACGATCATGGGCGAGGCCGCGCAGATGCCGAAGGACGCGGAGGCGATGATCGAACGGATCGGCCCCGTCCAGGCGGTCTCGTCGATCGGACGCATAGGCGAGGCCAAGGTCTACCGGTCCGAGGAGATCCCCGAGGCCCAGACCGGCGGCATGACCACGTACGCGGCCCGCCTCGACCTGCCCGCCACCGTCGGCGCGACGCTGCGAAGCGGGACCTGGCTCAACGCCGCCACCGAACGCTACCCGGCCGCCGTGCTCGGCTCCTCCGCCGCCCAGCGGCTCGGCGTGGGCTCGATCGGGGCCGACACGCAGGTCGTGATCGGCGGCGTCCGCTTCGCGGTCGTCGGGGTCATGAACCCGGTCGCGCTCGCCACCGAACTGGACAGCGGCGTCCTGGTGGGCTGGCCGGTGGCGGAGTCCAGGCTGGGCTTCGACGGGCATCCGACCGCGCTCTACACCCGTTCGGAGGAGTCCAAGCTGGAGGCCGTCCGCGAGGTGCTGGCCGGCACCGCCAACCCGGAGGCGCCCAACGAGGTGGACGTCTCCCGACCGTCCGACGCCCTGGCCGCCAAGCAGGCGACCAGCCAGGCGTTCGCCAACCTCCTGCTGGGGGTGGGGGCGGTGGCCCTGCTCGTGGGCGGGGTGGGGGTGGCCAACACGATGGTCATCTCGGTGCTTGAGCGCCGCGCCGAGATCGGCCTCCGCCGCTCGCTCGGGGCCACCCGGGGGCAGATCCGCACCCAGTTCCTGGCGGAGTCGCTGCTGCTGTCGGCGCTGGGCGGGGGAGGGGGGATCCTCCTGGGGACGGGGGTCACGATGGGGTATGCGCTGTACAGCGGCTGGCCCTCCGTGGTTCCGGCCTGGGCCACCGTCGGCGGCCTGGCCGCGACCCTGGCCATCGGCGCGGCCGCCGGCCTCTACCCCGCCATCCGCGCCTCCCGCCTCTCCCCGACCGAGGCCCTGTCCACCCCCTGACGCCCCCTGCGACCGGCCCACCGCCGTACCGGGACCCACGCCGACCAGGGGCCCGGATGCGGTTGTGGTGGGCGGGGTGGTGGGGTCAGTCGGTTGCGTAGCAGGTGGTCTTGCCGATGACCCGGACGCCGGGCTTGTCGCCCGAGAGCACGGTCAGCTCGAACGTCAGCCGTGTCTCAGGATTACGCAGCACGGAAACGTCCTGATCCCCATCCCGCAGGTCCAGGTCGTCGACCACCTTGTCGTACCCCATCGCCTGGAGCCGATCCAGCAGCCCCTCGGAGGCGGAGGCGAGGTCGCTCTCGGCGCGGAAGTACCGCCGCACCTGCCCCGGCACGCACGAGTCGGCATCCACCGGCGACCCGGGCGACAGCCGGAGGCCGGCGGAGCTGAGCAGGGCGCCGCCGTCGGAGTCGAGCCGCCGGGCGGCGTCTTTGAGAGTGGGCAGCTCGGAGGCCGCCGTGCAGGCCGTCATCGCCGCGACGCAGAAGAGCACCGCGGATAAGCCGTGACGGCAGGCGCGCACGATCGGACCATATCCGAGATCGTCCGGGGCCACCCGGAAAAAACAGAAAACAGAATGATCACCGACGCCGGCGGAGCCGGGCGCGCAGTCCCAGGTCGTCCACGCAGGTGCCGAGGCCGAGCGCCACGCACTCCAGCGGCCGTTCCGCCCGCCGTACCGGCATGCCCAGGGACTCTCGCAGCCGCTGCGCGAGCCCCGCGAGCAGCGCGCCGCCCCCCACCAGCACCGCGCCGCGTTCCCCGAGGTCGGCGGTCAGTTCGGCGGGGCAGCGCTGGACGGTCTCCATCGCCGCCCACACGATCGACTCGATCGCCGGACCGGCCGCCTCCCGGATCCGCTCCACGGGCAGCCGCACTTCGTGCTCCTGGCCGGTCTCCGGATCCCGGGCGCGTACCGTCACATCCCGGTGTGACGGGTTCCCGCAGGCGTGGTGTTTGGCCGCCTCCGCCTCGTGTTCGTCGAGGGTGCGGCCGTGCTCGTGTTCGACCAGGCGGGCGATGGCCCGGTCCACGGTCCGGCCGCCGTTCGGGACCGTCGTCGTGGCCACGGCCTCCCCGCCGGAGAGCACGGCGATCCGGGCGGAGTCGCGCCCGATGTCGATCACCATGCCCCCCACGTAGTCGCGGACCGGCAGGCCCGCGCCGAGCGCCGCCGCGAGCGAGTGCGGGATCAGCCGGATCTGCCTGGCCTCCGCCTCGTACGCCACGTCGCGCAGCGTGGCCCGCTCGATCGGCGTGGAGTCGTCCGGCAGCGCCATGACCAGGCGCGGCCTGGCGAGCGGGCGGCGCCGGTGCACCTTGCTCAGGAAGTGCTTGACCATCCGTCGGGTGAGCTCGCCGTCGGCCGGCAGGCCGCCGCTGACCGGCCAGCACGTCTCGTCGCCTGTCGCGTCCGCGCCGTACCCGATGACCTTGCCGGTACGGCCGTCGATCGTCACCGCGGAGGGTTCGTCGAGCACGATGCCCTTGCCCCTGACGTAGATCCGGGTACGGGCGCCCCCGAGGTCCATCGCCAGGTCGCGGCCGAGGAGACTCATGACAGGACTGCGGACGTCGCGATCGTGGCGGGCATGCCGGGTCTATTTCCGGGGCCGCTCCAACCCAACACCAGGAACGGAGTGGTTCCCCTTTACCTGAGGCCCCTGAGGGCGGCCAGGGTCTCCTCGGCCCACTCGATGCCGGTGCGGACCTGGGCCAGCCCGAGCCGCAGCGCGTAGCGGCCGGAGCCGTCCCCGGGCTGGCAGTCCAGGGCCACCAGCCGGGCCTCGTACCCGGCCTTGATCCGCTCGACCACCGCGATCGCCTCCTCCGTGGACAGCAGCGGCAGCAGGAACGCCTGCAGCGCGGTCTCGTTGCGTACGACGAAGACCGGTTCGTGCTCCACCAGCCACGTGTGCAGCTCCCGCGCCCCCTCGGGGGTGATCGTGTAGATCTTGCGCCCCCTCGCGCCCTCGGACGAGGCCGCCACCAGGCCGTCGGCCGCCATCTTCACCAGCTCGGGATAGATCTGCGTGTGCCCGGCCTGCCACACGTGGTTGAGCGAGCGCGGGCGCGCTCCTGCCGCTGTCGATGGCGTTGGTGATGGAGATGTTCCCGCCCGGTACGAACGGCGCCCGAGTCCAGGGCGCGCTCGGCGGCGTGATGGGGCTGACGTACCTGGCCGGGCCGTTCCTGGGCGGGCTGTTCACCGACCATGCGACCTGGCGCTGGGCCTTCTACGTGAACGTGCCGCTCGGCCTCGTGTTGATCGCGATCGTCGCGCGCCGCCTGCCGAACCGGCCGGGCGTGGGCGGCGGCGGGCGCCCCGACTACGCGGGCATCGCGGTCTTCACCGTGGCCATCAGCGCGCTGCTGCTGGGCCTGACGGAGAAGGGTCTGGACGGCCACACCTGGAACGACGCCGCCGTGGCCGGGCCGATCGTGCTGGCGGCCGCGTTGCTGGCGGTGTTCGTGCTGGTCGAGAGGCGGGCGGTCAGCCCGATCATGCCCATGCACCTGTTCGGCAACCGCACCTACACGCTCGTGAACGTCACGTCGTTCTTCACGGCCTTCTGCATGTACGCCGGCGTGGTGTTCCTGCCGCGTTACTTCCAGGAGTCCCTCGGCGTCAGCGCCACCGAGTCCGGGCTGAGGATCTACCCGATGACGCTGGCCATGGTCGTGGGCAGCGTCGTCATGGGCGCGCTCATGTCCAGGACGAGGGTCTACAAGCCGTGGCTGGTCGCCTCCCCGTTCCTGCTCGTCGCGGGCACCCTGCTCTGCCTGAACCTGACCGCGCACACCGACGGGCTGCTGCTGGCCGGCTGGATGCTGCTGATCGGGCTGGGCATGGGCCCGATGTTGTCCGGGCTGACCGTGGCCTCCCAGCAGTCCGTCGAGCCGCAGTACATCGGCGTCGCCTCGGCGAACCTGACCTTCTTCCGCCAGATCGGCGGCTCCGTGGCGCTGGCCGTCGGCGGCACCCTCTACACCTCGACGGTCACCGCGGACGCGCCCGCGCACGGGCTGGCCGCCGCGCACGCCTCCGCCGCGGCGGCGGTCATCCCGTCGCTGGGGGTGGCGGGGGCGCTGCTCGCCCTGGTGGCGCTGGTGGCGATGCCGGCCAGGCGGTTGGAGGTGCCCGCCACGCCGGAGAGCAGGGCGGAGGCCAGTTTCGCGTCATAAGCGGCGCCGTGCGAAGCTGTGATAGTCCCCAACACCATGGAGGTCCTCATGGCGGATACACCGGAGCCGGAAGTCAGCGAGACTCCCGAGGACGAGTTGAAGCGCAAGTTCCGCGAGGCGCTGGAGCGCAAGCGCGGCCAGCACGCGGGCTCGGGCGCGGGTGGCAAGGGCGGCGACCCATCAAAGATCCACGGGACGCATGGTCCGGCTGCGAGTAAAAGATCGTTCAGGCGCAAGAGCGGCGGCTGAGGCCGGGAATTTCAAGGGGGTACGGCAATGCCGTGCCCCCTTTCTCTATGCCCGGGGACAGGTAGATCTTTACACCGATTCATGACGAACTGTTTGTGTTTGTCCGGAATACGTGGTTAGAGTGATGCCCACTTACCAGCCGGTGGCGTGGACCACAGAAGGAACCAGCCGGCTGGCGCCTAATCCCGATCACTCGGGAGCCGGGGACCCACCTCCCTGGGGTGAATCCGACCACGTGTCGGTAGGGCACCTCCACGCCCGAACCCGTCAGCTAACCCGGTAGGCGAGATGGAGAGGACATATGCATAACTTGAATGATCACGTAGAACATCCACACGGCGTGATGACGACCGCCCTCTGAGCGGTCCCTTCCCCAGGCTCGTTTCGCGCTCCGCGTAGCTTTCCCCCTTGTCAGGTGCTTTGCCCTGCTACGCCCTTTTTCAAGCGAGCGCAACCTCCCTGCCCCCTCGCGAAGGACTTACTTTTCATGTCTGCACGTTTTGGCCTGCGTACCCTCGCTCTGCTCACCGCCTCCACCGTCGGCGCGCTCACCATCGCCGGCACCGCGGCCCACGCCGACTCCAACACGGACGAGAAGGTCCTGCTCAAGGGCTCGACCACCGCTTCGTACTTCTGGGACGACGCCTCCGGCCGCGCCGGGGACACCGGCCTGCCCGCCAGTGGCAAGCCCATGCAGAAAGGCCTGGCCGCCAGCCCGAGCTGGCCGCTCATGACCGAGGGCTACGTGATCCACGACGGCAAGAAGCTGCCCTTCTTCGTCGGCGACCGCGGCCCGGGCGTGCCCTCCAACAACGGGGTCATGCTCGACCTGGACGGCAAGACGTTCGCGGAGCTGACCGGCGGCACGTTCAACATGGACACGCTCGGCGTCGACGGCAACGGCGGCGAGGGGCACATCAAGGTCGACTACGTCATCACCAAGTGGGGCAACGGTCCCGGCAAGAAGAACTACCCGGTCCCGTTCTCGACCGGCGCCTGGTCCGAACACGACGACAACCCGGCCGAGCCCCCGGCGGGCGCCGCGGCCGTGCCGCCCGCGCGCGAGGCCGGAGAGTGGAGCGCCGGCACGGGCGCCGTCGTGGCCAGCGCCGTGGCCGCGGTGGGCGGCGGCGTGGCGCTCGCCAGCGACCGCGTACGCAATCTCCTCAAGGGCTGAACTTTACGGACCTGGACCAGAATGTCATTCTGGTCCACGTGACCACCCGCGTAGCCGCGAACGGCATCGAAATCGCCTACGAGAGCTTCGGCTCGCACGAAGGACGCCCCCTGCTCCTCATCATGGGGCTCGGCGCGCAGCTCATCCACTGGGATGAAGGCCTCTGCGAGCTGCTGGCGGACCAGGGACACCACGTCGTACGGTTCGACAACCGCGACGCCGGCCTGTCCACCCACTTCCACGATCAGGGCGTTCCCGCGATGGGGGCGCCCTCGCCGTATCTGCTGGACGACCTGGCCGACGACGCGGCGGGACTCATGGACGCGCTGGGCTGGCCGGCCGCCCACGTGGTCGGGGCGTCGATGGGCGGCATGATCGCTCAGGCCCTGGCCATCCGCCACCCGGACCGGGTGCTGACCCTGACCTCGATCATGTCAACTCCCGGCCCCTCGGTGGCCCCGCCCACCGAGGCCGCGCTCGCCGCCCTCATGGCCGCGCCCCCCGCCGACCGCGAAGCGGTCCTGGCCCAGGCGGTGCGCACCTGGTCGGTCATCGGCTCGCCCGGATACGAGCTGGACCACGACCGGATCACCCTGCTGGCCGGACTCGCGTTCGACCGCTGCTTCGACCCCGAGGGGACGGCCCGGCAGCTCGCCGCCATCATGGCCTCGGGCGACCGCACCCTCGGGCTCGCCGGGGTGCGGGTGCCCACGCTGGTGCTGCACGGGGAGGCGGACCAGCTCGTCCCGGTCGCGGGCGGCCACGCCACGGCCGCGGCCGTGCCGGGCGCCCGGCTGGTGACCTACCCGGGCATGGGCCACGACCTGCCGCGCCCGCTCTGGCCGTCGGTCGTGGCCGAGATCGCCAAGCTCACCGCCACCTAGCCGAAGTGGGCACGGGTCTCCGCGAACGCCTGGTCCGTGCCCTCCAGCGCCCTGGCCACGTCGGCCTCCGTGTGCGCGGCCGACATGAACCAGTTGTGCCACGGATGCAGGTAGACCCCGTGCCGCAGGCAGGCGTCGCTCCACCACATCGCGACGGACAGGTCGGCGTCCCCGTCGAAGCTGAGCCACGGGATCGTGACGGGCCCCGTCTGGTTCACCACGAACCCGTGGGACTTGGCCTGCGCGTAGAGCCCCTCGCGGAGCTGCGTGCCCGCGCGCTCCATGGCGCCGATGCCGTCCGTGTCGCGCAGCGTCTCGATGGTCGCCTTGGCCGCCGCCATGGCGACCGCCGAGAACCAGAACGACCCCGTCGAGTACAGCGTCTGCGCCGGTCCGCGCAGCGCGTCCGTGCCGGTGACGGCGGCGATCGGGTAGCCGTTCGCCATGGCCTTCGACCAGGCGGTCAGGTCGGGCCGCACCCCGTACGGCTCCCAGGATCCCCGCAGGTCGACCCGGAACCCGGCCCGCACGTCGTCGATCACCAGCGCGGCCCCGAGCCGGTCGGCCAGGGCGCGGGCACCCCGCGCGAAGGCGGGCTCCACCAGCTCCTGGTCCTCGAACGAGTCGTGCTTGAACGGCGTCACGATGATCGCCGCCACGTCGCCCTCCACGGTCGCCGCCGCGGCCTCCAGCGATTCGAGTGAGTTGTACGTGAACTCCACCAGGTCCGCCCGCTCGTTGGGCGTCGTGCCCGCCAGGGAGGGCGTGCACCAGGGGTCCGCCCCGTGGTAGGCGCCGTGCGCCATCAGGACCTTGGTCCGGCCGGTGGCGGCGCGGGCGACCATGAGCGCCTGCGTGGTCGCGTCGGTGCCGTTCTTGGAGAACATCGCCCAGTCGGCGCTGGGCACGGTGTCCACCAGCAGCTCGGCCAGCTCGACCATGATCGGGCCGGGGCCGTTGAGGCAGTCGCCGAGCGCGGCCTGCCGGGCGGCGGCCTCCTCCACGCGCGGGTGGCGGTGGCCGAGCACGACCGGGCCCCAGCTGCACATGAAGTCGATGTACTCGCGACCGTCCACGTCCCACTGGCGGCAGCCCTCGCCGCGTTCGAAGAACTGCGGGAAGCCGGGGGCGAAGAGGGCGGCGTTGAGGTGCCCGTACATGCCGCCGGGGACGACCTTCAGCGCGCGCTGACGGAGTTCTGCGTCGGTCATCCGAGAGTCCTTAGAGTCGAGTCGAGATCGATGAGGCCGGCGTCCGAGCCGAGCCCCGTGGCGACGCGGGCGGCGGCGGCCGTGCCCCAGCGGGCCGCGGTCAGCACGTCCTGCCCGTGCAGGAGGCCCGTCAGGAACCCCGCGCAGTACGCGTCGCCGCAGCCGGTCGTGTCCGCGACGTCCACCTTGAGCGCGGGCACCGTCTCCGCCCCTTCCGGGGTGACCACCAGGCTGCCCGCCGCCCCCAGCGTGACGAGCACGCCGCGCGGCCCGTCGGCCAGCAGGGCCCGGGCGGCCTCGTGGACGTCGGAGGCGCCGGTCATGAGGAGGGCCTGCGACTCGTTCGGCAGCACGTAGTCCACGTGCGGCAGGAAAGCGCGGGCCATTCCCAATAAGTCAGGCATCTCCGAAAGGAGGTCCATGGTGATGATGGTGCCGGACGCGCGTACCTCGTCCAGGAGGGCGAAGAACGTCGGATCCCCGAGGCCGAAGGTGACGTCCATCCCGCCCAGGTGGATCGCCCGCACGCCGCGCAGCACGTCGGGGTCGAGGTCCGCGTACGTCACGCTGAGGTTCGCCCCCGGCACGTGGAAGCTGGGCCGCCCGCCGTCGGGCCTGATGGGCAGGATCGACGCGGCCGTCTGCTCGCCCGCCCTGCGCACGAGGCGCGAGACGTCGACGCCGCGCTTGGTGAGCACCGCCACCAGGAAGTCGCCCAGCTCGTCGTCGCCGGCGGCTCCCATGGTGACCACGGAGTTGCCGAGCTTGACCAGATCGACGGCGGTCCCGGCGGCGGCGCCGGCGGCGGTGAGGCGGATCTGCTCCACCAGTACGGTGTCCTGGCCCTCGGGGATGTGATCGATGGGCCTGGCGAGAATGTCGACGATGTGGACGCCGACGGTGGCGACGGTCATAGTCTAAATAGACAGACGTCCGAATAAAAAGTCAATGGAGGAGCCGATGCCCAAGATCGTCGATCACGACGAGCGCCGGCGCGAGGTCCTGTCAGCCGCCCGCCGGGTGATCGTCAGGGACGGCATCGACGCCGCCACCACGCGGGCCATCGCCAAGGAGGCCGGATACTCCAACGGCGTGCTCGCCCACTATTTCGCCGACAAGGACGAGATCCTGCTGTCGGCGCTGCGCCAGTCGCACCAGCGCATCCGCGACCGGCTGACCCGCAAGGTCGAGGGCGCGACCGGGCTGGCCGCGCTGCGCGAGCTGCTGCTGGACAACCTGCCGCTGGACGCCGAGCGCACCCAGGAGTCGCGCCTGGAGGTCAGCTTCTGGAGCCGCAGCCTGGCCTCGGAACGCCTGGCCGAGGTCCAGCGCACGGAGGCGGACGAGCTGCGCGCCGCCGTACGCGACCTGCTGGCACAGGCGCGCGCGGCCGGCGAGCTGCGCAGCACCGACGACAACCTGGACGACCTGACCGAGCACCTGCTCGCCCTGGTCGACGGCCTCAGCCTGCACCTGCTCCTCTACCCGGGCCGGCTCAGGCGCGTCGACGTCGAGCGCCTCATGCTCCAAGCGCTCGATCGTCTGTGACCGTTGATGGAATTCGGACGACCGACTAAATTGCCCGCATGAGCCTGCGCGAGCAGTTGTGCGAGTACGGCCGGCGCGCGGTCGAGCTCGGCCTGGTCATCGGCACGTCCGGCAACCTGAGCGTGCGCGAGGGGGATCTGGTCGCGGTCACCCCCTCGGGCGTGGCGCTCGACCGGCTGACCCCGGAGATGTGCCCGGTCGTGGACGTCGAGGGCTACCTCGTCGAGGGCGGCCTGCAGCCGTCCAGCGAGACCCCCATGCACCTGGCCGTCTACGCCACCACGGACGCCCAGGCGATCGTGCACACGCACTCGGTGTTCGGCACGATCGTGGCCACCACGATGACCGAGCTGCCGCCCGTGCACTACAACGCGCTGCTGCTCGGCGGGGTGGTCAAGGTGGCCGAGTACGCCACGTACGGCACGCCCGAGCTGGCCGCCAACGTCCGGGCGGCGATGGAGGGCAAGAAGGCCGCCCTGATGGCCAACCACGGCGGGGTGACCGTCGGGGCGACGCTGGAGGAGGCGTTCGAGGCCACCCGGCTGCTGGAGTGGCTGTGCGAGGTGTACGTCCGGGGGCTCAGCGTGGGCAAGCCGGCCATCCTCACGAACGAGCAGCTCAACGCGGTGATCGAGCGCGCGCTGAACCCCCCGACGTTCCCTCGCCGCCTATGAGAGTGCGGCCTGCTCCGCCAGGCCCAGCGGCAGCCCGCCCGACCCGGCGATCCGGTCATGGAACTCCTTCAGCGACCCCTGGAACGACTCCCGGATGCGGTCGATCTCGATCGCGCCCGTGAGGTAGGAAGGCGCCTGCGTGGGCCACGCGCAGTAGCGGTTCACCTCGCCCTGAGCGGTGCCCGGCGACAGCGACGCCCTGGTCGCCATGAACGTCTCCGCCTCCTCGATCGACATGTCCTCGCAGTGCAGCGCGGTGTCCACGACGATCCTGGCGGCGCGGAAGATCCGGCAGTCCAGGTGGGCCAGCTCGGTGGCGGGGGTGTCGAAGTAGCCCTGCTCGTGCAGGAGCTTCTCCACGTACAGGGCCCAGCCCTCGGTGAAGTACGGGGTGCGGAAGACCTTCCTGACGGTACGGGGATTGCCCGCCATGTACGACAGGTGCCAGTGATGCCCCGGGTAGGCCTCGTGCACGGAGATCGAGGGCATCTGGGCCCGCGAGTTCGTCCGCAGGCGCTGGCGTACCTGCTCGGGGGTGAAGTCGTCGGGCGTGTAGGGGACGAAGAAGACGCCCTTGCGCGAGGCGCTGAGCGGGGGCGGCGCCAGGTAGTGGGCGACGGACAGGACGGGACGGGTGTACTCGGCGGACGGGAGCACGTCGCACTCCTCGCCGTCGGCGAACGTGACCAGGTCCCGCTCCCGCACGAACTCCCTGGCCCGCTGGGTCTCGGCGTCGTACTCGGCCCGCATGTCGGCCAGGGTCGGCGGATGGTCGTCCATGAGGAACTCCATCGCCGCCCGCCAGTCCTCGCCGCCGTTGACCCGCAGCGCCACCTGGCGCATCCGGGCGTCCAGCTCGGCCCAGGCGGCCTTGCCCTTCTCGTGCAGCTCGGCGGCGCCGTAGCCGAGCATCTCGCGTTCGCGCAGCAGTGTGGAGTAGAGCTTCTCGCCCATCCGCCAGGTGCCGCCGCACTCGAAGCCCTCGAGGAACGCGACCAGCTCGTCGAACGCCCGCGCGGCCGGTTCGGCGGCCTCGGCCAGCTTGGCGGCCAGGTCGGGGTCCTCGACCATGGACGGGACCGTACGGGTGAGGAAGTTGCGGCCGGTACGGGCCTGGCCGAGCCCGCGCTTGACCAGCAGCGGGGAGGCCAGCTCGGGGTCGAGGTTGGCGCGGCAGGCGGCCAGCACGCCGGGCACCTCGGCCAGCCGGGAGAGTGCCGAGGACACGAGCTCGGGCTCCGGCTTGAGGCGCCGCTGGAACGGCGTGTACATGGAGGCGAAGATCGCGGACAGGTAGACGGCCGGGTCACGCCGCCACTCGGGCCAGGAGGCGAGCGCGATCGAGCCTCTCAGCTGGGAGAGGACCAGGTCTCTGTCGATGGCGTCGTCGAGGGTGGCGGTTTGGAGTCCGGAGAGGCGGTCGAGCCAGCGGGCCTCTTCACGCTCGCGAGCGGTCCAGGCGGAGGCGGTGAAGTCGCCGAGGGTGTGATCGTAACCGTCGGCCCCCAATGAGCTGGCCACGACGGGACGGTCGGAAAAGTACCACTTGAGAAACTCGTCCACCGATGCACCATATCCTGTGGAAATGCCCCTGCAGATCACTGGCGCGCTAGGCGACCCTGACCTGATCCGCCTCCCTTGGGAGGTCCCCCTCCAAGACTGGCCGCAGTACCATCTCGTCGATCTGCCGCGCGGTATATCACGGCACGTGGTGCGGTTCGCCCGGCTGTCCGGCAAGGTGTACGCGATCAAGGAGATCAGCGAACGGTACGCCAAGCGTGAATACCAGCTGCTGTGGGACCTGGCCCGCCTCGACGCGCCCGCCGTGGAGCCCGTCGCCTACGTCACCGGCCGCGAGGAAGGGCTGGACGCGGCGCTGATCACCCGGCACCTGCAGTTCTCGCTGCCGTACCGCGCCGTCATGTCGGGCACGCTGCGCCCCGACACGCTCACCCGCCTGCTGGACGCGCTGGCCGTGCTGTTGGTGCGGCTGCACCTGAACGGGTTCTACTGGGGCGACTGCTCGCTGTCCAACACGCTGTTCCGCAGGGACGCGGGGGCCTTCGCCGCGTACCTGGTGGACGCCGAGACCGGCGAGATGCACCCGATGATCAGCGAGGGGCAGCGGCTGGCCGACATCGACACCGCGCACACGAACATCTTCGGCGAGATGCTCGACCTGGAGGCCGGCGGGCTGCTGCATCCGTCCATCGACCCCATGGACACCGCCGAGGACATCGTCAACCGCTACCACCGCCTGTGGGACGAGATCACCCAGAGCGAGATCATCGAGGAGGTCGACTGGCACCGCGTGGAGCAGCGGATCCGCCGGCTGAACCTGCTCGGCTTCGACGTGGCCGAGATGATGGTGCGGCGCAAGGTCGGCACCGGGCGGCTCATCGTACGGCCCAAGGTCGTGGACGCCGGCCACCACCAGCGGCGGCTGCTCCGGCTGACCGGGCTCGACGTGGAGGAGAACCAGGCGCGGCGGCTGCTCAACGACCTCGACGGGTTCAGGGTGGCCAAGGGGCTGCGGCACGAGGACGAGGCCATCGTGGCGCACCGGTGGCTGGCGGAGGTGTTCCAGCCGACGGTCGAGGCCATCCCCGCGGAGCTGCGCGGCAAGCTGGAGCCCGCGCAGCTCTTCCACGAGATACTCGACCACCGCTGGTACCTGTCCGAGGAGACGGGCGCGGACGTGGGTCTTGCCGCGGCCGTGAAGTCGTACGTGGACAACGTGCTCGTTCACAAGCCCGACGAGAAGGCGCTGCTCCCGGAGGAGGCGGCTCAATAGGCCACGGTGATGCGCTTGCGCGGGTGGGCCCCGTTCTCCAGCTCGTCCGCGACGGCGACCGCGTAGTCCTCGGCCGAGATGAAGCTGCGGCCCTCGGCGTCGGCCAGCAGCGTGTCGCCGCCGATGCGGTAGACGCCGGTGCGCTCGCCCGGGGCGATCTCCGCGGCCGGTGAGATGTACGTCCAGTCCAGGTCCTCGACCTCCCGGTAGAGGCCGAGGGCCGACCTCTGGGCCTTGGACTCCTTTTTGTAGAGCTCCGGGAAGTCGGGCGTGTCGACCAGGTCCTGTCCCGGCGCGATCTGGAGGCTGCCGGCGCCGCCCACGACGATCAGCCTGCGTACGCCGGCCGCGCGCACGCCCTCGATGAGCGCGCGGTTGGCGTCCAGGAACGGCGGCTCGGGCTCGGTGCCGTCGCGCGGCGGGGCGATGGCGGAGACGACGGCGTCGTAGCCCTTGGCCAGGGCGGCGGCGTCGTGGACGTCACCCTTGACGGGCCCCTTGCGGCTGAGGGCGGTCACCTGGTGGTTGCGATTCGTGAGTTCGGCGGCAATGCGCTGGCCGATCATGCCGGTCGCGCCAAAGAGCAGGATCTTCATGTGCGCCAGAGTATCCATCGGATACTGGTTACTTCATCGTGCTATAAGTACCTTATGGATACTGGCGATGTTTTCGACCCTAATTGCCCGACCCGAGTGGTTCTGGATCGGATCGGCGACAAATGGTCGGTGCTGGTGCTCCTCAGCCTCTCCCACGGCCCCATGCGCTTCACCGCCCTCCGAGGGCGGATCGGCGGGGTCACCCCGAAGGTGCTGACGCAGACGTTGCGGGCGATGGAGACGGACGGGCTGGTGACGCGGGAGGTGTTCGCGGAGGTGCCGCCGCGGGTGGAGTACGAGCTGACGCCCCTGGGACGCTCACTGCGCGGGCCGGTTTCGGCGGTGGCGGCGTGGGCCGAGGACCACATAACCGAAATCCTCACCCACCGCACCCAATCCGCCTGACCCACCCCACCGCACTGCCCGCGGCCGCACCGCTCACGACGGCACCGCTCACGACGGCACCGCGCCGCCGGAGCGTCCGCCACCCATGCGCCGTACGCGTTGCGCCGAGTGCCGCCGTGTGCCCTCTCGCCGCACCGGCGCCGGAGGACCCCGAGCGGTGCGCCTCGGCGTTCGTTGCCTTCCCCATTCGTGGTGTCCGTCCGCCGTGCTCGTTCGTCGGGCGCCCGTCGAGGGTCGGTGTGCCCGTTCCTTGCCCGCAGGTGCGTCCGTCCTCGCATCGTTGCGCCCTCATCGTTCGCGTCCGTGAGGCGGACTGCCCACCCGGACGCGATGGTCGGTAATGGGGGCGGAATTCCGGACATGGGGTGAGTGGTGGTGAACCACAGTGAGGAGAACGGATGGGAGTCGATCCCGAAAGCCGGTTCGAGGCGATCTACGAAGCGGCATACCCCCAGCTGCTCGGCTACGCGTTACGCCGCTGCTCGGACCCGGACGACGCCGCCGACGTAGTGGCGGAGACGTTCATGGTCGCGTGGCGTCGGATAGAGGAGGTGCCCGAAGGCGACGAGGCGAGGTTGTGGCTCTTCGGGGTGGCGAGGAGGGTGCTGGCCAACCAGCGGCGCGGTGAGCGGCGGCATGAGCAGCGCACCGCCGCCCTGCGTGAGCAACTGGCCGCCTCGCCGCTCGTCGCGGAGTTGCCCGGCGACGACCTCTCGCAGATGGGCATGGTGTTCCGGGCCCTGTCCGAGGACGACCGGGAGTTGCTCGCTCTGGTCGCGTGGGAGCGGCTGGATCCGGGTCAGATCGCCAAGATCCTCGGCATCTCGCGCAACGCCGTGCGGGTCAGGCTCTTCCGGGCCCGAAAACGCTTCGCCCGGGGTCTGGCCGAGGCCGGGGTCGAGTACTCGAATGCCGTCGCGATCGAAGGGAGCAGCCTGTGAGCATCCGAAGGGAACAGCCCGTGAACATCGCCGAGCTCGCCCGCGTACGCGACGAGGACCTGGCCGGGGACCCGGTGGGGCAGGCGTCCGGCGCGGGGGCGCGGGCGCTGATGGAGTCGATCATGGCCGAGGAGCGGGTGCCGGTACGAAGGCGTTCCCCGCGCAGAGGGCGGTGGCTCGGGCTGGCCACGGTGGCGGTCGCAGCGTCCGTCGCGCTCGTCGTCGGGGTGCCGTTCGGCGGCCCCGTCACCGAGTACGCCAACGCCGCCGTCTCGGTCAAGGCCGGCGACGACTACCTGGAAGTGGCGATCAACGACCCCGAGGCAGAAGCGGCGGAGTTCACGGAGGCGTTCCGGGCGGTCGGGCTGGACGCCGAGGTGAAGAAGGCGCCGGTGGCGCCGGAGGACGTGGGCGAGCTGGTCGGCCCGATCATGGACGGAGAGTTCCCGCCCGGCGCGGGCGTGACGAGCAGCCGTAAGGGCGATTGCTCTTCCGCCTGGTGTGGCACGGTCTCCATCCCTGTCCACTTCAAAGGGAAGGTCATCTTCGGGATCGGCCGGCCGGCCGCGCCGGGGGAGCGCTACGCCACTCAGGGCCAGATCTCCCCGCCCTCCGACGGCGGGCCCGTCGACGGCTATAAGGCTCATGGCAAGCGGGTCGCCGAGGTCAGGGCCGATATGGAACGTCTCGGGCTGAAGATCACGTATGTGGTGATGTGGACGACCAGCCCCGACGGTGCCGGCGAGGGGTACCACGTGGAGGACGCGTACATCAACGACGACTGGATCGTCGCTTTTGCCAGCAAGACCGCGTCCGACGCTGTCCGGCTGACGGTGGAAGCCGGTCCCGGGGCGCCGCTGAACTCGCTGCCCAAAGCCGCCCCGCTCGAGGCTCCCGACTGGTGGAGGGACTGAACCTGCTCTTGCCGTCCACGCCCCCGTCCACGATGCTGGCATCTGTTCAGGCGAGGGGATCACGGCAAGGTCACGTCTCGATTGCGCCCCCTTGACGCGTGTCGGCGGCCGTTCGTACGTTCGGGCAATCGTTTAGGAAACTTTCCTAATTCAGGAGCCCTCATGACCCATCCGGGCGAGATCACTCGGCGTCAGATGCTGCGCCGCCTCGGTATGACCGCGTTCGTCGCCGGCCCCGGTGTGGGCCTCCTGAGCGCCTGCGCCACGGCCGGCACGGGGGGCGAGCCTTCGGCCGCCCCCAGCATCACCGCCTCCGCCGACACCAAGAACCCGTTCGGCGTCGACCCCAAGAAGCCGCTGGAGGTGGTCATCTTCAGCGGCGGGTACGGCGACGCGTACGCCAAGGACCTGCACGAGGAGCTCTACAAGAAGGAGTTCCCCGGCGTGTCGGTCAAGCACAACGCCACCCAGCAGATCGGCACCCAGTTACGCCCGCGCTTCGTCGGCGGCGACGTGCCCGACGTGCTCAACAACTCCGGCCCCGACTCGATGGACCTGGCCGCGCTGGCCGCCGAGAACCATCTCGCCGACCTGACCGTGCTCTTCGACGCCCCGTCGATCGACGACCCGGCCAAGAAGATCCGCGACACCGTCACCCCCGCCGTGATCGACAACGCCAAGATCAACGGCAAGGACCTCGTCCTGAACTACACGGTCTCCCACCGCGCGCTCTGGTACAACGCCAAGCTGTTCGCCTCCAAGGGGTGGTCGCTGCCGAGGACGTGGGCCGAGTTCACGGCGCTGGGGGACAAGGCCAAGCAGGAGGGCATCCTGCTCTTCGCGTATCCGGGGCAGAAGGGCCCGTACTACCAGCTCTGGAACGTCCTCTACACGGCCGCCAAGATCGGCGGAAACCAGGTCATCATTGACATCGACAACCTGGTCGACAACGCCTGGAACGCCGAGCCGATGAAGCAGGCGGTCGCGGCCTGGGTGGACGTCCAGGCGAAATATGGCGACAAAGCGTACTTCGGCCTCGACCACACCCAGACCCAGGTCAAGCAGCTCCAGAACAAGCTGCTCTTCTACCCCGTGGGCTCCTGGATCGAGAACGAGATGGCCAAGGACAAGCCCGACGACTTCGAATACGCCATCGCCCCCATTCCCGACGTCACCGCCGCCGACAAGATGCCGTACGGCGCCATCCAGGTAGGCGTCGGCGAGAACTTCGTCGTCGCGGCCAAGGGCAAGAATCCGCAGGGCGGCCTCGAATACCTGCGCGTCATGCTGTCCAAGGAGGGGGCGCGCGGATTCACGGAGAAGACCCAGAACCTCACCGTGGTGAACGGCGCCGCCGCCGGACTCGACCTGCCCGCCGGACTGATGAGCGCCGCCAAGGCCCAGGACGCGGCCGGCCAGAACATCATCACCGACGCGCGTTTCGAGGGCTGGTACAAGGAACTGTTCGACTACGGCACCCAGCAGATCAACGTGGTCATGGCCGGGCGCATCACCCCGGAGAAGTTCTGCGCGAACATGCAGAAGAAGGCCGACGACATCAAGAAGGACGACGCGGTCACCAAGCAGACGCGGAGCCAGTGAGCAGATGGAGCGGCTGCGCAAGTACGGGTTCGTCGCCGGATTCCTCGTCGTACCCCTGGCGCTCTATTCGGTCTTCGTCATCAGCCCCTATGTCCAGGCGTTCCAGCTCTCCCTGACGAGCTGGAACGGATACAGCTCGATCGTGCGGTACGTGGGGCTGGACAACTTCGGCCGGCTGTTCGACGACGAGGTGTTCTGGCAGGCCCTGCGCAACCACGGGATCATGCTGCTCGTGCTGCCGATCGCGACGATCGTCATCGCGCTGTTCCTGTCGTTCCTGCTGAACCTGGGCGGCGGCACGCGCGGCGCGGGCATGAGAGGGGTCTGGGGGTCGAAGTTCTACCGGGTGGTGTTCTTCTTCCCCCAGGTCCTGGCCGTGGCCGTGGTGGGCGTGCTCTTCCAGGCGGTTTACCGCCCCGACGCGGACGGCGTCATCAACGGCGTGCTCGCCAGGTTCGGCGCCGAGCCCGTCGGCTGGCTCACCGAGCCGGACCTCGCCCTCTGGTCGATCATCGCGGTGATGATCTGGCAGGGCGTCGGCTTTTACGTGGTGCTGTTCTCGGCGGGCATGGCGGCCATTCCCAAGGACTATTTCGAGGCCGCCGCGCTCGACGGCGCCGGACGCGTCCGGCTGTTCTTCTCGATAACGCTGCCGCTGCTCCGCGACACCATCCAGGTCGGCTGGATCTATCTCGGGATCGCGGCCTTCGACGGATTCGCGTTGGTGCAGGTGCTGGCCGGCGACAAAGGCGAGCCGGACGGCGCCACGACCATTCTCCCGGTCACCATCTACAAAACGGCTTTCGCCTACAACAAGGTCGGGTACGCCTCCGCGATGGGCGTCGCGCTGTTCTTCCTCACCGTGACCTTCGCCGTGCTGACCTTGCGTACGACCAGGCGTGAAAGGGTTGAGCTCTAGATGGCCAGAAACAGGCCGCGGCCCGGCATGCTCAACGGGCTCTCGCATGTGGCGCTGGCCGTCTGGGCGTTGCTGATCGTCCTGCCGCTGCTGTGGACGTTCCTGGCGTCGTTCAAGAACAACACCGAGATCTTCGGCGACCCGCTGCAACTCCCGGGGGCGCTGCGGCTGGACTCGTGGGGCCGGGCGTGGGACAAGGCGCACATCGGGCAGTACATGTTCAACACCGTAGTCGTCGTCTTCTTCGGCACGGCGGGCACGATGTTGTTCGGGTCGATGGCGGCGTACGTGCTGGCCCGCTACAAATTCATCGGCAACAAACTGATTTACTACTACTTCGTGGCCGGACTGGCTTTTCCGGTGTTCCTGGCTCTCGGGCCGCTCTTCTTCGTCGTCAAGCAGTTCGGCCTGCTGAACTCCCACTTCGGCCTCGTCCTCGTATATATCGCCTATTCTCTCCCCTTCACTGTCTTCTTCTTGGCGGCGTTCTTCCGGACGCTGCCGGAAACCGTCGCCGAGGCCGCCATGATCGACGGCGCCTCGCACACCCGGACGTTCTTCCAGATCATGGTGCCCATGGCCCGCCCCGGCCTGATCAGCATCACCATCTTCAACGTCCTCGGCCAATGGAACCAGTATCTGCTGCCCCTCGTGCTCCTGGCCGGCGACCCGGACAAATGGGTCCTCACCCAGGGCATCGCCAAGATCTCCACCCTGGCCGGATACGAGGCGGACTGGCCGGGCCTGTTCGCCGCGCTGAGCATGACGATCCTGCCGGTCATGGTCGTGTACATCATCTTCCAACGCCAGATCCAGTCCGGGCTCGGCTCCGGGGCGCTGAAGTAACGTGGCGCCATGACCGAGAACCTGCCCGAATGGCGGCGCGAGGGCGACGAGATCCGGCGCACGATCGAGGCGCCCGACTTCCCCACGGCCATCCGCATCGTCGACGAGATCGCGGTGAAGGCCGAGGAGCTCAACCACCACCCCGACATCGATATCCGCTGGCGTACCCTCCACCTGGCCCTGACCACCCACGACGCGGGCGGGCTCACCGACCTCGACTTCACGCTGGCCGCCATCATCGACGACATCGCGGCGAAACACGGCGCCTAACCGCCGAACACTCACCGTAGTAGCTCGATTACTCGTTAGAGTGGGTGCCCTCCCGAGCCCTCCTGTCGAAGGGGCTCGAACCATGGAGGGTCTCATGCGCGTGCCCGCACTCCTGCTCATCATGCTCACCGCAGCCTGCGCGGGGCCGCCCGCCCCGCTCCAGCAGGTCATGAGCCCCAGCGAGGGGCCCACCGGCGGGGCGATCAGGCTGTCCGGCGAGGGGGAGTTCACCACCTCCGACACCTCCGCCATCGTCTACGACCGCAAGCTGGTCCCGCAGGGGGCCCAGGGCAGCGCCCATGTCGAGTCGGCCGACGGCCAGACCCGCACCACCCTCGTCGTCGAGGGCCTGCTCCCCAACCGCCGCTACGGCGCCCACCTCCATGTCAAGCCCTGCGGGAAGAAGCCCGACGAGTCGGGGCCGCACTACCAGCACAAGGCCGGCGAGATCAGCCCGGCCAGCGAGGTCTGGCTCGACTTCACCACCAACGGAGAGGGCGCGGGCCGCTCGTCCGCCCGCAACGACTGGGTCCTCGACCCGGCCAAGCTGCCCGGCGCGCTGGTCATCCACGCCAAGTCCACCAAGACCTCGGGCCCGGAGGTGGGTACGGCGGGGGATCGCGTGGCCTGCCTGACCCTGAAAAAGGTGTCGTAACCGCCCAGCCACGGGCATAATTACACAATTACATAACGGAAGGTGTAGTTGTGACCCAGTGGCAGCCACCTAGATTACGGCTGTTCGAAGACGCGCACCGCAGGGCGACGTGGCTCGAGCTCCTGTACGACCTCGTCTTCGTCGTGGCCGTCGCCGAACTGGCCGATGTGCTCCCCACGAGCCTGCCGGCGTTCGTGGGCCTGTTCGTACCGATCTGGTGGGCCTGGCTGGGCTACGTCTTCTACGCCAACAGGTTCGACACCGACGACGTCAGCCATCGGTTGCTCGCGCTGCCGCAGATCCTGGCCGTGGCGACCATGGCGGCGAGCGTGAGCGACATCGACCAGCGCTCCGGGCTTTTCGCCGTCGCGTATGCGGTGGCCAGGGTGCTGCTCATCGTGGCCTATGTCCGGGCCGGCCGCCACGTGCCCGAGGCCAGGCCCCTGACGACCCGCTACGCCATCGGGTTCACGGTCGCGGCGCTCATCTGGCTGGCCTCGCTCGCCGTCGACCCGCCCCAGCGCTACGTGTTCTGGGCCGTCGCCCTCGCGATCGACCTCGTCACGCCCCTGCTGACCAGGAGGGCCCAGGGCAAGCTGCCGCCACAGACCGAGCACCTTCCGGAGCGCTTCGGCCTGTTCGTGGTGATCGTTCTGGGCGAGGTCGTCGCGGCGGTCGTCCTCGGGCTGAAGGGCCACGACGTGACGCCGGGCACGCTGCTGATCGCCCTGGCCGGGGTGGCGATCGCGATGGGCTTCTGGTGGCTGTACTTCGGCCACACCGACGAGTCCGTCGTGCTGCGTACCCGGCTGGCCGGACAGGTGTGGGTCTACTCGCATCTGCCGCTTTCGCTGGGACTGGTAGCGTTCGGGATCGGGATCGAACACGCGATCATGCACCCGTCCTCGTCGAGCTGGTCCGTCGGGCTGCCCGCCGCCGTGGTGCTCGCCGTGCTCGGCCTGCAACACCTGTGCTCGTCCGACCGGCGGGCGGGCGTCATCCGCCTCGGCGTGGCGGCGCTCACGCTCGCCACCTCGGCGCTTCCCGTGGCCGCCGCGCTGCCTCTGATCCTCCTGTACGCGGCGGCGCAGGTGGCGTACGACCTGTTCCGCCCGCAGCCGGAAGGTGCCGCATGACCGCCAAGGACCTGTTCGACCGCCAGCTGGCCGCCATCGCCGACCGCGACCTGGAAGCACTGCTGGGCCAGTATCACGACGACGCCACGGTCGTCCGCTTCGACCGCGTCGCCCGGGGCCCCGCCGAGATCAGGGACCTGTTCACCGCGTACCTCTCGGCGGAGCCCAAGGTGGAGGAGATCGTCTCGGTGCGGACGACCGACGACGTGATCTTCTACAACGCCCTGATGACCATTGCCGGGAACCGCGTCACCACGTACGGCACCCTGGTGATCAGGGACGGCAGGATCTGGCGCCAGACGGCGGCCGCCGCGCCGGTCACCTGATCGCGGCCGCCATCGGCTGCCACGGCGCCGCGTCGAAGATCAGCATGATCTCGGTGATCTTCCCGTCGCGAAGCCGGAAGTGCTCGGCCGTGCGCTGGATCCCGGCCGGCGTCGCCGTGTGCACGTCGTAGACCAGCGTCGCCTCCGACTCCCCGTACAGCTCGCTGATCATCTCCACCTCCGTCACCACCCGCAGGAAGCCTTCCAGCCCCGCCAGGTGACCGGCCGGGTCGGCGGAGGAGATGAACGGGCTCCTGAACGAGAACGGCTCGCCGACCAGCGCCGCCGCCTCCTCGACCGCGCCCCGGAAGCGGGCGTCGTGATAGGCCCTGACGACCTCGCGCGTGCTCATCGGGCCTCCTGGGCGGCCAGGTGCTCGGCCAGCCGCTGCTGGTTGTCGGCCAGTCGCAGGCACAGATGGCGCAGCGACGACAGCTCCTCGGGCGAGAACCCCCGGAAGATCGCCGCCATGGCGAGCTGCGACGGCCTCCTGAACGCCTCGATCCATGCCAGCCCCTCGGGGGTGATCCGGGCCAGCACCGACCGCCGGTCGCGCCGGTCCTGGACCCGCCGCACGAGCCCGTCCTTCTCCAGGGTGTCGACCAGGCCCGTCACGTTCCTCGAACTCACGCCCGCCGACTGGGCCAGCTCGCCGATGCTGACGCCGTCGTCGCCCGCCTCGCTCAATCGCAACAGCAGGTCCATCGCCCCGGAGCTGAGCCCGCGGCCCTCGCTGCCGTGGGCGCGCATGCGCTCGACGGCCTGGAAAGCGGTGCGGACGGCGGCGGCGGCTTCGAAGGTGAGGGTGTCGTCGCCGGCGAGCCTGCTCATGGCGGCTCTGGCGTGGGGGTCGTAGAGCAATCCGGTGTCATCATGTTCTAGCTTCATAATGAAGCTGTACTTTATTACGTACTTCCATAATTTGCCACTCAGCCGCCGGCGTCGGAGCTCGCGGCGGCCTCCACGTTCTGCCGCAGCGCCGTGGTGATCGGCTCGATCGGTGCCGACAGCTCCTCCACCCTGCGCCGGTGGAGGTGCCACTCCCGGGCGGGCAGGACCGTCTTGAGCCGGACCGCCGCAGCCAGGGCGGCCAGGACGCGGACGTCCGGACTCAGCCGGCCGACGGGCCGCCCGCCGTGGACCGCGCGGGCGACGTGCTCGGCGAGCCTGCGCGAGAGGTACGGCTTGCGCGGCGTGACCCGCTCGACCGGGAACAGCAGGACCCGGTGCCGCTCCACCCGGATCAGCCGGGCGGCCGCCAGCTCGTCGCGGACCAGCCGGTACGCCTGCGAGCGGTCCTTGTGGATCCAGCTCCGCCACGACCGGGGCGGGGAGCCGGCGATCTGCTCCCAGACGGCCGCCTGCAGCGGACCGGGGTCGGCAGGGGCGGTGACCGCCCGCGCCTTGCCCGACTCGTCCGCCAGGCTGCCGCTCGTCATGAGCTCGGCGAGGGCCGCCGCGCGCAGGAGGTAGCCCAGCTCGCGGCGGTTGGCCGGCCTTTCCTTACGAAGGTCGAAGGCCAGCAGGAAAACCGACCTCGGCGGGGACTCACCCTGCTGTGTCGTCGTCCGCGGTTTCATCCGCCGCCTCCCCTCCTTCCAGAGCTTCTTCCGTCTCCGGGGCCTTGCGCGGGCGCCCGCGGGGGCGCATCCGCCCCACCCCGTCAGGCAGGCGCCCGGCCTCCGAGAGGGCCCTGCGTAGCAGGAACTCGATCTGCGAGTTCGTGCTGCGCAGGTCGTCGGCGGCCCACTTCGCCAGCGCGTCGTGGACCACCGGGTCGAGCCGCAGCAGGATCTTCTTCCGCTCCACGGTGATTACTGGTAGAGCGTGCCGGTGTTGACCACCGGCTGGGTGTCGCGGTCGCCGACCAGTACCACCATGAGATTGCTGACCATGGCCGCCTTGCGCTCCTCGTCCAGTTCCACCACGTCGTGCTCGGCGAGCCTGGCCAGCGCCGTCTCGACCATGCCGACCGCCCCCTCGACGATCCGCTGCCGGGCCGCCACCACCGCGCCCGCCTGCTGGCGGCGCAGCATCGCGTGGGCGATCTCCGGCGCGTACGCCAGGTGGATGATGCGGGACTCGATGACCTTCACCCCGGCCGAGGCCACCCTGGCCGCGATCTCCGCGGACAGCCGCTCGTTGATCTCGTCGGCGTTGTCCCGCAGCGACAGCCGCGGCTCGCCGTGCGAGTCGTACGGGTAGCTGCCCGCGATGTGCCGCACGGCCGTCTCCGCCTGGATCGCGACGAACTCCATGAAGTCGTCCACCTCGAACACCGCCTGCGCCGTGTCCCGCACCTGCCAGACCACCACGGTCGCGATCTGGATCGGGTTGCCGTCGGCGTCGTTGACCTTCGTCACCTCGGTCTCGTGGTTGCGGATCCGCGTGGACACCCGCCGGCGCGCCGTGATCGGGTTGACCCACTGGAAGCCGGGGGTACGCAGGGTGCCGACGTACCGGCCCAGCAGCTGCACCACCCTGGCCTCGCCCGGCGCCACGGCGGTGAACCCGCCGCACAGCGTCGCCCCCACGCTGACCATGAGGCCGGCCACCGCCACCAGCCAACCGCCCTGTCCGGCCCCGTCGGCGAGCATGACGATCCCCAGGGCGAGTACCGCCGCCCCGCCCAGGATCAGCAGCGCCGCGACCCCCAGCAGCACGAACCCGTTGGCCGCCCGCACCGGGTGCTCGCTCGTGCGCGGCGCCGGCATGTCCACGACGGCCCCCTCAAGCGATGTGTCTGTCATCGCCCGTCCCCCTTGTCCAGCTCACCTTGCCTGCTATCAAAGTGATATCACTTTTTGAGCGCACGGGAAAGGGGTCTCGACTCAGGAGAACCGGACCGGTCAGCCGAAGACGGCGGGCGGGGGGACGGGGGCGAGGACCGGGTCGCCGTCCTTGATGGGGGCGGCGCCGGCGATGAAGTTCGTCAGCGCCTCGCCGTGCACGCACCTCGCCTGCGTCAGCCCGCCTGCCGCGCGCCGCGTCAGGAGGTCCAGCGGCAGGCCCGTGCGGGACGCGGCCACGATCAGGTTGCCGAAGCGGCGGCCCCGCATGATGCCCGGCTCCGCCAGCAGGGCCACGTGGCCGAACGTGCCGGTCACCGTGGCGAGCAGGCGCTTGGCGAAGGCCAGGCCCTTGCCGTCGGCCATGTTGATCAGGAGGGTCCCGGCCGGGCGGAGGATCCTGGCGATGTCCCCCATGTACTCCGTCGTGGCCAGGTCGACGGGCATCGTCGCCCCCGTGAAGGCGTCCAGGACCACCAGGTCCGCCGAGTCGTCCCAGACCTTGGCGGTGCCCTCGCGGCCTCCGGCCACGATGACCTTCAGGCGGGGCACCGAACGCAGGTCCAGCTGCTCGCGTACCAGGTTGACGAGGAGGCCGTCCGGCTCGACGACGATGTGGCGGGAGCCGGGCCGCGTGGCGGCGATGTAGCGGGGGATGGTGCAGGCGCCGCCGCCCACGTGTACGCAGCTCAGCGGCCCTTCCGACAAAAGGTCGATCACATCCGCCATGAGTCGTACATACTCAAATTCCAGAAATGTCGGGTCTTGTAGATCAACATACGACTGAGGTACGCCATCTTTGGACAGCACCCAGCCGTCCTGCCTGTCCAGGTCACGGAGAAGCTCGACCTCGCCGAACGTCACCGGATACAGGCCGGGCATCGGTTCCCGCTGTCCTCGTGCCACGCTGATCCCCTCCTGGGAGAAACCGTATGCGACGACGAAGGCTGATTGTGCTCGTTATCGCACTTGTCGCGGTAGTTGGGGCGGGTACGTTCGCGGTCATGGCGTCGAACCGGGTCAAGGGGAGCGCTTCCCAGACCGCCGCCGACTACTTCGACGCCTGGCGCAAGGGTGACGTGTCGCGCATGGCGCGCCTGGTGTACCAGCCGCCGGCCGACTTCGCCATCAGGCACCACCGGCTGACGGAGGAACTCCACATCGAGTCCATCCGGCTGGCCCCGGGGCGCCTGAAGAGCATGGGGGAGGGCGCCGCCGAGGTGCCGTTCGCCGGGGTGCGGCAGCTCGCCGACCTCGGGGCGTGGCCGTTCGACAGCACGTTGCGGCTCGGCGTGCGGGATCGGGCCTGGAAGGTGCTGTGGGCCCCCGAGACGCTGCACCCCCTGCTCAAGGACGGCGGCACGCTGGAGCTGGACGAGGTCGACGCGTCGGCGACCGAGCTGGTCACCAGCGAGGGAGAGCGGATCCCGAACGACAGCTACGCGGATGCCTATCTCGACCAGCTCAAACCCGAGTTCGGGTCGTCGTCCCGCGGCTGGGAGCTGGTGTCGAAGGTGCCGGGGCAGCCCGTCAGGCAGTTGCTGGCGCGCCGGCCCAAGGCGGAGGTCGAGCGCACCACGCTGTCGCGTCCCGTGCAGGCGGCGGCCGCCAGGGCGCTGGACGGGGTCGACGACTCCGCGATGGTCGTCATCCGGCCGAGCACCGGTGAGATCCTGGCGCTGGCCGACCGGCTCAAGAACAACTACAGCGCGGTCCGGGACGTCTTCCCCCCGGGGTCGGTCTTCAAGACGATCACGGCGGCGGCGCTGCTCGGGAGCGGGCTCGAACCGGCGGCGGAGGTCCGGTGCCCGGGCACGTACACCATTCCCTTCCACGCGCCCTTCAAGAACGACGGCGAGGTGGACCGCGGGCTCATCAGCTTCACCGACGCGTACGCGTACTCCTGCAACACGACGTTCGTCGAGCAGGCCACCACCAGGCTCACCGCGGACCAGCTGCGTGAGACGGCGGACGAGTGGGGGTTCGGCCGGCAGATAGCGACCGGCATCGGCGGAACCTGCGGCACCATGCAGGAAACCGACGATCCGGACATGTTCGGCCTCGACGCGATCGGCCAGGGTCAGGTGGTCGCGACGCCGCTGTGCATGGCCGCGCTCGCCGCCGCCGTGCAGAGCGGCACCTGGCGCTCGCCCCGGCTGCTGTCGGACGCGGAGGTGCGCCGGATCGACGGCATCCCGCACAAGGACGTGCGGATGGACGAGGGGATCGTGGCCTCGCTCAGGGACATGATGGCCGCCGTCGTCGATCACGGCACGGCGAGCGACATGGGGCTGCCGGAGGGCATGGCGGGCAAGACGGGGACGGCCGAGGTGCCGGACGAGGAGCGGTCGCACGCGTGGTTCATCGGCTACCGGGACGACCTGGCCTTCTGCGTCTTCGTACGGCACGGCGGCTCGGGCCGGCAGGCCGCCGTCCCGATCGCCGCGCGTTTCTTCAACGGCCTCTGACCTGTGGAAGGGCCGCGTCCGGCGGGCCCGGCGCGGGGAGGCGCCGCTAACCTACGGTACCGTAGGTTTCATGACGACCATCACCGTTAAGCCCAGGCTGCGAGGCTGGTTGCACACTGGAGCGCTGCCCGTGACGCTGGTTGCGGGGTTCGTGCTCGTGGCGCTCGGCCCGACCTTGCAGGCGCGGATGGCCTCCGCTGTTTATGCCATCACGTCCGGTTTGTTGTTCGGGATCTCGGCGACCTATCACCGGGGCACGATGGGGCCGCGGCTGGCGGAGTTCCTGCGCCGGTTCGACCATGCCAACATCTATTTGATCATCGCCGGCACGTACACGCCCTTCGCCCTGCTCGCGCTGGACGGGATGGCGAGGATCGCGGTGCTCTCCGTGATCTGGGGCGGCGCGCTGGCCGGGGTGCTGTTCCGGGTGTTCTGGATGGGCGCGCCGCGCTGGCTCTACACCGTCCTCTACCTGGCGCTGGGCTGGACCGCGATCTTCGTGATGCCGCAGTTGCTGGAGGGCGCGGGCGTGGCCGCCGTCGTGCTGGTGGCCGTCGGGGGCGTCTTCTACTCGGCCGGGGCCGTCGTGTACGGCCTGCGCCGCCCGGACCCGTCGCCCCGCTGGTTCGGCTTCCACGAGGTGTTCCACGCCTTCACCCTCGCCGCGTACCTGGTCCAGTACATCGCGGTGTCGATTGTGGTTTATTCGCACGTGTGATGAACCTCGGGACAGAGCAGTACATCTCGGTGACCACGTACCGGAGGGACGGCACCCCCGTCGCGACGCCGGTGTGGGCCGCGCAGGACGGTGACGCGGTGGTCTTCTGGACCGTCGCCGACTCCGGCAAGATCAAGCGGATCAGGAACAACCCCGAGGTCGGCGTGGCCGGGTGCGACTTGAGGGGAAATCTGAAGACCGAGCCGGTCAAGGGCCGGGCCGTGGTGCTGGACGCGGCGGAGACCGAGCGGGTGCGCGGGCTGCTGCGGCGCAAGTACGGGCTCCTGGGGCGGATCACGCTGCTCGGCAGCAGGATCCGCAGGGGGAGCACCGGCACCGTTGGAGTGCGGATCACCGACATTTGACCCCGCACTGGTCTGATTTCGGGCATTACCTGGAAATCAGACCAGTATGGGAGATATCACACGGTCGTGGTGGCTTCTACTCATACGCGGCCTCGCATCGCTGATCTTCGGCATCCTGGCGCTCATCTGGCCGGCGATCACGCTCCTCGTACTGGTGATCTTCTTCGGTGCGTACGCGCTGGTCGGCGGTGTCGCTGAGCTGTTCGCCGGATTCCGGCACGGGGCCGAGTCGCGAGCTTGGCTGATCTTCTCGGGAATTATCGGGATATTGGCCGGTATCGCGACATTTATCTGGCCGGGCATCACGTCGCTGGCTCTGCTCTACGTCGTGGCCTTCTGGGCCATCTTCGCCGGCGTTTCGGAGATCATGGCCGGCATCAAACTCCGCAAGGCCATCGACAACGAATGGATGCTGATCATCGGCGGCGTCCTGTCGTTGATCTTCGGCATCCTGCTGCTCATCTGGCCGGGTGCGGGACTGCTCAGCCTCGTCTGGCTGGTCGGGGTCTTCGCGATCCTGCACGGCATCGCCATGATCGCTCTGTCGTTCCGCGTGAAGAACTTCACTCACGGGGTAGGTATGCCGTAAATTTTGCGTAGATGTCCGTGTTCCTCAAGAGGAACATCCGGTCAGACCGACGCATGTGGAGTCGCTATGGACGTACACGCCCGCCTCGCCCGCCACCTGCTCGTCGACGGATACCGGCTCGTGCTCGATCTCGAGCTCAGCCGCGGCTCCTGGCTCGTCGACGCCCGAAACGGCCGCCGATACCTCGACTTCTACACGTTCTTCGCCTCTGCCCCGCTCGGGGTGAACCCGCCCTTCGACCCCGACTTCTCCCTCCTGCTCGGCCAGGTCGCCCGGAACAAACCGGCGAACCCCGACATCTACACCGAGCATCTGGCGGACTTCGTCGACACCTTCGTCCGCGTGCTGGGCGACCCCGACCTGCCGCACCTGTTCTTCGTCGAGGGCGGCGCCCTGGCCGTCGAGAACGCGCTCAAGACCGCCTTCGACTGGAAGAGCCGCCGCAACGAGGCCGCCGGACGCTCGCGCGACCTGGGCACCAAGGTCCTGCACCTGACCAAGGCCTTCCACGGTCGCAGCGGCTACACCCTGAGCCTCACCAACACCGAGCCCGGCAAGACCGACCGCTTCCCCAAGTTCGACTGGCCGCGGATCGACGTGCCCGCCATCCACTTCGGAGACGTGGAGGCGGCCGAGGAGCGCGCGCTGGCCCAGGCCCGCGAGGCTTTCGAGCGGAATCCGCATGACATCGCCTGCTTCATCGCGGAGCCCATCCAGGGCGAGGGCGGCGACAACCACCTGCGGCCCGAGTTCCTGCAGGCCATGCAGCACCTGTGCCACGAGTACGACGCCCTGTTCATCCTTGACGAAGTCCAGACGGGCGGCGGAACGACCGGGACGCCGTGGGCGTACCAGCAGCTGGGTCTCGCCCCGGACGTGGTGGCCTTCGCGAAGAAGGTGCAGGTGGGCGGGATCATGGCGGGCCGCCGGGTCGACCTGGTGCCGGACAACGTGTTCCAGCAGAGCGGGCGGATCAACTCGACCTGGGGCGGCGGCCTGGTGGACATGGTGCGCAGCCGCGGCATCCTGGAGATCGTCGAACGCGACGGTCTGATCGCCCGCGCCGGCGCCCTCGGCAACGTGCTGCTCGAACGCCTCACCAAGCTGGAGGCCGAGCGCCCCGAGTCGATCTCGAACGTCCGCGGCCGGGGCCTGATGTGCGCCTTCGACCTGCCCGACCAGGCCCAGCGCGACGCCCTGGTGACGCGCCTCAGGGAGGAGCACGGGGTGCTGGTGCTGCCCTGCGGCCCCCGCTCGATCCGCCTGAGGCCCGCGCTGAACATCCCGGAGGCCGACGTCGACCACGGCCTCCGGGCCCTGTCCGAGGCTCTTACTGCGTGACGCTGGTGGCCGCGCGGCGCGGCCCGAAGTAGCGCCAGAAGAAGTTCAGCAGGACGGTCATGCGGTTGCGCCCGCCCAGCAGGTACGCCACGTGGATGAGGATCCACGCCAGCCAGGCGGGCAGCCCGTACACGATCATCCCGTTGGCCAGCTGCAACACGGCCTCCGCCTTGCCGACGGTGGCCATGATGCCCGGATCGTGATACTTGAACGCCGCCGGTGACCGCCCCTGGTGCACCGCGACGATCTGCCTGCCCACGTGCTCGCCCATCTGGATCGCCGGCTGGGCGAGCTGGGGGAGCGGGTCGGGCGGCCCCGCCAGGTCACCCGCCACGAAGATCTCGGGATGGTCCGGTACGTTCAGCGCCTCCGTGACCGTGATCCGCCCGCCCTTGCCCTGCGGCAGGCCCCAGTCGCCCGCCTGCTTGGGGGCGGTGACGCCGAGCGCCCACACGGTCACGTCGGACGGCAGCCGCGTGCCGTCGGTCAGCAGCACGGCGTCCGGCTCGACGGACGCCACCGTGGCGCCCAGCCGCAGGCGCACCCCTCTCTTGCGCAGCGCGGCCGCCGCCCGGTCGCGCAGCCGCGGCTTGTACGGCGCCAGCACGTAGTCGAACCGCTCCACCAGCGTCACGCTGGTCTGGTCCGGCTTGATCTCGGGATGCGTCAGCGGCAGCGTGCGCCGCCGCAGCTCGGCCAGCGTGCCCGCCATCTCGACCCCGGTCGCGCCCGCGCCGACCACCACGACGTGCATGCTCTTGCGCCGGCCCGCCGCGGTGTCCTCCAGGTAGTGCTGGAACCGGCGGCGCAGCACCCCCGCGTCCCTGAGCGAGTAGATGGGCAGCGCGTTCTCCTGCGCGCCCTCGATGCCGAGCCAGTTGGTGGTCACGCCGGTGCCCAGCACGAGGTAGTCGTAGTCGACCCCGCTGCCGTCGTCGAGCTCCACCCGCCGCTCGCCAGGGAGGATCTTGGTCAGCGCGGCCCGGCGCGCCCGCACGTTGGGCCACCGCGCGGCGAACGTGCGGATCGGGTACGACACGTCCGCGCTGCCCATGCTGGCGGTGGACACCTGGTAGAGGAGGGGTTGGAAAGTCGCGTACGGGTTGCGGTCGATGAGCGTCACCAGCGCTCCGGCCTTGGCCAACTCCTTGGTGGCGGCGAGCCCGGCGAATCCGCCGCCCACCACCACGACTCGCGGTCTCTGAACCATGCCAAGGGGTCTGCCCCTGAATGTGCTCATGGAACCGGCGGCCCGCGACGGCATGTCCGTGGCCGGCCCGCCGGGTCGCTCGGGCCGGCTCGCGGGAAGCGGGTTACTGCTGGCGGGACAGCCACAGGCCGATGGCGGTGACCCGGGAGTCCACCCCTAGCTTGGCGTAGATGCGATTGACGTGGTTCTTGACCGTCTTCTCGCTGAGGAACAGCCGTTGCGCGATCTGCCCGTTGGACTGACCGGTGGCGATCAGATCCATGACCTCGGCTTCACGCTTGCTCAGGGACGTGAACACGCTATCGAACGCTGCGTCGTCGACTCTCATCCGGCCTCCGGGGGGCGCGCAGACGGTCAGATCGCCGATGGCCCCCGTGCTTCCGGCGTTAGCGGTAGACAGCGAGCATAACTCGCAATGTCATGATTTGGGGCCGTTGTTGGGAGAAAACGACAACGGCCGGTCCCGAAGGACCGGCCGTGCCTCGCTGGGGTGAGTGAAGGGACTTGAACCCTCGACATCCAGGACCACAACCTGGCGCTCTGCCAACTGAGCTACACCCACCATGAGCCACCGCTGTGTGGTGGCACAGGAAAAGTGTAGCGGGGTTCGGGAGTCTTTACGCCACTCCTTTAGCCGCTGACACGCTCTGCCAGGGATCTCGCGGTCGCCGAGTCGGGCCCCGGCTGGGCGACGAAGATCGCCGCGCGGTAGTAGCGCAGCTCCCTGATGCTCTCCGTGATGTCGGCCAGAGCCCGGTGTCCGCCCTGCTTTTCGGGCGCCGCGAAGTAGACGCGGGGGTACCAGCGGCGTACCAGCTCCTTGATCGACGAGACGTCGATCATCCGGTAGTGCAGATAGGCGTCGACCCCGGGCATGTCGCGCGAGATGAACGTGCGGTCGGTGCCGATCGAGTTGCCGCACAGCGGCGCCTTCTTCGCCTCGGGGACGTGCCGCCGGATGTAGTCGAGCACGACCGACTCGGCCTCCGCCAGCGTCACACCGCCCGCCAGCTCGGGCAGCAGCCCCGAGGCGGTGTGCATCTCGCGTACGACCTGCGACATCTGCTCCAGCGACTCCGGCGGCGGCTTGATGACCACGTCGACGCCCTCGTCCAGCTGATTGAGCTCGCTGTCGGTGATGACGCACGCCACCTCGATAAGCGCGTCGCGACCCAGGTCGAGCCCGGTCATCTCGCAGTCGATCCAGACCAGCAAGTCACTCATTCGATCTCCTCGCCCAGCGGCTCGGAGCAATCCGCCCGCTTGTTACCCCACCAGCCTAGTGCCACCGATTAGGCGGGCTTGAGCGAGCCGAGAACCTTGGCCAGCACGTCGGCGCCCAGATTGTCGGGAACGGAGGCGTACACGATGGCCGGCCGCTGCCCGGCGCCGCGGTCCACGAGCACGATCGCGCCGTTCTCTTTCTTCCACTTGTAGCCCTTCTCCTCCGAGACCTTGGAGAAGTCGAGCTGGAACTGCAGCACCCAGGCGTCCTTGTCGCCGATCTTCATCGCCTTGTCCTCCACGACCTTGGTCTCGTGGGCGACCTGGTAGAACTTGGTGGAGAAGTCGACGAAGACCGCCTTGGCCGTGTCGCCCATGCCGGAGGCGCCGGAATAGGGATAGAGCTCGTTGAGCAGGCCCGAGTAGATGTTGCCGATCCAGTCGCCCTCGCCGTCGTACTTCGCCTGCGAGACGGCCTGCACCCCGCCCGACCACAGCTGCTGGGTCGGGGTCGGGTTGGGGCCGTTGACCTCGGCGGCCTTGGGCACCGTCCAGCTGTCGGGCACCTCGAAGGAGAGGCCGGCCTGCGGGTCGGTGATGCGGCCGCCGACCGGCTGGGGCAGCTCGGTGACGCCCTGGGAGGGCGGCTCGCTGGACGGCGGCTCCTGGCTCGGCGGGTCCTCCTGCTCGAACGTGTCGGCCGGCGTCGGGAGCGACGCCGTCGGCGTGGTGCTCCGGTTGATGAAGAAGATGCCGGCCACCACGATCAGCGCGACCACCACCAGGGCCGCCAGACCCCCGAACACCCAGGGCAGCGGGTTGGACTGCTTGGGCGGCGGGCCGTAGGTCACCCCGGGCAGGGGCGGGCCGCCCCACTGGGTGGGCCCCGTGGGCTGGCCGTAGGTCCCCTGTCCGTAGGTCGGCTGGCCGAACTGGAGCGTGGGGTTCGCGGGCGTCGCCGACCAGTCGGGGCTCGACTGGGGCTGCGCCTGGGGCTGCGACTGCGGCTGGGGCTGGGGCTGGGACTGGGGCTGGGGCTGCGACGGGGGCTGCGGCTGCGGCCCGGAGGGCTGCTGCGGGGGCGCGCCCGGCCCGGCCTGCTGCGCGTGGAGGGCGTCGGTCCACTGGGTGCCGTCCCACCAGCGGAGCTGGGGCTCTCCGTACGGGTCCGGGTACCAGCCCGCGGGGGTCTGCGTGGTCATGTTCGCCAGATTAGTAAGAACCTCATTGATATGCATTGTCGCGAGGGCATCAGCACTTGTACGTGAAGCTGGCCTTGTCGCTGCGGACCGGGCCGGGCGTCAGGATCCGCAGCGTGGCGGTGGCCTTGACGTTGCTCCTGCCCTGGAGGGTCCACCGGAGCGGCACCTCGTACGTCGTCTGGTCCGCCTTCGTGCGCAGCGTCCCCTTGACGACTTCCTTGTCCAGGTTCTTGCGCCATTCGTAGGTGATCTCGCCGGCCGCCCCGTTGGTGACCACCGTTCCAGTGATCAGGACGGCCTTGTTGCAGCCCTGGGTCTTCTTCGGCGCCACCACGTCGATCGACTTGACCGCCAGCTCCGGCGTGTTCCCCGCGTAGAGCCAGGCCAGGACCGCTCCCGCCATGATGACCGCGAAGAGGGCCGCGGAGGTGATCGTGCGCCGCCGCCGCGCCCGCGAGGCCTTGGCCAGCCGGACGCCGGGACGGTGCTCGGTGGCGCCCTGGTCGCGCCCGGCCCGCCAGATCCGCTCGGCCGTCGTCTCCGGCCGCTGCTCCTGCGTGCCGATCCCCGGCCCGAACTGCACCGGCCCCGAGGAGCGGCCCGGGACGTGCAGCAGCGTGACGATGTCGCCCTCGTCCCTGGGCGGCAGGACGGGCGGCGGCGCGTACGCCCGCGACTGGGCGAACGCCGACCTCCCGCGGGCGGCCTGCGCCAGCCCCTCACGGCCGGTGGCCTGGCCGGCCAGCATGTCGCGGGCGGCGGTCAGGCCCAGGGTCCCGGCCGTGACCGCGGCGCGTTCGAACAGCTCGGCGGCCTCCTGGCGGCCCTGCCCGAACGACGCGGCCAGCCCGCGCGCCAGCGACGCCCACCCGGCCGCGTCCCGCTCGCGAGGCGCGACCCGGCCGCGGATGGCGTCGGACAGCCCACGCTCGGACAGCAGCGCGGCGCCCTCCGCCGTGATCACCACGGTGCCCGGGTGCACGGACCCGTGCGTGACCCCGGCCGCGTGCAGCGCGATGAGCGTCTGGGCGGTCTCCACCAGTACGGACGCCGCCCCCGGCGGGTCGATCGGCCCGGCGGCGAGCAGGTCGGAAAGAGTGGGGCTGACCGCCTGCGCGGTCAGCAGCCACACCTGGTCGCCCGCCGCCACCACGTCGGCCACCGGGATCAGCCCGGTCAGCCCGCCCAGCACCAGCCGCTGGTCGGTCATGACCACGTGCACCACCCGATCGCGCACGCCGGGCAGAGCGATGATCTTCGGATCGAACAGCAGGGCCCCGGCCCTGCGGCCATCGGGTGAGATCGCGTCGATCCAGTTGCCGAGCTCGGTCATCCAGGTGTGTTCAGTGAGCCGGAAACCGGCGATCCCATGTTCGTTCATCCGCCGTCCCCCCGGCGCGTCTCAGCGCTTCTTCCTGTGGCGTCCCGCCATACGGCGTCTCACCGCAAGTGTGACCGGAACCGCGCCGGACGTCATCAGGCCGAAGGCGATCAGCGCGGCCTGCGCGTCACTCCCGCGATCGACCCGGGGCACCTCCGGCGACGGCTCCTCGCCGCTGCCTTCACCGCTGCCTTCACCGCCGCTCCCGCCTTCACCGCCGTCTCCGGGCGGCTGGCTGGGGGTGGGCCGGGTCGGCGGGGTCGTGGTGGCGGGAGGCGTCGGGGTGGGCGCGGCCGTGGTCGGCGGGGTGTTGCCCTCGGGGTCGTGGGGCGTGCCGGTGATCTGGGGCTGCTCCGGAGACGGAGTCGGGGTCGGCTTCTTGATCTTGGAGGGCGTCTTGACGGGGGTGGAGACGGGCTTGGGCGTCGGCTTGCGCGTCGGGCGCCGCGTGTGGAGCGTGGTGACGGTCGGCTGTACGGGCGGCGGCGCGGCGCTCTGCGTCGGCGTCGCCTCCGGGGTGGTCGCCTCGGCCGAGGGGGTGGGCGTCGGCTCCTCGTCCGTCTCGTCCGTCTCGTCCGTCTCGTCGGTCTCCTCGGGCTCCGGCGTCGCGGGCACGGCCGTGGTCGGGGAGACCGTACTGGTCTGCGCCCGCAGCACCGGCTCGTCCGACGAGGCGTTGGCGATGATCACGGCCACGGCGACCAGCACGCCGACGGCGGTCGCGCCGACGGCGATCTTCGCGGGCAGCTTGCCGAGGACGCGCGACGGGTCGCGGAAGCGGGTCTCGGCCAGCGAGGTCTGCGTCTGGGCGGGCTCGTCCAGGGCCATCGGGAAGAGCAGGACCAGCAGGCCGGCGAGCGCGGCCAGGCGGCGGCGTCCGCGCTCCTCCCAGTCGGGCCCGTACCCCTCGGCCGCGACCGCCTCCAGCTCGGTCAGGAACGCCTCCGCGGACGGCGGCCGCTGGGCCGGGTCCTTGGCCAGGCCGCGCTCGACGAGGCTCTGCAGCGGCGCGGGCACCTCGTCCACCGGAGGCGGCGAGCTCTGGTGCTGGCGCGCCAGGGCGGCGATGTTGGGGGCGCGGAAGGGGCGGGTGCCGGTCAGGCACTCGAAGAACACGACGGTCGCCGCGTACACGTCCGTCGCGGGCGCGGGAGGACCGCCCGACCACTGCTCGGGCGCCATGTACGGCGGCGTGCCCGCGGCGCTCGCGCCCTCGCCCGCCTTGACCGCGATGCCGAAGTCCACGAGCTTGCTGGTGCCGTCGCCCTGGACCATGACGTTCTCGGGCTTGAAGTCGCGGTGGACGACGCCGAGCGCGTGCGCCGAGGCCAGACCCTGGAGCGAGCCCTTGAGGACGGTCAGCGCCGCCTCAGGGCCGGTCGGGCCCTCGGACCTGAGGATCTCGCGCAGCGAGACCCCGTTGATCAGCTCCATGACGATCGCCGCGCCCCGGCCGGACTCGACGTAGTCGATCAACCGGGCGTGGTACTGGCTCTGGAGCGTGCCGAGCAGCCGGGCCTCGTGCCGGAAGCGCGCGACGAACCCCATGTCGGACTTCAGGTCGTCGCTGAGGTACTTGATCGCGACCTCGACGCCGTCGTGGTCGCGCCTGGCCAGGACCACGCGCCCGGACGCACCCGAGCCCAGGTCGCGGATCTCGGTGTAGCCGGGGACCCCCCACTGGCCTTCACCGTGCATAACGGTCTCCTCTGGAGTCTGCCGGGCCCCCACCCTCATCAACCGGCCGTAGCTTAACCAGAGGGAACCGCTTTCCCGCTACCGATATCCCTATTAGTCAGCAATGTCACCCAATGTTGTCGTCTGTGCCGGGGCTGGGGGTCTTGCTGGGCTCCTCCTCTTTGGGGGGTTCCTCTTCCCTTGGGCACTCCTGCGTGGCTCCGCTCGCGCTGTCGCTCCCGTTTCCGGCCGCCGGGTCGGTGGAGGCCGTCACGGACCACTTCGTGCCGCAGGGGAGCTTGACGGAGCGGCTCAGGGTCCTGGTGTACGACGTGTCGCCGGACAGGGTGACCGACTCCGTGCCCCCGCCCTCGCCGGCCGAGAACGACACGACGAGCCGTACCGGCTGGGTGCTCGACGTGGTCACCGAGACGGTCGCGACGAGCCCGCCCTCACCTGGACCGGCCCTGACGATCGAGACCCGCTCCACCTGCGGCGGGCAGGGCACCGAGGCCCGCGCGGTGGCGGTCCTGTCACCGGCGCGCACCCGCACCGACAGGGTCGCGCCGCACGGGCGGGACCTGAAGGTGTGGGCGAACGAGCGCGCGTAGGAGGTCCGGCCGGACAGGGTCGCGGAACGCGTGCCGACCGGATCGCCGTTGACGGCGAACTGGGCCTCGACGGGGATCTCCCCGGTGCCGCTCGCGGTCACCCGCACCGCCGCCTCCGCGGTACGGCCCGGCGCGGCGGGCAGGTCCAGCGAGACGCGCAGGCCGGTCACCCTCGTCGGGCAGGGCGGCACGGCCAGCGAGGCCGTCCTGGCGCCTCCTGGGGCCGCCGGGGAGGTGGCGACGGTCAGCGTCACCGTGCTGCCGCACGGGCGCTCGCCGATGGACCAGGAGAGCGTGCGGGTGTAGGACCTGGCGCCGGCCAGGCGCAGGCGCTGGGTGCGGCCGCCAGTGCCGGCGGCCGACCAGGTCGCGGTGGCGGTGATGGCGGCGGTGCCGTTGGTGCGCACGGTGACCGTGGCGGCGGCGTCGCCGTCCTCGTCGACCGTGAGGCCGCCCACGTTCACCCCGAGCACCTCGGTCACGGGCTCGGGTGTGGGAGTGGGCGTGGGGGTCGGGGTGGGCGTCGGAGTGGGGGTGGGGGTCGGCGTGGGCGTCGGCGTCCGCTTGGGGGTGGGCGTCGGGGTGGCCTTCTTGGTGGGCTTGGGTGTCTTGACCGGTTTGGTGGCGGTTGGGGTCTTTGCGGGGGTTTGTATGGGAACGACCGCCTTGGGCGTGCTCGCGGGCGTCGCCTTCGGGGCGGCCTCAGGTGTCGTTTCGGGCGTCGTTTCAGGCGTCGTTTCGGATGTCGTTTCGGGTGTCGGCTCCGGCGTGGTCGGCGGGTCGGCCGCCGGCTCCGTCGTGAACTGCGACGGCGGTACGGCCGCCGCCGCGCCGATCGGCTCCGTGGGCGGCGACTGGCGGTTGGCCAGCACGACCACCACCGCCACGGCGGTCGCCACGGCCACGGTGCCGGCCATGGCCACGCGTGCCACGTTGGAGCGCAGGCCGCGGAAGACCGTCCGGGCCAGCGAGGTCGTCACCTCGGGGACGGGCGTCTGGGCCGTGGGCAGGAGCAGGGCCAGCAGGGCCACGAGAGCGGCCAGGCGGCGCTTTCCGCGCTCCTCCCAGTCCTCGCCGTACGCGGCCCTGGCCATGGCCTCCAGCTCCGCCACGAACGCGTGCGCGCTCGCCGGCCGCCGCGCCGGGTCCTTGGCCAGCCCGCGCCTGACCAGCTCGCGCACCGGCTGCGGCGCGTCGTGGAACGGCACAGGCGCGTGCACGTGCTGGTAGCCGAGCACGCTCGGCTCGGTGGAGCGGTAGGGCCGGTGCCCCGTCAGGCACTCGAAGAAGACGGCCGTGGCCGCGTACACGTCGGTCGCGGGCGAGGCGGGCAGCCCCTCCCACAGCTCGGGCGCCATGTACGGCGGCGTGCCCTCGGGGTGCGTGAGCGTGCCCTGCCGCACCGCGATGCCGAAGTCGACGAGCTTGCTGACCCCGTCGTCCCTGACGATCACGTTCTCGGGCTTGTAGTCCCTGTGCACCAGCCCGAGATCGTGCGCCCTGGCCAGCCCGAGCAGCGACCCCTTCAGCACCACCAGCGCCGCCTCGGGCTCGGTCGTGCCGTTCTCGCGCAGCAGGGCCCGCAGCGAGACGCCGTTGACCAGCTCCATCACGATGGCCGCGCCACCGGTGTCCTGGACGTACTCCCACATCGTGGCGATGTTCGGGTCGCGCAGGGTGGTCAGCAGCCGCGCCTCGGCCTGGAACCTGCCCAGCGCGGCGGGATCGCGCAGCAGTTCCTCGGAGAGGTACTTGATCGCGACCTTGACGCCGGTCTCGTCGTGTACGGCCAGCGTCACGCGCCCGCTGGCGCCCGCCCCGAGCTGCTTGACTTCCGTATATCCGGGAGCGCTCCACTCCATCGCCGTCTCCCATCACCATCAGGAGCAGGTGGTGCCTGCTCAATGGAACTACTCCCGATGGAGGATGTGAACAGGCACATCGATACCTTCTTGGAGCATCGGATCTGGCTCGGGTTCGCCCCACGTGGTGACCAGGGGCAGCACCCCGGCCCAAACCGGCAGGTCGTAGTCCTCTTCCTCGTCCTTGGGCGCCCCGCGCCTGATCTTGACGGACGCCTCCTCAAGCGACAGGGCCAGCACGGCGGTGGCGGCGAGCTCCTTGCGGTTGGGCTGCCTGACGTAGTCCCACTGGCCGGGCGCGAGCTGCTCGGACAGGGCCCGCAGCCCCGCCATCCGCTCCTCCGGGTCCGTCACGAGCCTGGCGCGGCCGTAGATGACCGCCGAACGGTAGTTGACCGAGTGGTGGAAGACGGAGCGGGCCAGCACGATCCCGTCCACGTGCGTGACCGTGACGCACACCTCGCCTCCGTCGGCGGCGCGCAGCGTCGTGGCCCCCGTGGAGCCGTGCAGGTAGAGGGTCTCGCCGATGCGGCCGTAGCCCGTGGGGAGGACCATGGGGTGGCCGTTCACGACCACGCCCAGGTGGCAGACCAGGCCGGTGTCGAGCACCTCGTGGAGATCGTTCCTGTCGCTGCTGCTCCGCTCCTTCGAGCGGCCGAGCGCGGTACGGGAAGTGGTGGAGAGCATGATTCGACCGTAACCGCGAAGTGGACCTATCCTGTAGGGCCACTATCGAGCCCTTCGCGGAGACCACTTCCGTGCGTACCCATGTTGACCTGCCCGTTTCTCTTTCCCGTGATTCGGACGCGCCGCTGACCGCGCAGCTCGCCGACTGGCTGCGGCGCGCCATGCTGGACGGCACGCTGGCGCCCGGCGAGCGGCTGCCCTCCACGCGCTCCCTGGCGACCCAGCTCGCGGTGAGCAGGACCGTGATCACGGAGGCGTACCAGCAGCTGTACGCCGAGGGGTGGCTGGACGGGCGGCACGGCTCCGGGACGTTCGTGGCCGACATGGAGGTCTCCCCGCCGCCCCGCGAGCAGACGCCGTACGTGCCCGCGCCGCCGCCCGCCCCGGCCGACTGGATCGACCTCACCCCGGGCCAGCCCTGGGTGCGCGACTACGACCTGGCGGCGTGGAGGCGGGCCTGGCGCAAGGCCGCCGACCTGCCGCCGGGCGCCGATCCCACCCCGTACGGCCTGCCGCGCCTCAGAGAGCTGCTGGCCGACCACCTGAGACGGGCCAGAGGCATGGCCGTCGGCCCCGAGAACATCCTGGTCACCAGGGGCACCGGCAACGGGCTCGACCTGTGCGCGCTGGCCCTGCTCGGCAACGGGACGCGGGCCGGCGTCGAGGACCCGGGCTACCACGTGGCGCGCACGGTCTTCGCGGCCAGGGGCGCCGAGGTGGTGCCGTGCCCGGTGGACGAGGACGGTGTGATCGTGGACGGGCTGCCCGGCGACCTCCGCGTGCTCTACACCACGCCCGCGCACCAGTACCCCCTGGGGGGCCGGCTCCCGATCCCGCGCAGGGAGCGGTTGCTGGCCTGGGCCAGGAGCACGGGCGCGACGATCGTCGAGGACGACTACGACGCGGAGTTCCGCTACGACGTCGCCCCGCTGCCCGCCCTCTACGGCCTGGACCCCGCGCGGGTCGTGCTCCTCGGCACGCTCTCCAAGACGCTCGCGCCCGACGTGGGCGTCGGCTGGCTGGTCGGCGACCCCGAGCTGGTCGCCGGCATCGCCCGCCTGCGCCGCAGCGTCGGCGACCGCACCAGCGGGCCCGTCCAGCAGGCCGTGATCAACCTGCTGGAGTGCGGCGACCTCGACCGGCACCTGCGCCGGATGCGCCTGGAGTACGCCCGCCGCCGTGCCGCGGTCGTCGAGCTCCTGGGGCCCGTCTGCCATCTGCGCGGCGACACGGCGGGGCTGCACGTGGTGGCCGAACTGCCCGCGTCGGTCGAGCCGTACGTGGTCGAGCGGGCCAGGGAGCGCGGCGTCCTGCTCGACTCCATCGGCCGCCACCACCACGGGCGGGCGCGGCTGCACGGCGTGGTGATCGGCTACGGCTCCGCCTCGCTCGCCGACGTCCGCCGCGGCTGCCGCATCCTCGCCGACCTCATCCGCTCCACGGGTGCTCAGGGCGGATTTGAGTAGCCGAGCTCTCGCCCCCCACCCCACCCCCGAAGCATGCTGAACCCCATGAAATGGTGGCTACTCCTCGCGTCCCTGATCGTCACGTTGCTCACCGTCTGGCTGATCCTCTACGCGGGCGTGGCACCGTCCACGCTCCTCTCCCTGGGCGCCGGCGCGGTCAGCCTGCTCTGGCTGGTCGTCGTCCTGACCGTCCCGTGGAACCTGTGCCTGGCCGCCCGCCAGGTCCTCCACGAGATCCAGCTGTCCAGGGAGGCCGGCATCGAGGTGGCCCAGCACCGCGAGGACGAGGCGCGGCGCATCGCCCGGCGCATGCTCGTGCTCGCGATCTCCGGCCACCTCGTCTCCGCCGCCGTGATCGCGGTCGTCACGTTCTTCGCCGGAGCCCAGCTCGGCTACTACTTCTCCGGGTTCTACCTGCTCGCCACCGCTTTCCGGCCGATCGCGGCGTACACGAAGCACCTGCGCGACCGGGTCAGGACGCTCGGGCAGGAGGTGAACTACCCGCGCGAGGACGTGATCGCCCTGCGCCGGCGGGTGTCCGAGCTGGAGACGGTCACGCAGGCCCTCAGAAGGGACATCGAGGACCTGAACGCCGCCCGCCAGGGCCTGGAGCTGGCCGACCACGATCTGGGCCGCCGGATGACCCTCATGGCCCGCCGGTTCGACGAGACCGTGGACGGGCTGAACGACAACCAGGAGGTGATCACCGGGCTGAAGGCGTTCCTGCGGCTGATCAGGGCGGACCTGGCGTAGGGGGTTCGAGGTCGCGCAGGACGGGCAGGGCGCGGGCGGCGTACACCGGGTCGACGGGCAGCACGTGCCGCGCCCACCAGCGCGCGGGCCCGGGGTCGGGGGAGAGCTCGGTGAAGGCGGGGGCGTAGTCGTCGTACGGCGGGTCGTACAGGTAGCCCGTGGCCACCCCGCGTCGCTCCAGCTCGGCGATGGCCGCGTCTCTGTCGCGCACCAGCAGCGGCACGCGGAACAGTGGCTGCAGCACGTTGTCGCGCACGGCGGGCGCGACCGTGGGCAGCTCGGCCAGGGCGGCGACGCCCGCGAGGCGCCGTCCGCGGTCGGCGGAGACCTTGGCCAGGCGCCTGGACTGGTACCAGCGGGCCACGCGGCCGCGGCGGGCGCGGTAGTCGTGCAGGTCGGCGCGTACCCAGGGGTCGAAGGGCGGCAGCTCGGGGATCCGCTCGAGCGCCTGCTTCAGGGCCTCCGGCTCCAGGGCGATGCGGTAGCCCTCGCGGACCTCCTGCATGCCGAGTGCCCGCATGAGCCTGAGCGCGGGGCGTACGAGGTCGAGCCTGAGCGCCACCTGGCGGGCCATCGAGGTGGCCACGCCGGTCAGGTCGGCCCTCAGGGAGCCGGGGGCCAGCAGGGCGTCACGGGCACGCTGGAGCGCGCGCAGGTCGGACTCGTGCTCGACGGCCAGGACGCCGCCCGAGCCCGCCCCCGGATGCTTGGAGAGGCTGAACACCCCGGCCTGGCCGAACGTCCCCAGCGGCCGGCCGCCGACGCTCGTCTCCATGGCGTGCGCCACATCCTCGATCAGGATTTTTCCGGACAAGGAGGGGGCGTCGTCGGGCAGGCCGTACAGGTTGGTCGTCAGGACGGCGTCCACCGCGGCGAGGTCGACGCGGGAGACGTCGATGTTGCCGTCGCGCGGGGACAGCGGCGCGATCACCGGGCGCAGGCCGGCCGCGAGCACCAGGAAAAGGATCTCGTCGGCCGAGATCGGCGACATGAGCAGCCGCTGGCCAGGCTCGCACCAGTGGCGTAAGGCCAGGTAGAGGCCGAGACGGTTGGAGGGGAGCGCCAGGCAGCGACGGCCTGTGCGCTCCTCGATGAGCCTCACCCCTGCAGGACGGTACGGAGCCGTCCGTAGGTCTTCAGCGCCCTGTCGGCGGTCTTGAGCAGGAACGGGTTGGCCATCACCGTGGCGCGCGTCTTGCGCACCGGCACCCGCATCATCCAGTGGACCCCGGCCGCAGGGCCGATCCTGGCCACCCGACCCTCGGCGACTTCGAGCTGGCCCGTCTTGAGCTTGTCCTTGTACTCCTTCTCGCCCCGGCCCATGTCGATCACCTCGATGCCGTTGGCCGCGGCCTGCTCGGCCATGGCCAGGTGGTGGATGAGGCCGGGGGAGTATTTCGCGAAGTGCGTGTCGTAGGCGGGGAACCACCCGGCGAGCGTCGTACGCGTACGGAGACCGAAATGCCCGGCCACCGGCCGCCCGTCCACGTAGACCATGTCGAGCACCCCGGCGAAGCTCTCAGACTGGGTGGCCAGCAGCCGCTCGACCAGCTCCACGATCCACCGGTGCGCGAACCTGTCGGTGCGCCCGGTGCGGCGGTATTGGTCGGTCTTCCAGCCGAGCAGCGTGTGCAGGGGCGCCAGGTCGGTGGTCGCGTAGTCGTGGCGCATCGTCCCGGCCTCGCGCTGGAGCTTGCGGGACTTGGCCAGGGTGGTCTTGTACGTCTTGCCGGAGTGCTCCCGGAGGATGTCGGTGTAGTGCTCGTAGCCTTCGCGCAGATCGATGATCGGCGACGGATGTCTCTCGTGCCGCTCGTTCAGCAGCGGCTGGCCGGAGACCAGGTGGTCGAACTCGTACACCGCCAGCCCGCACTCCTTGATGAGGCGGCGCGGGTCGAGGGAGAAGCCTTTGGCACGTACCATCCCCTGCGCGTCGGTCAACCCCGCGGCGACCGGTTTGCCGATGCCGAGCGGATGTCGTTCGAAGGGGAAGAAGCCGACGATGTCTGGGCCGTCGTAGAGGACCGCGACCCTTACGACATTTCGGAGTTCGCCTACCGTGATGGTGAATTCCGGAGACAAGAAGGGGCTGTTGAGCGCGGGGTCCGCCTCCTGCAGCTCCCTCCAGCGGCTCACTTCGGATTGTCCCAGCTCACGGGGCAGGGCAAGGGTGACGCGCATGGGCTCCTACCGTCGGCATGCCACTGTGACTCAAGCTTGAGGGGGGACCTGTACAGCCAGGGTAAAGGTTATTACCAGACCAGGCGTAACCGCAGGTCCCGAACGTTACCGAACTCTCAGGTGGTGTTCAGGACCGAGTGGCGTTCTAATCTGTGTTCATGACCGTACCTGGCATCGACTGGCCCGCCCTGATCGCGTGGATGGGCCGGAACGTGCCCGACGCGGGCGAGCCGCTGTCCGTCTCGCTGATCTCGGGCGGCAGGTCCAACCTCACCTACCTGATCGAGGCCCGCGACCGGCGGCTGGTGCTGCGCCGGCCGCCGCTCGGCCACGTGCTGCCCACCGCCCACGACATGCGGCGCGAGTGGCGGGTCATCTCGGCCCTGGCGGCCACGCCCGTGCCGGTGCCCTCGCCGGTCGTGTTCTGTGCCGACGAGTCCGTCGTCGGGGCGCCGTTCTATCTCATGGGGTACGTGGAGGGGGCCGCCGTACGGAACCGGGAGGAGCTCGGCTCGCCGTCGCAGGCGCAGACGCGGCGGCTGTCGGAGCGGCTGGCCGAGGTGCTGGCGGCCATCCACGCGGTGGACTATCGCGAGGTGGGGCTCGGGGACTTCGGGCGGCCCGAGGGCTACATGGCCAGGCAGCTCGAACGGTGGGGGCAGCAGTGGGAGCGGTCGAAGACGGCCGACCTGCCCGAGTACGACCGGTTGGTGGAGCGGCTGCGGGAGCGCCTGCCCGCCGCCTCCGACAGCACGCTGGTGCACGGCGACTACCGGCTGGACAACACGTTGATCCGGTTCGGGGACCCGATCGAGATCATGGCCGTGGTGGACTGGGAGATGTCCACGCTGGGGGATCCGCTGGCCGACCTGGGGCTGACGCTGACGTACTGGCACGATCAGGGGGACGAGGAACGGGCGCGGATCCCCGTGGCGGGGGACGTGACGGTGGCGCCGGGGTTCATGAACGCGGCGGAGTTCGCCGCGCACTACGCCAAGGTCTCCGGGCGGGATATTTCGGATCTTGGGTTTTATGTGGCTTTTGGCAACTTCAAGCTCGCTGTCATCGTGGAGGGTATCCACGCCCGGTTCCGGCAGGGTAAGACCGTTGGGGAGGGATTCGACCGCATCGGGTCCGCGGTGCCCACGCTGATCTCCCGTGCGCACCGCATGCTCGACCAGCCCTGATCGGTCCGGCCTTCGCGAGGACCCCCGACGCTAGGAGCACGCCATGAGCACAGTTGCACTCATCACCGGAGCGGCCAGCGGCATCGGGGCCGCGGTGGCACGGCGGCTGTCGGCGGGCGGCGTCAAGTGCGTCCTCGTCGACCTCGACGGTGAGGGCGCCGAGAGGCTGGCCAAGGAGGTGGACGGCGCCTGGCTGGCCGCCGACGTCAGCCGCGAGGAGGCCTCGCTGGAGGCGGTGGCGCTGGCCGAGCAGCGCTACGGACGGCTCGACCTGGTTCACCTGAACGCGGGGATCCCGGGCCGGGTCGACCTGGATGACTTCGACCCGGCGCGTTACCGCCAGGTGGTCGGGGTGAACGTGGACGGCGTCGTCTTCGGCGTGCGGGCCAGCGTCCCGGTGCTCAAGCGGTCGGGCGGGGGCGCCATCGTGGCCACCGCGTCGCTGGCCGGGCTCGTGGGCTTCGCCGGCGACCCGATCTACACGATGACCAAGCACGCCGTCGTCGGCCTGGTCAGGGCGCTGGCCGAGCCACTGGCCGCCCAGAAGATCCGGATCGGTGCCGTCTGCCCTGGATTCACGGACACGCCGCTGGTGGCGGAGTCGCGGGAGATGTTCGTCAACGCCGGGTTCCCGCTGCTCACGGCCGAGGACGTGGCCGCCGCCGTCGAGTCCGCCTTCTACGCCGAGACCCCCGGCACGCTCCTGGTCGTGCAGCCCGGCCGGCCGCCGGTCCCGTACCGCTACGCCGGGGTCCCGGGCCCCGCGGGAGGCCAGCGCCCCCCTGTCTCCTGAACGGAAACGGCAAGTGCCTTGCAAGTGGGGCGATTAGCGTATTAAGGGTCAGGCTCTTGTACGTTTGCACTCTCTGGAACGTTCGCAGCCCTCGCAGAATCCTGAGCCCTTGTAGGTTCGTGAGTCCTTGTACCTTCGCCGCAGCATGAGGAGCGTTCGGTGATTCCGACTGACGGCCGGCACGCGCGAAGACGATCGCCGTGGCCGCTCGCGCTGGGAGCAGGCATCCTCGCCGTCGTACTGGTGGCGGGCATCATGGTCTACGCGTCGATGCGCAGCAAGTCCCGGGACGTGTTCAAGGGCGACGACGTCGCCACGACGCTCCCCAGCGAGCCCGCGCCGCAGCTGGAGCAGCCGCCCGCGCTCGCCAGCTGGCCGCGCTGGGGCGTCACCCACACCCAGTACAGCGCCGACAACGAGCCGCAGCAGGTCGTGGAGGAGGCCAGGGGCGTGCTCGGCCGGGTCCCCATGCTGCAGAACCAGCACATCATGGGCTGGGGCGTCGGCAACCCGGAGCCCAGTCCCGGACAGTTCAACTTCCGTGATCTGGACCGGCGGCTGAAGTTCATGGCCTCGTCGCGGGCGGTGCCGGTGATCACGCTGTGCTGCGCGCCGGACTGGATGAAGGGCGGACAGGCCGGGCGTACGGACTGGAGCAAGAACCACACGGTCGCGCCCAAGCGCGAGAATTTCGACGACTACGCCAAACTGGCCGCCAGGGTCGCCAAGCAGTATCCGACGGTCAAGCACTACATGGTGTGGAACGAGTTCAAGGGCTTCTGGGACCCGTCCACCAACCGCTGGGACGCCGAGGGATACACCGAGCTGTACAACAAGGTCTACGCGGCCTTGAAGAAGGTGAACAAGGACATCCAGGTCGGCGGCCCGTACATCCCCATCGAGACCAACTCCAAGGGCGGCCCCTCGGAACTGACCGGCCCATGGGGCACCGTGGACCAGCGGGCGCTGGACGCGGTCACGTACTGGCTGGACCACAAGAAGGGCGCCGACTTCATCGTGGTGGACGGCGCGTCCATGACGAACGATCGGGGCAACGTCCCCGACGATTTCGCCGCCCAGGCCAAATTCGCCACCATCACGACGTGGCTGCGGCAGAAGAGCAAGGACCTGCCCGTGTGGTGGGCCGAATGGTACGTCGAGCCGGAGAACTCCGGCTGGTCGGAGGAGAAGCGCACGGCGGTGCAGGCGACGGCGCTGATGGAATTCGCCAAGAGCGGCGTGACGACGGCCCTTTACTGGAACCCGCAGCAGAAGAGCGAAGGCGAGTGCGCCGGCTGCCTCTGGAGCCCCAAGGTGGGCGGAGAGATGCCGATGGCGGGCCTGCTCAGCGGCTTCACCAAATGGTTCCCCGCGGGCGTACGCGTCGAGCCCGTGACAACCTCGGACCCCAAAATCAAGGCAATCGGCCAGGAACGCCAGGTGGTCATGGTGAACACCTCGGACCGCGAGGTGACGGCCACGGTGGACGGCCGCCAGGTAACCCTGAAACCCCACGAAATCAAGTGGTCAGGCCGCGGCGGCACCTGAAAGCACGGCCTTCCACAGGGGGGCGCTTCGCGCACGAGAATCCAGACACTGCCTTCCAAGAGGGGCTCCGCCCCCCTTTCGATCCCCCTGCTCGCTTCGCTCGCCAGCCCCGCCCGTTGCCCTGTTACCCGGTGGGCCTGCTGGAGCCCACCCCGAAAACCCCGCTCGCTTCGCTCGCTTCAGGCCCCACCGGCTGCCCGGTTACCCAGCGGGTCCTCACCTCAAGTCATGAGGCTAAGAACTTCTAACAAATGATCTAGGAATACGGCTGATCGCTCCCGAGTTGATCGCGGCGTGACGAAGGGCACGCAGCCGCCATGGGCAGTTCCGGATGAGTTGTGGGCAAGGATCCAGCCTTTGTTGCCGGTGGCGCCTCGTCGTGCCGATCGCCCTGGGCGCAAGCGCCTGGAGGATCGCAAGGTGCTGTCGGGCATCTTGTTTGTGCTCTACACCGGGATCTCGTGGGAGCATCTGCCGCAGGAGTTGGGCTTCGGTTCGGGGATGACCTGCTGGCGGCGGCTGCGGGACTGGCATGCCGCCGGGGTCTGGCAGCACCTGCATAAGCTGTTGGTGGCGGAGTTGCACGCCGCGGGTCGGCTGGACTGGTCCAAGACGGTGATCGACAGCTCTCACGTCCGGGCGCTGAAGGGGGTCCAAAAACGGGTCCGAGCCCGGTCGACCGTGGGGAGACGGGCTCCAAGCATCACGTGATCGCCGATGGCAACGGCATCCCTCTGGCTCTGAGTCTGACCGGTGATAACCGCAAGGACGTCACCCAGCTGATGCCGCTGCTGAGGTCGATTCCGCCCGTGCGGGCGCGGCGTGGCCGCCCCCGCCGACGGCCCAAGGTTTTGTACGCCGACAGAGGCTACGACCACGACAAGTACCGACGGCTGGTCTGGGCCACCGGCGTGAAGCCGATGATCGCCCGCCGAGGTTCTGGGCATGGCTCCGGCCTGGGCGTCCACCGCTGGGTGATCGAGCAGACCATCGCACTGCTGCACTGGTTCGGTCGTCTGCGCATCCGCTGGGAGATCCGCGACGACATCCACGAGGCCTTCATGGCCCTCGGCGCCGCCATCATCTGCTGGCGGCGCCTCGCCCGCTGATCATTGGGTTGGAGGTCCTTAGTCGTGAGGACCGGACCGGGGCCGATATTCGGTGGTCTGCCCGCCCCCTGAGGACGCAAGATGAGGCGCATGACTCTGGCCACCCCCATGCTGCACACCGCTCGCCTGCGACTGCGCCCCTTTACCGACGCCGACGCGGATGCCCTCTTCGCGCTGCACAGCAGCACCTACGTGATGCGCTACTGGGACTCCCCGCCGTGGACCGAACGGGCCCGCGCCGAGCGCTTCATCATGATGTGCCGGAAGATGGCGGACGAAGGCACCGGGGCGCGGGTGGCCATCGACCGTGTTTCTGACGGGGCTTTCGTCGGCTGGTGCTGTCTGACCGGATGGAACCCGGACTACCGCAGTGCGTCGCTGGGCTACTGCCTCGATGAGGCGATGTGGGGCCACGGCTTCGCGACGGAGGCCGCGCACGCGTTGCTGCGGTGGGCATTCGACACACTGGACCTGAATCGTGTTCAGGCCGAGACCGATACGCGCAACGTGGCATCTGCCCGGGTTCTGGAGAAGATCGGATTCGTACGTGAAGGGACGTTGCGGGAAGACTGCATCGTAAACGGCGATGTGTCCGACTCGTGGGTGTTCGGGTTGATTAGGCGAGAGTGGCAGCCGTCGGTCGTGCCGATTCCAGCCTGCTAAGAGCTCCGAACCACCTCATTGTGTTCTAAAGGCGGCGCCTCCTCAACATCCGATTCCCGGTCGACTCGCCATCCAGCGAGGGCCATGCACACCAGCTATCGAAGCGTCTGCGCCAACTCTGCGGCCTTCGCCGTGACAGCTGACACCTCAGTGAGGTCATGAACTTCAGCGGACAGATTCTGGAACACCTGCTGGGCATTCTTCGAATGCATCCCTCTGCTGGCGGGTCTGGGGCGGTGCGATGACCACCTGCAGGTCGACATTCGGGTTGATGGTGCTTGTCCGGCCAACCGTGTCTATGACACGTGCCTCTTCGCCCCTCCGCAGCCGCTCCAGCGCGTACCCCCAAGCCTTCACCTTCATGGGGACGTCCTCAACGAGATCGAACCAGGATCGGTTCACGATCTGACCGCCGCTCGCATGCACGTGCTGGGCGCGCTGTGCGCCGCAGCCACAGCCGGCCTGCCCACTCTCGCCGACAGCGGCTACGACGGCGCCGGGATCGGCATTCACACCCGATCAAACAGTCCGAGGGAAACCAGATCCTCAGCCCGGACAACCGCACCTACAACCGACTCCTGAGCGCCCTGCGATGCCTCGGCGAACGCGGGTTCGCCCTGCTCGGACCATTCTCGGCCGAACGGCTGATATATCCAGGAGGATCTCGGTCAAAGAGTCGAGTTGAGTGCGCAATCATCTTTGAAACGATCTGTGCTCGTCGTCAGACCAAGCGCTGAAAGGACTGCGGATGGGCACGAAAAACAAAGGCACCGTGGCGTTTCTTGTCATCTGTTTCGGGACGACCTGGGCATACATCTTCGGGGCGCGGTTCCTCTTGGACTTGTCCCTGGTCAATCCCCTGGTGCAACTGCCGATGGCTTTCTTTCCAGCCATAGCGGCTATCATTGTCCGCCGTTGGATCACCAGAGAGGGCTTCCGCGACGCGGGACTGGCACTCCGGCTCAGCAGCGGCTGGCCATACTATGTCGTCGCCTGGGTGGGCCCGCTACTCGTTGTCATGGCGGCCGTCGGGTTAGCAGCGGCCCTGGGATTGTGGAGTCCGGACCTGTCACCGCTGGACACCATAGTGGTGGGGCTGCCCGCCTGGGCATCTCTTTCTCTGCTGATGGCGGTCGTCGTCCTGCTCATCCCCGTCTACTGGGGCGAGGAATTCGGCTGGACCAGCTATCTGAGGATGCGTATCTTCACCGACCGCCCGCTTCTGTCCGTGACCGCCACCGGACTTATTTGGGCGGTGTGGCACTACCCGCTGGCCTTCGTGGGCTACATCGAGTTCGAGAACATCCCCCTTGGATTGTTCATCTGGACCGTTACATTCCTCTTTCAGGAGGTCATTCTCGCCTGGCTACGGCTGCGCAGCGGCACCATCTGGACATCGAGTCTGGCCCACGCGGGTAACAACATGGTGCTCTTCCTGCTGACCGGCATGCTTCTGCCCAACCTCGACATCAACACCATCACACTGCTCGTCACCGCCCCGCTCGCCGCGATCAGCGCCTGGATCGTGCTCAGCGGGAAGTTCAGGAGCGATAAGGGCGCGCTATCCGAGGACAGCCCTCTGGTTTCGGGGTCTACCTCTGGTCGATCACATCCCTCAAATTCTGGCGGCTTCTGACCCGATTTCGCGTGGGAGATCGGGTAGAGCTCTCTTGGGATACCGTTATGTTTTCGGCCGGCGGGGGTTCTTGTGGTGAGAACTCGTCTACCGGAGGCTCCACGTCTGTTTCCGGCCTTCGGCGACTTCTCCCGGAAGGCCCGAAACGTGACCACAGGCGTCTCATTATTTCTCTGAGATCACCTCACCGTCACCTTCCGTCATCGACCCGGTTCTCATGGCTTCGACCTCCAGCAAGATCAGTTCGGCTGAGCAATCATGCTCACGAATGCAGCCTGTTCTGTATGCACGACCACACTCACGCAAGCGATTTTCGGCACTCAAAGTGGCCGAGAAACTCTTCCCATTCCTTATCGGTGGGCGTGCGGGTCACCGCCGGCGAACGAGCCATGCGTCGCCGCGACCGGCTTGACGGCGGTGAACTCAAGGCCGTTGCGTTCTCGGTTGATGGACGCTCGCCGGCTCGATGAGGCAGGTGTTGGGGGCACCTCGGTGTGCACCTGACGAACGCGTCCCCTGATGATCGTCGGTGTCTGGCCAGCCGATCAAGAACAGGGGCCGCAGATCCATGACAGGTTGCCCTTGTGGTGGGTGATGGCCAGCACCAGCAGCCCGTGCGCCTGCCGTACCGGATCCGTCAGGACGCTGGGGCGAGCAAGGCGCGGGCAGCCTGCTCGGCCTCGGGGGGTGCGGTGGCGATGACCGCGTCCAGAGTGGTGCGGGCGGTCTCCAGCTCGTGGATGGCGGCCTGGATACGGGCGCGTTCGCGGTGGAGGTCGAGCAGGAGCTCGGGGCAGTCGGCGATGAGAGCGTCACCGTCCTTGCCCATACAAGGCAGCAGGTCGGCGATGGTGGTCGTGGACAGTCCGGCGGCGAGCAGGTTGCGGATGTGGCGGACGGTTGCCACGTCCGTTTCGACGTACTCCCGGTAGCCGCTGGGTTTGCGCTCGGGGCGGAGGAGGCCCTGCTCCTCGTAGTAGCGCAGGAGGCGGCGGTTGACCCCGGTGCGTCGTTCGAGTTCCCCGATGCGCATGTTTCCTCCGGCGTATGGCTTGACTGTCACATCGATGTGACAGTTTAGCTTGACCGCATGACATCGCCAGATAAACGAGAAGTCGCAGGTCGGCGACCGGATGTTGCTGGGGCGCGACAGTGGGCCGGGCTCGCGATGCTGGCTCTGCCCACATTGCTGTTGGCCATGGACGTCACAGTGCTCTACCTCGCAGTGCCACATCTCGTGGCGGATCTGCAGCCCAGCAGCGAGCAGATGTTGTGGATCACTGACGTCTACGGGTTCATGATCGCCGGATTCCTCGTGACGATGGGGACGCTGGGCGACCGGATCGGGCGACGCAGGCTGCTGATGTGGGGAGCGGGGGCGTTCGGCATGGCATCGGCGGCCGCCGCGTACGCCCCCAACGCGGAGGCGCTGATCGCCGCCCGGGCGCTGCTCGGGATTGCGGGGGCGACGCTGATGCCCTCCACGCTGGCGCTGATCAGCAACATGTTCCGGGACGCGCGCCAGCGGGGGACCGCCATCGGCATCTGGGCGGCGAGCATGTCCGGCGGAGTCGCTCTGGGGCCGGTGGTCGGCGGGGCGCTGCTGGAATCGTTCGGATGGGGGGCGGCGTTCCTGATCGCCGTGCCGGTGATGGCGCTGCTGCTGATGGGCGGGCCGCTGCTGCTCCCGGAGTACCGCGACACCACCGCAGGGCGGCCCGACCTGGCCAGCGTCGCGCTTTCCCTGGTCGCCATGCTGACGATCGTGTACGGCGTCAAGCTGCTGTCCCACGGGGGCGACCCCGTCCTGAGCGGCGTGATCGTCCTGGCAGGTCTGGCCGCGGGAGTGGTGTTCTGGCGGCGCCAGCGCGGGCTTGCCGACCCGGTGCTCGACGTGACGCTCTTCCGGAATCGTGCCCTCACCGGCGCCCTGCTCGTCCTGCTCCTGGGCCTGGCCGCCACCGCCGGCACCTACCTGTTCGTCACGCGGTTCCTCCAGGGAGTCGAGGGCCTGTCCCCGCTTGCGGCGGGCCTGTGGCTGGTGCCGTCGTCGGTTGCCATGATCCTCACCTCCCTGGCTGCCCCCATCCTGGTACGGCGACTGCCCGAGCGGGTCGTGGTCGCCGGGTCCCTGGCGGTATCGGCGGCTGGCTTCCTCCTGCTGGCCCTGCTCGACCAGGCAGCCGGGCTTCCCCTCCTGATTGCCGGCATCGTCGTCGTCTACATCGGCCAGGGCCCGATCATGGCGCTGGGCACCGACCTCGTTGTCGGCTCCGCCCCGCCCGAGAAGGCCGGATCCGCTGCGGCCATGTCCGAAACGAGCACCGAACTCGGCCTGGCCCTGGGTGTGGCCGTCCTGGGCAGCGTCGGAGCCGCCGTCTACCGTCAGGCCGTGCCCACCGCGATTCCCGCCGGCCTTCCGTCGGAGGCGACCTCCGCCGCCCGCGACTCGATCGAGGCCGCGGTCACCGCCGTCGCACACCTTCCGCCCGCACAGGCGGAAGCCGTACTCGCCCCCGCCCAGGAGGCGTTCACTGCCGGCCTCAACCTCGTCGCCGGGATCGGCGCGGTCGCCACCCTGGCCCTGGCCGTACTCGGGTGGCAGACCAAGTACGGGAGAAAGGGATAGTGGGGTGTTGAGGTGCTGCTCAGAGGGTTCGTTTGTCGGGTGATGTGACCCTCCGCTTGGGTTTGGTTGCGGTTTGATGAACACGGCCGTTCGGCAGGGTTGATCATCGCTACGGTTTCCGGGGTCTGGACGCCGGGATCGAGGCGAGAGACGGCCTGAGGTGACGTGGATCGAGCGGACCGCCTATCCGCAGTTCAAGCGGCTGACGTCGGCGCGGGTGCTGCACGTGTTCTTCACGCCGTCGCCGGAGGAGGTGGACTGGGCTGAACAGCGCACCGGCAGCCCGGAGTCGTGTTTCGCGCTGGTGCTGGCGTTGAAGTGCTTTCAGAAGATGGCGCGCTTTCCGTCCTGGGACGAGATTCCCGAGGTGGTGATTGACCACGTCCGGCGCTGCTTGGAGTTGGCCGAGGACGTCTGGCCGGGCCATGGCTCCTCCGGCAGCGCGAAGGCGCATCGCAAGCTGGTGCGCCAGCGTCAGGACGTGAAGTACGACGCGGGCCGGGCCAGGGCGATCGCCGCGGTGGCGATCCGGAAGGCGGCCCAGGCCAAGAACAATCCAGCGGACCTGATCAACGCGGCGATCGAGGAGTTGCTCCGGCTGCGGCTGGAACTGCTCGGATACACGACGCTGGAGGACCTGGCCACCAGTGTCCGCGCCGAGGTGAACGCCGCCATCTTCGCCACGATCCTGCGGCGGATGGGCGAGGCCGGCCGGGCCCGGATGGAGGGGTTTGCTCGTCGTCGGGCCGGACGGCAAATCGACGTTCAACGCTCAAGAAGCCCGCCCAGCGGGCCACCTGGTCGCGGCTACGGGATCAGGTGTCGTGGCTGGATCAGGTGGACGCGCTCGGCGACACCGACGCGTGGCTGGACGGCATCGCGGCGTGGAAGATCGCCGACTTCGCGGGAGAGGCCGACGCCCAGGACGCCGACACCTTGTCGCGCTACGACCCGGTCGAGCAGGTGGCGTTGCTGGCCTGCCTGACGCACACCGCCCGGATGCGGGCGCGCGATGACCTGGCCGAGATGTTGTGCAAGCGGATGGCCTCCCACGTCAAACGGGCCAAGGCGGAGCTGGAGGAGATTCGCGCTCGGCAGCGTGCGACCAGGGAGCGGCTGATCGGTACCTACCGTCAGGTGCTGGAACGTCTCAACCCCGGTAGCGAGACCTCGGCCGCCGGGGCCGAGGCGGTGGCGCGGGCCATGGAGGCGGTGACCTCGTGCGCGGCGGGCGCCGGGCAGGTCCGGCCGCTGGACGAGGTGCTGTCGGCGCTCGTGGTGCAGACCCACAGCGTGCAGGCGGTGCGGGCGGCGGTGGAGCAGGCCGGCGGGTTCGCCGCGCAGCTGGCCGACATCGAGGAGGTGGCCGCCTTCCATGGCGACGCGCACGAGCTGCTGGTGTACCGGTTCTTCAAGAAGGACCGGCCGGCGCTGTTCGAGCTGGCGGGCAAGCTGCGGCTGAAGGCCACCTCCAGCGACGATTCGATGCTGGCCGCGCTGGCGCACGCCCGTGAGCACTCACCCAGGCGGCGCGGCTTCATCCCGCTGCCGCTCCCGGTGGAGGAGGACAAGCCGGAGTCGGGCCTCGCGTTCGCCTCGGGCAACTGGCGGCGCGCGGTGACCGACCGGCGCCGTCCCGGCATGGTGGCGCGCCGACACTTCGAGGCGATGGTGTTCTGCTACCTGGCCGAGGAACTGCGCACCGGCGACGTGGCCGTGCTCGGCTCGAACGAGTACGCCGACCCGAGCGCACACCTGCTGCCCTGGGAAGACTGCCAGCCGAGGCTGGTCGCCTTCTGCGAGAAGGTCGGGCTGCCCGACACCCCCGCCGGCTTCGTCGCCCACCTCAAGGACGCCCACCTGAGCGCGGCCGCGCATCTGGACGCCGGCTACCTCGACAACCCCGACCTGGTCATCGACGACAATGGCGTGCCCACCCTCAAACGCCGCCGCGGCAAGGGCACCGATGCCGAGGCCGAACGGCTGGCGGCCGCGATCGAGCGGCGTATGCCCGAACGCTCGCTGCTGTCCATCGTCGCGCGCACCGCCCACTGGCTGAGCTGGTATCGCCACTTCGGCCCCGCCTCCAAGATCAAGGACAAGCTGGGGCGGTACTCGCTGGCCGTGTTCACCGGCGGCATCAACATCGGCCCGTACGAGGCGGCCAAGCACATCGCCGCCGTCACCGCCCGCGAGCTGTCCATGGTCCGCAACCGGCACATCACCCTGAAGAAGCTGAACGCCGCCATCGCGGATGTGGTCAATGCGTTCGCCGAGCTGGACGTGGTCAAGGCATGGGGGGACGGCAGCGCGGTGGCCGCCGGCGGCACCCAGGTGGACACCTACATCGACAATCTCCTGGCCGAGACCAGCATCCGGTACGGAGGATTCGGCGGCATCGCCTACCACTACATCTCCGACACCTACGTGGCGCTGTTCTCCCGGTTCATCCCGTGCGGGGTGTGGGAGGCGGTGTACCTGGTCGAGGGGCTGCTGGCGAATGCCTCTGACCTCCAGCCCTCCACCGTGCACGCCGACACCCAGGGCCAGAACTTCCCGGTCTTCGCCCTGGCCACGTTGTTCGGGTTCGACCTGATGCCGCGCATCCGCAACTTCAAGGACCTGATCTTCTTCCGCGCCTCGGAGAAGATCGCCTACCCGCACATCGACCAGCTGTTCGGCGAGAGCGGCCGCAACGTGATCGGCTGGAAGCTGATCGACAAGCACTGGGTCGATCTGATGCAGGTGGCGATCTCGATCAGCGAGGGCCGCCTGTCCTCGGCCACGTTGATGCGGTTCTTGCGGTCCAACTCCCGTAAGAACCGCATCTACAAGGCCTTCCGTGAGGTCGGCCGCAGCGTACGGACCGTCGCCCTGCTGCGGTATCTGGCCGACCCGGCGCTGCGAGCCCGGGTCACCGCGGCGACCAACAAGGTCGAGTCCTACAACGGGTTCTCCAAGTGGCTCGGCTTCGGCGGGGTCCTGGCCGACAACGGCCCCGAAGAGCAGGAGAAACTGATCAAGTTCAACACGTTGCTGGCCAACCTGGTCGTCTTCCACAACGCCCTGGACATCTCCGATGTCGTGCGGCAGCTGGTTGCCGAGGGCTGGCAGATCACGGGCCGATCAGCTCGGCCAGATCGAGCCCTACCTGCGGGCCCACGTCAGCCGCTTCGGCGCGTACGCCACCGACGAGCTGCGCCATCGGCCGGATCCGTTCGACCCCCTGCTGAAGGAGGTCGACTTCACCGACGTCGAACTGGCCGCGTGATCTCCGAGGCGCTGGCGGGGCGTCTGCGCGGAGCCGGTTCAGCAGTCCCGGTAGCGTGCGCTCATGACCGAGATGCTGACGCTAACGCCCGATGATGACTTGGCGATGCTGCTGGAGGGCAACCAGCGGTTCGTCGCCGGCGCGCCGGAGCATCCCAACCAGGACGCCGCCCGCCGCGCCGAGACCGCGCCGGAATTTCCTGGCCATTGACCACCGGGACTCACAGCCTGGCTGCTGCCGGCGCGCTCCAGGTTCGGCATGGCCGGGAAGGTCTCATCCGGCCTCGTGCTCGTGAGGCCGGATGAGCCGGTGCTATTGAGCGGTCATCGTGATCTCGGCGGGCACATCTCGGCTTCCATTTCCTTGGTGAGGATGTTGATCGGGTTGCCCCAGTCGCCGTTGATGTTGGAGACGACCATGTGCTTGCCGTCTCGGGTGCCCATCGCATAGGTCCAGGAGCCGTGGATCCTGCCACCGTTGCCCCAGATCGTCACGCCGCAGGACAGCTTCTGGGAGAAGACGCCGAGCCCATAGGCGGTGTTGTCGATCCACTGCACGCCCTTGGTGGAGATGGTGGTGAACATCTCCTTTTGCTGCGCGGGCGGCAGCAAACGGCCACTCAGCACTGCCCGATAGAAGGTGTGCAGGTCGCTCATGGTCGAGACGATGCTGCCGGCTGCCCCGGCCCAGGAGGCGTTCATGTCGGTGAGGTCGTAGGGGGTTGTGGTGTCCTCGCCGACCAGGAACTTGACGTAGTGCTGCGCGTGCGGCCGGCGCAGCTTCGTGCCTTCGCCCGGCAGGTACGTCTTCCTCAGGCCGAGCGGGCGGATGATGCGCTGGGTGATCTCTTCGGCGTAGGACCTGCCGGTGACCTTCTCGATGATCATCCCGGCGAGCGTGTAGTTGGTGTTGGAGTAGCCCCAGCCCTTGCCCGGCGCGAAGGAGGGCGGGTTGGCCATGGCCACCTTCACCAGCTGCTCGGGGCGGTAGCTGTCGAAACGGCCCTTGAGGAAGGCGGTGCTCCACTGTTCGGTCGCCAGGCCCTCATCCGAGGTGTAGGGGAAGATGCCGCTGGTCTGGTTGAGCAGTTGCCTGATGGTGATCTTGCTGCCGTCGTGGCCGTTGCCCTTCACCACGCCGGGCAGCCACTTGTCCACAGTGTCGTCCAGGCTGAGCCGGCCCTCGGCCGCCAGCTTCAACACCACGACTGCGACGAACGTCTTGGTGGTGCTGCCGGCCCGGAAGTATTCCTGCTGTCGGCGCTTGAGGCCGGTGTCGGTGTCGGCCACGCCTGCCGTACCGAACCATGACCCGCGGCCATCACGGACGTCAGCTATGGCGCCCGGCATGCCGTCAGCCACGGCTTGGTCGAGTACCTGCTGGACTTCGGCGTGGTCGTCGGCCACCGCCGCCGACGCGTTTGCGGTCACGGCGACTGCGGCGGCGAGCAGGCAGGCGGCAGTGCGGAGGGTCTTGGTCATGGGTAGATCGCCTTTCCTTCAAGTGGAGTGTTCGCGCAAGGGGAATACGTGAGTCAGCCGGTGACACGGTGGAGCAGGATGTCGCCCTGGGCGACGTGGGCGTGGAGCTCGACGGTGTTGCCGTCGGACACCTCGGAGTCGTCGCCCAGGTTGTCGTGGACGCTGCCGAGCGCGGTCCTGGCGTCCAGCAGTACGGCGGTGCCGTTCGGGATCCCGACGTTGATCGTCCCGGCGCCGACGTCCAGATCGGCGCGCCCGCGCGCCATCGCGCCGACCTTGACGGCGCCTTGCTCGACGGTCACGCGCAGGCCGTCTTCTGCCCGGTCCACCGTGACGTTCCCGGCGCCGTTGCCGATCACGGTGGCGCCGATGCTCTCGCCGACCTTGATCTGGCCGTGGGCGGTGGTGAGGGCAGCCGGGCCCCCGGACGTGGCCACGGTGATGTCGCCGTCGTCGGTGCTCAGGCGCGACTCGCCGGTGCGGGCGAGGTGGATGTGGCCACGGGAGACGTGGGCCCGTACCTCGCCCAGGCGGCCCTGGCCGTTCAGGTGCCCGTCGCGGAGGCTGATGTCGAGCGCCGAGCCGTTGGGCAGTTCGACCGTCACTGCGACGCGTCCGGGAAGGGATCGGATGCTCGAGCGGTCCTTGACCGTCAGGCGGCCGCCTGCGTAGGTGACGCGGGCGCGTTCGGCGGCTGCGACGTCGGTGGCGTCGGCCAGATCGGCCGGCCGTACCTCGACGGTGGTGTCGGTGCGCTGGGTCGCGCTGATGCGGATGTCGGCCGCGGTGAATGACAAGGCGGCGACGATCGGCTCCGGTGTGTCAAAGGTATCCATGGGTGGTTCGCTTTCAGCGGGGGTCGGTGGCGGGCGGCGTGCTTACGCACCGATGGAAACGCCGAACTCCGCTTCGATGACTTTGAACATGGGGTCCCAGGACTTCCACTCGGTGTTGGTGTGCACGGCGACGGTGTGCCGGCCATCGGGAGTGCCGACCGCGAAGAAATAGGAGCCCCAGAGGCTGCCGCCGACGCCGCGCAGCGTCCGGCCGCCGGTCGCCTGCTCGTCGAACTCGAACATGCCCAGGCCGTAGCGGGCGTGCGGCATCCAGTAGCCGCCCTCGGTGGAGACCGTGGTCCACATCTGCCGGTGCTGTGCGGGCGGCAGCAGGCTGCCGGTGGTCATCGCGTTGAAGAAGCGGATCATGTCCGTCGTGGTGGAGACGACGTTGCCGGCCGCGTAGCCCAGGGAGGAGTTGAGCTCGGTGACGTCCAGAGGCGGCAGGCCGGGCTCCTCCATCAGCGATTCCCAGTTCTCCGGGGTGACCGCGGCCGGGTCGGCGCCGTCCTTGAGGAACTGGTGGGAGTAGCCTCGCGGGTGCGGACTGGGGTAACCGGTCTCGGTGGTGGGGCGCACGCGGGTGTGGGTCAGGCCGAGCGGCTGGACGACCCGGCGGTCGACCTCGTCGGCGTAGCTGTTGCCGGTGACCTTCTCGATGATCGCGCCGGCGATGTAGAAGCCGCCGTTGGCGTACTCGAAGCGTTCGCCGGGCGCACCGACCGGCGGCTGGGACACCGCCACCCGCAGCAGTTCCTCGGTGCTGAAGGTGTCGAAGCGATGCCGGTCGAACCCGGAGCGGGTGGCGTAGCGGTGGCTGACTTCCGGGGCCAGGCCGGTGGCGAACAGGCCGCTGGTGTTGCTGAGCAGGTGCCTGATGGTGATCTTGTCGCCGTCGTAGCCGTTGACGTCCAGCACGCCGGGCAGGTGGGCGTTGACCGTGTCGTCGAGGCTGAGGCCGGCCTCGGCCTCCAGGACCAGAAGCGTCGCGGACGTGAAGGCCTTGCCGCTGCTGCCGGCGTGAAAGTACTCGCCCGGCACGCGCGGGGAGCCGGTTTTGATGTCGGCCACGCCGGCGGTGCCGAACCAGGTGCGGTCGCCGTCCTTGACCTCGGCGACGATGCCGGGAATGCCGACCTCGGCCACTGACCAGTCGAGCACCTGCTGCACGTTCTCGTGGGCTGCCATTGCACTGCCTTTCGGACGTTTCTTCCGTACGTCCTCCACGGTGTCCACCGGCGCTTACATGCGTCTTAGAACGCTCTTTTAGCCGGAATGGCGCCACTTTCAAGCGGCACGTGCGCGTCTTTGTGCTCATAGCCTTTGTGCATGCGGATGGAGTTGCTGGGACCGGTCCGGGCCTGTGCCGACGATGGCACGCCGATCGAGGTCGGCGGCGTCATGGTCCGAGCGCTGCTGGCCCGGCTGGCTCTGGCCGAGGGCGAGATGGTGCCGGTCGACGCGCTCGTTGACGGCCTGTGGGGGGAGCATCCGCGCGGGGGCACCGTCAACGCACTGCATGGGCTGGTGCATCGGCTGCGCAAAGCTCTGGGCGAGGCCGAGGTCGTGGAGAGGGCGGCCGGCGGGTACCGCCTGCACGTATGCGCCGAGGACGTCGACGCCTGTCGGTTCGAGGAGAAGGCGAAGCGGGGCGGTCGCGAACTGGCCGCGGGTGACGTGCGGCGAGCGGCCTCGCTGCTGGACGAGGCGCTGACGCTGTGGAGGGGAGACGCGCTGGCCGACGTGCGTGACACCCCCTTCGCCGCCACGGCCGGCGCGCGGCTGGACGAGCTACGGGTCGCGGCCATGGAAGACCGTTTCGAGGCGGAGCTGCGACTGGGCCACCACGACGAGATCCTGGCCGATATGGCGGCGATGGCCGCCGGTCACCCGCTGCGCGAACGGCTGGCCGGATTGCGCATGCGAGCGTTGCACGCGGCAGGCCGCCAGTCCGACGCGCTGGCCGTGTTCGACCAGGTCCGCGGCACCCTCGCCGAGGAACTGGGCGTCGACCCCTCCGAGGACCTCCGCGAGACGCACCTCGCCGTACTGCGGGGTGAACGGAAGTACCCCCAGGCGCGACAGGCTCGGCCGCACGCAGTGCCAGGACGTCTACCCGCCCAGCTGACCAGCTTCGTCGGCAGGCAGGAGGAGCTGAGGTTGCTGGCCGGGTTGCTGGAGTCCTCCCGGCTGGTCACCGTCGTGGGCCCCGGAGGAGTGGGCAAGACCCGGCTGGCCGTGGAGGCCGTGAGCCGGCATCGGGTCCATCAGCGAGGCCGGGCCTGGCTGGTCTCCCTGGCCGCGGTGAACACGGCCGACGGGCTGGTGGAGGCGGTGCTGAGCACGATCAGCCTCGCCGGAGCCCAGCCGGCCGGCACGCTACTGGAGCGGGTGGTCAACCTGCTCGCCGGTGGTGAAGGCGTGCTGGTTCTGGACAACTGCGAACAGATCTCCGGAGCCGTCGCGGAGTTCGCCGGGCAGTTGCTGGAGCGCCAGCCGGACCTGACCATCCTGGCCACGAGCCGGGAACCGCTGGACGTCATGGGTGAGGCGCTGTGCCGCCTGGGGCCCCTCGTCCTCCCCCCGGCGCACGCGGATCACGATCGTGCCTCCGCATCGGCCGCGGTGCGGCTGTTCCTCGACCGGGCGGGAGCCGTACGACCCGGCTTCGCACTGGACGCGTCGACCGCGCGGCCGGTCGTGGACATCGTGCGCCGGCTGGACGGGCTGCCGCTCGCCCTGGAACTGGCTGCGGCACGCCTGCGGACCATGAGCGCCGAGCAGATCGCCCGGCGGCTGGATGACCGCTTCCGGCTGCTCAGCACCGGTAACCGGACCGCCCAGCCCCGCCAGCAGACGCTGCATGCGGTCATCGAGTGGAGCTGGGATCTCCTCACCTCACAAGAGCGCACACTGGCCGCCCGGATATCGATATTTCCGGCGCAGACGGGTATCGCTGTGATCGAAGCGGTCTGCGCGGATGAGACGCTTCCCGCGGACGAGGTCGTCTACCTCCTGGACTCCCTGGTCGACAAATCCATCGTGGAGCGGGCCGGCGACGGCTACCGGATGCTGGAAACCATCCGGGCACACGCGGCGGGGAAGCTCCGACTCGCAGGAGAGACCGACGCCGTCCTGCGTGGGCTCACCCGGTACTTCGCGGACCTGGCCGACGAACACGAGCCGCTGCTGCGCTCGGACAAGCAGGCGGAGTCGCTGCGGCTGTTCCAGGCCGAGTACGACAACCTGATGTACGCCCTGCAAACGGCCATCGACGGAGACGACGCCGAGACCGCGGCCCGGATGCTCGGACCGCTGTACTGGTACTGGGTCATGCTCCGCTACGACGCCCGGGCCGAGACCTACATCGCCAAGGTCACCGAGTTCGGCGACGCGCTGCCCGCGGACGCCCGCGCCGCGTTCACCGCGATCCACCTGGTGGGCGTCGAGGGCGGGCCGATCACTGACCACGAGCGGCTCCGCGCGCTCATCGGCGACTGCGCGCGCACGGGCGCGCTGCGCCGCTATCCGATGCTGCTGACGATAGTGCTGGTGATGGCGGCGATACTCGGGCTGGACGAGCTGCTCGATCGAGAGATCGCCCGGGTGCGCAGCGGCCCGGACCGCTGGGCGATCGCCTGCACCTTCATGATCGAAGCCATGCGCCATCGCGAACAGGGCGACCGGGAGAGCTCCGCGACCGCGATGACCACGGCACTGCGCCTGTTCGAGGAGACGGGCGATCGGTGGTGGACGGCGAAGGCGCTGTACGGCCTGGCCCAGATCCACGCCATCGCCGGAGACCACGACCAGGCGATCACCGCCTACGAGCACAGCCTCGCGATCGCCACCGACCTCGGCTCGCAGGACGAGGTCTCCACCCGGCTCGGGCTCGCCACGGAACGCATGCGCGCCGGCGACCTGGCCGGCGCGAGGCGCGACATCGACACCGCCGAACGAGCGGCCTGGCGGCGTGGCCAGCCGGCGCTGGAGATCGAGGTGCTCGGCGTCCAGGCAGAACTGCACCGCCGCTCCGGAGAGGTCGAACGCGCCGATCAAGCGCTCGACCGGATGGAGGCGCTCCTGCGCAAGCTGCCCCAGTCGGCGGAGGCCATCGACCCTCGGCTGCTCCTCGCTCGGGTAGCCAACCTCCTCACCGCTGGCGACGCCGTACGCGCCCGCGAACTGATGCCCCGCGCTGTCGAGGCGGCGCAGGCGATCATGGATGCCCCCTTGGCTGCTCAACTCCTGGCCAGGCTACTGTTGCTGGAGGGCGATCCGGCAGGCGCGGCCACCGCGCTCGGCCTGAGTCAGGCCATCCGCGGCGCCTTCGACCACGGCGACACCGAACTGCGCTGCCTCTCGGAGATGCTCGCGGAGTCGCTCGGCCGTACCGACTACGACAGCGCCTATGAACGGGGCGCCGACCTGACCCCACACGAGGCCACCGACCGTCTGACAAAGCTACGTGTATAAGTCCAGGGTGGCAGGGGCATTTGAGCCGATTGTCGTACATGAGGCAGGCCAAGTACGAGGAAAAGAGCAATGTGCCGCACAGGTCGGCGAAGTTCGGCAGCACCCAGTGGATCTCCGTCTGCTTGTCCATCGCCTGTCTCCGTGCGATCACACAGCTCACCGGGAGCGGGAACTCACGTGGGTTCGGCATCTCAACGCCTGTTCGCCTCGTGCGTTCAGCGCGCTGAATGTCGCGCGGGAGTGTCAGCGGAGGGCGGCTTCGAGCGCGTCCGGCAGGGCGGTGTCGGTGATGACCAGTTCGTCGCCCAGGTTGAGGATGCGCACCTCGCCGTGATCGAGTTCGAGCCGGAGGCCGATCTCCGTCTCGATCCGGTGGTCGATGATGCGGTGAACGGCTCGGATCGGCTGGCCGATGAATCGGCTCATCAGGAAATTGTCTGGGGCGGGACCGACGGTGACCTGGCCGTACTCGTCCATGTCATAGGAGTCGTGTGGTTGATCGAGCGTCAGCTCGAGCGAAGCGTCGGGGGCGGTGTGGAATTGGGACAGGACACATTCACAGCGCAGCCGCCGGCGCCTGCGTGGGCGCCTGAGTGGGATGGTATTCGTCGTGGTCGCGCAGCATGCGCAGGACCGTGGCGGGCGAGGGATGCCGGCCCTTCTTCGCGCCCTGGGTGATGACGAGCCGGGCGGCGATCTCGCGCAGACTCATGTCCTGCTCGCGCAGGTGCAGGGCCATGGACAGCATGGCGGGGTCGGTGACGGTGGCGCCGCCGATGGCCTTGCCGTTCCTGCGGGCGGACTCGTGGCCTTCCAGGGTGCGGTCGCGGATGTGGTTCGCGCGCTTAATCGCGCTGTTCGTCGATGTCGTTGAACAGGTCCTGGAGGGTGTGGGCGGTCGCCGCCCGGGTGGCCCATGTCTCCAGTTGGGCAAGGTCGGTGCAGGCGGTGATCCGTGCCCGCGTGTCATCCGGGACGTCGAGGCCGCGGGCGATCAGAAACAGCAGGACCATCCTGGCTGCCTCTTCGGCTTTGCCTTCAGCTTTGCCTTCAGCTTTGCCCTTTCCGAAGTGTTCGCGGGCGAAGGGGCTGTAGACGGGCCAGGTGGTGGACGTCATGATCTCCTCCAGGAGGCGTCGCACATCCGGTCCGGACATGCTGTAAGCGTATTCATAGTACTTCGGAGCGTGTTCATTGGGCAGCTCTGCCAGTGCCGTGGTGAAAGCTTCGACCACTTTGCGGTCGCGACCGTGGACCATGACCGCCATGGTCGAAAGCCCCATCTGTGCGGCGGCCTGCTGGGGGTCGGTGATGACCGGGATGCTGTCCGGGCCCAGCACCTGGGCTTGCAGGCGGTAGCCGGTGAGGCCCGAGTCGATCGGCTGTGCGTAGTAGGCGGCCGCGTTGCGGTCGGGAGAGATGAGCAGGACCGTGACGTCGCAGTTGAGCAGCAGCCAGAGTGCGGCGGCGTAGCGGGCGAGTTGCTGGGGTTTTTTGGACTTGTCCTGCTGGATCTCCACGATGATGGCGTGCATGGGGGTCTGTGGTGGGCCCAGGATGATGACCACGTCGGCTTCGATGTCGTCGGAGGGGCGGGTGTTGAAGGTCGTGCTCTCCAGCCGGACCACTGGAGTGGCGGGCAGTTCGACCTCCAGAACATCGCGCAGGATGTCCACCGCCAGTTGGGGGCTGTCGTGGAACAGCTCGATGAGGGCGTCATGTCGGGGGGACGGCATGGCACTCATTGTCACACGATGAACACGGAAAGTATCGAGAATGCGCCAGAAGGCTGGCGGAAGGTATGGCGGGACGGGTCAGTATGAGGTGCCCTCAGCAGCTCATGCGTCACAGCTCCCCGTCACGCGCCTGCTGGTCCGAGGAGAGGCGGCACCCGCTCACGCCGTTACCCCTAAGCGGGCCTTTGGCGCCCGCCCCGAGCAACCCCCGTGCTGGTCGGCCTGGGTCGGCTTGCGAACTAGCGAGGGTCGTGTTCGGCGAGGAACCGCAGGCTTTCCCGCAGATTCCGCGATATCCGGGCGCCGTCGGGCCGCTCCGTCGATGGCCCTCGCTGACGCGCGTGACCATCAGCGTCCCGATTCGGCGTCTGTGGTTCAGTGAGGTGGGGTTTCTCTTCGGGGCGCGGCGGGCGATTTTTCGGAGCGCCCTCTTCTTTGATTGCGGAAACTCTCACGACAGAGACCTTTCTACGTCTTCCCACCTGCGACGTTACGGTCATCCGTCGTAGTCACACATCCCTCCGGGCGTGTGTGGAGGCTTCCATCATCTCGGTGTAGGGATCTTGGTGTGCAGGAGAAAAGAGGAGGGGCTTGGAAGGGATTTCGGCCCCTCCTCCGTGCTTTCGGCTAGAAGTCGAATTCGCCCTTGGCCATGCCGTCCTTGAAGGCGGCCCACTCTGATGCGGTGAAGATCAGGGCGGGGCCGCTGCGGTCCTTGCTGTCTCGCACGGCGACGCGTCCACTGCTGAGGGGGGCAACTTCGACGCAGCTGCCGCCGTTGCTTCCTGATGCCTTGGCCTTGCGCCACGCGGCGGTTACGAGTTCGTTGTCAGTCTCCATACCTCTCCATCACCTCGCGAATGACCTGCTCGCTGACGTTCACCGGATGGGCCATGCTGCTCAATGCATCCCAGCGCACGCCAAGGGCCCGGACCTTGTCGATGTGCGTGATCACCTCTCCCGCCAGGGAGCTTTCCAAGTAGGCGGTGTCAGGTGAGCCATCCGCCTGCGCGATCTCGAACGCGCCCAGCAACCCGGTGGTGAGCCCTGCGGCCAGGGGCACGATCCTGACTGTGATGCACGGATGTTTCATGACGGTGAGGAGATGTGCGAGCTGCTCGCGCATCACCTCTGCCCCGCCAATCGGCCGAGAAAGGACGCTCTCGTCGATGAGAGTTGAATACATGGGTGCCTTCGGCTGGTTGAACACGGCCTGACGCTTGAGCCGAACCTTGACCGCCTTCTGCACCTGATCCCTTGTGGTCCCAGGTTCGCCCAGAAGGACTTGTTCGGCATACCTCTCTGTCTGGAGGAGTCCGGGGATCACCAATGGCTCGGACGTGCGGATGGTGTGGGCGGCGGCCTCGATGCCGGGCCAGGGCCTGAACCACTTGGGGCCGAAGTCGTTGTGGATTTCGGGCAGCAGTTCCTTCAGCTCCCCGTTAAGCCCGAGAACGCGCTCGATCTCCTCCGTGAAAGCCTCGCTCGGCGTGCGCTTACCGCGTTCGACGGCCCCTATCTGGCTCTCGCTGTAGGTGACCCCGGGAGCTGCGGCAAGGCGTTCCTGCGACAGCCCTTGACGTGTCCGAAACTTCCGCATCCGCGCGCCATACTCCGCTCGTGCGCGTAGGCCAGGTTCTTCCCCGTTTACGGTCATATCACGACCCTTCGCCTCTGTCTCCGCACGTCCCTACAAGGCCCACACACACTTCACCGGTGGTTGACGGAAAGTGGAGCCGCCTTTTCGAAACACAACGTAACCGCATGACGCCATGCTGTGCAGTGGCTACAGAGTTTTAGGCATGTGTAGCCCTCCACCTTCCGACTGCTCTTGTGTGCTTCGAGGTGATTTCCATGCGGCAAGGCGCGACAGTGCCTCGGCGATTGCGGTGTACCATGCTGCGGCAGGATCAGTACGCACCCCACCGCGCCAGGCTGGCCGTGAGAGCCTGGCTGGGATCGGCGCATTCCGCGCTGTACGACGCCGAGCTCGTCGCCTCGGAGCTGGTCACCAACGCTGTCAGGCACGCGCTCAAGGGTCCTGGTCGCGACTGGGTACGCCTCCGTCTGGACGAAGGTCTGGACGAAGGTCTCGACGGAGCGGCGTCTTGCGTCCGCCTCGTCGTCACCGATCCAGGCAATCCCATGTCGGAGCCGGAATGCTTGCCGCTCCCGGACGACTGGAATGACTGGATCCCGCATATGAGGCGGCCCGGAGGCATGGGTATCGCCACCGTCGCCGCGATCTGCGAGGGGACGTGGGGCACGTACCTCACCGAGCGAGAGGAACGCGTGGTCTGGTGCCACGTCCCCATTCGGTGATTCGTGAACGTCGCGCAATCGGGACGGTGAACGGCTTCTGACCTTTGTTTATACATTTTCAGCTTCGTTGAAGAGGGGCCTTGTCCGGATATCCGCGCGCTACGGTTCCGGCGGCGGTGACGGACGAGGGACGGGGAGCCGACGTGGGGCGCGAGTGGCGGATTCAGCCGGCGGCTCTGGAGGATGGGGCACGCCGGGTGGAGGAGGCCGCGGGGATCATGGCGGGGGCGGCCGCTGCGCTGCGGGCCGGGACCGAAGGGTTGGAACCGTGGGGTTCGGGGGCGGTCGGCACGGCGATGGCCGCCGTACGGGACCTCATGGGGGAGGCGTGCGCGCACCTGGGGGACAACCTGGCAGGGACGGGCGTGGCCATGCGGGGGATGGCGGTGGAGGCCGTCGATGCCGACGCCGCGGCGGTTCCCAAGCGTGACCGGTAGCGGGGTTCCGGGCACGGTCCGGGGAGGGCGACCGCGCTCGACCTCGGCGAGGCGACGAGATACGGCCCGGGGAGGGCGACCACACTCAGCCTTGGCGAGGCGACGGGATGGGGCCTGGGGAGCGCGAGCGCGCTCGGCCTTGGCGAGGTGGCGAGATACGGCCTGGGGAGCGCGCCTGCGCTTGGGCTTGGCGGGGCGAGGTACGGCCTGGGCAGGGCGGCCCCGGTGGTGCTGACGGCCGGGCCGGGGCTTGAGGCCGGGCTTCGGCTGCTCGGTGTGCCCTGGCCGGACGAGGACGAGCACGCCTTGCGCGAGGTCGCCGCCGCGTACCGGGCGTTCGCCGACACGCTCGACACGCAGGCCGTCCCAGTCATGACGGCGGGAGCGGCGACGGCCGCCGCGGCCGGTGACGGCGACGACATTGCGGCGATGCGGGCCTACACGGCCGACTACCACCACGAGGGCGGGCACCTCGCCACGCTCGCCACCCTGTCACGCCTGCTCGCGGAAGGCCACGAGCAGGCCGCCACAGTCGTCGAGCACCTGAAGGTCTTCCTGGCCGCCTCCGCCGCGTACGTGGTGGCCGCCGTGGCGGCGGCTGCGATCGCGGGCGGCGCGGCGATGGTGGCCGCGTACCGGCAGGTGGCCGAGCGCCGGGTCATCGTGCAGCGGGCCGTCGCGGCCTTCCGCCGCGCCCTCGAACGCCTCTTCGGCCGTACGCTCGCCCAGAAGGTGCGCGACCGGCTGCGGCCGCTCCTCGAGGCTCGTGCGCCCCGGGAGGCCGCGGCGGCGCGGCGCGGCAAGTCGCCCGTCGCGCCGAACGCGACCGTGCGCCAGCTGAAGGACCTCAGCTGTCCCGACCTCGACCGCAGCGCGCTGAGCCGGGGGAAGACCGACCACTACTCGCGCCTGCCGGACCACAAGCTGCTCGAAGCGGTGTTCAAGCCGGGCGACGACATGTACATCACGGTCAGGGGCCGGGTCGTGCTCGACGGCAATCACCGTACGGAGGCGCTGCTGCGCCGGGCGTACCTGAACGACCGGCACCCGGAGGACACCTCGATCACGTGGGACACCCCGATCCACATCCGCCGCCTGGACGACGAGGCCTGATGGTCAGTGCGGACCTCGGGCACCAGCCGGCAGGTTCTGGCCTCTCCGGCCACATAGGCGGCCCCGGCGGGTGGTCACGGGGTTGAGGAACGAGCGGACGGCCGTTGGCGCTGAGAACGATCATGAACTGCGGAAGAGTGAGATATTCTCATCTGTAACGCACAGATCACTCTGAGTTGCTTGTTGGCGTTCTGTCCGTACCGTGCGAGCTATGCCTGCGGAGTTTCTGTCTGACGAGCAGAGGGCGGCCTACGGGGCATTTACCGAGATGCCATCGCTGTCGGACCTGGACAAGTTCTTCTTCCTGGACGGCTTCGACCGGAATGTGATCGCCCAGTCGAGGGCCGATTCTCACCGGCTGGGCGTTGCCATCCAGATCGGGACAGTTCGATACAAGGGGCTATTCCTGGAGGACCCGCTGGCGGTGCCGTGGCCGGTGGTGGACTACCTGGCCGAGCAGTTGGAGATAGGCGATGTGTCGCAGGTCAAGAAGTACGCCGAGCGGGCCAAGACGACGTACGAGCACGCGTGGATGATCCGGGACGCCTACGGCTACCACACCTTCGATGACACCGACAGCTGGAGCGGGCGGCAGCTGACGCGCCAGTTCCGGGCCTTCCTGCACGGTCGGGCGTGGACGCACGCCGAGGGGCCGGTGGCGTTGTCGGGTCTGCTGGTGGTGCCGCCAGGGTCGCGGGTCTCGGAGCTGGAGAAGCTGCCGCAGGCGCCCAAGCGCACGTCGGGCACGGAAATGGTGCGGGCGCTGCAGCGGGTGGACAACCTGGCCGGCTTCGGACTGGGCCGGGTCAACGTGTCGAAGGTGCCCGTGCGGCGGATGAAGACCCTGGCCAAGTACGGGGCGGGCAGCAAGGCGCCGGCGCTGGACCGGCTGGTCGAGCCGCGCCGCACGGCGACGCTGCTGGCGGTCACCCGGAGCCTGGAGGCCGAGGCGATCGACGACGCTTTGGATCTGTTCGCGCTGCTGATGGCCACCGGGTTGATCAGCCCGGCCCGCCGCAAGTCCGCCGACGAACGCCTGCGGATGCTGCCTCGGCTGGAGCGGGCCTCCAAGCTGGTGGCCAAGGCCGGCCGCGTGCTGGTCGGCCGGCTCGACCTGGTCGACCAGGAGGGCGCCGACCTCGATGTGGCGGCGATGTGGACCGCGGTGGCCGAGATCGCCGGCGTCGGCAAGGAGCAGGTCCGGGCGGCGCTACAGGTGGTGGAGGAGCTGGTCCCAGAGGAGGATGGAGCGGCCGAGGCGGCGATGCGGGCCGCGCTGGTGGAGAAGTACCACACGGTGCGCCCATTCCTGCGGCTGCTGGGCGAGTCGAAGGCCCTGTCGGCGGCACCGGGCGGGCGGCGCGTGCTGGCCGCGGTGCGCCGGTTGCCGGAGTTGTCGCGGGCGGCAGGTGAGCAAGAAGCCGCTGCTGCCCAAGGAGATCGACGCCGCGCTGGTGACCGCGTCGTGGAAGCGGACGGTGTATGCCAACCCGGACCTGCCGCCGGGCGCAGTGGGAGGCGATCGCCGAGGATGTGCTGGCCTCCCTGTCGCTCACCGACCCCGTCCAGAAGCATCCGAACGGCAAGGTCATGGCCCTGGACGCGGCCTGGCGGCAGATGGCCGCCCGGCTGGAGGAGGCGGGCGAGGACGCGCTGGTCTCGGTGGTGACCCCGGCCGGCGGCGGGCGGGCCCGGCTGTCGGTGGAGAAACTCGGCGCGCTCTGCGAGAGCGAGTCGCCGGCGTGGCTACGGGCCGCCTGCCAGGCCATGCTGCCCCGCATCGACCTGCCCGAGCTGCTGCTGGAGGTGCACGCCTGGACCTCCTTCCTGGACGCCTACGTGCACCTGGCCGACATCTCCACCCGCATGAACGACCTGCGCAGGACTCTGGTGGCGCTGCTGATCAGCGAGGCGTGCAACGTCGGATCGACGCCTGTGATCAAGGCCGGGGACGAGGCGCTGACCCGGGGCCGGCTCTCGCACGTGGACCAGAACTATGTGCGCGGCGAAACGCATGCCGCGGCCAACGCGATCCTGATCGAGCACCAGGCCCAGGTGCCGATCGTGGCGGCGTGGGGCGGCGGGCTGCCGGCCTCGGTGGACGGGCTGCGGTTCGTCGTCCCGGTCAAGACCATCAACGCCGGGCCCTCACCTAGGTACTACGGCTACAAACGCGGTATCACCTGGCTCAACGCAGTAAATGATCAAGTGGCGGGGATCGTCCAGATGGTGGTGCCGGGCACGCCCCGCGATTCGCTCTACATCCTGGACTGCCTGATCAACCTGGACGCCGGGCCGAAACCCGAGGTGGTCACGACGGACCAGGCCAGCGGTTCGGACATGGTGTTCGGGATCTTCTCCATGCTCGGCTACCGGTTCGCGCCCCGCTTCGCCGATCTGGGCGACCAGCGGTTCTGGCGCGCCGAGCTGCCCGACGGCAGCAGCGGTGAATACGGGGTGCTGGAGGCTATCGCCCGGAACAAGGTGAACACCAGGAAGGTGCTCACGCAATGGCCGGACATGCTCCGGGTGACCGGGTCGCTGGTGACCAGCCAGGTCCGTGCCTACGACCTGCTGCGTATGTTCGCCCGCCAAGGTCATCCGACTCCGCTGGGGCAGGCGTTCGCCGAGTACGGCCGCATCGACAAGACCTTGCACCTGCTCAGCATGCTGGATCCGATGGATTCCAGCTACCGCCGCAGCCTGGGCAAGCAGTTGTCGGTCCAGGAGGGCCTGCGGCCGCTCGGAGCGGCGGCGCTGCCCCAGGACGCGTCGTCCGCCGTCTTGGACGAGGACGGCGTCTACGGGAATCGGGTTTACGGCAGCTCGTCAGGGCGCAGCAACGGCAGGCCTTCCACCAGATGAGGGCGCGCGGCACCCGGAATCAGACCACCATCAGTCATCACTCCAGCCGTCTCCTCTTCCGCGGGTGCCACCGGTCGGGGTGGCACCCGTCCGAACGCGGCTCGCGCCGGATTCCGTTCTGGTGTCGCACATCAGGTGATCGACGCCTTCGTTGACGCGCTTGTCCACCTCGATCGCGCGTTCGTTGGGGATGAAGAGCGTCATGAACACCACCATTCCGCGACGGCCGTCCTCAGTGAAGGAACTGCGGGTCGCATACCCCGGGGCGTTGCCCGGGTGTCCCCAGTACGTGCTGCCGCAGCTCGACTGGAATTGCGCGATTCCCAGGCCGTAGCGTGCGCCGGGATAGATGTAGTTCCAGCCGGGCGCGGGGACTGTCTGCTTCATGGCGGTGAGTTGCGCCGGTTTGAGGAGCTTGCCGCCCAGCAGCGCTTTCCAGAAGCGGGTGAGATCCGAGGCCGTGGTGATCAGGTCGCCTGCGGCCCCGGCGAAGGTGACGTTGAGGTCGGTGGTGTTCACCGGCTCGGTGCTGTCGGGAAACTCGGTGTAGCCGCTGGCGTGCGGTTTCGGCAGGTGCGGGTTCGTGCCGGGTGAGAAGGTGTGGCGCAGGCCGAGGGGGCGGATGATCCGCTCCCGGACCTCCTGGGACCATGCGCGGCCGGCGACTTTCTTGATGATCATCCCGGCCAGGACGTAGTTGGTGTTGGAGTAGCCCCAGCGCTGCTCGCCTGATCGTGGCACCCAACTGGGCTTGTGCCGCATGGCGATGCCCACGAGCTGTTCCGGCGTGTAGGAGTCGAACCGGTGCTCTCGATAATCCTTCGCGGTCCAGCCCGGCAGGTCGAGGACATACTCGGCCAGGCCGCTGGTCTGCTGCAGCAGATGCCGTACGGTGATCTTGGAGCCGTCGTTGCCGTTTCCCTGGACCACGCCGGGCAGCCACTTCTCGACCGTGTCGTCCAACGAGAGCCGTCCCTCGCCGGCAAGCTGAAGCACGACGGTGGCGGTGAAGGTCTTGCTGGTGCTGCCCATCCGGAAATAGCCGCCGTACGGGACCGGGCGTTTGGCGGTCAGGTCCGCCAGGCCGCTGCGAGCGGTCAGCGGTCCCCGGCCGGTGTGCGCGGCAGCGAGGACGCCGGGAACCTTCATGGCGTGGATGGCGTCCACGTCTGCCTGCAGTGTTGCTCGGTCGTAGGTGGCGGCGGCCACAGGGGTCTGGGTGGCGGCCAGCGTCATGGCGGCCAGGCCGGCCGCGATCATGGTCTTCTTCATGGCCTCGATGCTGGACCCCTGACGCAGCGTCAAGGTCAAGCCATTCTGGCGGCCACCAGTTGCTGCAGGCGCGCCCAGACGGGCGAGGACTCAACGGTGTTCGAGCTCAGCAGGGCGGCCGTGCTCTCGGCGAGATCGTTGTCGCGGGGGTGGCGAGCGTTCCAGGCGACGATCGCGTCGGCGAGCTCACCCAGGCGTGGGTCATTGGGCGCCCAGTCCATCGCCTGGTCACACGCCAGGTAGAGCTGGACGAACTCGGGGTCGTCGAGGGCGGCGTTCTTGGTGGCCACCCATTGGGGAATCGACTGCGGGGCCAGCGCGGCCACCATGATCCAGGAGTCGCGTTCGACCAGGATCAGGCGCTCGCTGAAGCCCAGCGCACGCTGCCGCTGGAGGATCTCGATCACCTCGGGCGGCAGGAACAGCCGATCCCCGGCGACGAGCGTGGCCAGCCGGGCGCGGTGCCGCCGCAATTCTTTGATCCTGGCCGCCACCGCGCGGTCGATCTCGTCGACGGCCGCGGCGAACTGCTCTTCCCCCGCCTGGAGCAACTGGTCGATGCGGGCGAGTGGCACGCCCGTGTCGGCGAGGGTTTTGATCCGGATCAGATCCACCACGGCCTGGGCTTGGTAGCGCCGGTATCCGGAGACGTCACGCTCGGGCTCTGGCAGCAGGCCGAGTTGGTGGTAGTGGCGGACGGTGCGAACGGTGACGCCCGCATGCGCCGCCAGCTGGCCGATCGTGAGCCCATTGGTGAACAACGCCGCCCCCTTTCAGCGCACCCGCCGCCACAGGTCGAAAATGGCCTGCACGACCTCGTCCGGGCAGTCGGTGCCGATCGTACTGTGCTTGGCTCCCGCGAGAATCCGGTGCTCACTGTGGGCGACGGACGCGGCCATGGCCTGGTGCATGCGGATCTTGCCCTCGGTCATCTCCTGCAGGAGCCGTTTGGGCATCGTGAGTCTCAGGGCGGCGTCGATGCCCGGCGCGGTGAGCACGACCGCCGGCTTGCCGGGCACCGGTCCGGCGCCTTTGAGCTCCTCGCCCCACTGGTGCTGGTTGCTGCGTTCGAGCGCACCGGCCCGCTGCGCGTCGACGGTGAGGTGCCGCGCGATGAGCGCATCACGGAGCTCACCTGGCCAGGCGGCGAACATCTTCCGGTACAGGCCGCGAGACAGCAGCGTGATCAGGCGCACCATCAGGGCGCCGGGGACCGGCTGCGGCTTGAGCCGCAGGCGTTCGTCAGTGTGGTGGATGTCCCACTCCTCGTGGGCGAAGGAGTCCAGGTAGACCACTCCGGCCACCTCGTCGGGGAACAACTGCAGGAAACGCCGGGCGTACGCGCCGCCGAGCGAGTGCGCCGCCAGGACGTACGGCGGTGCCACGTCCGCCACCTGGAGCAGCAGCCGCAACTCGGAGGCGACCTCGGCCAGAGGACGCGGCAGCTCGACCGGGTCGCTCAGCCGGTGCCGGCCCGGTCGTACAGCACGCTGGTGGTGAACGCGCTGATCCGGTCGTGCAGGTTGAGGTAGTCCAGGCCCAGGGCGCTCGCCCCGGGCAGGAACACCACCGCCGGGCCTCTGGTGCCCGACCTGTGCAGGAAAAGCTGCCGTGCGCCGACCTGGTAGCGCCGCCCCAACGGGACTTCGAGTGAGGTGTTCATGCCCTAAAGGGTGCAACCCTGACCCTGCGTCAGGGTCAAACCGGTCATCTACCAGCGCGTGCTTGCCGCTGTGCGCGCCGAATCGCGACGTTGCCGGCTCCCTCGACCGCGGAATCCGGCGTTAACCACGTCGGGAAGATTTGGCCGGCAGGGAGTCACTGACCTGCGGGAACCGCCTTAACGCCGGATTCCATTCCAAGGTCTCTTTCCGACCGCCGGCTCCTTCCTCCGGCGCAGCGCGCAAGGACCTGCCGCTGGACCGGCTGCGGGATCGGGTGCTGTTCGAGACCGCCTATGTCTGCGGCGCCCGCGCCTCCGAAGTGTGCGGCCTGTACGTCGAAGACCTGGACCTGCGCCTGGACGAACACGTCCGCATCCACGGCAAGGGCGGAAGCGTGCGCACCGTGCTGCTGGACGACCGCGGCTACGTCGCCTTGCTCAAGCTCTACCTCACCAGCGCCCGCTACAGCGCCGGGCCGCTGTTCCGCGCCTCGATCAACGGCCGCGGCCACGCCTCAACCGAGACCACCCAGCTGTACGCACTGCTGGAAGACAAGATCGCCGACGCCGAGATCCGCGCCGCCCGGCGGCGACGCGATACAACGCGCTGAGAAAGCCTCACAATCTCGAACAACCTCTCACGCTGCAATAAAGACCATTCTCAGCGCCAATGGCTGTCCGCCGGTTCCTCACCCCCGGATCAGGTCTGCTCGTGTCAGCGGCCGTATCAGCGCAGCAACGGCCCGGTATCAGAGCGGTCGGCGATCGTAAATGCCATGAACGGTTCAGCGCCTGTCCGTTCAGTTGAATCTCGTAACAGCTTGAAGGAGCTCACCACCATGTCGATCACCCTCACCGACCAGGACAAGACCACCCTGCGCATCGCCGCCTGGGGCGCCGTCTCGCTGATGTCGGCCGCCGGCGCCGCCGGCTCGGCCCACAAGGTCGCCACCGAGGGCTCCATCGCCCTGACCTCCGCGACCGGCCTGGCCGGACACGTACTCACCAAGGCGCCCAAGGGCGTCAAGTACGGCAAGTCCGTCGCCGAACTCGCCGACCAGGTCCTGCCCGCCCTGACCGCATCCATGAGCCTGCTCAAGCAGCAGGACCCGGCCGAGGCCGACAACTTCCGCCGCACCGTCGTCGTCGCCGTCGAAGCAGCCGCCGGGACCCACCGGGGCCAGCCCAGCCCCACCCTGGCCGACATGGCCCGCAAGATCACCGCAGCCCTCGACGCCGCTTGATGGGATGCCGACGCTACAACGGTGTCACGGGGTCCTCTCCGGACCCCGGCTCATCCCCGCCGACCAAGGATTTCGAGCTGCTCATCGTGCCCGCTGCCTGCACGACGTCCGCAAACGCGTCCGCGGCCACGCCGCACACCATGACCTTCGTCCGTTGAGTGAAATGTCCGTGGATAGGGTGTGCTGGTGGGATTCTCTGGTGCTTCTGGTGCGCGGGTGCAGTACTCCGTCTCGACGTGGCAGCAGCCCTGCCCGGCCCCGGCCTCGCCGGAGCGTTCCGCGCTCGTGGCGCGGGTCGCCGAGCGCGTGCTGGCCTGCGGCGGTGGACGGGTGCTGGTGGGGATCGACGGGTTCACCGCCTCGGGCAAGACGAGCTTCGGGCACGAGCTGGCCGAGGAGATCGTCAAGGCGGGGCGGCCCGCGCTCCGCGCCACCCTGGACGACTTCAAGAAGCCGTGGAAGGACCGGCACCTCTACGACCGCGAGTCGGGCGAGGGGTACTACCGGAACGCCTACGACTATGAGGCGGTCAAGAGGCTGCTGCTGGAGCCCGGCCGGTCCGCCGAGGCGGTGGCGTGTGCGCTGTGCGGCATCGATCCGCTGACGCAGATCGATCATTCCGGCACGACGACGCCGCTGGCGGCGGACTCGGTGGTGATCGTGGACGGGGTGTTCGCGTTCCGGCTGGAGATCGACAAGTACTGGGATTTCCGGATCTGGTTGGACGTGGACGCCGAGCTGTCGGTGCGCAGAGGGGCCGAACGCGACCAGGACTGGGCCGGGTCCGAGGCCGAGTCGATCCATCGGAACCGGTACCTGGTCGCCGAGCGCATCTATCTCGAGGAGGCCGACCCGCTGAAGCGGATGGACGTCGTCATCGACAACACCGCCTTCGACCGGCCTCGCATCAGGTGAGCCCGAAGAGCGGCAGGCAGGGCTCCAGGCCGTCGATTCGCACGGGGACAGGGTCGGTGAAGTCGGCCCGGTCGAGGCGGAGGCGCTGCTGGACCGCCCGCTTGCCGCGTACCTCGTCGACTATCAGCCCGTCCGGCCGGTAGCCGAGCTTGCGGGAGACGCCCAGCGAGGCCGGGTTGTCCAGGAACGCGCTGGAGACCGCCGTGAGGGCCCCGAGCCCCGTGAAGGCCAGGTGGAGGACGGCGGCGCGCATCTCCGTGCCGAGGCCCTTGCCCTGATGGGCGCGGCCCAGCCACGAGCCCGTGTGCACCTCGCGGGTGACCCGGAAGCCGTGCGCGGACAGATCCTGGGTGCCGATCACCCGTCCCTCGTGGACGGCGACGAAGTTGCAGCACCACCGCTCGGGCTGCCACCGCGAGATGACGCCGAGCTGGAAGCGGACGACGTTGCCCGGCAGCTCGTCGGCGGGGACGTCCGTCCACGGTACGCCGAACGGCATCAGGTCCGGGTCGTGCACGCCTTCCGCGGCGCGGTCGGCCAGCTCGTCGAGATCGTCCAGGGAGGGCATGCGGAGCTCGAGGCGGGGTGTGGTGAGGCGGAGGTTGAGTACGGGCCAGTGACGCATACCGCGTCATTTTTCCAAAGAGTGGCGCGCCCGGTGCGGGCGGCTGGGGCCTGGTTTGCGCCAGTACGTGAGGAAGCGCAGGAGCCACTCCACGGGCCCGTACCGGTGCCTCTTGAGCCACCAGTGGCTGTAGAAGACCTGGCAGACGAAGATGCCGAGCGCGATCAGCACCTCCAGCGGCGGGCTGACCCGGTCCACGAGCGCCAGCCCGTACCCGGTGAAGATCAGCGAGCAGATCATCGACTGCGCCAGATAGTTGGACAGCGCCATCCGGCCCGGCGCCGCGAGCGCCCGGGCGATGCGCGGCATGTACGGCAGCAGCCGCAGGAACGTCGCCGCGTACGCGGCGGCCAGCAGCGGGGCCGTCACCAGGTCCACGGCCTCGCCCCAGAACTTGTGCATCGTGCCGTGCCAGGCCGACGTCGTGTAGACGAACGCGCCCGCGAGCCCGACCGTGAACCCGGTCCACTGCAGCTTGCGCAGCGTGCTCGTGTGGGCCGACAGGTCACGCATGGCGCCCAGCTTGCCGACCGCCAGACCGATCAGGCACGCCGCCAGCACCGCCGGCCCCTGGAACAGGACGCGGAACACGATGATCAGCGACAGCTTCCTGAGGTGCTCGGAGATGATCTGCAGGGCGGAGGCCGCCAGCGCCGTGTCCGCCTTGGTGGCCTCCGCGGCCGAGTCGGCCACCGTGCCGCCCATGTCCAGGCCGAACGTCGCGAGCAGGGCCAGCAGCACGAAGCCGAGCGCGAGCATCGCGGTCAACATGACCGCCAGCACCACCGCGGTCTTGGGCCGGAGCTTGCGGAAGATCAGCAGGGCCAGGCCCACGGCCGCGTACGTCGTCAGGATGTCCCCGGGGAACAGCAGCACGGCGTGCGCCAGCCCGATCAGGAGCAGCCCGGCCAGGCGGCGCAGGAACATCGGCCCGAACGGGCGCCCCTGCCGCGCCGCCGAGTCGACCTGGAGGGTGAAGCTGTAGCCGAACAGGAAGGAGAACAGCAGGTAGAACTTGTTCTCCACGAGCAGCGTCACGGTGAACCGCACGGTCCAGTCGAGCGGGGACTGGAAGGCGGGCTCGGCCATCCCGGCCATCCGGTAGCCGGAGGCCAGGAAGGCGATGTTGACAACGAGGATGCCCAGGAGTGCGAAGCCTCGTAAGGCGTCGACGGAAGCGATCCTCGCAGCCGCGAGTCGTGCGTTCGGCATGGCGGGGAGTGTCTCCTGTGTCCTCATATGGAGAACATCATCCCGCACAAGCTGAGTGTTTCCTGTGAATTTAGTTATTTTGTGCGATATAGATGAATCGTTCGATGATCACCGCTAGCGCGACCACGAAAGCGGGCACGGCCAGGAAGAGCAGCCGCTTCCTGGTCTTGCGTGCGCGGTTGGGGCCGTTCAGCCGGATGACCTCGTACGCGAAGAGCGAGACCCATGTCACGGCCAGCGCGCCGATGCCCACGGGCGTCCACGGGGTGGTGGGGTCGCCGCGTCCCTTGTAGGGCTGCGGTGCGGGGATCTCGGTGCCCCGGACGAACTTCTTCCAGGTGTAGAGGGCCGCGTCCTGGTTGGAGAACACCCGCTTCAGGTCCGGCGAGGCGTCCAGCGCCGCGCGGAACTTCGTCCCCCAGTCGTCCGGGAAGCCCTCGTTGAGCTGCAGGTAGCTCACCTGCCCGCGGCTCACGATCAGGTACGAGTTACGCGGTTGCTCCTTGAGCGCCGCGACGGCGTCCGCGATCTGCGCCGGGTCCTTGTGCACCAGGGCCTGCACGCCGAAGTTGACCAGCTCGACGTCCTTCTCGCCCCACGGCAGGGTCGGCGTGACCTCCGGCCCCGTCTTGGGCACCAGGTAGAGCACCTTGGCGCTCGGCTTGTCGTGCTCGTAGACGTAGTGCAGCGCGGCCACCTCACCCGTGGTGACCCGCTCGAACTTCTCGTTGCCGTACCTGGCCAGCAGGAACGCGAACGCGAACAGCACCGCGAAGCACGCCGCGAGCACGACCGAGAGCTTCTTGGTGAACTGCGGGTTGAAGCGCACGTTCCGCTTGCGCAGCGGCACGGTCTCCTCGCGCACGTCCGCGCTGTCGGCCGGCAGGTTGGGGAAGAACGCGTACGCGGCCAGCAGGCAGGCCCCGGGCAGTGCGAACATGTAGATCCGCAGCCCGATCTCGCCGCCGTAGCTCTGCAGCCCCAGCGCCAGCACCGGCACGCAGAGCAGGATCAGCGCCGACCGGTCGAACACCCCGCGCCGGAACCGCCTGACCAGCCCCGTGGCCGCCAGGCTCAGGATCACCACGAGGATGCCGAGCCGCGCCTGCAGCACGAGCGCGTGCGCGGGGTCGCTGCCCTCGATCCGGTCGCCGGTGCTGTTGCCGATGTTCTGCAGGATCCGGCCGAAGCCACCGAAGATGGCGCCGATCTGGCTGGACCAGAAGCCCACCGTCATGTAGCTGATCCAGGCCAGCACCAGCAGCCCGAGGAAGAACGGCAGCCCCCAGGTCAGCGACGTCCGCTTGAAGATGAGGAACGCCGTCACGACCCCGAGCATCATGAACGGGGTGATCTGGTGCGAGGCCACCGACGCGACGAACAGCGCCAGCAGCATCATCAGCATGAGCAGCTTGTCGGCCCGGTACGTGCCGGTGTTGGCCAGCTCGCCCGGGGTCATCGAGTCCAGCTTGCCGAGCAGCTTGCGCAGGCCCTTGGGCGGGATCGGCTTCGTACGCTGCTCGACCCGTCCGAACCATCTGAGCAGGATCGCGATGAACGCCAGGTACAAGGCGAACGTGAAGCCCTGCGGCGAGAAGTAGTCCTGCCCGATCCACTGCACCAGCACGAACAGCAGCGCCGCGAACCACCGCGCCCGCGTGGTGGCCACGACCTGGCGCAGGATCAGTACGAACGGGAGCAGGTAGAGCAGGTTGGAGACGAGAGGCGTCCACTGCAGGATCGGCGTCAGGTCGGTGATCCCGGCGGCCTTCGTCACGAAGGCGAACAGCGCGAAGAAGCCCGGCCAGCCCATGCGGGCGTCGATGCTGATGGCCGACTCGCCGGTCCTGCTGATGAACTCCACGAAACCGGCGTGGATGTACGCCGTGGGGAAGCGCGGCGCCGTGGCCACCAGGGCTCCCGCGCCGTGCAGGGCGAAGGTGATGGCGGCGATCTGGAACAGCAGGAGGAACTTGCGGTCGGTGCTCTGGGCGACCGTGACGAAGAACGACACGATCATGATGAGGATGGCGATGAACGCCGTCGTCGGGAGGGCCGAGATCAGGCCCAGGCCGTCGATGTTGTCGGGGTTGACGCCGCGCAGGGGGCCCGGGGCGACCTTGAGGGCCAGGATGTACATGGCCAGGCCCTCGAGGACCAGCAGCACGGGCAGCCACTGGGGCGCATTGGCGACCAGCGCGCCGATGCGACCGCCGAGGGTGCGCGGCTTGCCGGGGGCCGGCTGAGGGGATGGCTTGGGGGTCGTCTGCTGCGGCGGGGCCTGCTTCGTGGCGGCCTGGGAGGTTACGGCCTGCAGGGGCGCCGTGGGCGGGGCTGCGGCGGGCATGGGCGACGCTTGCTGCGGCGCCTCCGCGGGCGCCGCGGTCCCTTGGGCGGTGGTCCCTTGGGCAGGGCGCGCACCGGCGGACGGCGCGTTCGCCGCTTTGGCACCGTCGGCAGGCGCCGCAGTGGCCGACCCGCCGGCGGGCGTCGCTCCGGGCGGTGCTCCTCCTTCGGCGGAGGGTGCCGAGGCGGGACGGACTATGGGCACGGGCACGGTCCCGGCGGCCGCCGTCTCGGTGACCGGCCGCTTGGCGGGCGCTTCAGCAGGGGATCCGCCCTTCGCAGGCGCCTTCCCAGTCGCGGCGTCCTTGGCGGCGCTGGGCGTGCCGGTGCCAGGCGTGGCGGCGCTGGGCGTGGCGGTGCCGGGTTTGGCGGTGCCGGGTTTGGCGGTGCCGGGCGTGGCGGCGGTATCGGGCTTCGTGCTCGTCGCCTCCGCCGAGGCGCCACGCTGCCCATCGCCGTCGGCCCGCGCACCATCGACGGCCTGCGGCCCGCTGGACGGCTGCGGCCGGACGGCCTGCGGGCCGCTGGCAGGCTGCGTGCGAAGGCCGGGCTTGGTGGCGGAGTCGGCGGCGTCGGCGGACGGGGCGGAACCGGCCCCCTGCGTCGGCGTGGTGACCGTGCCTGTCGCGTCCGGGTCGGCGGCCTCCTCCACCGTGGGCGGGTGCCCGATGTGCAGGGTGGCCGGCAGCCGGATCATCGTCGTCGTGTCCGAATCCGGCTCGGCGTCCTCCGAAGCCTGGTCCTCCGAAGGCGAGCCCTCCGGGGGAGCGGTGTCGAACGTCAGCTTCGGGATGACCCCGGTAGCCTCCGGATCGAAGGGCACGTCTGACTCCTCCTTGTCTCCGCGCACGGCCCCGCGCACCTCCGAGGAGCTTGCAATGCCATCGCCGTCCCGTTGCTTCACGTTGACCATCATGCGGCCCCGGACGACCCCTGGGTGACAACCGGCGTACGGGTTTCGCCGAACTTGAGAATTTTACGTAGATTCCCAAAGATCAAAACTGCCACGAGAAGCTCGCTGAAGAGCAACCCGTACCCCACCGCGTTCACGCCCGCGTACGGGAACAGCACGACGGTGGACACGAGCACGAGCACGGCCAGCCCGATCTGTACGGTCGCCAGCGTACGGGCCCGGCTCTGCGCCCGCAGCGCGCTCAGGTAGACCTCGATCAGCACCCGAGGCAGCACGGCCAGCGACATCAGCCGCAGCAGCGTCGTGCCCTCGGCCGCGAAGGCCGAGCCGAAGACGGTCAGGATCAGCGGCGCCGCCAGGATCGCCACCGCGATGATCGGGGTGACGATCATGAAGGCCCGCCGCAGCGCCCGCCGGCAGTTCTCGGCCAGTTTGGCACGGTCGAAAGAGCCCTCGACGGTCAGCGAGACCGCCATGTTCATGGCCAGCAGCTCGATCATGCTCGCGAGCGTGTGCGCCATCGAGAAGCGGCCGAACGTGGCCTCGCCCACCTGCGTGGCGACCACCACGGGCACCAGGTAGACGATGCCGAGGATGGACAGCGTCCCGGGGAAGTCCCCAGCTAGGAACCTTCCAATTTCACGCAGCCGAGGAGGCTCCTGCGCGGCGTCGCTCTTCTCCACGTGCCTGGGCACCACGACGGCGAAGATCAGCCAGTTGACGGGGATCAGCGCGAGGGCGGTCGGGATGACCCACGAGACGAAGATCCCGCCGGACGGCAGCGCGCCGGCCAGCGCGACCAGCAGCCCCATCTTGACGATGCCGAAGACCAGGTTGTTCAGGGGCACGAACGTGGCCCGCCGCAGCCCGGTCAGCACCACGTCCTGGAGCGTGAAGACGGCCCACACCAGCACGGACGCCAGGAAGAACAGCCCGGGCCAGAAGCCGCTCAGCACCGAGTACGTCTTGCCCCACATCGGCAGCGTCAGCAGGAAGCCGAGCGCCGCGACCCCGCCCGTGGCGGCGGCCAGGCCGTACCCGCGTAGGGCCAGCTCGGGGGTGCGGCGCCCGGCGACCGGCAGGAACCGGGCCAGCGCGCCCACGAACCCCAGCGCCGTCAGCGACGCGAACAGCCGCATCGCCGTGATCACCGCCTGGCCGCGGCCGAACTCCTCGGGGGAGTAGAGGCGGGCGGCCAGCAGCCAGTAGCCCATGCCGAGCACACCGGTGACCACGGTGTTCGCCATGAGCGCGTAGCCCTGGCGGAACAGCGGGTTACGGAGGTCGTGGAGGATCTTCCCCCAGACGCTAGACATTTCCGCGCACCCGCTGCAGCCCGTACCTCGTCCTGCGCACGACCGCGTACCCCTTGGTGAGGATGCGTTCGCGCAGATAGATGAGGGGTACGCCGGTGCCTTCGACGGCGCGCTTGAACATGCTGATGGTCGTGTGCTTGCCGACCGTCAGCCGGGGGATGGCGAGCATGTCGTGCCGGTCGGCGGCGATCGTGTTGCTCACGGCGCAGGCGGCGAAATAGCCGGCCTTGCGCACTTCGCGGCGGACGCGGGCGCTGGAGTAGCCGTAGGGGTAGGCCATGGTGGCGACCGGCGCGCCGATCTTCTCCTCCAGCAGGCCCTTGTTCTTGCGCAGCTCCTGCCGCAGGTCCTCGATGCGCAGCTGGTCGAGCTGCGGGTGGCTGTGGCTGTGGCCGCCGATCTCGATGCCGGTCTGGGCGATCTCGCGGGCCTGGCCCCAGGACAGCATGTCGTCCAGCGGCCGGCCGGCCGCGTCCTTGCCCGCGTCGGACACCCAGCCGCTGGTCAGGAAGACCGTGGCCGGGAAGCTGTAGCGCTCGAGCAGGGGCAGGGCGTGGCTGTGGAAGTCGGCGTAGCCGTCGTCGAACGTCACCACGATCGGCTTGTCCGGCATCGAGCGGGCGTTGTTCTGGTTGAGTGAGGCCACGAGGTCGCCCAGGGTGAGCGGGGTGAAGCCGCTCTCCGACAGGTATGCGAGCTGCTCGGCCAGGTCCGAGGGCCGCACGGAGTGCGGCTTGGTCTCGTCGTTGGGCGTGTCGGTGACCGAGTGGTACATCAGGATCGGGATGCGGGTCATGATCGTGCCGCCTTCAGCCGTACGGAGCCCACCACGTAACCCCAGGTCGTCCAGGCCAGCCCGATCACGATCGCGGCGGCCCGGCCGAGCCCGCCCACGTCGCCGCGGACGGCCTCACCGATCCCGCGCAGCGCGCCGAGCGGCAGCGTCTTGAGCGCGTGCGCCCGCTCGCTGGCCAGCCCGTCCTGGGTGCCGACCTCCTTCGTCACCAGGGCCTTGGACAGGCCCTCGGCATAGCACCTGGATCTGAAGTAGGCGAACCGCTCGCGCTGCTTCGACACCTTGTGCCCGATCACGGCACGCGGCTCGAACAGCATGACCGAGCCGGGCTTGCGCTGGCTCAGCCGGATGCAGAACTCCGTCTCCTCGCACCCCAGCGGACGCGACTTGCGCCCCTGCACGCTGCGCCCGATGCCGCTGTGGAACCCGCCCACCTCGGACACGACGTCGCGCAGGAACGCGGCGTTGCCGCCCATGACGTTGCGGATCGGCGCGCGTACCTCGGGCATGCCGCGGTACGTGCACCCCACCGTCCAGTCGAACTCGTACGGGAACCACCGCGGGCGTCGCTCGGACGCCCACAGCGGATCCGTGCGCCCCCCGACGCCCACCACACCGGATTCCTGGAAGCCCTCCTCCAAAGCCTCCAGCCACCCGGCGTCGGCGACCGCGTCGTCGTCCAGGAACGCGACAATCTCACCGCCGGCGGTGGCCACCCCGGTGTTCTTGCCTCCCGACAGCCCCTTCTCATGCGTGTTCTCCACCACAATGGCCTGCGGATACGCGAGCTTGAGCTTGAGGTGCAGGTCGGGGTTGTGGTCGACCACCAGGATCAGCTCGTGTGCCGGGCGGGTCTGGTTCTCGACCGACTCGATTGCCTGCCTGATGTCCTCCCACCGCTCGTCGGTGTAGACGCAGATGACAACAGACGTGTTCACAGCGTTCCTTCTTAAGCGACGCCTCGGTCAGCGGCGGGAGTGGCGGTCGGCTCAGGCTGAGCGGGAGCGGGCTGGCGACGCCACTCCCTCAGGATGGTCTTGAGCACGCGGAAGCCATCTCGTACGGCATGCAGGTTGCTCTCGCCGTGAATGCGATTGCGCTCGTGGCTGGGCACCTCGTGCACCTTCAACCCGGCCTTGGCCGCGCGCACGTTCATCAGCGTCTCCACCTCGAAGCCGTCGCAGTCGAGGTTGAGCGCGTCGAGGTGACGGGCCCAGAAGGCGTTGTAGCCGTAGCACAGGTCGGTGTACTTGGTGTTGTACATGACGTTGACCATGCCGGTGAGGATCTTGTTGCCCAGCCGCCGGTTCAGCGTCAGGTCGTCGCTGCCGCCGCCGGAGGCGTAGCGCGAGCCCTTGACGAAGTCGGCGCCGGTCACCAGCGCGCCCACGAAGTTGATGATCTCGCGGCCGTCGGTCGAGCCGTCGGCGTCGATCATGACGATGATGTCGCTCGTGCACGCGGCGAAGCCGGCGGACAGGGCGTCACCCTTGCCCTTGCCGGTCTGCGTGACGATCTTCACGTTCGGCCGCAGCCGCTTGGCCACGGCGACCGTGTCATCGACGGAGTTGCCGTCGACGAGCACGATCTCGTCCACCCACTGGGGGATCGTGGCGAAGACGTGCGGCAGGTTCTCGGCCTCGTTCATCGCCGGCACGACCACGCTGACCGTCGGCGAAATGGCCAGGTGCGGCGTGACGGGCGTGAAGCTCGAAGGGGGCGGCATGGACCGCAAGGGCGAGGCTTGCAGCTTGCCGTTGTGCTTGGCTATCTCGGGACTCATGGCGAGGGAAATCCTTCCGGGACCCCGCCCTGCTGCGGCCCGGTCGGAGCCACCCCCGGGTGCTGCGGGAATGGTGAAGCCGGTGAACGGTGCATTGAAGGGTCCTGTGCTGTGAGGGTGTCTGCCGGGACTCGGGAGAGCTCAGCGCGCTCCCGTTGGTTCTTTGACTACTCCGTTGGGTGACTCCTGCTGCTGCATCGAGCTGCGCACCCGACCGAAGCCCTTGAGGACACGGTCGGCCGCCCTATAAAGAGACGGCCGGTCCATGACAATTGTTCGGGCTTTGTTGAAAGGAGTTCGGCCCATCCAGTGAACGGCCGCGGCGGCGGACGGTCGCGAGATGCGGCCTTCGGCAACGTACAGGACCCCGCTCTTCAGCCAGTCTTTGTACTCCTTGCCGCCCTTGCCCATGTCCACCATGTGCAGGCCGTCGTTCGCGGCGGCCTCGGCCATCTGCAGGTGATGGACGATGCCCGGCGAGTAGCGGCCGAACTCGGTGTCGTAGGCGGGGAACCACCCTACAAGCGTGGTGGCCGTGCGGAGGCCGAAATGTCCGGCTACCGGGACGTCCCCGGCATAAAGCATGGTCAGGACGCCCGCGAAGTCCGATGACTTTTCGGCATGCATCATGTCCGTCAATTCGACGATCCACGGCTGGGCGAACCTGTCCACACGGCCAGTTCTTCGATACTGGTCCGACTTCCAGGCCAGCAGCGTGCGGAGCACCTCGGGGTCGGCCGAGGCCCACTCGAAGCGCAGCTCGCCCTGCTCCCTGCCGAGCTTGCGCTCCTTGTAGCGGACGGTCTTGAGGTTCTTCGGGGAGTTGGACTTCACCTGCTCGATCCAGGCGTCGAACCCGGCGGTGAAGTCCATGACCGGCGCAGGCCGGACATCCTGCTCGTAAGGGGCGAAAGTGGGCTGCCCCGCCACCAGGTGGTCGAAGTCGAACACGCTGAGCTTGCAGGCCCGCAGCAGGGCCTTGGCGTCGAGCTTCAGGTCCGGGGCCGCGATCAGGCCGTGGCACGTGGTGAGGAAGCCGCCGAGCGGCTTGCCGATGCCGAAGCTGTGCCGCTCGTACGGGAAGAACCCCACGATGCCGCTCTCGTCGGAGATGACCGCCACCCTCACGTAATCGCGCAAGCGGTCCATCGCCACGGCGAACTCGACTGACAGGAACGGGTTGTCCAGACTCGGGTCGGCCTTCTGCAGCTCCCGCCATCGTGCCCGCTCGGAGTCCCCGAGCTCTCTGGGCCGAACTACCTGGATGTTCACCTGGCCCCCTGTTGGGTCTGCATGCTCTTCCCCCGGTACAACACGCGAAGCACGTACATGAACCCTCCGAGCACGGCGACCGTCGCGACGCCCGCCCGGGGCGACCATGCGCCGAAGAGCAGCATGGCCTGGGCGAGGAGCACGTTCAGCACGAGACTTGCCGCGGCTCCTACTGATAGTGCGGCAAGGGGGTCACGATCACGCAACAGTCCCACCACTGCCGCCCCTGGGACGACCAGAAGGAACAGAGAGATCAGGAACGGGCGTAGCGGTGTCTCTATGTCGAACAGCGCGACGACCGCCCCCGCGATGCAGGCGAGCGCCACCAGCCAGGCCAGCGCTCTCCGGTGCTTGAGCATCTCCCTTTTCTCTCCTGCTTCTGCTGGTTAAAGCACGATTGATCGCAGTTCATGGGACCAATCCGCGCCAGGACACGTCAATGCCGACGCTTGAGGGCGCATCCCGGTTTACCGGCAGGCAGATATTTCTCGTGTGATGTTCAACACACGGTCAAGTGACTCCGGCCCGGACGTGACCCCCAAGCACACCAGAATGCCCTATGTGACCGAGGTTCTTCGAGCCAGGGTCCGATTTATCCGGGTTTGTGGGCAAGAAAAGTTGATCTACTCGGACTTGGTGTCCGTTTTGCCGTCCAGGGTCTCCGTATTTTCGGCTGATGCGGTTACGGAGGGTGATGGAGTCGGTTCGCTGGAGGTCGTCGGCTCGTCGGTCGGGTCCGAAGTCTCGGGCCCGTCGCCGTCCCAGGACAGCGAGCAGCTCGCGCTCCCGCCGTTCGAGGTGAACGCGACGCGGCCGCGGCCGGCGGCGCTCGGGTCGACGATCGTGACCCAGATCGCCACGGACCCGCCCGCCTTGATCGACCCGCTCGCGGGGAACACGTCCAGCCCCTGCGAGGCGGTCGCCACCCACGAGACCGTGGCGTTGCGGGCGCTGAGGCCGATCTTGGCCGCGCCGTCGATCGCCTTCGGGCAGGCCGTGCGGAGCCGGGCGGCGGGCACGGGCCTGCGGCGGGTGGGCGTCGGCCCGGCGGCGTGCCGGGCGCTCGGCCGCTCGGCCGGCGTGGCGCGGCTGCTGGGAGTGCGGCTCGGGGTCGGGGTGGGGGTGGGGGCCGGCGTGAGCTCGTCCTCTTCCGGCGCGGGGTCGGGCGTCGGGCTCTCCTCGCCCGGGTCGAGCGGGACGGCGGGGGAGGAGGGGGAGGGCGCCGAGCGCAGGGGAGTGCCGGTCGAGGCGTCGCGGCCGTTGATCACGACCATGGCCCCCGTCGCGGCCAGCACGCACGCGCCCGCCAGCAGCACCGGCGCCAGGCGGCGCGGCCTGCGCCGCCGCGAGCGGTGCTCGACGGCCATGGGGAACCCGGTCCGGTCGAAGCTGTCACCGCGATCGGTGATCAGGGTACGGGTCTGATCGCGCTCGGGGTTGACGCACGTGTCGATCACCCGGCGGCGCAGCGAGATGGGCGGGAACGCGAGCGGGACCAGGTCCAGGAGCTTGGCCGCCGAGACCTGCCGGTGCCGCCCCTCGGTGCACACCTCGCACCCGCTGATGTGGCCCGACAACCTCCGCCGCAGCAGCGGGGTGAGCGGGTACTCGCACCCGTCCAGCATCGCCGACAGGTCGGGGCAGTGCGCCCGCCCGGTCCTGGCCAGCACCACGGCCGCGGCGGCGTTCTCCAGATGGTCGCGGGCCCTGGCGAGCCGGCCCGCCGCCTGCCGCGAGGTCAGCCCGAGCACCGCGCCGACCTCGGCCGGGGTCAGGCCGTGGCGCACCGACAGCTCGAGGACCTCGCGCTCGTTCCTGCGCAGCTCGCCCAGCGTCTCGTGGACGAGGTCGGTCAGCTCGGGGTCCTCCTGCGCCTCCAGCTCGGGCAGCGGCACGCCGTCCACTGGCGTCCGATGCGCCATCCTGGCCCGCACCTGGAACCTGGTCAGCGCGTACAGCCAGGCCCGCATCCTGGCCGGCTCCTTCAGCCGGTGCACGCACCCCTGCGCGGTGACCAGGGCGTCATGGACGGCGTCGGTGGCCAGGTCCTGGGCGAAGGAGGCGGCGTAGTCGTGCAGCCGCTCGCCGTAGCAGTCGTACAGCTTGGCGGGAGCGTCGGTGTCCGCGCGCCGCAGAGCCTCGACCAGCTCATGATCCTCGGCGCGACCGACGGACGGCCATCCAGGCACGAATTCCCTCCCCGCGGGTAGAACGGGCACTCAAGCCCCACGCGGAGAGGACGCGGCCGCATTCTGACGGGTTCGCCCTTTATGCCCATCGGGCATAAGGGTGCACCTCGGTCAGCCCTCAGCCGTCGCAGCCCGGCATGCAGAGGCGGCGTTCCATGCCCTGGAGGAAGAAGTCGCGCACCTGCAGGACGTTCTTGGCGATGTAAGCCTCGCCGCCCGCGGCCTTGGCCAGCGCGTCCATCTGCTGCTTGCCCTTCTCGGCCTCCGGGCCGAAGGCGATGAGCAGGATGCTGATGGGCCGCTTCGGGTTGTAGGTCTTCTTCAGGAACTGGATGATCTCGCTGTTCTTGACGCCGCCGTCAGGATCGTCGTTGCCGGCGCCGTCCGTGAGGACCAGCAGCGTGTTGATCTTGTCTTCCTGGTACGTCTTCGTCAGCTGCGTGTACGCGGCCTTTACCGTGTCGTTCAGCCCGGTGTCGCCCGTGGGCTTGGCCTGGATCGAGGCGAACGCCCGGCCCAGCATGTCCTTGCGCAGCGTGCCGTTGACCGACTCGCTGACCGGCCCGAGGGAGACGAGCTCCTTCCAGTCCTTGTCCTGTCCGTCCAGATGCGTGGAGAACGTCCACAGGCCCAGCTCGGAGTCGGCGGGGAACAGGCCCAGGCCCTCGGTGGCGATCTTGTTGATGGCCTGCATGCGGGTCATGCCCGTACCGGGGACCGGCAGCGCCATCGTGCCCGAGACGTCGAGCAGCGTGAGCAGGCGGCTGCCGAGGTTCAGCCTGGACCAGGTCTGCACCATCCTGGCCACGGTCTTGCCGTCCGGTGGCTCCAGCGCGGTCGGCGTCTCCTGCTTGAAGCCCTTGTCGGCCGCCAGCGCGTCGCCCGCCTTGCCGTCCGTGCTGCGGAAGCCCGCGTCGCGCAGGGCCTTCTTGGCCGACTCCGTGGCGAGGTCCTGCTTGAAGTCCGCCGCCGCCTTGAGCACCGCCGGGTCCTTGGTCAGGACCGTGACCGGGTAGTCGAGGTTGAGCGTGCCTTCCTTCGGATAGAGGGCGACCACCGGCGCTTCCGGCTTCTTCGCGTTGTGGGCGTAGATGGCCTGCTCGGAGGTGACGCCGATGGGCACCCGGCTGCCGGACTTCACGGTGAGGCTGGCCAGCAGCGCAGTGGGGTCGGAGGCGAGCTGGCCCGACAGCTCCTTCATCGCGCCCACCAGCGCCTTGTCCAGCCCGGCCTCCTTCGCCGTGCCGGCGGCGGCCAGCAGGGCGGCCAGCCCGGCGGAGTTCTTCTGCGGGTCGAGGGCGAGGACGCGGACCTTCTTGCCCGGCCCGTCCACGTTGGCCACGTTCGCGGCCGAGATCATGGCGGCCCAGCTCGGCTGGAGGGCGCCGCTCAGCTTCGACGCGAACGACTTGGCCGTCGCCAGCACGACGGGCGAGGTCGCGACCGACCCCTCGATCTGCGGCAGGGCCTGGCCGGCGGGGGTATTGCGCAGGCTCTCCATGAGGAGGCTGGAGTCCGCCACCCAGAAGTCCGCCTTGGCCTTGCCGGCGGCCACCGCGTTCGCGGTCCTGGCCGCGGCCTCCTTGGCCACCGTCACCTCGACGCACTTGCTGTCGATCGAGTGCATGGCCTTGTTGTAGTTGCCCGCGATCTTGTTCAGTGCGGGCTGGATGTCGGGTGTCGCGACGACCCGCAGGGCCAGCTTGCCGCCCGAGCAGTCGTGGTCACGGTTGAAGATCACGAAAGCGGCGACACCGAGGAGCACGGCCAGCGCGACGGCGCCGGCCAGCGGTACGAGAACCCTGCCGCGCCCGTTCGATCTTCTGCGGGCTGGGGGTTCGTGCGCTCTGTATCCGCCATCAAGCTCGTCTGTGCGGTGTCGCCCCACGATGTCCTCTTAGGTGTGCTTGAGACCTTCCGGAGACCCTAGCGGGAGATGCTCCGCAATACTCCGGGAACGATACTCGGTGTGGCGAGTGCGGGAAAACAGCCCTTTTGGTGCGGTGATTACTCTGTGTGGGCGGAGTTGGCCACGTGCGTGACGGTTTATGAGAGATATGCATGATCGGTGAATCGGGGATCAATGGCGGCACTGATGGCCGTGCCACGCCCGGTTTCCCTCCCGTACGGCCACCGCTGCCAGCACCACCGCCACGGCCGGATCGACCCACCACCACCCCAGCGTGTTGAGCCACAGGCTCGCCAGCACCCCCGCCGCCATGGCCGCGCAGATGAGGTTCTGCGTCCCCTCGCCCGACGTGGCCTCGGACGCCAGGCGCGCGCCGAGCCGCCGCTTGGCCATCCCCAGCGCCGGCATGCTGATCAGGCTGAACGTCGTCACCACGATCCCCAGCACGCTCGGCGTGGCCCGGTGCCCCGCGTCCAGGTCGTGCGCCACGTGCAGGACGAGGTACGGCGCGAGCAGCCAGAAACTCACCGCGACCGCCTTCCTGGCGGTGTTCTCCGCGCTCGGCGAGAGCGTGCGGGTGCCGGTGAACCGCCAGACCACGATCAGGCTGGCCGCCGCCTCCACGAACGCCGACAGCCCCCAGCCGATCAACGCCAGCGAGTGGGCCGCGAAGCCGGCGGCCAGGCCGAGCGTGCTTTCCACGCTCAGCCAGACCAGGGTGGCGACGGAGAGCGACCGGGCGGCGCGGGCTGCGCGCAGCCAATCGGCTGACGCGGCCGGACGCTCATGAATCCGCTGGTCAGGCACCATGACCCCCCGCACTCCCGGCTATCCGGCCGTCGACAGCGATACGTACCGTACCCATTACAGACCGTAGCGTAGTTTCGCCCGGGCAAAGAATGGTCAAGCTTGCCCGCATAATGAGCGGTGATCACCAGGTCGCGAAGGTTGCCCGGATCGCCGAGGGAGGGCCGGTTGCCGTTCACGCCCAGTCATATGGCCGCGATGGTGCCGCTGATTTCGTCACAGCGCGTACGCAGGTTCGCCGACCCGTGGGCGTTGGCGTTAGGGGCGATGGTGCCCGATCTGCCGATCTTCCTGCCGTTCCTGCCCGACTACGGCAACTGGCACTCCTGGCTCGGCGTCGTCACCATCGACCTGGCCGCCGTGCTGGTGCTGCTGCCGCTCTTCCACGCCGTCTTCAGGGACCCGCTGATCTCGCTGCTCCCGCCCTCGCTGGCCGGCCGGGCAGCGCTCCTGGCGCCGTCCCGGCTCCGCCTGCTCCCCATGGTCGTCGGGGGCGTGATCGGCGCGGGCAGCCACGTCCTGTGGGACTCCTTCACCCACTCCACCGGGCCGGTGGAGTGGGGCGACTGGCTGGCGGTCTCGGTCATGGGCGTGATCAGGGTCTTCCGGTTGCTGCAGTACGTCTCGTCCGTGGTCGGCCTGGCCGTCGTGGTGTGGTGGGCCTGGCGCGGTCTGTCCCGGATGGCCGCGGCCCCCGTACCGGCACACCTGCGGATCGCCCCGCGCGTGCGTGCGGCCGTCATGGTGCTGTGCTCGATCGGCACGGTGGCTGGAGCGTTCCTCTGGCCCCTCGTGGACGAGCCCGTCCCGCACCTGGGCGTGCCCAGCGTGATCACCAAGACGGGCGCCGGCACGTTGATCGGCCTGTGCCTGGTGCTCGCCTGCTATGCGGCGGTCTGGCAGGTCAGGCGGCGCATGGCAGTATCGGAAGGTGCTTGAGTACGTAACCGACGTCGACGACCCCCGCCTGTCCGACTACACCCGGCTTCGGGACGTGGAGCTGCGCAAGAGCCTGGAGGCGTCGCGCGGCCTGTTCCTGGCCGAGGGGGAGAAGGTGATCAGGCGGGCCGTCGGCGCCGGCTACCCGATCCGCTCGGTCCTGACGACGCGCCGCTGGCTGGTCTCGCTCGAGGACGTCCTGGGCGACGCGACGGTCTATGTGGTGAGCGACGAGATCATGTCGGGCATCGCGGGCTTCCAGGTGCACCGCGGCGCCCTCGCCTCGATGGAACGCCTCCCGCTCCCCGCCGTCGAGACCCTGCTCAAGGGCGGCGCCCGGCGGCTGCTCGTGCTGGAGGACCTGGTCGACCACTCCAACATCGGCGCCATCTTCCGCAGTGCCGCCGCCCTGGGGGTGGACGGGGTCGTGCTGTCGCCCCGGTGCGCGGACCCGCTGTACCGGCGGGCGGTGAAGGTGTCGATGGGAGCGGTGTTCTCGATCCCGTACGCGCGGATGGACGACTGGTTCGGCGGGCTGGCACAGCTGAGGGAGGCGGGCTTCCAGACGCTGGCCCTGACCCCGGACCAGGCGGCCACGCCCCTGGACACCGTCGAGCTGGCGGACCGGGTCGCGCTGCTGCTCGGCGCCGAGGGCGACGGGCTGTCCTCCCACTGGCTGCACGAGGCCGACCGGGCGGTGTGCATCCCGATGAGCGGGTCGGCGATGGCGGCGGGCGTCGACTCGCTCAACGTGGTGGCCGCCGCGGCCATCGCCTGTCACGGGTTGATGCGATCTGCGGGCTGATCGGGGCGGTTTGTCCGTCTTGTGTACTGTCGAGACGCCCGTCTTCATGATCGGAACAAAGGAGAGCCGTCCGAGATGTCCTTGTGGAAGGCGCTGGAAGGTGCGCGTGTCCTGGATCTCGCGCAGCCGATGCGCAAAGGCATGCCGCAGTCACCGAACCACCCCCCGTTCCGGATGGCGCTGGAGCGCAGGCACGGCGACATGGTCAGGCCGGACGGCGGCTCCGCCGCCAACGAGATCATCGTCACGGGCGGCCACGTCGGCACGCACGTCGACGCGCTCGCGCACGTCTCGCAGGAAGGGCTCCTGTACGGCGGGCGGCCCGCCTCCGAGGTGATGTCGCACGAGGGGTTCGGCGCGCTCGGCATCGACGCCTTCGAGCCGTACGTGGGCCGGTGCGTGCTGCTCGACGTGGCCGCCGTGCACGGCGTGGACACGCTGCCGGCCGGCTACGAGATCACCCCCGACGACCTGTCGCGGGCCGCCGGCGACCTGGAGATCCGCGCCGGCGACGCCGTGCTCATCGGCACCGGCTGGTCACGGCTCTGGGCATCGACGGCGGAGTTCGTCGGCCAGCGGGACGGCGTCCCCGGGCCGGGCGCCGAGGCGGGGCGCTGGCTGGCCGAGCGCCGGCCGCGCGTGGTGGGCGGCGAGACCATCGCCTTCGAGCACATCGCGCCCGGTCGCGGGCATGCCACGCTCCCTGTGCACCGGATCATGCTGGTGGAATCGGGCATCCACATCGTGGAGACCATGCGGCTGTCCGAGCTGCTGGACTCGGGGGCACGCGAGTTCCTGCTGGTGCTGAACCCGCTGCCGGTCGTCGGCGCCACCGGCGCCCCCGTCCGTCCGCTCGCCGTGATCGACTGACCTGAGAGGGACCATGACAACCCATGTCCAGCGGCTGGCCGAGTTCGCCGCCGCCTGCCGTGACAAGGGCGTTCCCGACCGGGTGCGCGACGACGTGACCGGACGGGTGCTCGACGTGCTGGGCAACTGCCTCGCTGCCTACGCCGAGCCGGAGGGCGACGCGGGACCGGCCGTGCTGCGGGCCGTACGCCGGTGGGGCGGCGTCGAGGAGGCGAGCGCGATCGGCAGCGGCGACCGGCTCCCCGCCCCGGCGGCGGCGCTGGTCAACGGCACGCTGGCGCACGCGCTCGACTACGACGACACGCACCTGCCGTCGGTGCTGCACCCGAGCGCTTCCGTGGTGCCCGCCGCGCTGGCCGTCGCCGAGGCGACCGGGGCGAGCGGGGCCGCGCTGGCAGCGGCGATCGCGGCGGGCGTCGAGGTGTGCAACCGCCTCGGGATGGCCTCCTACCTGCCTGAGGCGCGCAATTCGCTCTTCTTCGAGAAGGGGCAGCACGCGACGTCCATCTGCGGCACGCTGGGCGCCGCGGTCGCGGCGGGGCTGCTGTTCGACCTGACGGCGGACGGCATCGCGCACGCGGTCGGCGTGGCGGCCAGCATGGGCGCGGGCGTGATCGAGGCCAACCGCACGGGCGGGACGATCAAGCGGGTCCACTGCGGCTGGGCCGCGCACGCGGGCGTCTCGGCCGCGGTGCTCGCCCTGGAGGGCGTGACCGGACCGCCGACCGTGCTGGAGGGCCGGTTCGGGTTCTTCCAGGCCTGGCTCGACGGGCGGTACGACGACTCGGCGCTGCTGTCGGGCCTCGGCGAGCGTTGGGAGCTCCTGCGCACGGTCTACAAGCCCTACCCGACCAACCACTTCACCCACCCGGCCATCGACTGCGCCCTGGCGCTGCGGGCCGGCGGCCTGTCCCCGGACGACGTCGAGGACATCGAGCTGGGCGTGCCCGCCCCGGTGCTGCGCACGATCGCGGAGCCCAGGGAGGAGAAGACCGCCCCCAGGTCGCCGTACCACGCGAAGTTCTCGGGCCCCTACACGGTGGCGGCGGCGCTGCACGGCGGCGGCGGGCTCGGGCTCTCCCTGGACGACTTCGCCGCCCTGTCCCCGGAACGGCTGGAGCTGGCGAAGCGGGTGCGCTGCGTGGCCGACGAGCGGGCGTCGGAGATCTTCCCGCGCGCGTTCGCGGCGGTGATGCGGGTACGGCTGCGTGACGGCTCGACGCTGGAGCACCGCGTGGACTCCTCGCGGGGCGGGCCTGAGCACCCGTTGACGGCGGATGAGCTGGGGGTCAAGTTCCGCGCCAACGCGGGGCGGGCGCTGCCGCCGGACGCGGTGGACGCCCTCCTGGCGGCGGTCGGGAACCTCCCCTCGGCGCCTTCGGCGGCGCCGCTGCTCCGCCTGACCGTCGACGAGCACGGGACCTGGCGCGAGGAGGCGCGTGGCGGGGCTCAGAGCCAGTCGGGGTAGCCGTCGGCGTCGGGCGTGACCGGCCGGCTGGTGACGGAGCAGCGGTCGTCGGTCTCCCTGATGCGCCGTTCGAGCGTGGGGACCTGCCCGTCCGTCGTGATGAGCGTGAGCTCCCAGACGGTCGTGCCGTGGCGCGGGGACGGCACTTCGGCGATGTCGATCGAGGCCGCCAGGCCCGCGCTGAAGATGCCGTGCGCCAGGGCGGCCGCCCTCTCGTGGCCCTCGACCGTCGCTCGGACCTCGATGAATTCCGCCATGGGGCTGTCCTTCGGGAGGGGTGTGAGGGCAACCTTACCTACGTGACCCCCGGCCGGTAACCGATTTCCCGCGGCCGGGCCGTCAACCGCAGGAGTGCGGATGACGAGCAGAGCAGTGGTTCTGGGCGGTGGCGGGGTGCTGGGCCTCCCCTGAGCGTCAGGAGAGCGCGGTGTACGAGGCCATGCGGCGCAGGCGCGGCGGCCACCCCGGCCTCTCGTGGGGCATGCACGGCGGTACCGCCCTGGTCGGCGCCGCGGCGGGCGTGCTGCTCCTCCCGGCGTGACCCGGTTCGTCAGGCGTGCGCCGGGGGAGCGGTCGAGGCGCGGACGATCAGTTCATGCGGGAACACCAGCCGCTCCGGCTCCGCCGCGCCCCCCGACAGCAGCAGCCGCCCCGCCGCCGCTCCCATCTCCTGCTTGGCCTGCCGGATCGTGGTGAGCCCCGCCTCCTCTGCCGCGCTGTCGGAGAACCCCACCACCGACAGCTCCCCGGGCACCTCCAACCCCAGGTCGGCGGCGGCGTCGAGGACCCCCAGCGCCAGCACGTCCGTGTTGGTGAGGATCGCCGTGGGGCGCGGGTCCCGCCCCAGCAGCGCGTGCCCCGCCTTCTTGCCGGCCTCGCGGGAGTTGCGCGCCACCTCGTAGAACGGCACCCCTGACCAGTCGATCCCGGCCTCCTCGCACGCCTGCCGGTAGCCGCCGCACCTGCGCCGCATGGCCTCGTACACCGCGCTCTCCTGACGCTCAGGGGAGGCCCAGCCGGTGTGGCCGTCGTCGTGCAGCCCGACCATGGCCACTCCGATCCGCCGGTGCCCGAGCTCGAGCACGTGCCGCGCCGCCGTCGCCGCGGCCGCCGGCTCGTCGGTGCCCACGAACGGATGCCCCGGCACGTACGGCTCGTCCACCATCACGACGGGCAGCTTCCTGGCCAGCACCTCCGCCAGCGCCGGATGCCCGTCGGGCAGCGACATCACGCAGAACGCGTCGACCACCGCGTCCCTGACGGTCTCGCTCCGCCGGTCGCCGTGCGGCAGCGGCAGGATGAGCAGCCCCACCCCGGCGTCTTCGGCCGCCGTCGCCAGCCCCTGGAAGAACCCGATCGAGTACGGGTCGGCGAACGCGTACGCCAGCGTCTCGCTGAACAGCAGCCCGAGCGCCCCCGCCCGCCCCAGCCTGAGCGATCGCGCCGTCGGGTTGGGCCCGGCGTAGCCGAGCTCGTCGGCCACCTCCATGATCCGCTGCCGCAGCCCGTCGCTGAGCTGGTCGGGCCGGGAGAACGCGTAGGACACGGTGGCCCGGGACACGCCCAGCCGGTCGGCGATCGTCTGCAGTGTCACCCTGGCCATCGTCCCACCGTACCGAAGAGCTTGCCCGGCTTGTCTTAATCGATTAAGGTCTTAATTGATTAAGGAGGATATATGGACGCCATGCAAGTACTCGCCCACCAGACCGCGATGGGCTATCGGGAGTCGCTGGGCGAAGCCCTGCCGGGCGCGCCCCGGCGGGCGAATCGCACGAGGGCCAGGGTGCGCGTACGGGTGGCGCATTCGCTCAGGTGGACCGCGGATCGGCTGGATCCTGCATGCCGTACCGCGTGATGCAGCACAATGTGAGGGGTTGATTACGTACAGCAGCCCATGGGGAAGGCTCATGTACCTGGACTGGATCATCGCCATCGTCACCTCGGCCCCGGAGGGCCTCCCGGGCCCGGCCCTGACCTGCACCGTCGCCACGCCGTCCGAGCGGCCGCTGGCCTTCGCGCCGCAGGTCGGACTCACGCCGCGGCGCGTCGCCGCCCGGGGGAACCTCCAGCTCACCGGCTGCACCTCACCCGACGGCTCGGCCACGTCCCTGCGCTCCGGCTGGGTCGCCGTCAAGGCCACGGCGGAGGCCTCGTGCACCAGCGCCCGCCATGTGCGCGGGGGTGCCGTCATCACCTGGTTCGGCGCGGACGGGCGGCCCGTCGGCATCTCGAGGCTGCGGATCAAGGCCGACCGGCTCGCCACCCAGCATCCGGCCGATGCTTTGCTCACCGGCACCATCGCCGCCGGCGCGCTCAAGGGGGAGCGCGTCCGCGGCGGCCTCTCGCCGGCGGCGGCCATCCTCGGCTGCGCGACACGGGGGATGAACACGCTTCCCGGCAGCGGCCGGATCACCTTCGGGTGAGCCTGTTGCCTTTTGCGGGCACCTGCCATGACCGGCCGTGAACGGCGTCCGGCATGCCCCTGCTCTTGGAGGGCGGCCGGTCGTCGGCGCGTCCCGCCGGTCACCTTCGAGACGCCACCCGCGTCCACGGCGCGGTCGCGGAGATCGGTGCGCCGCGCCCGCCGACCGTCGCGGGCGTGTCGCGCAGGGCTGCGACTACCGGTCGCCGCCTGCGGCCCGGGCGTGTCGGGCGGGGTGCCGCCTCCGCAGGTCGCTGCCAAGGGCCATGGGGCGCCGCTGAGAGCTGCCATCTGCGGTCCGCTGGTAGCCGACTATGGCGCGGGCGCGTCAGGGGCGCCGGACGTCGGGCAGGGGAGGGTGTGGCGCCTTCGGGGCGGTCTCGGTGGCGGGCCGGGAAGGTGGGATCGGGGGTGACGGTCGTGTGGTTGCGGTTGGTGGGGGTCGGTGCGATGAACTCCCCGCGCTACCGCTCCGCCGGGCTGCTGGTCGGCTGGCGTGGGCACCGCGTCCTGCTCGACGGGGGCGGTGACGCCGCGGACGGTGAGCGGCTCGACGGCTGGCTGGTCTGCGACGAGCGGGCCGAACTGATGCCGCAGATCCGCCGCACGGCGCGGGCGCTCGCGTTGACTGTCGGGGTGGCGTCCTATGAGAGCCCGGGCGTGGAGATCGTGCCGCTGCCGGTCAGTCACACCTCTCACCCCACCTACGGCTACCTGGTCAGGACGGCCGGGGCGCGGGCCGTCTGGGCGCCGGAGTTCTGGGTCTTTCCGGACTGGGCGGCAGGGGTGGACCTGATGTTCGCCGACGCCGCCGGGTGGGACCGGCCGATCCGCTTCGCCGGGGGCGTGGGTGGGCATGCCAGCGTGCTCCAGGTCGCGCGGGAGGCACGTGATCGCCGGGTGGGGCGGCTGGTGTTCGCCCATGTCGGCCGCCCTTCGATCCGGGCGATCGACCGGGGTGAGCAGCCGCCGTTCGGGGAGTGGGGCGTCGAGGGGCGCACCTATCGGGCGTGAATATGGAAACGGTTATCATATGCTAGTGTCTCGTCCCGCTCATTCCCCCTGAATTTGGGACAATCCGTGCAACACCGCAGCTTCTGGCTTGCCCTCTTGACAGTCCTCTCCCTGTCCGCGTGCTCCGCCCCGGCGGGCGGGCAGAGCACGGGCCGGATCAAGGTGGCGATGCTCCAACCTCCGCGTTCCGGCCTGTCGCCCTTCAGCGACGACGCGTTCAAGCTCTCTCGCTGGTCCACCGCCGAGACCCTGGTCAACCTGGACGCGAGAGGCGACGCACACCCCGCGCTCGCCACCGCGTGGACCCGTACCTCCGAACGGACCTGGGAGTTCACCGTCCGCGACGGCGTGACCTTCCACGACGGCAGCCGGTTGACCGCCCAGGTCGCCGCCAACGCGCTGACCCGCGCGACCCAGGCAACGCCCAAGCCGCGCATCCTCGACGGCGTCGAGCTGACCGCCACGGCCGAGGGCGGCAAGGTCGTCGTGACCACCCGCGTGCCCGACCCGCTGGTCCCGCACCGCCTGTCCTCGCCGCAGCTGGCCATCCTGGCCGAGCGCGCGTACGGCACTGACGGCAAGGTCGATCCGGTCGGCACCGGGAGCGGCCCGTTCAAGCTGATCAAGGTGAACGGCACCACCACCGCCACCCTCGACCGCCACGACGGCTACTGGGGCACGAAGGCCAAGGCGCCGGGCATCGACGTCTCCTTCGTACCGGACGGCGCCGCCCGCGCCGCCGCCATCCGCAGCGGCGAGGCGCACATCGCGGAGGCGGTGCCGGTCTCGCAGGCCGCGCTGCTGGCGAAGGAGACGATCAGCGAGGTGCCGATGCCGCGCACCAACACCCTGTACCTGAACACCGCCAAGGGGCCGTTCAAGAGCCCCGGCCTGCGTGCCGCCGCGCGCGCGTCCATCGACGCGGGGCAGCTCGTGCGGGGGGTGTACGAGGGACGCGCCGACGTGGCCTCGGGCCTGCTGGGGCCCGCCCTGCCATGGGCCGCCGAGGGCCGCAAGAGCCTGGGGGAGCGTACGGCTCCCGCGAGCGCGAAGGGCGTGGCGATCACCCTCGCCACCTACTCCGACCGCGCCGAGCTGCCCGAGGTCGCCTCCGTGCTGCAGCAGCAGCTCCGGGGCGCGGGGTTCGCGGTCGAGCTGGTGGTACGGGAGTACGCGCACATCGAGGAGGACGCGCTGGCCGGGAAGTTCGACGCGTTCGTCCTTTCCCGGGCGACCGTGCTCGACTCGGGGGATCCGGTGGCGTACATGCAGGCCGACTTCACCTGCGACGGCTCCTTCAACCTGGCCTGCCTGTGTGACGAGGACGTCGACCGGGCGGTGGGCAAGGCCGCGGCGGCGGACGCCGGTCCCGCCAGGCACGCGGCCACCCTTGAGGCCGAGGCCATGATCCTGCGTACCGACGCCGCCATACCGATGCTGCACGAGCGCGTGATCCAGGGCGATGCCACCACGGTGCTGGACTCGGCCAAGGACCCGCGCGAGCGCGTCCTGATCACGGCGGAGACCCGCGTCAAATGACCGGATCCCCAACGCGCACCGACGGGCCGCCCTCACAGGCCAGCACGACGCGCTTCCGCGGGCTGTTCTCGCGTGCCGCTGGGATGCGCGTTCGCGGGGTGCCCTCGGATGCTGCGGGGACGCGGCTTCGCAGGGTGCTCTCCCGGGCCGTGGCGAGGAGTGGCGGGGTGCTGTTCGCGCGGAGTGTCGCGCTTGTTGTGATCGTCGTCGTGGTCGGGTTGTTGCCCTGGTTGTCCGGTCGTGATGCCGCTCTGTCGCTGCTGCGGGCCCGGTCGGCCGAGCAGGAGCCGACGGCCGAGGCGCTGGAGGCCATCCGTCGCGAGCTGGGCCTGGACGGCGGTCCGCTGCCGCTGCTCGGCGAGTGGCTGGGCGGCGTCCTGCGCGGCGACTTCGGCCGTTCGTGGGCGGACGGCAGCGCGGTGCTGCCCTCGGTGCTGTCCGGGCTCGGCGTCTCGCTGACGCTGATGGCCGCCGCGCTGGCGGTGACGCTGGCGCTGACGTGCGCCCTGTGCGCACCCACCCTGGTGCGCGGCGCGCGGGGGACTCGGCGGGGTCGTGGTACGGGGGCGGTGGCGGCGGTGCTGGGGGCGTTGCCTGAATTCCTCATCGCGACGGTGCTGATGGTGACGCTGTCGGTGTGGCTGGGCTGGCTGCCGCCCTACGGCTGGCAGGAGCCGCGGCACCTGGTGCTGCCCGCGTTGGCCCTGGGCATCCCGGCCGGTGGGGTCCTGGGGCGGTTGGTGGACGACACGCTGCCCGCGGCCTTCGCCGAGCCGTGGGTGGGGCTGTGGCGTTCGGCGGGTTGTGGTCCCGGGGTGATCGCGCGGGCGGCGCTGCGCCGTGCGCTGCCCGCTCTGGTGCCTCAGCTCGGGCTGGTCGCCGTGGGGCTGGCGGGAGGGGCGGTGGCGGTCGAGACGGTGTTCGCGGTGCCCGGCATCGGCCGGACCGCGCTGGGCGCCGCGGAGGCTCAGGACCTTCCGCTGCTCCAGGCCGCGGTGCTCGCCCTCGTCCTGCTCGGTGTGCTCGCCGGGATCCTGGCGAGCGCCGCCCGGCACTGGATGCTCGGCCCGGGACTCCGCGACGCCGCCCTCTCGCTTCCCGCACCGGTCATCGGCGGCGGCCAAGGCAGCGGTGGCCGGCGAGGCGGTGATGCTGGGGCCGGCCGCGGCCGGGGTGGTGGGCTGGTTGGTGGGTGGGTGCTCCGGCGGGTCGGGGCTGTCCTTAGCGTGGTGGCGGGCGGGGGCAGGGTGGTCGGGCCGGTTTCCGGTGTGTGCGGGGCCGTGCTGGCGGTGGCCGTCGGCTGGGGGCTGGTGCTCGACCCCCTGGCCGTGGACGTGGCCGTGCGGCTGGCCGGGCCGAGCTGGGATCACCCGCTGGGCGCCGACGCGCTGGGCCGGGACGTGCTGGCCAGGGTGGGCCATGGCGCCGCGGCCACGCTCGGCGTCTCCGCGCTCGTCTGCGCGGGCTCGTACGTCATCGCCCTGACCGTAGGCCTCCTGCCCGGACTGGCCTCCGGAGCCGCCGAGGTGGCCAACGCCGTGCCGCCGGTGATCGCCGGGATCCTGGTCGCGGCGGTGCTCGGGCCCGGCACGCTGGGCGCGTCCGTCGCGGTCGCCCTCGTTTCGTGGCCCGCGCTCGCGGCCCACGCCGCGGCCCTCGTCTCCGAGGTACGCGCCGCCGCCCACCTGACCGCCCAGCGCGCCATCGGCTCCTCGCCCGCCTGGATCCTGACCCGCCACGTCCTGCCCGCGGTCGCGGGCCCGGTCGCCAGGCACGCGGTGCTGCGGCTGCCGGGGATCGCGCTGGCCATGGCGTCCCTCGGCTTCCTCGGCCTGGGGGCCCAGCCGCCCGCGCCCGAGTGGGGCCTGACGCTGGCGGAGTCGCTGCCGTACGTGGAGCGCGCGCCATGGGCGGCCCTGGTCCCCGCGGGGATGCTCCTGCTGCTGGCCGCCCTGGCGGTCTCGCTCTCGACCGCGGGCCGCCGGATCGGGGGTGCCGCATGACGCTGCTGCGCGTACGGGATCTGCGGGTCGGCGTGGCGGGCACGGAGGTCGTACGGGGGCTCTCGTTCGACGTGGCTGAGGGCGAGACGCTCGCCGTCGTCGGCGAGTCCGGCGCGGGCAAGTCGCTGACCGCCCGGGCCGTGCTCGGGTTGCTGCCGCCCGGCGCGCGCATGTCCGGCAGCGTGCGCCTGGACGGGCGGGAGCTGTCCGGCGCGCCCGAGCACGTCTACCGGCAGGTACGCGGCCGGCGGATCGCCTTCGTCCCGCAGGACGCCCTGTCGGTGCTCAGCCCCGTGCACCCGGTCGGAGACCAGCTCGCCCGCGCCGTGCGGCGGCTGGGTCGCAAGCGGGCCTGGGAGCGCGCGGTGGCCGCGCTGGAACGGGTCGGCATCCCCGACGCCGCACGGCGGGCCCGCGCCTACCCGCACGAGTTCTCCGGCGGGATGCGCCAGCGGGCGGTGATCGCCATGGCCACCGTCAACGACCCCGCCCTCGTCGTCGCCGACGAACCGGCCACCGCGCTGGATCCCATAGTCCAGGCCCGGATTCTCGGCCTGCTGACGGAGCCGCGCGAGGGAAGGCGGCCGGCCGTGCTGCTGGTCACGCACGACCTGGGGGCGGCGGCCGCGTACGCGGACCGCGTCCTGGTCATGTACGCGGGACGGCTCGTCGAGTCGGGCCCGGCCGGCGCGGTGCTGCGCGGGCCGCGCGCCCCCTACACCGGCGGCCTCGTCGCGTCCCTCCCGCCGCGCGAGGTGACGGGACGGCCGCTCCCGGCGATCGCCGGTTCGCCGCCCGCGCCAGGAGCGCTGCCGTCCGGGTGTGCCTTCGCCCCCCGTTGCCCGGCCGCCGTCGACGTCTGCCGCGAGCGGGAGCCACAGCCGCAGGAGGCCGGGGAGAACAGGCTGGCAGCCTGCCACCGGCTCGGCGAGCTGCCCGGTCCGACCACCGATCTCTACCAGGAGCCCGCATGACGACACCCCTGCTGGAGGTGCGCGATCTCACCGTGCGCTACCCGGCGCAGGTCCTGGCGGTGGACCGCGTCTCGTTCACCCTGGCCGCCGGCGAGACGCTCGCGCTGGTCGGCGGGTCGGGGTCGGGCAAGTCGAGCATCGCCGCCGCCGTCCTCATGCTGCGCAGGCCCGAGGCGGGCTCGGTGCGCTTCGAGGGCCGCGAGCTGACCGCGCTCGACGAGCGCGCCCTGCGCCCGCTGCGGCCCGCGCTGCAGCCGGTCTTCCAGGACCCGTACGGTTCGCTCAGCCCGCGCCTGCGGGCGCACGACGCGATCGCGGAGCCGCTGCGCGTCCAGGGTCGCTGGGACCCGCTGACCGGCCCCGCCCGGGTGCGCGAGCTCCTCGACCTCGTCCGCCTGGATCCCTCGCTCGCCGGGCGCAGGCCGTACGAGCTGTCCGGCGGGCAGTGCCAGCGCGTCGGCATCGCCCGCGCCCTCGCCTGCGAGCCCAGGCTGCTCGTGCTGGACGAGCCCGTGTCCGCGCTGGACCCGTCCGTACGCGCCGGGATCGTCAACCTGCTCACCGAGCTGCGCGACGAGCTGGGGCTGGGCCAGCTGTTCATCGGTCACGACCTGGCCCTGATCCGGCACGTGGCGCATCGCGTGGCGGTGCTGCGCCACGGCCGGATCGTCGAGACCGGTCCGGCCGGTCAGGTGTGGGCCGCCCCCGCCGACCCGTACACCCGCGAGCTGCTAGCCGCCGGCGATCTGCTCGCCCGCGTAGTCCAGTAGCCGCTCGGCCGTCTCGAAGCGGCGCTCGTTCTGGTCACCGAGCAGCACGCCGACCACGCGCTTGCCGCCCCGCTCGCCGGCGAAGAGCAGGCAGTAGCCGGCGGCGCGCGTGTAGCCGGTCTTCACGCCGAGCACGCCGTCGGCGCGCGAGAGCAGCTTGTTCGAGTTGCGCCAGGTGTGGGCCCGGTGCAGCGCGGTCTTGGCCACCTTGTGCACCTTGGTGCCCGCCACGGCCGCGAAGGTGCTGTCGTCCAGCGCCCGCTCCGCCAGCTTGACCTGGTCGACGGCCGTCGAGTAGCCGCCGTTCCCGGGGGTGGGCAGCCCGTCGGGGTTGGTGTAGCGGGTGTCGGCCAGCCCGAGGGCGCGGGCGGTGCGGTTCATCTTGGCGACGAACGCCGTCTTGCCCGGGCCGTAGCGCCGGGCCAGGGCGTTGGCCGCGTCGGCGCCCGACGGCAGCATGAGGCCGTAGAGCAGGTCCCTGACCGTGAGCCGCTCGCCCTTCTTCAGCGCCGCCGTGGTCGCGCCGTTGCTGGTCGCGTGCTTGACGTCGGTCGCCGTGATCGTGATCGTGTCGCCCGGCCGGGCCTCGCGCAGCACGACGTACGCCGTCATGACCTTGACCAGGCTGGCCACGGGCACCCGGCGAGTCTCGCGCTTGCCGAAGTGGATCGTTCCCGCTGAGTCGACCACGTACGCCGACTTGGCCGCGACCTCCGGCGCGTCCGCCGCCGCGGCCGGGGAGGCGACCCCCACAACCAGCGCGAGTACGGCGGAGCCAATGAAACCCCCAATACGCATGGCAATCATGTTGGCAGGAGATCAAGGGTTCGTTTGCCTAACTACGCCATAAAGCCCGATCAGATGGGGGTAAATCAATGCCAGGTTAGAGAGGAGCGGTCGTGGCGGGCAGGTTCGTGATCAGTGAGGACGGGCAGGGCGGCTTCCGCTTCGCCCTCGTGGCGAACAACGGGCAGACGCTCGCGGTCGGCGAGGGCTACCCGAGCAAGGCCGCCTGCGTGAACGGCATCGAGACGGTGCGCAGGAACGCTCCGGAGGCCGTCATCGACGACCGGACCGGGCGGGGTCTAGGAGACCAGAGCCTTCTCTGACGAGGCCGCGCGCCGCTTCCTCCTGCGCCGCACCACCAGCCAGAACGCCGCCGCGACGGCGAGCACGGCCACGACCCCCGCCGTGACGGGCGAGCGCGCGGCCAGCTCCAGCCAGCCCCACACGAGCGCCGTGATGCCGAACCACCAGATCGGCGCCCAGGTCAGGCAGCCCAGCGCGCTCGCGACCACGTACCAGGGGTAGGACACCCGCAGCGCCCCCGCCACCCACGGCAGCGTGTGCCGGAGCATGGGCACCCAGAAGCAGCCGTAGACGGCCAGCGCGCCCCACTTCTCGACGACGTGCTCGATCTTCGCGATGCGCTCGCGCCCCACCCGGGCGCCGACGCGCGAGTCGTAGAGCTTCACGCCGAGCTTGCGCCCGACCCAGTAGTAGACCTGGAACGCGCCGAACAGGGCGAGGATCAGGATGGCGCCCACCAGCCAGTAGGGCAGACCGAGCCAATAAGGCCTCGTGGGATCGGCGATGCCGGTCATGTCTCACCCCTCACCAAGCCTTAGGTCAGGCTTACCTTAGTTCAAGTTGCAAGCTTTCGCCATATCGGCTTGCAAGCCGCCGCAACCAGCCGACAACCAGGACTCAACCACCCGAGTTCACTCTATGGGTGAGGCAAAAGGGGTGTTGAAGATGGCGTCGAGAAGCGCGGCCGTCCTGGCGAGTGGCACTGCGAACGCGGCCAAGCTGTTCGTGGCCGCTCTGGCGTTCACCAGCGCGTACGTCGGCTTTTCCGCCTACAGCGCCGCCGACGGCGCGCCGTCGGCTGTGAAAACCATCACCCTGTCGGCCCGCGAGGTCCCCGTCGCCGAAGAACTGGCCCCGGCTGCCCGGCCCGGCGAGGTCACCCTCGACGGGCTGGCCGGCGCCTGCTCGGGGCCGCTCGTCGCGCGCAGCGTGCTCGTCAGCCCCGAGCCCGGCCAGAGCGTGCACTACGGCTGGAAGCTGGCCCGCTGGAGCCCCTCCACCAAGTCCTGGCGCACGTACCTGGTCGACTACGACGGTTTCCTGGGCGCCGAGGAAACCGTCGAGTGGCGGCCCGAGATCTCCGGCGACCCCGGCTGGTACCGCGTCGAGCTGTCGGCCAAGGGCCTCAAGACCGTCACGAGCGACCGTTTCCAGATGAGCTGCTGACCGAGCGCTGCGCCGCCTCCACCCAGCGCGGCACCCCGACCCGCTCGGCCACCTCCAGAGCCTTCTCGTAGTGGTCGCGGGCGGCGTCCGGCTGGCCCAGGCGCACGGCGAGGTCGCCCAGCGTCAGCGCCACCGGCCACAGCGCCACCACGCCGGTGCCCGCGCCCGCCACCCGGTCGGCGAACGGCTTGAGCTTGTCGTAGCAGTCGACCATCCGCTCCCGGTCGTCGAGCAGCATGCCGGCCAGCGCCCGCCAGGTCATCGCCAGCTCGTAGAGGAAGTCGGGCCGCACCGGCGGGCGGGTGGCGGCCACGGCCTTGGCGTCCTGGAGGTGCCCGGCCGAGGCCAGGGCCAGCGCGTACGCGTCGAGCGTCCACTTGGCGCCCCGCCGGTGGGCCTCGGCGAGCAGGTCGACCATCTCGGCCGCCCGGCCGTCCACCAGGTGCAGGCAGAACATCGTGATCAGCGGAAGGGCCTCGCGGCCCTCCAGCATGCCCGCCCGCGCCGTCATCCTGGCCGCGTCGCGGTAGGCCCGCTCGGCGCCCGCGTAGTCACCGGCGATCATCAGCCGCTGGCCCGCGTACCAGACCACGACCGCGGCCGGCGCCGACAGGTCGTACTGCTTGGCCAGGGCGTCGGCGGCGGCCGCGTGCTCGTCGGCGACCGCGAACTCACCCCTGGCCGCCGCGCACTCCAGCAGCACCAGGTGGGCCAGCGCCTGCGTGGCCATCTGTCCCGAGCGCTGTGCGACCTCCAGCAGCTCCCTGCCGATGCTCTCCCGGGTGTCGACGGCGGGGATGTCGTACGACTGCCGCAGCCGCCCGCTCAGCGCCGCCGCGATCAGCGTCGGGTCGCCGCTCTGCCTGGCCAGCTCCAGCGCCTCCAGCGACGCCTGACGCCCGCGCTCGGGCGAGGAGGAGCCCTCCAGCTCCAGCGCCAGCGTGGTCAGCAGGCTCGCCCGCAGCCGCTGCTCGCCCGCGGGCAGGTCTATGAGCGCCTGCTCGGTGACGTCGACGATCTCCCACGCCGTGCGGGTGAAGTCGCGCGCCATGCCCTTGTGCGGCACGGCCAGCGACGCCGCCACCTTCGCGGTGATCTCCAGGTCGCCCAGGGGCAGCGCGGCGTCCATGGCCTGGCGGCGCAGCAGCCGGGCCGCCGTCATGTCGCCGCACAGCGCCAGCGCCCTGATCTGGCGCAGCATGAGCCGCAGGCGATCCTTGCTGCGCTCGGGCGTCTGCGCGCCGCTCTGCTCGTCGCGCGAGCGGTCGAACGCCGCGATGGCCTGCTCCCACAGGGTGGCCGCCTCGCGGTGGGCGAAACGCCGCTCGGCCTGCTCGGCCGCCAGCCCCGCGTAGTGGACCGCCTTCCCGGCCGCGTCGGCCAGGAAGTAGTGGTGGGCCAGCGCCGCCACGTCGGACGGCGTGTGCTGCTCGATGACCGCCGCCACGGCCGCGTGCAGCCTCGTGCGGCGCAGCCTGGAGGCGTCGGAGTAGATCGTGTCGCGCACCAGGTCGTGGTCGAACCTGAGCAGCCCGGGCCCCGGCTCGGTCACCAGCCCGGCCAGCAGCGCCGCCTCCACGGCCTCGATCACCGCGTCCTCGTCGCCGGACACGGCGATCAGCACGTCGAGATCCACGTCGCGCCCGATCACGGCGGCCTGGAGCAGGATCTGCTGGGCGCCCGACGGCAGCCGCGAGATGCGCCGCCGCAGCACGTCGCGCACGCCGGACGGCACCTGCGAGAGCACCTCGGTGGCCCTGGCCCGGTCGGCCGCGCCCTCGGAGTCGAGCAGGCGCACGGTCTCGCGGACGAAGAACGGGTTGCCGCCCGTGCGCTCGACGATCGACTCGACGGCCTCCTCGTCGATCTCACGTACGCACGTCGCCTTGACCAGCTCGGCCACGGCCTTCGGGTCGAGCCCCGACAGGCCCACGCGGACCGGGCCCAGCCTGGCCAGCGCGGCCAGCACGTCGGACTGGCGGTCGTCGAGCTCGCTCTCCCGGCACGTCACCACGAGCAGCACCCGGCTGGTCGCCAGCAGGCTCGGCAGCGCGCGCAGCAGGGCGAGCGTCTGGTCGTCGGCCCAGTGGAGGTCCTCCAGGGTCAGCAGCACCGGTGCGCGGCGCGCGACCCCGGCCAGGTAGCCACCGACCGCGCGGTGCAGCCGGAAGCCGCCGGACGCCTCGTCCTCGTCGGGATCGGGGGCGGCGTCGTCGAGCAGCGGCGCGAGCAGCTGCGCGTATTCGCCCGCGCCGGTCGTGCCGGTGAGGGCGCGCAGGATCTCCACCCACGCCCAGCCCGGCGGGGTGGCGCTGGAGTCGGGGCACGCGCCGGACGCGGTGATCCAGCCGTCGGTGCCGAGCCTGCTCTCCAGCTGGCGCAGCAGCGTGGTCTTGCCCGCGCCCGCGACCCCGGCCACGATCGCGACCTGGAACCGGCCCGTGCGCGAGGCCGCCGTGGTCAGCCTGGCCAGCTCGGCGTCGCGGCCGACGAACGGCTCGGGCTCCAGCGGCGGCGGCTCGACGGCCGCGGCCGGCCTGGGCGGCCAGGTGTCGGTGACCGGCGCGGCCGGCCGCGCGGGGCGCGCGGGGACGGCCAGGTCGAGCTCCGGAGACTGGGCCAGGATGTCGGACTCCAGCTTGCGCAGCGCGGGCCCCGGGTCGATGCCCAGCTCGTCGGCCAGGATGTTCCTGGCCCGGCGCAGCGCGGCCAGCGCGTCACCCTGCCGGCCGCAGCGGTAGAGGCCCAGCGCCAGCAGCCGCCAGCCCTCCTCGCGCAGCGGATTTTCGGTGGTGAGCGCCTCCAGGTCGGGAACGGTCTCGGCGTGCAGGCCGAGCCGCAGCCCGGTGTCGGCGTGCCGCTCGCGCGTCACGAGACGCAGCTCCGCCAGCCGGTTGACCTCGGCCTCGGCCCACGACTGGTCGGCGAAGTCGGAATAGGGAGTGCCGCGCCACAGGCCCAGCGCCTTCTCCAGGCGGCCTCGGGCGGACTGCGGATCGCCCTCTTCGAGGTGCTCGCCCGCCGCGCGGACGAGCTGCTCGAACCTGAGCGCGTCGACCTGGTCGGAGGCCACCCGCAACGCGTAGCCGGACGCGACCGTCACCAGCAGCCGGTTGGGCCCCCCGCGCGGGCGGCCGGGCTCCAGCACCCGGCGCAGGCGCGAGATGTAGACCTGCAGGCCCGACTGCGCGCCCTTGGCCCCGTCGTCATCCCACAGATCGTAAAGAAGCGTGTCAACGGGCACGACCTGACCTCTGGCCACGAGAAGCCGGGCGAGGACGGCCCGCTGCCGCAACCCGCCGAGGTCGAGTTCGTCGTCGTGTTCGTACGCCTCGACTGGCCCCAGAACTCGGAACGCCACCATGTCAGCCGCCACGCTATGCGGGCCTATGAATCACGCACAAGGTCTTTGATGGGTTTGGGATTGTCACTACTGGGCCTTCGAGATCGCGGACGGGGGCTCCGCGCCGGCGTTCCGGCCGTTGCGCCTGCGCAGGAGCGCCCATGCGCCCAGTGCCAGGCCGCCGAACGGGATCTCGATAGTGTAAGTCCAGAAGCCGAAAAGCAGTGCGGTCGCGGTGGCCGGAGCGACTCCGACGCCGAAACCTTCGGTGAGGAGGAGCACCACGCCGCCCTCCATGATCCCGGCCCCGCTGGGCGTGATCAGGACGGCGGTGAGCACGCGGGAGAGGGCGAAGACGGCGATCGACTGGGCGAACCCCGGCCAGGCGCCCGTCGCGTGCAGGCACGTCGCCATGATCGACCACTGGAAGCCGAGGAAGAACATCATGGCGAGCGACAGCCCGGGCCACCTGGTCCGGACGACGCCGGCGGTGTCGGCGCGCAGCTTGTGGAACGCGTCGGAGGCGTGGATCTTCAGCCGCAGCAGCCGGGTGACGCCGTCGAGCGCGCGGCCGAGCACGGCGGCGGCGCGGTCCCAGTAGAGGGCGACGGCCACGATCGCGCAGAGCACGAGGATCGAGATCGCGCCCGTCCACCCGGCCTTGGCGACGGTGGCGTTGGGCGCCTCGCCGGCCGCCAGCAGCGCGATGATCCCCACGGCCGGCAGGATGAACCTGAACATCGTGTTCCAGATGCCGCTGACCAGCGTCATGACCACGATCGAGCGGGTGGAGAAGCCCCAGCCCCTGGTCATCGCGAACGACACCGCCACGCCGACCGCCCCGCCGAAGGGCAGCAGGTTGCTGACCGCGCTCCCGGCCGCGTTGAGCGTGAGGCCCTGCAGGTTGTTGAGGCCGGGCAGGGAGTTGGTCAGCACGAACGTGTACGCCAGCAGGCTCAGCAGCCACAGCGCGGCCATCAGCGCGATCTCGCCGGCGCCGAGCGTGCCGAAGACCCGGCCGATCTCGTGCCAGGAGACGGGCTTGCCGGTGAGCGTGCGCACGATCTGCGGGAGGTAGACCACGAGCAGCACGGCCAGCCCGAGCGACAGCACGGACAGCGCGATCTGGAGCCACTTGTTCTTCATCGGGGTCCAGTCTGACGGGTCCGCGGACGAGGATCCTCCTCCGGAGGAATCATTTCGGCCACTGGTCGAAGGGATGAGTGAGCCGGGTGCCCGGCGGCAGGTCGCGGCGGACGTACCACTCGGTGCCGAAGACGAGGCGGTAGAGCGGGCGGGGCACCTTCAGCATGACGGCGAGCGTGCGGTCGCTGTCGCCGCCGCTGGCCTGGGAGGCGTGCGCGGCCATGGACGCGCGTTTCTGGCGCGTGTATTTCCTGACGTTGACCCGGTGGGTGATCGTCTCGCTCGACGAGTACGCGCTCTCGAACGTCCGTACGTCGAACTCCGGCGGGAACTTGTAGAACCGGCCCGCCAGCCGCAGCAGCCTGACCAGCGGATCGCGGTTGACCGTCGCCTCCAGGACGATCTCCGTGCCGGCGATCTTGGCCGCCCGTTTGCCCACCCGGTGCACCTGCACGTGGTCGGGGTGCCCGTAGCCGCCCGCCGGATCGTAGATCGCCAGCAGGTCGGCCTCCTCCTCCTGCAGGATCGCGGCCAGCGCCTTGGCCGCAGCCTCGGTGTCGGCGTCGATGAAGGCGTTGTCGGGCCGCTCCTCGGCGATGCCGCCCTTGGGGCTCAGCCCCGAGTCGCCGTAGCCGAGGCACTCCACGCGGGCGCAGCCGAGCAGCGCGGCCGACTCGTAGAGCTCCTTGAGCCTGGTCTCGCCGAGCGCCTCGCCCGGCTCCATCTCGGCCAGGCCGCGCTCGCCCGCGGTGGCCACCACGAGCACCACGCGGTGTCCCTCGGCCGCGAGCATCGCCATGGTGCCCGCCGTCAGCAGGGCCTCGTCGTCAGGGTGGGCGTGAAAGAACACTGCGGTACGTGGAGGCACACGCCCAGATTAGTCTGGGAGGGGTGCGGATCTTTCACGTGAGCGACTGTTACCTGCCGCGACTCGGAGGGATCGAGGTCCAGGTGGCCGATCTCGTGCGGATGCAGCGGGAGGCGGGACACGACGTCTCCGTGGCCACGGCGACGAGGGGCGAGCCGCTGCCCGGCGTCCACCGGATCGTCGCGAGGATGCCGTTCGACCTGCCCGTTCACCCGTTCGGAGTGGGGCATCTCACGCGCCGGCTCACGTCCCTGCGCCCCGACGTGGTGCACGTGCACACGGGGGCGGTCTCGCCGTTCGCCTGGATGGGCGTGCGGGCGGCCGCGCGGGCCGGGCTGCCGTGCGTGGTGACCGTGCACAGCATGTGGGATCCGGTCACGCGGGCGCTCTACCGGCTGCTGCGGCTGGCTTTCGGCTGGCAGCGGTGGCGGCTGGTGGCGACCACGGTCAGCAACGCCGCCGCGGTCCCGATCCGCGCCGTGGCCGGTCCCGAGGTGCCGGTGCGAGTGGTCTCCAACGGCCTCGACCTGTCGGGCTGGGCGCCGGCTCCCGGCACGCCCGGCCGGCGGGAAGAGGTGCACATCGTCGCCGTGGGCCGGCTGGCGCCGCGCAAGCAGCCCGTACGCCTGCTGAGGCTGCTCCAGGCGGCCAGGCGGCGGGTGCCCTCCAGAATCCCCATGCGCGCCACCGTCGTCGGCGACGGGCCGGCTCGCGGCCAGATGGAACGTTTTCTCGCCCGGCACGGCATGGCCGGCTGGGTCTCCCTGCCGGGCCGCTACACGCGGGAGCAGATCGCGAAGGTGCTGGAGTCCGCGGACGTGTTCGTGGCGCCCGCGCCGCGCGAGTCGTTCGGCATCGCGGCGCTGGAGGCGCGGGCCGCGGGGCTGCCGGTGGTGGCCAGGGCGCAGAGCGGGGTCGCCGACTTCGTCGCGGACGGCACGGAGGGGCTGCTCGGCCACACGCTCGGCGACCTGGCCCGCGCGGTGGCCCGGCTCAGCACGGACGCGGCGCTGCGCGAGTCGATCGCCGCGCACAACCGGGCGACCCCTCCGGCGGCGGGCTCGTGGCCCTCGGTCCTCGCCGGGTTCGACCGGGCCTATGAGGAGGCGCTTCAGCCGCGCCGGAGCACCACGTAGCCGTCGCGCTCGAACACCTTCGCGTACCCCTGGCCCTGCAGCGCGTCGACCGTGGCGCGCTGCTCGTCGGCCGAGCCGAAGGGGAACTCCCAGCGGGAGGTGTCGGCCACCACCCACGGCGCGCCGTGCGACTGGGCCGTCCAGAGCAGGACGGTGGTCCTGGAGGTCAGGGCGGGGCCGACGGAGTTGACCGCCTCGACGGTGACCCCTGAGGGCACCTTGCTCACCGCCTCGGCGGCGGCGGCCGCCTTGGGCTCCTGGTAGAAGGGCGGATGGTAGAGCTGGTCGAGCGCGAATCTGGGCACCATGGTGAGCGCGACCGCGCAGGCGGCCGTCGCCCAGGCGAGCTTGAGCGAGGTGTCGTCGGAGCGCTTGAGTCGGCGCAGCAGCCTGGCCAGCCCGTCCACGCCCGCGCAGAAGAGGATGACCACGGTGAACGCGCTGTACTGGAAGTCGGCCTGCCACCACTGGGAGCGGTCGGACAACATGCGCTCCAGCACGTGCGGCAGCGCCACCAGCGACAGCGGCGAGAGCAGGCACAGCAGCAGCGTCGGCCACACCAGCAGGAACAGCGTGTCGACCTTGGCCTCCTCGCTGAACGGCAGCAGCACGGCCGCGATCGGGTCGCGCAGCAGCGCCAGGATCGCGCTCGGCACGTCGGGGCCGAGATGGTTGTAGGCCCAGAAGTCCTTGGAGTCGCCGCCGAAGGCCGTGATCGCCAGCCCGCGTACGAGCAGGACGCCCCCCAGCCCGAGCGCCATGCACAGCAACCCCCGCAGCCGGTCGCCCAGGACGAGCAGGCACAGCCCCGCCCCGATCACCATCAGCCCCATGTCCTCCTTGACCAGCAGGAGGTCGATCATCGCGATCAGTGCGGGCAGCCGGTGACCGGCGTGATAGCGCTCGATCATGATCGCGGTGAGCACGGGGACGAACATGACCTCGTGCGCGTCGAACGCGACGGCCTGCGCGACGGGCCACGACAGCGCGTACGCCACCGAGACCAGGTAGGCGGGCGCGACGCCGAGCACGCGCCGGGTGAACAGCCAGATGAACGGGATCGCGGCGGCGAACAGCAGCGCCTGCGCGACGATCAGCGTCTCGGGCCCGTCGTGGATCCAGTAGAAGGGCGCGAGCATCGCGTAGATGGGCGAGAAGTGGTCGGCGAGCTGCACGTAGTCCATGCCTCGCCCGTGGAACATGCCCAGCACGGGGATGTGCGGCGGCCGCAGCGCCGCGTAGTTGCGCACCGCCTGGTCCACGATCACCAGGTCGAACGACGTGGCCCGGAACGTGGCCAGCTTGACCAGGCCGAGCACGGCATAGGCCACCGCGGCGACGAGCGCGATGGCGCCCACGCGTACGCGGTGGCCGGACAGCCGGATCCTCCAGGGGGAGGCGGCGGCGGACGCCCCCTGTCGCGCCGCCAGAGTGTCACCCGTCACGGGCAGCAAGGGTAGAACGAATCCGCCCGAACGTGGCGCGGCCGCCGCGCCGTCCTGCCCCCCACAGGCGGAGCGGCGACCGCGGGCTCCGCATCAGGTGCAGGCAGAGGTGATCTTGGTCGAGAAGCCCTGCATCTTGCCCGTGAACGAGGACACTTCGGCGAGGTCGCCCTTCTCCAGGGTCTCGAAGCCGGCGGCGAGGTCGTTCAGGGCGGCGGCGACGTCACCGTCGTACTTGCCCGCGAGCTCCTTGGTCTTGGCCGCCGCGTCCTTCGAGGCCGTGCCGATGGCCTTCGTGTCGGTGGCGTCCTTGGTGATCGCGGTGGTCCACTCATTCATGATCTTGGTGGCCTCCTGGGCAGCCGTGTTGCAGTCAACGGCCTGGCCCAGCGCACCACAGGCGGTGGTGAGGACAGCAAGAGTCAGCGTCGCGGCCGCGACGGCCAGGCGACGACGAGGGGGAGTCATTTCTTGCCCTTCGGTGGTTTGATCGAACGAAGGGAACATTATGGTGCAACCCTTGACCGTTGCTTGCACCCCACTAACACCACGGGTATCAAGCCGGCGTAAAGGCAGGCCCGAAAACAGGCCGCCGAGCCTCAGCGGGCGAGCCGGCGTTTGCGTGGGTAGCGGACGGCCAGGCTGCCGTACTTCGTCCTGCCGCTGATCACCACGTGGACGGCGCCGGCGCGGGGCCTGCTCGGCACGTCGGAGGTGTGGACGTGGCCCCAGTCGCTGCGGAAGGCGTCCACGTTCACGACGGCGCCGTCCGGGAGGGTGATCTTGGCGGAGCCGTAGGCGAGGTCGAGCTCGATGTCCACCACCGGGTGGGTGATGACGGCCTCGGAGAGGTCCAGCTCGACGCTGCCGTACTTGGAGGTCGCCCGCAGCCGCCGGGGGACGGCCCAGTCGCCGGCGCGCTTGATGTGGCCGTTCTTCGACTCCAGCTCGACCACGTCGTCAACCTGTGGCTGATCGACGGGGAGATCGTCGATCAGGCCCAGCAGCTCGCCGTAGGTCCTCGCGGTGAGGGCGATCTCGAGACGGTCTTCGAGCTCCAGCTGGGTGAGCCGGCCTTCGGCGAAGGCGTGCTGGAGCTGCTGCGCGGTGCGCTCTCGGTCCTCATCGGACACTCGCATCTGCAATTGCGACATATCTTGAGCATAGGTGCGCAGCGCTCAGAACGGGAGTTGTCGGCCGGAAGGGGTGCGGAGATCAAGAGGGAGCGGCCCCCGGACGAGGCGGGGGCGGCGAACGACCCGGATTCGCTTCACGACAATTACGTACCCACCGGATTGCCGTGAAGTCATCTTCCTTGGGTAGCGTGAAATCTGATGTTGGCGGAACTGTTCACGCACCCGGCGCTCCTCTATCGGGGTGACCGGGAGTATGTGGCTGCCACCAGCGCGTTCGTCCGCGCGGGGCTGGCTCTGGACGAGCCGGTCGCGGTCGCGGTCCCGGCCCGGAATCTGGCCCTGATCGAGGCCGAGCTCGGCGACGACGCCAAGTCCGTGCTCCTGCTCGACATGCAGGAGGCCGGGCGCAACCCGGGGCGGATCATCCCCGCCGTGCTGCGCGACTTCGCCGACCGGCATCCCGGCGGGCACGTGCGGATCATCGGCGAGCCGATCTGGCCGGGGCGCACCGAGACCGAATACGGGGCCGCCGCGCAGCACGAGGCGCTGATCAACCTGTCGTTCGCGGGGCGCCGGGTCACGATCCTGTGCCCGTACGACGCCGACCGGCTCGCCCCCGAGGTCCTCCAGGAGGCGGAGCGCACCCACCCCGTGCTGCGCGACCTCTCGGGGGAGTGGGCCAGCGCCGAATACGCGCCCGAGCTGGTGGTCTCCGCGCACAACCGGCCGCTCGACGAGCCCGCCGACTTCGTCTCGCTGCGCTTCGACCGCACCAACCTGTCGGCGGCCCGCGGCCTGGCCGCGCGGCTGGCGGCGGAGATGGGGTTCTCCGGCGACCGGCTCGACGACATCCAGCTGACGGTGGCCGAGCTGGGCGCCAACAGCCTCGACCACGGCGGGGGCTCGGGCACGATCCGGGCCTGGGCCGAGGGCGGGCGGCTGGTGTGCGAGGTCACCGACGCGGGGCACATCACCGACCCGCTGGTGGGCCGCCGCCCGGTCGACCCGCGCCACTCGGGGTCGCGCGGGCTGCTGATCGTCAACCTCCTGAGCGACCTCGTACGCGTGCACACCCGCCCGGGGGCGACCGCCATCCGCGTCTACTTCGACGCGCCAGGCTCCGCCTGAGCCGGGCCCGCGCTGCTACGCCTCGATCTCCGACATATCCGGATAACGGGTGCCGACGACGGCGTCCGCCGGGACGGCGCGGGCCAGGGCGGCGAGCTGGCCGGCGGTCAGCGTGATGTCGGCCGCCGCCGCGTTCTCCTCCAGGTACTTCAGCCGCTTCGTCCCCGGGATCGGCACGACGTCGTCCCCCTGGGCCAGCACCCAGGCCAGCGCGAGCTGCGCGGCGGTGATCCCGGCGGCGTCGGCGATCTTCCGTACCTCCGCGACCAGCTCGGCGTTGCGCTCGGCGTTCTCGCCCGCGAGGCGCGGCATCCACCGGCGGACGTCGTCCTCGGGCAGCTCCTCCACGGGCGGCAGCGCGCCGGACAGGAAGCCGCGGCTGATCGGCGAGTACGCCACCAGCGCCACGCCCAGCTCCCTTGCCGCCGGCAGGATCTCCGCCTCCAGCCCCCGGGTGAACAGCGAGTACTCGCTCTGCAGGGCCGCGATCGGGTGGACGGCCGAGGCCCTGCGCAGGGTGTCCGCGCTCACCTCAGACAGCCCGAGATGGCGGACCTTGCCCTGCTCGACCAGCTCGGCCATCGCGCCGACCGACTCCTCGACGGGGACGTTCCTGTTGCGGCGGTGCATGTAGTACAGGTCGATGTGGTCCACGCCGAGGCGCCGGAGCGAGGCGTCGCAGGCGGCCCTGACGTACTCGGGGCTGTTCTCGACGGAGCGGGTGCCGCCGCCGCGCTTGACGCCGAACTTGGTGGCCAGCACCACCTCGTCCCGCCGGTCCTTGACGGCCCGGCCGACGAGCTCCTCGTTGGCTCCGAGCCCGTACGTGTCGGCCGTGTCCAGAAAATTCATGCCGAGGTCGAGTGCGCGGTGGATGACGGCGATCGACTCCTTCTCGTCGCCCGGGCCGTAGAAGTCGGACATGCCCATGCAGCCGAGGCCCAGCGCGGAGACCTGGGGGCCGCCGTTCCCTAGAGTGCGCTTCTTCATGTTTCCAGGTTCACCCCTGGAGCACGCACCAGGTCAAATCGGGTCAGGCACCCGTGACCCACCCTGAGGGGGGAGTCCCTACTCAGGGTCATGTCCGCGCAGGTGGCCGGGTGTCCTCAGGGTCGTTTCCGACCAAGGTATTAAGGGTTCGTTCAGGCTACTTCAGGGTCGATCTCCGATATTCCGCGAGGCCGCGTTCCACGAGCTTTGAGGCATGAAGGCATTGCTTGTCAGCGGATTCGCGTCCATCGGCACCGGAAGCGGCGCCATGCTCACCCTCCACGCGGAATCCGACCTCGACCCGTTGCACAGCGTCATCAGCGAGTACGCCTTCCAGGCGTCCGGCTGGTTGCTGCCCGCCTCGCTGACGTTGTTCGCGGTGGGCTCCGCGTTGATCGCCGAGGCGATGCGCCGGGCCGGGATGAGCCGCTGGGTCGTCGCGCTGCTGCTGGCGTGGGGGGCGAGCATGTTCCTGATCGGCGCCTTCCCCACCGACCGGCCGGGCGTGCCGCTGTCGTTGTCGGGTGGCATCCACCGGTACGCCGCCTTCGCCGCGTTCCTGGTGATGCCCGCGGCGGGGATGCTGCTGGCCAAGGCCAGGATCCGGTACGCCAGGGCGGTGCGGATCCTCAGCGCGGTGGCGCTCGGAGCCCTGCTGCTGGTCGTGGTCCCGTACGTGGTGCGGATGTTCGGCATCCCGCTGACCAACGACGACATCCCGGCCGGGCTGACCCAGCGGACCGTGGTGGTCACCGAGCTGGGCGTGCTGGCGCTGGCCGGGCTGTCGATGCTCAAGCCGCTGGCTCAGCGCTCCCAGGGCGGCTCCTCGCCCAGCTTGGCGTAGTAGCGCCCCAGGTGCCCCTTGACGCCTTCGATGTCCTTCTTCGGCAGATCGACCCCGCCCCTGGCGCCCTCCATGACCGCGGCCGCGGCGAACACGGCCCGCGGCACCGCCTTCAGCTCCCCGTTCACGACGTCGGCGATCGGCAGCTTGTACGCTCCGAACTCGTCGGCGTCGTCGGCGTCGTACCAGCTGAAGGCCTCGCGATATTTCGCGTTCGGCTTGTCCTCGGCGTCCGCCCACTTGCGCACCCGCTTGTCCGCCGCGGCGGCGTCCCACTCGCGGTCGCGCTGGGCGAGGGGCAGGTCGTGGAATCGCGTAACGGTCATATGGGCCGGCTACCCCTGACGCACGCGTGAAACGGCTTGCCCGGGAAAGAGGTAAGGGCCCGATCACGATGTGGGAGTGCTGAGATGACGATTTTGATTGCGTATGACGGTTCCGACGACTCCAAGGCCGCGATCGCCTTCGCGGGCGAGCTCCTGAAGGGGGAGCCCGCCGTGGTGCTGACGGTGTGGGAGCGGGCGGCGATGGCCTCGGCCCGGGCCTCCGCCGGGCTCATGATGGCGATCGACCAGCTGGGCACGGAGGACGCGGCGATCGAGGGGGCGATGCGGGAGCTCGCCCAGCACGGCGCGGACCTCGCCCGCAAGGCCGGCCTGGACGCCACCCCGCGGTGCGATCCGGACTCGGTGGCGGTGTGGTCGACGATCGTGGACGTGGCCGACGAGATCGGCGCCAGGCTCATCGTGACGGGGACGCGGGGGCTGGGCGGGGTGCGTTCGCTGCTGCTCGGCAGCACGTCCGACCGGGTGCTGCACCACGCGGGCCGGCCGGTGCTGGTCGTGCCCGCCCCCTCCACCGATGAGGACACCTGACGGCAGGCGTTCACCTCGCCGTCAGCGGGGCTGCCGGCCCTCGTGCCGGCCGGCGTCGTGGCGTACCGCAACGCCACCTCCTCGGCCCGCCTGGCCGTCCGGGTGGTCCGCCACCGCGCCGCGCGTTAACGGGTGGCCGGGGCGGGTGGACGTCGTTAGCATGGACGGCATGACGATCTCGCCGAAGATGATGGCCCCTTAGGGGGTTTCGTCGGCGACGTCCTGCTGAGGCCCTGCGACCCGGGGCCTCTCGTCGTGTTCGGGGCCCCTTGGAGGCACCTGATGTACCTCACGACGACCATCCCTTACGTCAACGCCCGACCTCACCTCGGGCACGCCCTGGAGCTCGTGCAGGCCGACGTGCTGGCCAGGCACCATCGGCGGCGCGGCGAGCCGGTGCGGTTCCAGACCGGGACCGACGACAACTCGCTGAAGAACGTGCTGGCCGCCGAGGCGGCGGGCGTGCCGGTGCGCGAGCTGGTGGACCGGAACGCGGCCGCTTTCGAGGGGCTGCGCGGGCCGCTGGACCTGTCGTTCGACTCGTTCATCCGGACGAGCACCCACCCCGGGCACCGGGCCGGGGTCGAGCGGATCTGGGAGGCGACCAGGCACGACCTCTACCAGCGGCACTACGAGGGGCTCTACTGCGTGGGCTGCGAGCAGTTCTACCCGGAAGGCCCCTGTCCCGACGGGCACGAGGCGCCGCTGCAGCGCGTGTCCGAGCAGAACTGGTTCTTCCGGCTCTCCAGCTACCAGGACGCCCTCAGCGAGCTCATCCGCAGCGAACGGCTCAGGATCGAGCCGGTCGCGCGGCGGAACGAGGTGCTGGCGTTCATCGAGGCCGGGCTGGACGACCTCAGCGTCTCGCGCTCCGCCGCCCGCGCCCGCGGGTGGGGGATCCCGGTCCCCGGCGACCCGGACCAGGTGGTGTACGTGTGGTGGGACGCGCTGGCCAACTACGTCACCGCGCTCGAAGGCGACGACTACGACCGCTGGTGGGTCTCCGAGCGGCGCAAGGTGCACCTGATGGGCAAGGGCGTGATCCGGTTCCACGCGGTGTACTGGCCGGCGATGCTCCTGTCCGCCGGGAAGCCGCTGCCCACGGGGATCTTCGTGCACGACTACCTCACGGTGGGCGGGCGCAAGATCAGCAAGTCGTCGGGCGACGCGGCCGATCCGGTGGCGCTCGTGGACGCGTACGGGGTCGATGCCGTGCGGTGGTGGCTGCTGCGCGAGGTGCCGCGCGTGGGCGACGCCGACTTCACCGAGGAACGGCTGGTCGCCAGGGCGGACGAGGACCTGGCCAACGGGCTGGGCAACCTGGTCAACCGGGTCGTCACCATGGTCCACCGCTTCCTGGACGGCCACGTACCCGCCGCCGGGGAGGAGCTGGCCGCGGTGCCGGTGGACGAGGCCCTGGAAGCATTCGATTTCCGGCGGGCGGCGGCGGCCGTCTGGACGCTCGTCGAGGAGGCCAACAGGTACGTCGAGCGGACCCAGCCGTGGCGGCAGTCCCGGGCCGGGCAGGAGGCCGCGCTGGGGACGCTGGTGCACGCGTGCCGGACGCTGGCCGTACAGCTGGAGCCCTTCCTGCCGACGGCGGCGGCGCGGGTGGCCGCGGCGGTCGCCGGCGAGCGGCTGCCCCGGCCCGAACCGCTGTTCCGCCGCCTCGCCACGGCTGGAGTGGCTGGTTGACGGAGGTCCGGAGGGGACTTACGGTGGCGCACACCGACCAGCCGGTATGGAGGCGACCATGGCCACCGTCCACACCATCCGCGGCCCCGTAGACGTCGACGAGCTCGGGCAGACACTCATGCACGAGCACGTGTTCGTCCTCGCCACCGAGCATCTCGACAACTACGGCAGAGGTGCCTGGTGGGACGAGGAGGCCCGGGTGGCGGACGCGGTCGCCAAGCTCAACGCGGTGGCCGCGAAAGGCGTGCGGACGATCGTCGACCCGACGGTGTGGGGCCTCGGCCGCTACGTCCCGCGCATCCAGCGCGTCGCCGAGCAGGTGCCCGGCCTGAACATCGTGGTCGCCACCGGCATCTACTCCTTCGAGGAGCTGCCCCACCAGTACGAGCACCGCGGCCCCGGCCTGTTCATCGACATGCCGGAGCCGATGGTCGACGACTTCGTCCGCGACCTCACCGAGGGCATCGCCGACACCGGCGTGAAGGCGGCGTTCCTCAAGTGCGTGGTCGAGCAGAAGGGCCTGACGCCCGGCGTCGAGCGCATCTGCCGGGCCGTCGCGCAGGCGCACCTGCGCACCGGCGCGCCGATCACCGTCCACACGAACTCCTTCACGCAGAGCGGCCTGATCGCGCTCGACCTGTTCGCCAAGGAGGGCGTCGACCTGGAGAAGGTGGTCGTCGGGCACGCGGGCGACAGCAACGACCTCGACTACCTCATGCGCCTGGCCGACACGGGCGCGACGCTGGGGATGGACCGGTTCGGGCTGGACCCGTACAACCCGACCGCGCAGCGCGTGGCCACGGTCGCCGAGCTCTGCCGCCGCGGATACGCCGACCGCATGGTCCTCAGCCACGACACGGCCTGCTTCATGGACTACTTCGGCGGGGCTTGGGAGGAGGCCCGCTCAACGCTCGCGCCGAACTGGCGCTACGATCACATCCACGACGATGTCTTGGCCGCACTGCTGGACTCGGGTGTGACCGACGACCAGATTGAGCAGATGCTGGTGTTCAACCCGAAGCGCTACTTCTCGTAAAGTAGTCGGATCGGGCAAGCAATGCAGGTAGGTGGAGCTGGGTGACTTCGGAGCAGGCCTTGTCGATAAGCCTCGGCCTCCAGGGACCCTGTGTCATCGCGCGACTGACGGGGGACTTCGACTTCGGGTCCGCCGCGGAGGTCCGCGACCGCGTCACCAAGGCCCTCGACCTCACCCAGCCCCCGATGCTCGTCATCGACATGCAGGCGGTCAGCGTCTGCGACTCCTCCGGCCTTTCCGTGCTGGTCTACCTGCACAAGGCCGTCACCGCCTCGGGCGGGCGGCTGCTGCTGTCGGGGCTGAACGGGCGGTGCAAGCACCTGTTCGCGATCACGGCGCTCGACAAGTTCTTCGACATCCGCAGCACGGCCGAGCTGGCCATCGCCGAGCTCAACGAGCCTGGGGGCTTCACCGCGTAGCCCCCTGGCCTCGCGGGATAAGGCCGACATAAACGGATAACCGTTTCATATCGGATCTTCTTTACCAAATGTTGGTAGTGTCGGCTTCCTGATAGTAGTCGGACAAGCACGAGCCGCTGCCAAGAGGGGGGAGCGGCTTCTCTTTACCCAGGGGGCAAAATGATCAAGAGCCTCGCCGGCACGGTGTTAGTCGCGGCCACCGCGGCCACGCTCATGGCGGCACCCGCCAGCGCGTCGGCATCCACGGCGGAGTCGACGGCGACCACCGCCAGCGCGCAGCTCATCCGCACCAGGGTCTACTTCGGCCGGTGCAAGGACACGTGCCTGATCAAGGTCCGCGTCCGGAACGTCTCGTACCGGACGCTCTACAACGTCAAGCTCAACGCGCGTCTCAGGGTCAACGGCCGGAGCGTCGGAACGTGCTACGACTACGTCGGCACCATCCGTTCGCGCGGGCTCAAGTGGGCTTCCTGCACCGTGCGGACCCGGGCCCTGTCTCAGTCGTACAACAACTGGCTGGACGGTTACGCCAGCTTCAACCGCTACGCCAACACGTACGTCTCGTACAGGTACTACCGCTGAGCGGGCGCCAGGGGCCGGGCCGACCCCCGGCTGGGCCCCTGGCTCACGCGGTGACGAGGAGTGCTACCCCGATCAGCACCGCGACCGGAACGAGCCACATCACGGCCTCGACAGCGAACTCCTTGTACATCGCGCAAATCTCCTAACAACGGCTCGAGTACGTCACTGCGCAGCATAGCGGCCCGCGCCGCCTGCTCGATCCCGGATCAGGCCGTGACGGCGCCGTCCGAGGCGGAAGCCACCGTCGCCATGTACTTGGTCAGCACCCCCCGCTCGACCTCTCTCTCGGGCCGCTGCCACGAGGCCCGGCGCAGCGCCAGCTCCTCCTCCGGCACCACCAGCTCGATCGTCCCCGCCGCGCTGTCGATGACCACCGTGTCGCCGTCGCGCACCAGCGCGATCGGCCCGCCGTGGTACGCCTCCGGCGCCACGTGCCCGATCACGCGCCCGTGCGAGACCCCGCTGAACCGCCCGTCGGTGACCAGCGCCACCGAGGCCCCGAGGCCGCGGCCGACCAGCGGGCCAGTGATCGAGAGCATCTCCTGCATGCCGGGGCCGCCCGCGGGGCCCTCGTAACGCAGGACGATGACGTCGCCGGGCACGATGTGACCCTCCTGGATGGCGACGTAGCAGTCTTTCTCCGAGTCGAACACCTTGGCCGGGCCCTCGTGGCGGAAGTCGTCCTTGCCGCCCAGCTTGAGCACGCAGCCGTCGGGCGCGAGCGAGCCGCGCAGGATGGCCAGCGCGCCACGCGGCTTGAACGGCTCCGCCACGCTCGCCACCACCTCCTGCCCCGGCGTCTCCTCGGCGTCGGCCGCGACCTCCGCCAGCGTGCGGCCGTCCACCAGCGTGGCGTTCTCGCGCAGCAGCCCGGCCTCCAGCAGGCGGCGCACCACCAGCGAGGTGCCGCCGGCCCGCCACAGGTCCAGGGCCGTGTGGTCGCCGCCGCTCGGCTTGAGCCCCGTGATGATCGGGACCTGGCGGCAGACCTCGCCGATCTCGTCGATGCGCAGCGGCAGCCCCGCCTCGCGGGCGATGGCCAGCAGGTGCAGGACGGCGTTGGTGGAGCCGCCCATGGCCGCGACCGAGACGATCGCGTTGTGCAGGGCGTCCTCGGTCAGCACCCGCGAGGGGCGGGCGTCGCGGGCCAGCGCCTCCATGGCGATCTCGCCGACGCGCCGGGCCGCGGCGTTCTTCTCCTCCGCCACCGCCGGGATGTCACCCACCCCGAACGGCGCCAGGCCGAGGAAGTCGGCGACGCTGCCCATGGTGTTGGCGGTGTACTGGGCGGCGCAGGTGCCGGCGCCCGGGCAGGCGTGCTTGGCCAGGTCGTCCAGCTCCGCCTGGTCGAGGCGGCCGACGGCGCGCTCGCCGAGGGCCTCCCACATGTCCTGGATCGTGACGTCGCGCCCGCGCCACCTGCCGGGCATCATCGTGCCGCTGTAGAGGACGACGGAGGGCACGTCCAGGCGGGCCAACGCCATGATCCCGGCCGGCACGGTCTTGTCGCAGCCCACGATGACCACCAGCGCGTCGAAGCCGTGCGCGCGGCCCATGAGCTCGATCGAGTCGGCGATGACCTCGCGGCTGACCAGCGACGCGCGCATGCCGGGGGTGTGCATCGTGAGGTTGTCGGAGACCGCGATGGTGTTGAACTCCATCGGCGTGCCGCCCGCCGCGCGCACCCCCTCGGCCACGTGGGCGGCCAGTTCGCGGTGGGTGAGGTTGCACGGCATCGTGCCGGTCCAGGTGGAGGCGATGCCGACCACCGGGCGGCGCATGTCCTCCTCCGACCAGCCCATGGCGTACAAGTGGGAGCGGGCCGGTGCGCGGTCGGGGTCGTCGGCGATGCTCAAGGCGCTGTCCTTCGTCGTGCGGGTCGTTACACCTCCATGATCCCGCGCTCACTGTTCGCGCATGCGCCAGGGGGACCCGTACTCCACCAGGAGGTCCAGGAACGGGCCCGGCTCGAACGCCTCGGGCCCCAGCACGCCCGTGCCCTTCCAGACCCCGTTCGCCATCAGTTCCAGGGCGACGACCGGGTTGACGGCGGTCTGCCAGACCACGGCCTGGGAGCCGTACTCGCGCATCGACCACTGGTTGTCCACCACGTGGTAGAGGTACACCTCGCGGGGCCGCCCGTCCTTGACGCCCTTCACCCAGGTCCCGGCGCAGGTCTTGCCCCGCATGCGGTCGCCGAGGCCCGCCGGGTCGGGCAGCACGGCGGCCACCACGTCGCGCGGCGACACCCTGGCGGTGCCGTCGTCGGTCCTGACCGCGACCGGCTCGGTGCGGTCCACGCCGAGCGCGTGCAGGGTCTTGAGCTTGCCGATGAAGTCCTCGCCGAGCCCGTACTTGAAGGTGACCCGCTGCGCCGGGATCCACCGGGGGACCAGCACGACCTCCTCGTGCTCGACGTTGACGCACTCCACGGGGCCGATCCCGTCGGGGAAGTCGAAGATCTCGGGCTCGCTGAACGGCTCGGTGGTGTACCAGCCGCGGTCCTTCTCGTAGATGACCGGCGGGTTGAGGCACTCCTCGATGGTGGTCCAGATGTTGAACGACGGGGCGAACTCGTAGCCGTCGACGGTCAGGTTGGCGCCGTCCCTGATGCCGATCTCCTCGATCTCGTCGAAGAGCTCGTCGGCGGCGTAGCGGGCGAAGACGTCGGCCAGGCCGGGCTCCACGCCCATGCCGACCAGCGCCAGCCGGCCCTTCGAGGCCCACTCGGCGGCGCGGGCGAACTGGTCGTCGCCCAGCTTGACCCCCACCTCCTCGTACGGGCGGTCGGGGTGCGGCCTGGACATCGACATCGCCATGTCGAGGTAGTCGGCGTCGGCCGCGAGGGCCGCGTCGAACAGCGGCAGCACGAATCGGGGGTCGGTGGCGTTCAGGAGGACGTCGCACCGATGCTCTTTCAGCAGCGCGGTGACCGCGGCCCGGTCGGCCGCGTCGATCTTGACTGGGGTGAACCGGTCCGCCTGCTCGCCCAGGGCGGCGACGGCGGCCTTGGCGCGGGGGAGGTCGTAGTCGGCGACCACCATGTGGTCGAGGAACGGCCGGCGGCCGGCGATCCGGGTGATGGCGGTTCCCACGCCGCCGGCTCCGATGAGAAGGATACGCATGACGATAAGTCCCCTTTTAATGCCGTTTTGGGGGGTGTGTCGAGAATTCAACTTGGATAGGGTCGTCAACGTCAATGGCGTTGGCATAAGGGAGCCGTACTCGTGGCCAAGCGAGTGGTGCCGGAGGCGGCGCGCAGGCGCCGCCGCCCGACCAAACAAGGGCAGGTCCTCAACCACCAGCTGATCGTGGAGACCGCGCTCCGCATGCTCCGCGAGCACGGGGCGGCGGGGCTGTCCGCCCGCCGCCTGGGCCTGGCGTTGGGCGCGGACGCCAGCACGGTCTACCGCTATTTCCGCGGCATGGACGACCTGGTGCTGGCGATCGCGGACGAGCTGTTCGGCACCGCGATGGCCGACTGGCGGCCTACCGGCGACTGGCGCGCCGACCTGCGCGACCTCGGCCTGCGCATCCACCACGCGTACCTGGCGCATCCGCAGGCCGCGGTGCTGACCGCCAGCCGGGTCACCGGCCGGCCGAACGAGGTGGCCGGTGACGAGACCATCCTCGGCATCCTGCGCGGTGCCGGGTTCGCGGACGGGGACGCGGTGCGGATCTATCACGCGTTCATCGACCAGAGCCTGGCCTTCGCCATCCTCGACGCCGCCACGCTGGCCCTGCCCAAGGCGGCGCGGGAGGCGGACGAGGAGGTGTGGCAGGCCACCTACGCCCGGCTGCCCGCCCGTACGCACCCGAACATCGCCGCGACGGCGCCGCTGCTGGTGGCCCAGATGAACGACAGCGCCTACCCCACGGCCCTCGACATGCTCCTGTCCAGCGCGTCCGCGCAGCTCAGGTGAGCAGGGCCCGGATCTGCTCGGTGCCGCCGTTCCTGAGCCAGGTGGGGAAGTCCAGGAGGCCGGGGTGGCGTTCGCGCAACGCCGCGATGTCGGCGCGCCACAGCCCGCGCTCGTCGGCGAAGGCGCGTTCGGCCTCCGGACCGAGTTCGCCGACGGGGAGCTGCCGGTAGGCGATCTCGCGCCCGACGCTCCGGCTGATCAGCTCCACTGTTTGCCTGGGGGTCAGCTCGTCCCCGGCGATCTCGATCGCCTGCCCGAGGTGGTCCTGCGGGTGGGAGAAGGCGAGGCGGGCGAAGACGCCGATGTCGGCGGCGGCGATGAGCTGCACCGGCGTGTCCGGGCCGAAGAGGTGCCGGAGCTCGCCGTCGGCGATCCCGCCGAAGGGCAGGCCGGGAATGGTGTGGTTCTCCATGAACCGGACCGGCCGCAGGATCGTCGCGGGCAGGCCGGCCGCGCGGATGTGCTGCTCGATCTGCCATTTGTTGTCCCAGTACGGCAGGCCGGCGCCCCGGTCGGCACCCCCGACCGAGGCGAACACGAAGTGGGAGATTCCGGCCGTGGTGGCGGTGTCGACGAGGGCGCGGCCGCGGCGGATCTCCCGGTCGAGGTCGTCGTCGTCGGGCGTGACGCCGAAGACGCCGTACGCGCCGGCCGCCGCCTGCGCGAGCGAGCCGGCGTCGTCGAGGTCCCCGACGCGTAGCTCGGCGCCCTTCGCTTTCAGCGCCTGGGCCGCCGGGGCGTCCGGGTCGCGGACGAGGGCGCGTACCGGCCAGCCGGAGGCCAGCAGCTGGGCACGCGCGGGGATCGCGCATGCGGCAATGTATCGGGGGCTGGCCACCTCATGCGCAGCATCGAGGACGAGATCTCGGAACCGCACGCCGCCTGCCAGGCGGTGCTGACCACCGGCGAACGGCTCCTCGAACGCGCGCAGGCGGCCGTCGCCGTACGCCCCCGACGCGACCGTCTCGGACTTCTACCGGTTTCGTCCGCAGTGCTCCGGTCTTCAGGCCGGGTGAAGTGGACCGGCCCGTGTAGCGGGCCAGGAAGAGTCGATTCGCCGTCAGGCGGACCGGCATTCACTTGATTCAGACCGGTCGTTTCTGCTGCTCGATGTACTGGCGCAGGAAAGTGAGGGGCGCGCCGCCCACCGACCCGGCGAAATACGAGCCGGACCAGAAGCGCCCACCCCACAGATACTGGCGAACATGAGGGGCGTACTCCTTGCGAAGTAGGCGTGCCGAGACGCCCTTGAGGCTGTTGACGAGTTTGGACACAGTGACCTTGGGCGGGTAGTGGATGAGTAGGTGCACGTGGTCGTGCTCGCCGTTGAACTCACGGAGTTCGACTTCGAAGTCGGCGCAGACCTCGCGCATGATCTCCTCGCATCGGGTCAGCATTTCGTCAGTGAAGACCCCACGTCGGTATTTCGTGACGAACACCAAATGGACATGGAGGTTGTGGACGACATGTCGTCCGGTGCGTACATCAGGATTCGGTTCCCATCGCGGTGACATAAACCAAAAGCTACGATCACGTTGTGGAGAAGGAGAACCGGGCCAGGGCGCATGTGGCGCGGCTTGACCTAAGTACGGCGCAGGTTGCCGTGCTGGACGGCCAAGCACACACCGCCCGCGCGTTGTGGAACCTGCTGCACGAGTACTTCACCTTCCGCCAGGGCCGCTTTGCCACCGTGAAGGAGTGTGACGAGGCGATCCGAGCGGCGCGCAAACAGATCGACTGGATGGGGCAGTTGCCCGCCCAGGCCGCTCAGGCGGTGTTGAAGGCCTACCGGCAAGCCTGGGCCAACTACCTCAACCCCGATCATCGGGCGCGACGCCCGGCGTTCAAGACGCGCCGCTTTCGGATGGCGGTGGATGTGCCCCAAGCCCGCGATTTGCAGATCAAACGGTTGAACCGGCGGTGGGGCGCGATCAACCTGCCGAAAGTTGGCCGGGTCCGCTTCCGGTGGACCAAAGACCTGCCCGGTGTTGTCAAGGGGGGCGCGAGTGGGCGGGTGACCGGGGCCAGGTTGGTCAAGGACGCCTTCGGCTGGCAGATCATATTCCGGACCGAAATCCCGCATGCGGTCCCCGCCTCACATCGGGGTGAGCGGGTCGGCATCGATCGGGGTGTCACGGTGGCGTTGGCGTTGTCGGACGCCACGACCCGCGAACACGGTCCGTGGCTGAGCGGCGGGGAGCGGGAACGCCTGCGCCGGTTGGAGAAGAAGGCCGCCCGCCAGAGGGCATCCCACCGGAGGGGGGAACCCCGCTCCCAGCGCATCAGCCGCACCTACGGCCAGATCGCCAGGCTTCGCGCGACAGCCAAGCGCAGGGCCATCGACTGGCAGCACCAGACCACCACCGAACTCGCCGGCACCTTCGGTGTGATCGTGGTAGAGGATCTGCGGGTCATTAACATGGTCCGCTCGGTGAAAGGCGCCGCACAGGCGCCCGGCCGCAACGTTGCCCAAAAGGCCGGGCTGAACCGGGCCATCAGCGAACAGGCGTGGGGCCGCACCGTGACCCTGCTCGCCTACAAGGCCACTGATCGTGGCGGCCAGGTGGTGAAGGTTCCCGCCGCGGGGACGTCGCAGACCTGCCACCGGTGTGGGCATCGTGACCCGGCCGCCCGTGTCAGCCAGGCGGTGTTCTCCTGCACCAGCCCGGCCTGCGGCTGGATCGGCAACGCCGACCACAATGCCGCGATCAATATCGAAAACGCCGCAGGGACTGCGGTGTCAGGACGTGGAGACTTCGGGGTTACCCGGTCGGTGAAGCGTCAACCCCCGTACGCCGCTTAACCGCGACGCGACGGGAGAATCTCCGGCCTTCGGGCCGGGGCGGAGTTCAAACCTTGATCAACGCGCTTTCGGGCGGGCAAGCAGACGACGCCCGAACAGGGGGAGCGGCTGCTGACCTTCGCCATCGACGGACTGCGGCTCCCCGAGCGGCCGTAGCTGAGGGCCACCGACGGCCGCATCCGGATATGGCGGGCGTCCCCCTGTGGAAGCATCAGAACGCCGGCGTATCTCTGAGGCGCTGACTTCACGCCGTTGGCCTTCGCCAACGTCTTCCGGATCGGGTACCGGAACGCCGACGTACCTCCGAGGGCGCCGGGACGTCGGCGTCAGAGGCGGTTCTTGGCGATGCGCTTGCCGAGGCTGGCCAGGGACTCGTCGGCCATGAGAGCGGGCAGCCGGGGCGCGTCCGCCTCGACCTGGGCGAGCACCGCGGGATGCGCTCCGCAGAACCGGCTCCAGGCCCGCACCACCTCCGGCATCGCCGCGATCCCCGCCTCCGACAGGATGGCCTCCCTGGGCAACCAGGACGTCAGGAACTGGGTGACCCGCGCCGGGCTCCACCACAGAGGACGATCGCCCACGAACTCGGCGAGCTTCTCGAACGCCTCCCGCGCTCCCGGCAGGTCCGGCAGCTCGCCGAACCGGCTCACGGTGTCGTCGGGCGCCGCACGTACGAGATCGGGCACCGCGCGGGCCCTGGAGATCGCTACCGGCCGCACGGCGGGCAGCGTGTCCGCGACCAGCGCCCCCATGATCCGGTCACCCAGCTCGAACGCGTCCAGCATCCGCCCCGCGACCGCCCCCGGCTCCTCGGCCCGCAGGCCCAGGTCGTCGAGGAACTTCACCTCCTCGGCCACCGCGTCCACCGCCAGGCCGCCGTTCACCTGGTCGATGGCGACGACGAGGAGGTGCGGCTCCTTGCCGTTCTCGTACCGGAACGACAGGGCCGCGAGGGTCTGCTCGCCGTACGGGTCCGCCTTGCCGTACCAGCCGCCCTCACACGTAACCCGCCCCATCCGCCGCACCCACCCGGGCAGCGTCTCCAGGACACCGTCAGCGGCCCTCACGTACACACTCACCGCCGCCCGAGCCTCAGCGCTTGCATCGCTCCGGGGCCCTACGCCGGACGCCGGACCTGCGTCGGATGCGGGCCGGGTGTCGGACGTGGGGACTGCGTCGGACGTGGGCCGTGCGTCGGACGTGGGGCGTGCGTCGGCGGCCGGGTCGACCGCCGCCAGGGCCGCGAGCGTGAGTCGAGCCTCCGCGCTGCCGTCTTCGGACAGTTGCCGCAGGAAGGGCTCCACCTGGTCCGGCTCGAGATCCGCGGCGAGCCGCGCCGCCCACAGCTCGGTCCTCAGCGGCGAGCACCATCGGAGGAGGTCGCGGGCCTGGGCGATGGCTGTGGTGAAGGCTGTCGTGCTCACCCTTCGACCGTATCGCCCCAACCCGCCCTCAGCGCGCGTCGGCACACTGCCCGGCACCCGGACCACGCGGTGGCATGGGGAGGCGGCGGCGCCGGAGCGCGATCCGGACGCGACGGCCTCCTCCACACGACCGGCCGGAGCCAGCTGAGGGCACGACCCCTCTTCCGACCCGAGCGTCCTGTGGTGGCCGCAGCTGCGGTCCCCGTACGGGCGCGGCGCGTGTCCGACGGCGGCCTGGGCTGGGTGCGGCGCTTCTGGGCTGGCTGGGGCTGCGGTCCGGGTGTGGTGCGTCTCCAGCGCGTGTCCGGCGGGCGGCCAAGGGTCGGGTGGGTGTGCGGCGGCGAGCCGACTGCGTCGGAGGGAGGGCCGTCGTCCTCGTGGGGTGGTACGCCGTGGCCCCTCGCGCGGGCGATTCCGCGGGAGGGGCCGGTGGGGTTGTGGGTGGGGTTAGTCGGTGAGGCCTGCCTTGCGGAGGGCTTCGGCCATGGCGCCGGTGGGGGCCGGGCGGTCCTGGCGGCGCTGGCCGCCGCGCTGGCCGTCTCCGCGACCGCGCTGGTCGCCCCCGCCGCGACGGCCGCCGTCACCGCGGCCGCCGTCACCACGTCCGCCGTCACCACGGCCGCGCTGGTCGTCGCCGCGGCCCTGGGTGCGGTCGCGCTGGCCGCCGTTGCCCTTCCCGTCGCCACGCCCGCCGTCACCGCGGGCACCGTCGCCGCGCCCGCCGTTTCCGCGGGCACCCTCGCCGCGACCCCCGTCGCCGCGGCCGGCGCCCCTGCGGGAGCCGTCGCCCGGGGACTGGGTGGGGGTTTCGTCCTCCAGGCGCAGGGTCAGGGAGATGCGCTTGCGCGGGATGTCGACGTCGAGGACCTTGACGCGGACGATGTCGCCGGGCTTGACCACGTCACGCGGATCCTTGACGAAGTTTCGCGACATGGCCGACACGTGGACCAGGCCGTCCTGGTGGACGCCGATGTCGACGAAGGCGCCGAAGGCGGCGACGTTGGTGACCACGCCCTCCAGGATCATGCCCGAGGACAGGTCGGAGAGCTTCTCGACGCCCTCCTTGAAGACGGCGGTCTTGAAGGCGGGACGCGGGTCGCGGCCGGGCTTCTCCAGCTCGCGCAGGATGTCGGTGACCGTCGGCAGGCCGAACGTCTCGTCGGTGAAGGTCTCGGGCTTCATCGAACGCAGGGCCGCGGTGTTGCCGATCAGCGTCTTGAGGTCCGCCTTGGCCGCGGTGAGGATGCGGCGGACGACCGGGTAGGCCTCCGGGTGCACGCTCGACACGTCGAGCGGGTCGTCGCCCCCGCGAATGCGCAGGAAGCCCGCGCACTGCTCGAACGCCTTGGGCCCGAGCCGGGGCACGTTCTTGAGCGCGGCGCGCGTACGGAAGGGGCCGTTGGAGTCGCGGTGGCGGACGATGCTCTCGGCCAGCGTGGAGCCGATGCCGGACACGCGCGTGAGCAGGGGCGCCGAGGCGGTGTTGACGTCGACCCCGACGGCGTTGACGCAGTCTTCGACCACCGCGTCGAGCGAGCGGGAGAGCTTGGACTCGGCCAGGTCGTGCTGGTATTGGCCGACGCCGATCGACTTGGGGTCGATCTTGACCAGCTCGGCCAGCGGGTCCTGGAGCCGGCGGGCGATCGACACCGCGCCGCGCAGGGACACGTCGAGCTCGGGCAGCTCCTGCGACGCGTACGGCGAGGCCGAGTAGACCGAGGCCCCGGCCTCCGAGACGACGATCTTGGTGATCGACGGCATGTGCTTGACCAGCTCACCGGCCAGCTTGTCGGTCTCGCGGGAGGCGGTGCCGTTGCCGATGGCGATCAGCTCGACCCCGTGGCGCTGCGCGAGCGCGCCCAGGACGGCCAGCGACTGGTCCCACTGCCGCTTGGGCTCGTGGGGGTAGATGGTCGCGGTCTCGACGACCTTGCCCGTGGCGTCGACCACGGCGACCTTGACGCCCGTACGCAGGCCGGGGTCGAGGCCCATGGTCGACCGGCTCCCGGCGGGGGCGGCGAGCAGCAGGTCGCGCAGGTTGGCCGCGAAGACCCGCACCGCCTCGTCCTCGGCCGCCTGCCACAGCCGCATCCGCAGGTCGATGCCGAGGTGCACGAGGATGCGGGTGCGCCAGGCCCAGCGCACGGTCTCGCCCAGCCACTTGTCGGCCGGCCGCCCCTGGTCGGAGACGCCGAAGCGGGAAGCGATGCGCATCTCGTACTCGGGGCTGTCGTCCGGCTCCAGCGCGACCGACAGCACCTCCTCCTTCTCGCCCCTGAACATCGCCAGGATCCGGTGCGAGGGCAGCTTCGTGAACGGCTCGCCGAACTCGAAGTAGTCGGAGAACTTGGCCCCCGCCTCCTCCTTGCCCTCGCGGACCTTCGACACGAGCCGCCCGCGGCTCCAGAGCTGCTCGCGCAGGCCGCCGATCAGGTCGGCGTCCTCGGCGAACCGCTCGATCAGGATCGCCCTGGCCCCCTCCAGCGCCGCGCCCGCGTCGGCCACGCCCTCGGTGACGAAGCCCTCGGCCGTGACGGCGGGGTCGAGCGTCGGGTCGGCGAGCAGCTGGTCGGCCAGCGGCTCCAGACCGAGCTCGCGGGCGATCTGCGCCTTGGTGCGCCGCTTGGGTTTGTACGGCAGATAGATGTCCTCGAGCCTGGCCTTGGTCTCGGCCGCCATGATCTGCTCGCGCAGCTCGTCGTCGAGCTTGCCCTGAGACTCGATCGACTCAAGGATCGCCGCCCGCCGCTCCTCCAACTCGCGCAGGTAGCGCAGGCGCTCTTCGAGCGTGCGCAGCTGCGCGTCGTCGAGGGCGCCGGTGACCTCTTTGCGGTATCGCGCGATGAACGGCACGGTGGCGCCGCCGTCGAGCAGCTCGACGGCCGCCTGCACCTGGCCGTCGCGTACGCCCAGCTCTGCCGCGATCCGCTGGTGAATAGAGAGCACTTGCCTGCCTTTCGATGGTCCCGCCGGTCAATTGTGCAGGACGACGCCGTCTTTCATGACCAGAGTGCGCGCAGGGTGAACGACCACCGCCTCCGCCGCGCCCCCGCACGGCACCACGACCAGGTCGGCCCGGTCGCCCGGGGACAGGCCGTACGACTCCAGCCCGAGCGCGCGGGCGCCGCCGTAGGTGGCGGCCTCCAGCGCCAGCTCGATGTCCTCGTCCCTGCGGAACGTGCTGCGGTAGGCGACGTGCATCGCCCGCTCCAGCATGTCGCCGCTGCCGTAGGGACCCCACAGGTCGCGGATGCCGTCGTGGCCGCAGGCGACGGTGACGCCCGCGGCCCGCAGCTTCTTGACCGGCGGCACGGGGAAGCTGTAGACGGCCGCGGTCGCGATGGCGACGCCCGCCTCGGCGAACCCCTGGATCAGACGGTCCTGGTAGGCGTCGTCGAGCTGGCCGAGCGCGTACGCGTGGCTGACCGTCACCCGGCCGCCCAGCCCCAGCGCCCTGGTGCGCTCGGTGATGAGCTCGAGCTCCCACCCGCCGAGCGAGCCGCCGTCGTGCAGATGGAGGTCGAGATGGGCCCCGTAGCGCTCCGCCAGGCCGAAGATCAGGTCGAGGTGGCGTACGGGGTCGCGGTCGATGCCCGCCGGGTCGAGCCCGCCGACCGCCTCCACGCCGCTCTTCAGCGCCTCTTCGAGCAGCTCGGCCGTGCCGGGGTTGATCAGCACGCCGTGCTGGGGGAAGGCCACCTGCCGGACGTCGACGGGGGAGGAGGCGGCCGCTTCGAGCACGGCCTCCACGCCCCGCAGCCCCACCTGGGGGTCGATGTCGGTGTGGGTGCGGACGTGGGCCGTGCCCGCCGCGCTCATGCGCGCCAGCAGCGCGCCGATCCGCTCGGCGCTCGGCACGCCCAGCTCCGCGCGGCGGCCGAGGTCGTTTCCGATGCGCCCGGCCAGCGTGTCGTCGGCCGAGTGGGGCACCCACGGGCCGCCGTAGAGGGTCTTGTCGAGGTGACAGTGCGCCTCGACGAGGCCGGGCAGCACGAGCTGCCCGGAGATGTCGACGGTCCGGGCGTCCGGGGCCTCGACGCCCTCGGCGACGAGGTGGATCCGGCCGTCACGGACGAGGATGTCGGCTGGGTCGCCGCGCCCCCAGGGGTGCCCGCCGCGGAGCAGCACGTCGGTCATGCCAAGCACCCTAAACGGCGGTGCCGACGATTTCCGCCTCTCGGCCGCGACTGGTCATGCTCACGTGCGGCGGCCGGCGAAAAGCTCCAGGTGGTAGCAGTATCGGCAGCGATAGGCGTCGATCTCCCACTTGGGCCTGCCCATCAGCTTGGCGCCGCCGAAGATCCCGCGCTCCAGCGCGCCCTCGACCCATCTGGCGAAGCCCGGAGAGTTCTCGCCCGAGTCTCTGATGAACCCGGCCTCGAGCCCCTCCTCGCCGCAGTGCGTACAGCGTAAGTTCGGCATGCTCATACAGGTTAGTCAGATCTCGTCGAGGTGGGAGATGTTCGCCACGTCGGCGGACTCGGCGCTCGGCCGTCCCTCCAGCCAGGCGTCGAGGATCTCGTCGAGCACCACGTCGGACGTGAGCCGCAGGCTGAGCGCCAGCACGTTGGCGTCGTTCCACTTCCTGGCCCCGTCGGCCGTGTAGGCGTCCACGCACAGCGCCGCGCGGATCCCGGGCACCTTGTTCGCCGCGATCGAGGCGCCCGTGCCGGTCCAGCAGCAGACCACCGCCTGGTCGGCCCGCCCCTCGCGCACGTCGCGGGCGGCCAGCTCGGAGGCCCACGCCCAGTCGTCGCGCTCCTCCTCGCTGAGCGCGCCGTGGGTGACCACCTCGTGCCCCCGCCTGCGCAGCTCCGACACGACCCGCTCGGCCACCCCGTCCTTGCTGTCGGCGGCCACCGAAATCCGCATGCGCCCTCCCGTTCCGATCCCAGGTGTATCAAGGGCCGCGGCGCAGGCGCCAGCACATGCCCTGGAGTGGCTAAATGAGATGAAGTGTGCTTGGTTGTGTCGCCATATGAATATTGACGAGAGCGATATTCCGGCGCTCGCCCGCGGGTGCGCCGTCCTGGGTACCGGGGGCGGTGGTGACGTGCGCACCGGATCGCTGGCGGCGATCGGGGCCGTCCGCGAGCACGGCGAGGTTCCGCTGATCGGGCTGGACGAGCTGGACGACGACGCGTTGATCGTGCCGCTGTCCGGCATCGGGGCCCCGACCGTGAGCCACGAGATGATCCACAGCGCGGACGAGCCCAAGCGCATCGCCGAGGAGATCGAACGCCTCTTCGGCCGTCCTCCGAGCGCGATCATGTCCTCCGAGATCGGCGGCTCCAACGGGGTCGCGCCCGTCGCCTGGGCCGCCCAGCTCGGCCTGCCGCTGCTCGACGCCGACGGCATGGGGCGGGCGTTCCCCGAGGTCCAGATGGTGTCGATGTACGTGGCGGGGCTCCCGGCCGACCTGGTGATCATGTCTGACATCGTCGGGAACGTGGTGACCATCCGTCCCGTCGACGGCCTCTGGTCGGAACGGCTCGCCAGGGCGGTCTGCGTGGCCGCGGGCTCGAGCGCGCTGATGGCCGACTACGTGCTCACCACCGTACGGGCCAGAGGCGCGGTCATCGAGGGCACGGTGACCCGCGCCATCGAGATCGGCAGGGCCACGGAGGGCGCGCAGGACCCGCTCGGCGCGCTCCAAGGGAGCCTGGGCGCCGCCCAGCTGATCACCGGCAAGCTGACGGACGTGGAGCGGCGCACCACGGGCGGGTTCGTCCGGGGGACGGCGACGATCGAGGGCACCGGCGACGACCGGGGCCGCCGCCTCACCCTGGAGCTGCAGAACGAGAACCTGGTCGCCCTGGAGGACGGCCGGGTGCGGGCCATGGTGCCCGACCTCATCACCGTCGTGGACACCGAGACCGCCGCCGCCATTCAGACCGAGGGGCTCAGGTACGGCCAGCGCGTCACGGTGCTCGCCTGGCCGTGCGACCCGCTCTGGCGCACCCCCAAGGGCCTGGAGACGGCCGGGCCGCGGGCCTTCGGTTACGACCTGGACTACGTTCCCGTCGAGGAGCTGACGGCGCATGGCTGACCTGCGGGTGGGGATCGACGTCGGCGGCACGAACACGGACGCGGTGGTCCTCGACGCCGACGGCCGCGTGATCGCCAAGGCCAAGCGCCCGACCACCCCCGACGTGACGGAAGGGCTGCGGGCCGCCCTGGACGCGGTGCTCGCCGACCTCGGAGAGGGTCAAACACGGATCGGCCGGGTGATGCTCGGCACCACACACGCGACCAACGCCATCCTCGAGCGGCGCAACCTCGGCCGCGTCGCCGTGCTGCGGCTCGGCGCGCCCGCCACCACCTCCGTCCCGCCGCTCTCAGGCTGGCCGGGCGACCTGCGCGCAGCCGTCTCGGCGGGGGAGGCCATCGTGCCCGGCGGCCACTACGTGGACGGCCGCGAGATCGGCCCGCCGGGGCTCGACGCCGTGCGCCGCTTCCTGGACGGCGTGGAGGCCGACGCCGTGGCGGTCACCAGCGTGTTCAGCCCGGCCAGCAACGATCACGAGCGCGCCGTCGAGGAGCTGATCAAGGCCGAGTACGGCCTGCCGGTCTCGGTGAGCCACGAGATCGGCTCGCTCGGCCTGCTGGAGCGCGAGAACGCCACCGTGCTCAACGCCGCCCTGTACGGCGTGGCCGCCCACGTGACCGAGGCCCTGGTCACCGCGCTGGCCGAACGCGGCCTGGGCGCGAAGCCGTACCTGGCGCAGAACGACGGCACGCTCATGACGCTGGAGCACGCCGCCCGGCTGCCGGTCTCGACGATCGGCTCCGGCCCGGCGAACTCCCTGCGCGGCGCCGCGTACCTGTCGGGGGTGGCGGACGCGATCGTGGTGGACGTCGGCGGCACCTCCACCGACCTCGGCGTGCTGGTCGGCGGCTTCCCGAGGGAGTCCGCGGCGGCGGTCGAGATCGGCGGGGTGCTCACCAACTTCCGCATGCCCGACATCCTGGCCATCGCGCTCGGCGGCGGCACGGTCGTACGGAACCCGGGCATCGGCCCCGATTCTGTGGGTTACCGGATCGTCAGGGAGGCGCTGGTGTTCGGCGGCTCCACGGTGACGATGACCGACGCGGCCGTGGCGGCGGGCCGGACCCCGGGCGAGGCGGCCGGGTGGCGCGAGCGCCTCGAGGCCGCCGTCCAGGCGCGCGACTCGGGTGACATGTCGGAAAGAATGGCAGACACCCTGGAAAGAGCGGTGGCCATCGCGGACGGGATGGTCATCGACGCCGTGGACCGGATGGCCCTCGGCAAAACGGACAGGCCCCTGGTCGCGGTGGGTGGCGGGGCCTTCCTGCTGCCCGACGCCATCCCCGGCGCGAGCCGGGTCGTCCGCCCCGAGCACGCCGAAGTGGCCAACGCCGTGGGCGCCGCCATCGCACTCGCGAGTGGCAGAGTAGATACGATCTTGCCTGCGGGAGATAGCCGGTCAGAAGCGATCGAAAGGGCCAAGGAGGAGGCGGCGGCGCGAGCCGTCGCAGCGGGGGCGGATCCCTCCGGCGTAGAGATCGTGGACCTCCTCGAGGTGCCGCTGAGCTACCTCTCCGAGCCCGCCGTGCGGGTACACGTCAAAGCAGCCGGACCACTCGCCCGGTGAAGACCGAAAGGATCCCCCCTCCATGCGCTGGCACAAGCGTCTGCTCGTCGCCGGGGTCACCGGTGTCCTGGCCTTGACCGCATCCGCGTGCGCGGGCGGTCAGGTGCGCGGGGCCGGCGGAACCCCCAAGCCGGCGGAGAGCAGCGGCAGCCAACCGGCGGCCTCCCCGGCCGCGCAGGCCAACGACAGCACGTTCGTGTACGTGCCGAACCTCGACGTGGTCACCGACTGGGACCCCGCGACCTCGTACTCCAACGAGATCGTCGCCATGCAGAACATCTACGAGGGCCTGACCAGGTACAACTCCCAGGAGAAGAAGGCCGAGCCGCGCCTGGCCACCGAGTGGACCTCGGCGAACGAGGGCAAGGAGTGGACGTTCAAGCTGCGGCAGGGCGTCAAGTTCCACTCCGGCGCCACGCTCGACGCCGCGGCCGCCAAGAAGGCCATCGAGCGGACGATCGAGAAGAAGGGCGGCGCCGCCTACATCTGGGACGCGGTCAAGCAGATCGACGCGGTGGACGCGTCCACGCTGAAGTTCACGCTCAAGTACGCCACTCCGCTCGACCTCGTGGCCTCCTCCGGCTACGCGGCCTACATCTACGACGTGAACGCCGTGGACAAGGACGGCAAGTCGGACGCCGGCACCGGCCCGTACACGATCGACACCTGGCAGAAGGGCAAGGAGACCGAGCTCACGCTGAAGGCGTACGACGGCTACTGGGGCGGCTGGAAGCCGGAGCAGTACAAGAAGGTCGCCTACCGGGTCACCCCCGAGATCACCACGGCCTGGCAGCTGCTGCAGAAGGGCGAGGTCAACTTCGTCCAGCGGCTGAACCCGCAGCTCTTCCAGCAGGCCGGGACGACCCCGAACGTGCAGACCTCCTCCTCGCCGTCGTTCCAGAACCTGCTGGTGCTGTTCAACACCGCGAGCGGGCCGACGAAGGACGTCAAGATCCGGCAGGCCCTGCAGTACGCGATCGACTACGACGGCCTGGTGGCGGCGCTGAAGGGCTCCGGCCAGAAGGCCAACGGCCTGGTGCCGCAGGGCCTGCTCGGTCACGCCAACGACATGGAGCCCAAGCAGGACCTCGCCAAGGCGCAGGCGCTGCTCGCCGAGGCCGGCTACGGCCCGGACAACCCCGAGCTCAAGCTCTCCATGACCTACGCGCAGGGCGACGACGACCAGAAGCTGCTGGTCACGCTGCTCAGCTCGGCGCTGAAGGGCATGAACGTGACGCTGCAGGCCAAGCCGATGACCTGGAGCGCGCAGTGGGACCTCGGCAAGAAGCAGGGCCAGGACATCTTCGTCATGTACTGGTACCCGGACTATCCGGACGCCTACTCCTGGTTCGTCAACGTGTTCAAGAGCGCGGACAAGCCGCAGTTCAACCTGTCGTACCTGAAGGACTCCGCCATCGACGCGGAGATCGACGCGCTGCCGCAGCTCACGGCCACTGACCAGCTCAAGGCCGACCAGGCGTACAAGGACCTGCAGAAGAAGATCATCCAGGACCAGGCGGCGGTGGCCGTGCCGTACGTGCAGACCTACCAGCGCGCGCTGACGTCCGACGTCGAGGGATACGTGGACAACCCCGCCTATCCCAACGTGGTCTTCTTCTACGACCTCAAGAAGCGCGCAAGCTGACGATGTCGCGTTACCTGACCCGCCGGCTCGGCCAGGCCCTCCTGGTCGTGTCCGGCGTGGTCGTGCTCACGTTCGTCGTGATGCGGCTGGTGCCGGGGGACCCGGCGGTCGCCTTCGCCGGGCCGAAGGCCACGCCCGAGGAGCTCGCGGCGGCGCGCAGGCAGTTCGGGCTCGACGACTCGATCCCCGTACAGCTCCTCAACTACGTGCGCGACCTGCTCACCGGCGACTGGGGCGTCAGCCTGCGCACCCGGCAGCCGGTGCTCGACGACCTCTACGTGGCCTTCCCCGCCTCGCTGGAGCTGGTCGGCACGGCCCTGCTCATCGCGGTCGTCGTGGGCATTCCGGTCGGAGTGCTCGCCGCCCGCTATAAGACGAAATTTCCGGATCTGGGGGTGCGGGTCGGCAGCATGCTGGCCGTCTCCGTACCCGTCTTCTGGCTGGCCCTGGCCCTCCAGACCATCTTCGCCAGCAACCTCGGCTGGTTCCCGATCGCGGGCGAGTACGACTCCTCGCTCGACACCACCAGCCCGCTCACCCTCTGGACGAACATCACGATCGTCGACGCCCTCATCACCGGCAACTGGCCCATCTTCACCAGCACGCTCCAGTACCTGGTGCTGCCCGCGCTGGTCGTGGCCGCCTACCCCACGGGCGTGATCGCGCAGATGACCAGGGCGGCGCTCATCGAGGAGTCCGGCCAGGACCACTCCAAGCTGGAGCGCGCGCTCGGCTTCGGCGAGACGTCCCTCCTGATCAGGTTCGCCCTCAGGCCCGCCCTGAACCCGGTCCTGTCGCTGATCGCCCTCGTCTTCGCGTACGCGATCGTCAACGGCTTCCTCGTCGAGGCGGTCTTCAACTGGCCCGGCCTGGGCCGCTACGCCGCCGAGTCGATCAAGTCGCTGGACACCCCGGCCATCGCGGGCGTCACGCTCCTGGTGGCCCTGGTGTACGTGCTGGCCAACCTGGTCGTGGACATCCTCCAGGGCTTCGTCGACCCGCGAGCGAGGACCCGATGACGAGCGTCGAGGCGCCGCTGCGGCGCACCTTCCTGCCCAGGATCCCCGACCGGTTCGCCGCGTTCGGCGCCGTCCTCATCGTGCTGGTCGTCCTGGCCGCGATCCTGGCGCCGTGGCTCGCGCCGTACCCGGTGGACCAGGTCAAGCCGCTGGAGAACCTGCAGCCGCCGAGCGCCGCCCACTGGTTCGGGACCGACCAGGTCGGCCGGGACGTCCTCACCAGAGTCCTGTACGGCGGCCGCACGTCGCTGTTCATCGCCGTGGCCGTGCTGGCCGTGTCGGCGGTGATCGGGGTCACGCTCGGCGTGGTCGCCGGGTACGCGGGCGGCTGGATCAGGGACGTGATCATGCGGATCACGGACATCTTCCTGGCCTTCCCCGCGCTGCTGCTCTCCCTGGCCCTCGCCGTGGTGCTCCAGCCCAGCGTGAACACGGTCATCCTGTCCATCGCCGTGACGTGGTGGCCCTGGTACACCCGGCTGGCCGCCTCCGTGGCGGCCTCCATCGCCACCCGAAGCTACGTGGACGCCGCCCGGTGCCTCGGCGTGCCCGCCCCGCTGATCATCCTCAGGCACGTGCTCCCGAACTCGCTCACGCCCGTCCTGGTCCAGCTCTCGCTCGACGCGGGCGGCGTGATCCTGACCTCGGCGGCGCTGTCGTACCTGGGGCTGGGCGCGCAGGAGCCGACGGCGGAGTGGGGGCTGATGGTGCAGCAGGGACAGACGCTCTTCACCACGAACTGGTGGGTGGTCACGTTCCCCGGCCTGGCGATCCTGGTGACGGCGTTCGCGTTCAACGTCCTGGGTGAGGGGCTGCGCAACGCGCTGGACCCGCGAAGGGCGGTCAGATGATCGAGGTGCGCGACCTTCAGGTGCGTTACGGCGGGCGCGTCGTGGCCGACGTGCCGGAGCTGGACGTGCGCGAGGGCGAGTGCGTCGCGATCGTGGGGGAGAGCGGCTCGGGCAAGTCGACCACGCTGATGTCGCTGCTGGGTCTCACCCCAGATGCCGAAATTTCAGGTCATGTACGGGTGTGCGGCGTCGACGTCCTCACCGCGTCACCGCGCAGGCTCCGCGAGATCCGGGGCGCCAGGGTGGCACTCGTGATGCAGTCGCCACAGGCGGCCCTCAGCCCGGCCACCCGTCTCGGCGTCCTGATGCGCCGCGCCCTCAAGCTCCACGGCGTCGGCAAGCCCGCAGGCACACCCCCGGAGTCCGGCCCCTCCTTCTCGGAGGACGGCAAGCCCGCGGCCGGAAAGGGACGGCTGGAGGAGATCATGGGGGAGGCCGTGGAGGCGGTCATGCTCGACCGCGAGATCCTGCGCCGCTACCCCCACGAGATCTCCGGCGGCCAGGCCCAGCGCTTCGCCATCGCGCTGGCCATCGCCCTGGGCGCCGAGGTGATCCTCGCCGACGAGCCCACGAGCGCGCTGGACGTGACCGTGCAGGCCGAGGTGGTCGGCGTCCTGCGCAGGCTGCGGGAGGAGCGCGGGCTGGCGCTCCTGCTCGTCTCCCACGACCTGGCCCTGGTCTCGACGATCGCCGACCGGGTGCTGGTCATGAAGGACGGCGCGGTGGTGGAGTCGGGGCCGGCCGCGCGGGTGCTGGCCGAGCCGTCCCATCCGTACACGCGCGAGCTGCTGGAGGCGCTGCCGTGACCATGCTCAGGGCCGAGCGGGTGACGCTCGGGTACGGCCGCACCCCGGTCGTGCACGACGTGACCCTGGACATCACCGAAGGCGGCGTCGGGCTGATCGGGGAGAGTGGCTCGGGCAAGACGACCCTGGCGCGCGCGTTCCTGGGCCTCCTCACCCCCATGTCCGGAAATATCTGGTATGGCGACCAAACACTGAAAAAAGTGAACATGCGGAAGTTTCGCAAAGACGTCCAGCCCGTGTTCCAGGCCGAGGCGCTCGACCCCAGGATGCGCATCGGCACCTCCGTCGCCGAGGCCCTGCCGCGCGCCGCGCGAGGCCGGGTCAAGGACCTGCTCGAACAGGTCGGCCTGGACCCCGACCTGGCCACCCGCCGGCCCCACCAGCTCTCCGGCGGCCAGCGCCAGCGCGTGGTGATCGCCAGAGCCCTGGCGGTGGATCCCCGCCTGCTCATCCTGGACGAGCCCACCAGCGCGCTCGACGTCACCGTTCAGGCCAGGATCCTCGACCTGCTGGCCTCCCTCGACACCGAGCGCCTGCTCATCACCCACAACCTCGCCGTCGTGGACCGGCTGTGCCGCACCGCGCACGTGCTCTTCGCGGGCCGCGTCGTGGAGTCGGGGCCGACCACCGAACTCCTCGCGAAGCCGGCCCACCCCTACACGCGGGCCCTGCGCGACGCCGTGCCGAAGCTGGGCGGCGCCCCGCCCGAGGCCAAGGGCAGGACGGAGGCCGTGCCCGCCCCGACCGGATGCCCGTTCCGGCTGCGCTGCCCGCTGGCCGCGCCGGAGTGCGAGCAGCCGCCCGCGCTCAGGGACCTGGGAGGCCGCCAGGTCGCCTGCCACCGCGCCGAGGACGTGCTGCTCAGTTGACGAGGTTCTTGAGGTAGGCGCAGAGGTCGCCAGAGAGCTTGTCCATCAGCCTGGACAGCTCCGCCCGGTCCTCCGCAGGCCAGTCCGCGAGCGCACCCTCGAACCACGCGGCGGTCACCCGGCGGCACTTGCTCGCCACCTCGGCCCCCTCCTCGGTCAGCGCGATGCGCCAGGCCCGGCCGTCGTCGGGGTCGCGTACCCGCTCGACCAGCTTGCGCTGCTCCAGCGAGGCGACGTGCCTCGTCACGTGAGGGCTCTCCACCTGCAGCCCCTCGGCGATCGCGCCGATCCTGCGCGGCTCGGCCGCGTCCAGCAGGTGGACGAGGATCTTCACGTCGGGCCGGTCGAGCCGGACGCCGGCGGCCTCGGTCAGGCGCTCATGCGTCTTGGCGCGGTTCAGCGCGTCCACCACTGAGCGGAACGCCGACACCGTCCTGTTGAGATCTTCGTCCATAACCGATTTGATTACCTAACTTACGTATGTATTATCTTTGCCTGGTTACTTACCCAAGTTATCTAAAGGAGCCGACATGGCGACAGTCGTCGCGTCCGCGGCACGTACGACGTCCACCAGGAGCCCGTGGCCCGGGGTGGTCGCGCTGGCTTTCGCGGCCTCCATCGCCGCACTCCAGAACACCGCAGTGGTCCCGTTGCTTCCCGTGCTGCAGCGGGAGCTGCACGCCCCGCTCTCCGCCGTGACCTGGACGCTCACGCTGAGCCTCCTGGTCGCGGCGGTGGCCACGCCGTTGTTGTCGCGCTTCGGCGACATGTACGGCAGGCGCCCCATGATCCTCGGCGCCCTTGGCCTCCTGGTGGCCGGCTCGGTCATGGCCGCGCTGGCGACCTCGCTGACCTGGTTGATGGTGGCGAGGGTGCTGCAGGGAGCCGTGGCCGCGCTGGTGCCCTTGTCGATCGGGGTGGCGCGCGACGTGCTGCCCAGGGAGCAGCTGGCCACCGGTATCGGGGTTATCAGCGCGACGATGGGGTTCGGGAGCGGCGGCGGGATGATCCTGGCCGGGCTCGCGTCCGGTGACTTCCACCTGGTCTTCTGGATCACGGGCGGCATCTCGCTGGTGGCCGTCGCGATCGTGGCCCTGCTCGTGAAGGACAGCGCCCCGGCGGGCCCCAAGGGCCGTCCCGACCTGGCCGGCGCGGCGCTGCTGACCGCCTGGCTGGTCGCGCTCCTGCTGGGCATCAGCGAGGGCGGCTCGTGGGGCTGGACCTCGCCGGGCGTGCTCGGCCTGTTCGCGGCCGCAGCGGTCCTGGCGGCGGTCTGGGTCGTGGTCGAGCGCCGGGTGGCCGAGCCGCTGGTGGAGATGGCGATGCTGGTCCACCGGGGCACGGTCGGCGCGACGGTGGCCTCGATGCTGCTCGGGTTCTCGTTCTTCACCCTCATGACGGGCACGTCCAGCTTCGCCCAGGTGCCGGTGGGGACCGGTTACGGCTTCGGCGCCTCCACCCTCCAGGTGGGCTTCTTCCTGCTGCCGAGCACGATCTTCATGCTGGTCATCTCGCTGTTCGCGGGCCGGATCATGCGCCGCTTCCAGGCCTCGTCCATGGTGGCGGCGGGGTCGGCGGTCACGGCGCTGGCGGGGCTGTGGCTGGTGTTCGCGCACAGCAGCCCGGCGCACCTGTACGTGGCGACCTCACTGATGGGCATCGGCCTCGGCATCGGCTACGCGGCGCTGGGCACCATGGCCGTGGAGCACGTGGACCCGGGCAAGACGGCCCTCGCGGCCGGCGTGAACGCGCTCGTACGCATCGTGGGCGGCAGCACCGCCGGCGCGGCCATCGCCGCCATCCTGGCCGCCCAGCCGGGCGTGGGCGGCTACCAGTGGGTCTTCGGGGCGGCAGCCCTGGCCGGGGCCACGGCCGCGCTCTTCGCGGCCGTGTACGGACGGCTCAACCGCGGGACGGTCACAGCGCCTTCAGGCCGCTGATCACCTCGAGCAGCACCTTCGCGTCGGGCGCGGGAGGCGGGTGCTCGACCTGCACGAGCTGCTGCGCGTGCAGGTCACCGACCAGCACCCGTACCACGCCGATGGGCAGGTTCAGCTCGGCCGCGACGTCCACGAGCCGGGTCGGTTTGGTGCACTTCTGCATGATGATCAGATGCTCGGGGCCGAGGCCCATCGGCGGCGCCAGGCCGCCGGCCGTGATGATCACCGCGATGAGGTCGATGGCCTCGCTCGCGGGGACCGTACGGCCCCGGGTCAGCAGGTAGGCCGGGACGATAGGACCGGCGTCCTCGTCCAGCCAGCGTTCGTCACTCACTTCGCACCACCCGCATGGGTCGAGCGGGTTCCTTCACGTGGGCCTCCGGTTCGGGCTCGGCCACGTGCTCTTCCGGGATCAACACGATCGCGGTGGTCCCTCCATATGGTGAACCGCGTAACGTCACGCGGATGTCGTGCCTGGCGGCCAGGCGGGAGACGACGAAAAGGCCGAGCCGGTCGCTGTCGGCCAGGTCGAACTCCGGTGGGCTGGCCAGCCGCTCGTTGAGTTCGGCCAGCTCCTCTGCGCTCATCCCGAGCCCGCGGTCCTCGACCTCGAAGGTGAAGCCCCGGGCCGCCACCTCGCCGCGCACGATGACCGGAGTGTGCTTCGGCGAGTAGACGGTGGCGTTCTCGATGAGCTCGGCGATCAGGTGGATCACGTCGCCGACCACGGGTCCGGCCAGGCGCTGGCCGGACATCGGCTCGACGGTGACCCGCTGGTAGTCCTCCACCTCGGCCGACGCGCCGCGGGCCACGTCGAGCAGCGGCACCGGCCGGCTCCAGCCGCGGCCGGGAGTGGCGCCCGAAAGGATGATCAGGCCCTCGGCGTGGCGGCGCATGCGGGTGGTCAGGTGGTCGAGCTTGAACAGGTCGTCCAGCGCGTCGGGGTCGGTGGCCCGGTGCTGCATGTCCTGCAGCTGGATGCGCTGGCGGTGCAGCAGGGTCTGGCTGCGCCTGGCCAGGTTGCGGAACACGTGCCCGACGCCCTCGCTGAGCTGCGCCTGGCCGACCGCGGCCTCGACGGCCGTCTGCTGGACGGTGGAGAACGCCTGGCCCACGTCGTCGATCTCGACCGTGGTGCTCGCCACCGACAGCTCGGGCATCTCGACCTTCTCGCCCTTGCGGAGCTTGGCGACCACGTGGGGGAGCCGCTCCTGGGCCACCTCCAGCGCGGCCAGCCGGAGCGCGCCCAGCTCCTTCGACAGCCGGTTGCCCATGCGCAGCGAGAACGCGATCGACACGACCACCAGCCCCAGTGCCGTACCCGCCAGCAGGAGCGCCCTGGACAGCACCTGGTCGGCGATCGGCTCGGTCCGCGCGTTCAGCACCGAGCTGGCCCGCATGAGCGCTTCCTGGAACGACTTGGACAGCCCCTCCGTCAGGCTGAGCCAGCTCTGCGGCGCCTGCCCGGCGATGATCTGGTCCTCCATGATCCGCATCCGCTGGTAGGCGGGGGAGGTGATCAGCGCCACCTGCTGGTCGCGCAGGCTCGGGTCGAGCTCGTTGAGCGACTGGTCGACCAGGAAGCGCCGGTTGCCGACGAGCTCGGTGAACAGCCGGCGCTCGGCGGGCTGGGTCGGCCCGAACGCGACGGCCTGTTCCCTGGTGAGCAGCTCCTTGGCGTACCCGAGGTCGATGACGATGCGCGACTGCTCGTAGATCGGGATGTCGTCGATCAGCGCGACCCGCTTGTGCAGGCCGAAGAGCGTGTCGTTGATCGCGCTGTAGGCCTCCACGGTGTGCAGACGGTCGGACAGGCCCGTGTCGATCTCGCCTCGGATCGCATCGAGCCTGTCGAGTTGCGTGTACACCGCGTCCACCTGTGTGCGGATCTCTTCCGATCGGTCCTTGGATTTGCTGGAGAGCTGCCTGAACGCGTCACTGGCTGCGTCGGTGCGGGTGCGCTGCGCGGCGACGGCGGACTTGTCCCCCGAGTTACGCAGGAGCCTGGCCGAGACTAGACGTTCACGCTGGATCTCGCTGATCAGTTTGTACGCGGGAAGACGGAGGTTCGTCCAGAGTGTCTTGTATTGACGCAGCTCCAAGCTCTCGGTGGCGGTGACGGCGGTTATGACCCCCCACAAGACCACCATGGAGGCCAGTGGCACGAGTAGTAGTCCGATGATCTTCATGCGGATCGTTCGGCTACGACCCATGGCACCTCATTCCGGTCGGTCCCCTGCTGGCAACCCCGGACGGGACAAGCCCAGAGGATAGCAATTGGATCATCAAAATGCCCAATTTTTCGGGACTTTTGGACACCTGGGCGTTGATCCCATCGATCTTGGAGTAGGTTTCCCGAGTACATCGCTGACAGAAGGAGATGCGTTGCGCCGTCGTCTCGCAGCGGCCGCCGCGCTGATACTCCTCGCGGCCTGCTCACCGCCTCCGGAATCCCCGCAGGCGCCGTCCGGGCAGTCCCCGTTCGTCTATGTCGAGAACCTGGACGTCGTCACCGAGTGGGACCCCTCCAGGTCCTACTCCAACGAGATCGTCGCCTTCCAGAACATCTACGAGACGCTCACCTTCTGGAACCCGGTCACCAAGAAGTCCAGCCCCAGGCTGGCCACGTCGTGGCGCTCGTCGCCCGACGGCCGGACGTGGACGTTCAACCTCCGCCCCGGGGTGACCTTCCACACCGGCAGGCCCCTGGACGCCGCGGCGGTCAAGTCGTCGATCGAGCGCACCATGAGCGCCAAGGCGGGCGCCTCCTACATCTGGGACTCCGTCTCGTCCATCAGGGTCGACGGGCCCACGACGGTGACGTTCGCGCTGAAGTACCCCGTCCCGCTGGACCTGGTGGCCTCCTCCACGTACGCGGCCTACATCTACGACACGCAGGCGGCGTCCGACCTCGGGAAGTTCTTCGCGTCCGGCAGGGACGCGGGCTCGGGGCCGTACACGGTGACGAAGTGGCAGAAGGGCAAGGAGGAGGAGCTCACGCTCAGCGCGTACGACAAGTACTGGGGAGGGTGGGGACGGCCGCACTACAACACGGTCAAGTTCCGCGTCGTGCCCGATCCCGACAGGGCGTGGCGGCTGCTGCAGCGCGGCGAGGTGAGCTTCGTGGCGCGGCTGAACCCGCGCCTGTTCGCCGCCGCCTCGACCGCGCCGGGCGTGCGCACCTCCGAGCGGCCGTCGTTCCAGACGGCGATGCTGCTGTTCAACACCGCGAACGGCCCCATGAAGGACGTGCGCGTGCGCCGCGCGGTGCAGAAGGCCGTCGACTACCAGGACCTGATCAAGGACCTGAAGGGCGCGGTCTCACCGGCCAGCGGCATCATCCCCGAAGGGCTCATGGGGTACGTGCCGGGCCGCGTGCCCCGGCAGGACCTGGTGGGCGCGGCGCAGCTGCTGAACAGGGCGGGGTACGGCCCCGGCGGGCGGCCGCTGCGGCTGCGGCTGACGTACGGGCAGGGCGACACCGACTGGCACCTGCTCGCCACGAAGCTCGCCGCCACCCTCAAGCCGCTCAACGTGACGATCGACGCCCGGGCGATGCCCTGGACCGCCCAGTGGGAGCAGGGCAAGAAGCGCGGCCAGGACATCTTCGTCATGTACTGGTGGCCCGACTACGCCGACGGCTACTCCTACTTCGGCAACGTCTTCCGCAGCGGGAACCCGCCCGTGTTCAACCTGACCTACCTGCGCGACCAGGGCCTGGACGCGCTGCTCGACACCGTGCCGGAGCTGACCGTGACCGACCGCCCGGCGGCGCAGCAGGCGTACGAGCAGGCCACGAAGCGGGTGCTCGACCAGCGGGCGGCCGCGGCGATACCGTGGGTGGTCAACTACCAGCGGGCCTACCAGGGCGCGGTGCAGGGCTACAACGACAACCCGGCCTACCCGGACGTGGTCTTCGTCTACGACCTACGCCCCTCGGGCTGATTTTGCTCGACCCTTTCACGCAGCCGCACCTTGATCTCTTCGGGCGTGTAGGCCCGGCGGCGGCGCTCGGCGCGTGCGATCACCACTCCCGTGGCCGCCACGCCCATGATTCCCGCCAGACCGAGCATCTTCCACCAGCGCATGTGCCTAGGCTAACGGTGTGCTGACTCTCGACGAGGCCGTAAGGGTGACGAGGACCGGCGATCTGTGGATTTTCCGCGGACGCTCGGTGCCTGATCGCGCCATCCAGACGATGACCAACAGCCCGGTCAACCACGTGGGCATGGCGATCGTGGTCGAGGACCTGCCGCCGATGATGTGGCACGCCGAGCTGGGCAAGTCGCTGCTCGACCTGTGGTCGGGCACGCACCAGCGCGGGGTGCAGCTGCACGACCTGCGCGACGCGGTGACCACGTGGGTCGGCCGCTACGGCCAGCGCCCCTGGCTGCGCCAGCTCGAGCCGGAGGCGACGCCCGAGATGGAGGACGCGGCCCTGCGCACGGTGGCCCGGCTCGATGGCACCCCGTTCCCCTCCACCGCCCGCCTGGCCGCCCGCTGGGCCAGGGGCCGGGTGCCGCGCCGGCGGCGCCGCCGGGAGGAGACGCTGGAGAGCGCCTACTGCGCCGAGGTGGTGGCGGTCACGTACGAGGAGATGGGCCTGCTGCCCGGCGGTCGCCGGCCCAACTGGTACGACCCCGGGAAGTTCTGGAGCGGCGACGACCTGGAGCTACTGATGGGGCGCCGGCTCGGCAACGAGATCACCGTGGGCGTCGAACGTCCGTGAGCTACGGCTCCGCACCCGCGACGACGGCCAGCAGCGCGTCCGCGTGGCACTCCTGATCGGGGTCGCACCAGCAGGCCAGGTCCTTGCCGCGCAGCTCGCGGCGGGCCCGCTCGACGAGCTCGGGGTGGTCGCGGAGGTGGGCCAGGTAGAGCTCGATCACCTGGGACCGCTGGTGCACCCGGCCGCCGCAGACCCGGCAGCCCTTCTCCGACAGGCTGTGCGGGTTGGCGAACGGGCTGCGCCGGTGACCGGGGAACTCCCGCCCGACGTACTCGGCGCCCTCGGGCACGCGGCCGTGGAACCGGTCGCCCTCGACCTTGACGCGGTGCGGCATGGTTCCTAGACCTCCGCCGCGGCGGCCGCGGCGGCCACGTTCATCCGCACGATCTCCAGCGCGAGGCCGAAGTCGATGTGGGCGAGCGTGTCGTTCGCCGTGTGCACGTTCCCGTTGCCCCTGTCGGCACCCTCGATGGTCAGCACGGCCGGGATCGCCGCGTCGATGAACGGCACGTGGTCGCTGGCGAACGGATGCAGCGAGGTCTGGACGGCCAGCGAGGTGTAGGTCGCCGCGGCGGCGGCCAGGCCGTCGATGAGGCCCTGTGACGTCTGTGCCCCCTCCAGCAGCACGGTGGGCGCGGGCGTGTTGAGCGTTCCGATCATGTCCATGTTGACGACCGCGCGGATGCGGTCGCGGTCGGCCCGCGCCAGCGCCTTGACGTACTGGCGGCTGCCGAAGAGCCCCTGCTCCTCCCCGCCGAAGAGGATGAAACACAGGTCGTGCGCGGTCCGCCTGCCGGAGAGCACGCGGGCGATCTCCAGCAGGCCGGCCGCCCCGCTGCCGTTGTCGTCGGCGCCGGGCGCCGCCGCGGCCGGGCCGTCCACCGCGTTGATCGAGTCGAGGTGCGCCGTGACCAGCACGCGGCCCCTCGGCTCAGGGCCCTCTCCCGCCTGCTCCGCGACGACGTTGAGGCTGGATCCCGAGCCGACGGTGATGGGCACGAGCGACGTGGCGTACCCAAGCCCGTGCAGCAGGTCGGCGGCCCGCTCCGCGACGGCCCTGAACGCGGGGTTCAGCGAGTGGCGGGTGCCGTGGCCCACCAGCATTCCGAGGTTGGTCCGGTAGCCGTCCTCGTCCACCAGCTTCACCAGGTCCCGGACGGCGGGCTCCGGCGCGCGGCGGGCCGGGGCCACGGTCCGGAACACGGTGATCCCGCCGGTCAGCGGGCGCATCTGATAGCAGACGTCTTCACGCGCCCGTACGGCCCCTGCCTGCTCCGGGGTCGGGCCGACCACGAGGTAGCGGCCCTTGTCGACCAGGACGGGAATGTCGGGGTGCTCGCGCTGGAACATCCGGCCCACCTGGGTCACCAGATACAGGCCGGGGGTCTGCGCGGCGGGCTCCGCCAGGGCGAGGCCGGCGGGCCAGCGCTCGTCGTCCTCGGTCCAGCACAGCAGCGTGTCGCCCAGCCGCGCCCATTCGAGGCCAGCGATCTCCTCGACCGCGGCCTCACTGACGATGCCGTACTTCACCGGCGTCCTCCACGGCTCATCTCGCGCAGGCTCATCTCGCGCAGGCTCATCTCGCGCAGGCTCATCTCGCGCAGGCTCATCTCGCGCAGGCTCATCTCGCGCAGGCTCATTTCGCGAAGGAGAGTTGGTCGTCCTCGCGGGACACGACGGTCAGGACGAACGGCTGGCCCGAACCCCCGGGAAAGGTGATCCGGATCCGGTCGGCTCCCTGACGCTCCCAGTGGCCGACGATCTTCCTGGGCCGGTCGTCCGGCCCGGGAATCCACTCGACGAAGGTTCCGTCGGAGTGGAACTCCATCCCGCGCCGGGGCCGCCGCGAAGGCCGGAACGTGAAATCCTCGGGCCGGTACACCGCCACCGCGTCGGTGTCCTCCTCGTAGGAGTGCGTCCAGGCTCCGACGACGTCCGGCGCTTCCTCGTTCATCACGACGACGCTCATCGGACCTGGCGGTTCCCGGCCACCACGTTCAGCGCGGCGCGGGTGTCCTTCAGCACCTCCTGGAGCAGCTGCTCCAGGTCGCGCTGCGACCCGTTGCCGGTGAGCCGCGTCTCACCGGGGGAGGCGACGCCCGCCGGGATCCGCTCCTCCGGGCGCGCGGCCAGCTGCTGGACCAGGAAGGACGCCCGCGGACCCTCCAGGCAGGCGTTCATCCGCGTCGACTGGCCGCTCGTGAACATCATCATGCCGGCGTCGTCGGTGTAGTCCATGTAGTTCACGAACATGTCGCCGTTGGGGCCGTTGTTGCACGAAACATGGGGAAAAGTCGGCATTCCGGTGTTGTTGCCGGCCTGGTTCGGCGTGTCGGCCACCTTGTCGTCACCGCTGCAGCCCTCGCCGTCGTCCCCCCAGATGTGGAAGAGGTTCAGCCAGTGGCCGATCTCGTGCGTCGTGGTCCGGCCCAGGTGGAAGGGCGGTGCCGCGGTGCCCGTGTCCCCGAAGGCGGAGTGGCGGATGACGACGCCGTCCGTGTCCGGCGGCCCGCCGGGGAACTGCGCGTAGCCGAGCAGCCCGCCCTTCAGCTGGCACACCCAAATGTTGAGGTACTGGTCGCTGGGCCACGGGTCGGCCCCGCCGGCGGCGCTCGACTTCACCAGGTCGTCGTGGGTGAAGCCCATCCGCTGGGTCTCCACGCGGACGATCCCGTCGGTCGGCTCCCCGTTCGGGCCGCGGGTCGCGAGGTGGAACTCGATCATCGAGTCCGCCACCAGCGACTTCCAGACGGGCGGCACCTTCGTCACGTCGGGATTGGCGGCCCGGAAGTCCTGGTTGAGGATCTCGATCTGGCTGTGGATCTGGTCGATGCCGAGGTTCTGCTCGGGACGGGCCGGGTTGTGGACGACGTGCACGACGACGGGGATGCTGATCACGCCGGTGCGGCTGACCATGCGGGTGCCGAGCCTGTACTGCGTCGCCTGGTTCTCGATGGACGCCCGCCGCGCGCGGTAGGACATGCTCTCGTTGAGCAGCCGGCGGTGCACGGGCATCGTGCCGCACAGGTCGCGTGTGAGCGGCTCGGAAAACTCTGACTCGTCCATCATGATTTCCCCCAGAAGTGAAGCGAGAGAGGCCGCCCGGCCGGATCGCAGAAGAAGGGCGGACCGCCATCCGGCCGGTCGGACGCTGATGCACTCGTACCGCGAACCGCCCGGTCGAAAGCCCAAAGGAGTGCATAGCTTCCGGCTCGGATCCACGCACACGCCCGCTTTCCGGGTTGTGTCCGTCGGTCACGGGTTTCCCATCCGACGGCCCAGAAGGCGCCGTAACGGCGCCCGGCCCCGCACACCTCGTGACCGTCTCCCTGGACAGAGCCCGGCCATGTGCGGCGGGTGGGGTGGCCCGTCGTGAGCGTAAAAGATGGATTTCTGATGGGCTGGAGGCATGCGCCTAGCCACGTGGAATGTGAACTCCGTCAAGGCCCGGCTGCCCCGTCTGCTCGAGTGGCTCGCCGAGGCGAAACCCGACGTCCTCTGCCTCCAGGAGACCAAATGCTCCGCCCAGGCGTTCCCCACGGCGGAGGTAGGGGAGCTGGGTTACGCCGCCGCGGCCCACGGCGACGGCCGGTGGAACGGCGTGGCCCTCCTCTCCAGGGTCGGCCTCGACGACGTGACCCTCGGCTTCCCCGGCGAGCCCGGCTTCGGGCAGCTCGACGGCGTGGAAGCGGTGGCCCTGGAGGCCCGCGCCATGGCCGCCATCTGCGGGGGATTGCGCGTCTGGTCCCTATACGCGCCGAACGGCCGCACCGTGGACTCCCCGCACTACGCGTACAAGCTGGCCTGGTTCGCCGCCCTCCGGGACGCGCTGGCGGCCGAGACGGCCATGCCGCTGGTGGCGTGCGGCGACTACAACGTCGCCCCCACAGATGCCGACGTGTGGGACCCCGCGCTGTTCGTCGGTGCCACCCACGTCACCCCCGCCGAACGCCGGGCCCTGGCCGACCTGCGGGCGCTCGGGCTGCACGACGTGGTGCCGACGCCGATGAAGGGCCCGCACCCGTTCACGTACTGGGATTACCGGGCCGGGATGTTCCACCAGAACAAGGGGATGCGCATCGACCTGGTCTACGCGAGCGCGGACGTCGCTGGGCGGGTGCGGTCGGCGTACGTCGACCGCGAGGCCCGCAAGGGTAAGGGCCCTTCCGACCACGCCCCGATCGTTGTGGATCTCGGTCCATAATTCAAATCACAAACCGCGTCCGTCCGAGTATCCTGATTCCTCAAATGTCTCGGGGGATTGAGTAGCTTCACGGCCCACAGGGGGGATCTCCGTGGAACCTGCAGACGGTCGCGTCATTCTATTCATCATCATCGCCCTCGCCGTGTTCGCCCTCGGCCGCCGCTTCCAGACGATGATCATCATGCGTCAGGTGTGGAAGCAGAGCGCCAAGCAGGTCACGGCCAGGAAGGAGGTTGCGAACAACGCCGCGAAGTCGATGATCGGGATCACTTTGCTCGCGATATTCGTGGTCTGGTTGGTGCTCAACCTCAACCGCGTAATGTGAAAAGCAGTCAATAGCTGATTACCGCGCAATTGCGCGGCCGTCCGCAATCCTCCCGCCGGCCTATTTGTGGCGATTTCGCAGGGCCCAAGCCGTCAGTACGGCCGCTCCGGCGGCGGCCAGGCTGACGGCGCGCGTAAGACGTACCGCACGGCGGATGTCCTTGACGTCGGGCTCGGGCCCGTCGCCCATGGTCGGGCGGTGCTCGGTCCTGCCCTGGTAGACGTTCGTGCCGCCCAGGGTGACGCCGAGCGCCCCGGCGAAGGCGGCCTCGCACCTGCCGGCGTTCGGGCTGGGGTGCCGGTGGCCGTCCCGCCTGAGCACCGCCAACGCGCGGCCGGGGTCCGGCCCGGCCAGGACCGTGAGCAGCCCCGTCACCCTGGCCGGGACGTAGTTCGCCACGTCGTCGAGCCTGGCCGCCGCCCAGCCGAACCGTTCGTAGCGGGGGGAGCGGTGGCCGACCATGGCGTCCAGCGTGTTGATCGCCCGGTACGCCAGCAGCCCCGGCACGCCCGCCACCGCGCCCCAGAAGAGCGGGGCCACGACGGCGTCGGAGGTGTTCTCGGCCAGCGACTCGACCGTGGCCCTGGCGAGTTCCTTGGCCTCGAGGTGGGAGGGGTCGCGGCCGCAGAGGTGGGGGAGCCGGGTCCTGGCTCGTTCCAGGTCGTCGCGCTCGAGGGCGTCCGCCATGTACTCGCCCTCGCGGGCGAGCGTGGTGCCACCGAGCACGGCCCAGGTGGCGACGGCTGTGACGACCGTACGGGCGTGGGGGATCCGCTGGGCGAGGACTCCGAGCGCGGTCGCGCCCCCGACGCAGATGGCGACATGTGCCACCCCGTGCGCCTTCTTGTCCGCGTACAGGGACTTCTCCACCTTCGCGGCGACACGCCCGAAGACGGCGACCGGGTGAGCGGCGCTCTGCGGGTCGGCGATCAGCCGGTCGAGGGCCACCCCGAGGGCGAGCCCCAGCGGGTCACACCAGGTGGGCATGGAGCTCGTCTTCGTGTACGTCCAGCCAGGCCGCCGCGCGGCGGATGCGCTCGCCGGCGCCGCCCGCCCACATCTTCGCCCAGTTGCCGCCCGCCGAGGCGCGGGTGCGCATGACGTCGTAGGAGCGGTGGAAGCGGAGCCTGGCCAGTTCGAGGAGGCGGCGGCGGTCGCGGGGCGGCACGCCGTACGCGTCGCAGAACAGCCGCAGCCGCTCGCCCACGTCGAGGTTGCGGAGGAGCGGGGCGCGGTCGACGGGGTCGGCGATGGGGGCCCAGTGGCGAAGCGTGGTGACGACGTCGAAGAGCCGCGTGGTGGGCCGGGCCAGGTCGAAGTCGATCAGCGCGCGGGGCCTGCCTTCGCGAAATATCACGTTTTCTGGCGTTAAATCACAATGTCCGATGATTTCTGGCGATTTGTCGTCATTTGACCCACCTTCCCACCCCTCCAGGGACAGCGGAAACCCGACAGTCGCGTCATGATATTCCCGAAGCAACACCGCAAGCCCGGCCAGCGCCTCATCACTCACGCTCTCAAGCCGCAACCCGGTCGTACCCGGCACATACGTGAGGATCTCCCGCCCGAGCCCGTCCATCCCCACCACCCGCGGTGCCCCTCCGAACCCACGAGCCTGAAGGTGCCGGAGCAGGGCGTGCACGGCGGGTGTCGACGTACTGGCCGGTCTACGCACGGTGTCACCGACCCGCACCACCCCGTCAGTCACGTCCCCGCCCTGCAACGGAATCTCATGCAGGAGCGTCGCGACCATGCCACGAGAGCTTAGACCCTTTTGCCCCACCCCCGCCCCGCCTTTTCCCCAGCTCCCCCCATCCCACCCCGCCCTCCAAACCGACCTCTCCCCCCAACCCTCCTCACGCTTGCACCACCCCTCATGCTGCGTGCGAACCCCACTCACCAACCGCACCATCCCCGGTCACCACCTGCTCCCCGCCACCGGTTCCTACACTGCGAGGTCCCAAACGGCCGGGTTCTTCACCGGCGGGTCCTCCGCCAAGGGGCCTTACAGCGAAGGATGTTGCGCGGCCGGGGACCTGCACCGCGGGCTCCTCCACCGGCGGGTCCTGCGCCAAGGGGCCTTACACCGAAGGATGCTGCGCGGCCGGATCCTCCGCCGCGGGGTCCTCCACCGCAGGGTCCTCTACTGCTGGGTCCTGCGCCGCGGGGTGCTGCGCGGCTGGGTGCTGTGTTGCCGGGTGCTGTGCAGGCGGGCCAGCGCGGCCGGGTCCTCAGCGCCACTGCTGGGGCCGATGCTCGGCCAGGTGTCCTCCGATCTCCTCCTCAAACCCCTGGCGGCGGCGTTCGGCATACCCCTGCGAACGCTGATCTTCGCCCCGGCGCTCCCACCCATCCTCATCGCCAAACGCTCGATAGCCATGCCCGACGCCCACGAGACCGACCACGACACCCACCATGCCAGCCGCCACCACACCAGCCACCACCACGCAGACCCATCACCACACCCACACCCATGCTGGCCTCCCCGCCGACGCTCGAATCGGCCACAGCCTCCCGGACAGCCCGCCCACCAGACAGACACCTCCCCGACGATGGCCGCGGTGACAGAGATAACCCCTCACAACTTCACGGACGGTCACATCCCTCTACGACACGCCCGCCGCCGCGCCCCTGCCTTCCTGTTCCTGGACGCGTCTCCCCCTGAACTCCCTCATCACCATCCCGGACAGCGCCTGAGCGCCAACCTAGGTCTTTTCGCCGGTTTCCTCCCCAATCCAGCCGCCTCCGATATCCTCCCAGAGGCCCACACACCCTTCCGGGCCACCGGCTTGACCCTGACGACTGCGGCCTTGGGGACGCTGTTCATGTGGGGTGTGATCGGGCTGACAGACTGACACGAGGAAAACGTGTGCGTGACATGTCGCCGGATCATGCACAATAAGGCGGGAGCGCCCTTAGCTCAGCTGGATAGAGCACCGGACTTCTAATCCGACGGTCGCAGGTTCGAATCCTGCAGGGCGCGCGTCCAAGACCAGGCAATCTGCGGGTTGACCTGGTCTTTCGCATGATCGGTGGTCTTGGCTCGTAGGCAGGGTGAGGCGGCCGAAAGCAGCCCTGTGCCACTGGTCGCGGAACATACGCGGAATGCTCGCACGCCCGTTTCCCCAGGTGGGTACGGCGGTTTCGAGCCCCGGAACGGCGAAAGGACCCCGAGGTGTCCCGGGGTCCTGCCGTGGGTTGTGGATCATCCAGCGAGCGCGTCCAAGATGCGCCGGTTGGCGACTTCCCGTTGGCCGTCGATGCACTTGGCGTAGACGCGGAGCATCACGTCCACGCCGTGGCCCGCTCGTTCGGCCGCTTCCGGGGCGTGCACGCCTGCGTTGAGCCAGAGCGAGACGGCCGCGTGGCGCAGGTCGTATGGCCTGCCCGCCAGGGGAGATGCGGCCTGGTCGGGTGTGAAGGCGTACGTCCGAGCTTCCTGCCAGACCTTCGCGTAGGCAGACCCGGAGATCACGCCGCCTGTGCGAGTGCGGAAGAGCCGGCCGTCCTCGCCGACCCCGAACGCTGCGATGTGATCGCGGAGGATGGCCACCAGTTCAGCCGGGATGGGAACGGTGCGTGTCTGCTTCACGTCCCGGTGTTTCAGGCCGCGTTCATCGTGGGCCTGCCCGGAGTCGGTGAACCGCTTGTTGCTCTGGGGCCTGGTCTTCTCCAGTGTCAATAGGCCCCAGCCCTTCGCCGGGAGGTGACAGTCCTTCTGGCGTAGTCCGGCCGCCTCAGCCGGACGTAGGCCGCCGAAGTACATGCAGGCGAACATCGCGGCCAGCATCGGCCCGCGGGACCGTCCCACATAGGTCACCGCAGTGAGCAGTTCGCGGGCCTGCTGCGGATTGACCACCGAGCGCCGATCAACCTCGCCGCTCACCTTGGCCTTGCGGAACTTGACCTTGTGGAGCGGATTTGCCGAAAGCTCCTCCAGCTCCACGGCGTATTCCAGAGCGTGGTGGAAGACGGCCCGCTTGCGGCGATAGGTCGAGGTCGCCGCGGCCTTGCCGTCCAGAAGCAGCGCCAGAGCTTCCAAGGCCGTACGAGCGTGCTTGGTCTCCTCCAGAGCGCTCAGCGGGAGCGACGCACTCTCCAGCCAGCGCAAGGTCCGTGAGATCTCCGGCGTCGGAGTCGGCCTGCGGTCTTCGGGCAAGAACGAGTATGCGCGCAGTGTCCGCCGGATGATCTCGTCGGATGGCCGGCCGGGCACATCGCCCACCAGGACGCGGGTCAGGGTAGCGAGTGTGTCGGTCATGCCCTCGCGGGACTTGGCCGCCGCGTGGGGCCACCAGGCGTGTACGTAGGCGACGGCGAAGGAGTACCAGGTGCGGGACTCCTTGGCCTTGACTTCTAATCCGACGGTCGCAGGTTCGAATCCTGCAGGGCGCGCTTTGATCATGGTTTGACCTGTGGTTATGCGGGATCGGATGCGTTCTAGAATTTTCGTCTAGCGGTTGCGTGCTCCGTACGTGCTCGGGCGCACCAACCGCGCACAAACCATGATCCACTCACCGCCTCCGGCAGCTGCGGGAAGAGCAGCGGCCCCGCCTCGCCACGAGCAGGCGGCGGGTGCGGGGCCGGATGCCTAATCCGACTGTCAGCTCCTCAGGGAGATGAGTTTCCCGGGTTCGGCCTGGTCTTCCTTGCCGAACAGCAAGGCCGCGGTCTTCTCGGCCGCGGCCGGGGCGACCTGCGGGTAGACAGATGTGTAGGTGTCAGCGGTGAAGGCGCTGGAGGTGTGTCCCAGGGTTTCTTGTACCACCTTCATCTCCACTCCGGCGGCCAGCATGAGCGAGGCGGCGCCATGGCGGAGGTCATGGAGCCGGATGGGTGGCAGGCCAGCCAGGTAGGCCAGCCAGAGGAACTGGTCGGACACGTGCTGGGGATGCAGGCGGCTGCCGTCGGGTTGGGTGAAGACGAACCCGGTGTCGGTCCACGCCTCGCCCATGGCCAGCCGTTCCTGGAGTTGCTGCTGCCGGTGAGCGCGCAGCACCTGGGCGGTGTCGGTGTCGAGGGCGATGGTCCGCACGGAGGCGTCGGTCTTCGGCGTGCCCTCGCGGACCTGCCAGGCCAGTTGCACGAGTTGCCAGTTCACCGTCAGGGTGCGGCCGTCGAGGTCGACCTCCTTCCAGCGCAGCCCGCACGCCTCGCCCCGGCGTAGCCCGCGCAGCGCGATCAACTGATACAGGGCGAACAGGCGATGCCGTCGTGCCTCTTCGAGGAACAGGCGGGTCTGAGCGGGCGTCCACACCATCACCGACGACGGGCGCGGCACGCTGGTGTAGGCGTCGATCGGATCGACCCGTCTACCGGCGCGGCGCTGCTTTTCCGCCTGGCGGTATTCGCGGTAGTCAATCTGCCAGGCGCGGACCCGGTCGTCGGTCCACACCAGCGCTCTGGGCCGGGCCTTGGCCGGCATCTCCAACACGGCGGCAGGGTTGAAGTCGATCAGCCGATCCTGGCGCATCGCCATGTTCAACGCGTGCCGCAGGGTGGCACGGATGCTGTGCATCGTCGCGACGCTGATCGGCCGCCGATACTTGACGCTCGCCCGTACCACCGGGTCCGGATCGGTGCGGCGTTCGGTGATGGTGTCGTTGAACTCCTCGATCTGCTCGAACATCAACGCGATGTCGCTGACCTTGAGCTGATCCAACCGCAACTGTCCCAGATACGGCGTCAGGTAAAGCCGGATATGGCCTTCGTAGGAGCGTCGGGTGGTCTCCTCGATCCTCCGCTTGCGGTTGAGGAACTCGGTCAGCCACTGCTCGACGGTGATCTCCTGGGTCAGATGCTGCCCGGTCTTGATCTTTCGGCGGACGGTCTCCGCGTTCGGGAGCGTGTTGGTCTCGGCCAGCGTGCGTTTGATCAGGTCGGCGATCTGGGTGCGGGTGGCGGGCTCGCGCGGGTCTGCCAGCGCAAGCAGGTCGCGCACCTGGCCGAGTTCGTCCTTGGCTGCGTCCTGAGTGGCGAAGCCGCCGCGGCGCAGGGGCCCACGCCGCTTGCCGTCAGGGCTGGGCGGGAGTTCGATCTGGTAGTTCCAGATGCCGTGCCGGTAGCTCCACCCGCCGTCGGCGCGGCGGAGCTTGGGGCATTTCTGCCCGAGTTCCTTGCCGTCGCTGTCGCGGCAGGAACAGCGTTTGAACGTGCGTCCCTCGGCCATGGCGTGTCTCGTTCCTCTTCTCTTCGGTGCTGTTGGGTAGGGCTGGTGTGGCGGTGAGCAGGGGGAGCGGGGTGGCGCACGGCACAGGGTTGTTGCGCCCAGCCCCGAAGCGGCTGGTGAAGGAACTGGTCGCCCTGGTCACAGGGTGTGCCTTTGGAGGTCCTGTTCCGAGCACTCATCCCGCGATGTCCCGCTCAGCCACGACCCCGGCGATCGCTGGGCACGGCGCACGGCGATCCCGTTGCCCGTGCCGCCGCCTGTACGGCATGGAGCGCTGGGGTCGTCGTGTTCCCGTCCGACGCGGCCGATGCGGTGGCATGCTCGGGCGAGCACGCCTGTGGTCGTCACCCGCCGCACCGATGGCCGTGCCGGACAGGGCGTATCGACGCCCACCTGGATGGCGACGGTCAAGGCCGAATCCGACGATCAACTCCAGGCCGGGGCACCGGCGGTCTCCACGCGGCGTCGCCGCCATCTCACCGCGTATTGCTTCTTGGAGGCGCCACAGAGTAAGAGCGGCTCTGGCGTGCAGGAACGCACCCACCTGTGCAGGTGAGATGAGACAGCCGTTTCCAGCACGTCGGCCCGGAATGACCGGGCGGTCGCTGTCATCGATCGGCAGTTGAGCGCCGTCAGTCGTGCTAAACGGTATGGGCCGCGGTCGCGGTGCACGGCGGATGATGTGGTTCGGTGGTGTTGCGTTGTGGTGAGGTGGTGTCATGTTGGTGCGGCCCGATCACCTGGCCCACCTGATCCCTGTCATCTTTTAAATACCTGTGATCAGGCCCGGATTCGGACAACAGACGAAGCAAAGGTTCGACCATGATTACCGGACAAAGCATTCATATCCGGTGCACACTCATCGTCCTCGATCGGCAGGGGCACCCTCGGGACGGGGGTTAACCCCAGGTATTCAATCGGTCGGGTGGTAACGGCCTGAAACAAGAGAAAAGGTGCCCCTGAGCTGCAAGGATTCGAGTGTCGAAGTCGTATCCACC